>JAIOHM010000175.1 GCA_019912965.1 Anaerolineae bacterium
CCATCCCCCAGCACCGCCACCGCAGTGACCCCATCGGTATGCCCCTCGAAGACGCGCAGGCTTTCCCCACTCTCCACATCCCACAACCGCAGCGTGTTGTCGCCTGAAGCCGAGAGGGCACGGCCGTCCCCCAGCACCGCCACCGCATTGACAGAATCCGTATGCCCCTCAAACACGCGCAGGCTTTCCCCGGTTTTCAGATTCCAGAGGCGGAGGGTTTGGTCGTAGGAAGCCGAGAGGGCACGGCCATCCCCCAGCACCGCCACCCCACTGACAGAATCCGTATGCCCCTCGAAGACCCGAATCAGGGCGGGGTCGTTGGGGAAGTGCCATTGATCTGCGGTTCGGAAGTGAAGATGGTGGTTGAGCCAGTCGTCCAAAAAATCGCGCAGACGGTCATTGCCCTGATGGTGAACTCGTTCGCGCACCTGCTGGATGAAATAGGCGGGATTTTCATCGGGTTTCCAGTTACGGAGATGGTGATTTTCCCATTCGAGATAACGGGCGAGCGTCACCAGATGGTCGCTGTACAGAGTCGGGGTTTTCAGGCGCAGGGTATCTTGCATATCGCGGAGGACGGCGGTGCTGTCCCGCGCGGCGGCTTCGCGGTTTAGGATGGCGGGGGTATGGTAGGCATTGGCTAGACGTTCGCGGCCTGCCATCATCATTTTTTGAATGTCAGCACGTTTCCGCACATCCTCACGAACGAGGGGATGTAAACGCAGGGCTGCGCCTAAATCTTCGATCAAATTGGCGTTTTTCAATTCGTCTAAGGCTTCGGTGAAGGGCTGGTCGAGGGCGGCGGGATCATCCTCTAGGCCGGAGAGAATCCGCAGGCGGGCGAGGGGGACTTCGGCAGCTTCGTCATAAGCCGCAGCCAGCGCGATCACGGTTTGGGCATGGTCGGCAATCTGCCCCCAATGCCAGTCGAGGGCGGCGGTCAAGCTGATGTTGTAGTCGGCCTGTGTGCCGAGTTCCCCCGGCGAGAGTTTGATCTTTTGGGCGACGGTATCGACGCCGCTTTGTAACAGGTGGTCGAGCAGGGCTGTTGGCGTCACCGTCGGGCGTTTTTTGAGCGCGGCAGCAGCCAAGCCCAAGGCTAAAGGCAAACAACCGACGGCATTACAGATTTTATCGACGGCTGGGTCGGTTTCGGCTTCCGGGCGGGCGGTCAAAATCAGTGCGCGGGCATCCGGCAGCGGGAGGACGTTCATGGGGATTCGGGCGAAACGTTCCGGCAAATCGGCGCGGCGGGTGGTGATGAGCAAGCGGGCGGCTAACCCGATGGGGCGCAAGGCCGGGCCGATCTCACGGTTGGCGACATCGGCAGGATTTTCGACGTTATCGAGGATGACGAGCGCCTCGCCTGCCTGATCGCGCAAAAAATTATTGAAAGCGGTGACCATCTGGCGGTTGTAATCCGGGGCGTTGGGGTCGGCGGGTTTCAGTCCCAAGTTTTGGGCGAGGGCGCTGATTTCGCCCGTCCAATCCGGGCGCGCGGCGTTGACCCAATAGACACCCGCCGGATAATGGAAGCGGTAGCGGTGGGCATATTCGACGGCGAGTTGGGTTTTGCCGATGCCGCCCAAGCCGTGTAAAGCGCTGACGCTGACGTTTTTGCCGCCCATGAGGGTTTCGTGAAGCTGCACTAACTGTTCATCGCGTCCCTGAAAGGTGAGCAGACGCGGCCAATCGAGCAAAAAGCGTTTGTCTTTTTCTTTGGGCGGTTCGGGCAATTTGAGTTCGGTAAACCAGCGTTTTTCATCTTTATCGCGGGCGTCCACGACCTGAAAGAGGTATTTCAAATCCTTGTCGTCGAGGGCGTCTTGCAGCACTTTGGGGAAGGGGACATCATCGAAGCGGACGACAAAAATCACCGGCCCCTGTGTGTCTTTGAAGCGGTCAATCGTCCACGGGATTTCTTTTTCGAGGATGAAGGGGCGGCTGACGAAGGTTTCGGTTATGGCAAAGATTACGCCATAGGATTCATCCACCGCGCGTTTGATGGCGTTCAACCATTCGACGCCCGTCCGTAAGCCAACTTTATCAATCCAGAGGTTGTGGGCAAGTACAGCCTGCATCCGGGCATGAACGGGGTATAAACGGTCGGCGTCGGCATGGGCGTAAGACAAAAAGATGTGCGGCATGGCGGCTCAACTCTGGTTGTGCAATTGATGTCCTGCCTATTTTACAAATAACTTTGTTTTAAGGCGATTCTGATGCCCTCACCCCATGCTCGCTTGGTCGCTCGCTACCCTCTCCCCACCGCTGAGTACAGCTAGGAGAGGGGAACAAAGAGGGATTTAGATAAGATTTTTAGTTTATCCCGGATGGGCGATGGTGGTCATCAGGCTGATGTTGCGGGTGGTGCTGTAGAGTCGTGAATATTGAACGACCACAGGCACATCTGAGCGAATGCGTGTTCCGTAGGGGACATCCAGAGGCAGAGGTACACCGCCTGTATTTTGGGGGTCATCCATGCGGACGTGGATGCAGCGCTTGGCCGGAATCGTCACAGGTGCGTTTTCGATTGGGGCACGATCCGCGAAGTAAAAATCCAGCAGCAGGTGGGCATCCGTATCGGTCACATTCATCACGCAGATGGATTCGTGGTTTTTATAGACGGGATCGTTTTCCAGCGGCGTCGCCAGATAGCCATCGGGAATAAACCACAGCGTCGAACCTTCGGGAGACATCATATTTGCACCTCGTGGAATTGTCGCCTATAAATATTTCTATTGAGCAGGAGTGTTATTCATGTATATGCCAGCCATTATTGATGCCCGTCATGTGCGCAGTTATCAGGTCGGGCCGTATCTGACGATGCTGTTCACGGATTGCAAAAGTGCCGGGCAGATTCAGTATCGTCATGTGCTGTTTGTTTATGCGCCGCCCGACCCGCGTGACCCGCGTCCTAAACCGCCTTCACGCATTATGGCGGTGGCGGCAGAACGCAATCCGCATCTGGAGCGCGTCCCGGATGTGCCCAGGAATGGGTATTTCCTCGGTGTGTTCCCCGGCGAGGGACATATGAACATGGGCATGTCCGAAGACTGGTACGATCTGGAAAAATTCGCCCAAAAAGCACTGGAGATCGTCGCTAACCAGTATATGATTACGATTCCGCCTCAGCTTTTGCCCCCGATTCCACCCAAACGGCGCTGGTGGCAGTTCTGGCGCAAACCGTCGTCTGCGTTATGAACCTAAACCTTGTAAGGTCTGTCGGTTGGCTTCCAGCGCGGCGGCATTCGGTAACGCCAGATCAGAACCGATCAAACCCGTTGGCAGCGATGTCACATAGAAGTTGACGAAATCTGCCACTGATGGCCGCTGCTGAAACAAGGTGGTGGTGGTGTATAACCATATCGGTCGCTGGATGGGATATGTTCCGCCGGTAATTGCATCCGCCGATAAGGCTACACCTTCAATGGGTACGGCGCGAATGGTACTGCCACCTGTTCCACTCAGTCCCAGCAACGTAATTGCATTGGGATTCTCGGTCACGGCCAGCGTTCGGGCTGGTGCGGTATCATCCTCAATAAATATGAAGCTGGGTGAGCTTAAATCCGGTTCGTCATCGTTGCTGAACAGGGTTTGAATGAAAAAGTCGAAAGAGGTGCTGTCGGTTTCCGCCAGAATCCCAATCGGCTCACTCGGCCATCCGGCGCGGACATCTGCCCAAGTGCGGGCGGTGCTGAAGATGGCGCGCAGTTCGGCCAACGTCAGATCAGTCAAAAATGTGTTTTGCTGACTGACGAAGATGCCAATCGCTTCCACGCCGATGGTGAAGCCCAACGGTTCGCCCATCCGCTGACGGCAGGCGGCTTGTTCTTCGGTGGTCATGGCGCGCACGGCGGTCGCAATCTGTGCATCGCCCACATCACACAGGCGCGAAAGTCCGGGGCCTGTGCCTGTCACTTCGTTGACAATTTCCCCGGTATAACCCGATGCCCGAAACTGAGCTGTAATCCGGTCGGTAGCGGGGGCGGCTATCGTGCTGCCGACGACCGTGATTTTTTGCACGGTTGCCAGATCAACGGTTGGCGGTGGGGGAAGTGGGGTTTCGGTTGGGGCAGCCGAGGGCGTTCCTCCACAGGCCGCCAGAAAGATTATCAGTAAGGAGAAACAGAATCGTAACATTTTGAATCAAAATCTTTCATCAGCAATACTATACTCTATTAACCATAATAGCCCAATTCAGCCGCGAGTAAAAGTACCGCAGCGATAGATCGCAGATACTCGATATGATTTTCCATATCGGCTGCATTGTATACGCTACATATCAACTCAAGCCCTTTTACCCAATCACCAATTGAGTGTTTTTCCTGAATACCAAATACAATGCCTTTATGGGAGAACCTTCGGCATCCAGTATCAAATAATCCACATCGTGAGTACAGAGGACACGTTCCATACGGACAGCACGTTTGAGGTGATTGATGTCGCTGTCGCCTAACGCATCAGCGTCATGGGCGGTCACAACATCAATACCCCGGCGGCGAAGTTGAACAGCAATTTTGGGTGAGATATTCTCATCCAAATAGAGGCTTATGGCGGCTTCCAATCCTTTGTTCCTTCAAAGTTTCCGCGAGCTTACGTCGTTCCTGAATGCTTTGATCAATTTCGGCTTTGTGTTCGTAGTAGTAAGCCAGCGCAGCGTGTACTTGCTGGAGGGAAAGCTCGTAATGGTCGGCAATATCATCGACATCAAGCATCTGGAACACCTTTGCAATTGCCACATCGGCAACAGTGATGGTTGTTCCAGCAATGCAGGGGCGTCCGCCACGTACATCGGGATTAGAGACAATCAGGTTGATACTGAGAATCATGTCCATGCGTTTTTACCCACAATGTTGATCTACGTTCATTATAGTGATTTGCGGGTCTAATACTCAACAAACTGCTTGCGGCGGTAGATTTCGTCGGGGCGTTTGTAGATATGCAGGATGTCTTCGCGGCTCATGAAAACGGGTTCGCCAATCGCACAGGCTCCGGCAAAAATATGGGCAGCCTTGACGGTCATGGCGGTGATGTTCAGTACTTCAGTGGGTGTTTGCCCCAGCGCGATTAATCCATGATTGGCGAGCAAAATCACTTTGGGTGCTTCACCGTTATCGTCCATGTAGCGGCGGGCTGCATCGCGGATTGCCAATGCCAGCGGCAGGCCGGGGTCTACATAGGGCACAAAGGCCGATTCCGGGCCACACAGTACAGCTTCATCAGGAAATAAGCGGTTGGACGCAAACTGCCGCGCTCGACTGCTGCACAGGATTCGGTTGACCGCAACGGGGTGGGTATGACCAATCACCTGTACACCACATTCGTGAAGCAGCATGGCGTGAAAGGTGACTTCCACCGATGGTACACCGGGCGCGGTGGCATCTACTTTGGCGGCCTGCATGACTGCTTTTTGGGCGGCAAGATCGCCGGGGGATTGGTCGAGCATCCCCAGAATTGACTCAAACCGCACGGCCACGAATCCTGCTGGCGTAATGGTTTCCATGCCCTGACCGCTGGCTTTAATCCAGAACGAGTCGGCATCTATGCGGCAGGAAGTATTGCCTTCACCAATAATGACATATTCGCGTTCAGGCTGACCGAGTTTATGGGTGAGATCGACGAGTGCGGAAAGGGTATCAGCGGTTGGGTGCGGCGATTTGTTGGCGTTCGTAACGTTCGGCAATTGCGTAAGCCTCCTCAAGCGTGCTGGCGGCAAAAGTTTTTTTACCCAGTGTGGTTTTGAACAGGGCGGTGAAGGTTGTTACCATCGCACGGATAAATGCATTGCGGGTGATAATGACCAGAATTCCCCAGTTGGATGGCATATGAGCCAGACCATTTCGGGCATGGGTGAGCGTGCCGCCTAGTGGCAGGGACTCGCTTTCACGCAAATCCGAAACAATATGAACGGTGTATTCAACCGAATTCACCATTTGCTTGGTTCGCTGAGTCGCCTCATAGAATGCTTCCCATGTCCAACTACCTGTAAAAATCTGTCGGACGATGGTTTGACTCTGTTCAGCCCACTCAATCTGGATACGCACTGTAACTTACTCCAATGCTTTCCATCCTTTATATATTACGACAAGCGGTTTATGGCCTGAATTAAGGATAGGGGCAAGCCCGTTGGCTTACCCCTATGCTGCCACCCGCAAAGAAATCTATCGGCTGGCAAGCGATCATTGACGACTTTTAGAAGTCGAAGTCGAAAATGTTATCCTGATTGTAGACGAACGCCGGGCCAAGCAGAATTTCGCTGCCATTGATGACCGACAGCGTGCCCAGACGGCCAGCTTCGACCGAGGTAGCGCCCGGAACCAGCACACCATCAACCACTGCGCGCATCACGTACACGGCAGCGTAACCCAGATCAATCGGATTCCAGAGTACAACCGATTCCACGCAGCCATTCTCAACGAAGGGCTTCATCTGGTTCGGGGTGCTCAGACCGACGATAGCGATACCTGAGTCGGCATCCGGTGCGCCCACGCCTTCGGCGGCGTCATCGGGGGAGCACAGGCTGGCCTGCTGTACTGCATCGGCTGCGCCGGGGAACGCCACGCTGGACATACCCAGAACGCCATCCATATCCGCGCCGTATTTCTGAATGAGAGCCTGTGTCTGCTGGAAGGCCAGATTTTGATCTTCCTGCGACTCAACGGTTTCCAGCCAAGTCAGTTCGGGATAGCAATTGGCGATGTAATCCTGTGCTTCACCAATCCAACGCGCCTGATTCGGGGCGGTGAAGGAGCTGGTCACGATGGCGAAGCTCCCTGCCGGGCCGATTTCCGCTACCAGGCTGTCCACCATTGATTTAGCGATGGCTTCAAAGGGTGCCTGATTCACAAACCATTCGCGGGCATCTGCTTCGGAACCAGCGTCATAACCGACAACATGGATACCCTGTGACAGCGCATCACGCAGTACCGGGCTGATACCAACCGGGTCGTTAGCGGCGAACAGAATGCCATCTACACCCTGCGTAATGTAACGATCAATGAACTCGACCTGCTGCACGATGTCGCCTTCGGTCGGGCCGTCGGTGGTGACGGTGACGTTGCCGAGTTCAGCGGCGGCTTCCTGCTGCCCCTGAGTGGTGGCGGCAAAGTAACCGATACCGATCAGCTTCGGCACATCCACGAGGGTGATGGGCTGTCCAGCCAGATCAGGCGCATCAACAGGTTGTCCGCCATCGTAAGCCGGGGCTTCCATCGGGGCTTCTTCAGTGGCTTCCGGTTCGGCAGCGGCGGCGGAATCACCGGCTGGGCATTCCATCGGATTGGTGGGCAGATCATCTGCACCGACCCAGCGTCCGTCCTGCGCGGTGGCTGCCGAGAAGGACAGTGCCAGCGCACACAGCGCCACAATAATGAGGAACTTCTTAGTCATGAAAAACTCTCCTTAGTATTGAACGTTTTTTTCTGCAAATGAATGTGATGGGCATCATCCCTTTTACCGCCGAGGCATCACCCCCTTTGCATGGCTGGTTTTCATCAAAATGCTCCTGTGTTTAATTCCGCTGAAAGCGCGTCTGAATGAAATTGTTCAACAGGATAGCCAGAATCAGCACCACGCCGACCATGACGGTGGTGGCATCACCCTTAACGCCAGAAAGCAGCAGGCCGTTGGTCAAGACGCGGATGAGAATTAAGCCGAGCGCCGTACCCAGTACACTGCCCGAACCGCCAAAAATACTGGTTCCGCCCAACACCACCGCTGCGATTACATCGAGTTCAATGCCCGAACCCATATCTGAACGGGTGGTGCTGATGCGGGCGGTGAATACCCAAGCTGCCAACGCTGCCATAAAACCGCTGAAGGTGTAGATCATCAGCTTATAACGATCAACCGGGATGCCCGCAAAACGTGCTGCCAGTTCGTTGTTGCCCATCGCATACAGGGCGCGCCCAAATGTGGTGCGCCAGAGCACAATCGCGCTGATAATGACGGCGATAATCAGGATGATGACCTGCCAGGGCACATCCACCAGCACGGTTGCCGGATCACCGGGGAGTTCGATGTGCAGCGCACCACGTCCAACCTCGAAGAACCAATCCGGGAAACCACGCGCAGACCGGGCTTGGCTGATGCCTAAGGCCATACCGCGATACAGTGCCAGAGTCGCCAGCGTCATGATGAGTGGTGGCACACCTAGCCGGACGATGCCTAACCCATTGACCAATCCGCAGAACGCACCTGTCAACAGACACAGCACGATAGCGACTTCCAGCGGCAAACCCGCATCCTGCCATGCGAAGCCCAAAATGATGGCGCTGAGGCCGAAGATTGACCCGACCGAGAGATCAATACCGCCCGTGATGATGATGTAGGTCATGGGCAACGCCATGATCGCCACCTCGAACAGCAGCACCAATTCACGCTTCAGGTTGCGTTCGGTTAAAAAGCGGTCGTTCTGGGTCGAAAGCAGTACCACAGCGATAATTGTGATAATCGCCAGTACGCCTTCCTTGCTCAGGATCAGCCGCACGAAACCCGATGCGCCGCCGGGTGCTGGAACAGGGGCGGGTTCAGTATGGGGTGTTTGTTCAAGTGCTGTCATACGAATAAGTCCTTTTAGCAGGGGTAGGCTGCATCACGCCCCTACGGGATGTTTACTGATACTCCGGGTGTTTGGCGATGAAGGCTTGCAACCCTTTGAGTGCCGTTTCGCGCACTTTATTTTGTACTGGCGGACTCCAACCGAGCAGGATGCCGGATGTGCCTAAAGCCATCCGTGTCCAGCGCCAGAGATCGAAGTGATCGCGGTGACGGATAATTTTTTCGTCCTGAAAATCAAAGATGGCATCAATGATGTTGTGGACGCGGCGCCCGGTCGTCGAAAATGTGTAGGTGGCTTCCCAGTGCGCTTTGCCACTTGTACCCTGCACCTGTACTCCGCTGAATTCCAATGTCAGGTCTGTGCCACGTTCACACAACATGTGCCACATCGCGCCTGCCCGTTTGCCCTTCAGATCGGTGAATACCGGGTCAGAAAATTCAATGTTGGGATGGTAACAGGCGATCATTCCAGCGTAATCTTTTTTCTGAAATGCTTTGTAAAAATCTTCGATCAGTTGAGCCGATGCCATCGCATTCGCCTTTCGTCTATCGACCTGTGAAGGACTGACGACGACGGCGGATTAAATCGGCCATCACCGTGAGCAGGATGAGCAAGCCTTGCACCGCCTGAATCCAATACTGCGAGATATTCGCCAGCACCATGCCGCGCGCGATGGCATTGATGAGAATCGCGCCGAGCATTGCCCCGATGACTGTTCCTGTGCCGCCCAGAATACTTACGCCGCCGACGACTGCCGCTGTGATAATCAGCAGTTCAATTCCCGGCGGAACGGTCGATTGAATAGCGTTAAATTGGGTGGCAAAGATCAGTGCGCTGACGCCCACCATCAAGCCGTTGATGATGAACACCGTCATCAAGGTGCGCTGTTCAGAAATTCCGGAGAGGCGCGCGGCTTCTTTGTTCCCGCCGACGGCATAAATAGCACGTCCGGCAGGGCTGTACCGCATCCACAGGGCAGCCAGCGGCACCAGAATGAACATGATGTAAATCGGGATGGGAATTCCCAGTAAACTTTGCTGGGCGACTTTGAAGCTGTCCGGGAGGTTATAAATCCACTCGCCACCCGTCCATAAAATCAGCGCGCCTTTGAGGACGCTCAACATGCCGAGCGACACCACAATGGCGGGAATGCGGAGGTAGGCAACCAGAAATCCGTTGAACGCACCCACCAGACCGCCGACCAGCAGCGGAACGATGAAGGCAATAATCATTGGATAGCCGTTGGCCTGAGCATCCAGCGCCAACCGTCCGGCGATGGTCGCCAGCACACCGATGAGTGAACCGACTGAAATATCAATGTTGCCAGAGATGATGACCAATGACATGCCAATAGCGGCAATGGCGATGTAGGCACTGTTGTTCAGAATGTTGGTGACATTATTCACCGCCAGAAAGTTGCTGTTGATGCTGGCGACGACCAGCGACAGGACGACCAGCGCAAACACCAGCACGCTTTCCTGATTGATAAAGCGCCCGATTCCACCTGCGCTGGTTGTCTTTTTCGTTTGTACCGTAGTTGCTGCCATAGTTTTAACCTTTAGCCTTTAGCTCTTAGCGATTAGTCTCTAGCCATTGAGTAAGGATGGCTAACCCCTAAAAGCTAACTGCTCCCGTTGACTGCTTGTACCCGCATCATGGCTGCGCCGACGCTTTCCTGTGTGGCCTGAGTGCGGTCGAATTCCGCCACAAGCTGACCTTCACGCATCACCAGCACCCGGTCGCTCATGCCCAAGACTTCCGGTAGTTCGCTGGAAATCATCAAAATGGCGAGTCCCTGATTGACCGCCAATTCGCTCATCAGGCGGTGAATTTCAGATTTCGCGCCCACATCAATCCCGCGTGTGGGTTCGTCCATGATAAGCAGCTTGGGTTTGCTCGCCAGCCATTTGCTGATGACCACTTTTTGCTGGTTGCCGCCGGAGAGCTTATTGACGATCTGCTCTGTGCCATAGGCGCGAATACTCAACTGCTGGATCGCGTTTTTCGCCAGCGTTCGTTCTTCGCCGCGTTTGATGAACGATGCCCGCGACAGGGCGCGTAATACCGCTAATGAAGCGTTCTCGCGGATGTTCATCTGCTTGACCAACCCCTGTGTACCGCGATCTTCGGGTACATAAGCGATGCCTAGTTTGACTGCCTGCGCCGGGTGATTGATGTGTACCCGCTGTCCGCCGATGTAGATTTCGCCGGACTGCGCCGGGGTCATGCCGAAGATTACCTGCGCCAGTTCGCTGCGTCCTGAACCGACCAACCCGGATAACCCGACAATTTCGCCTGCCCGCACGGTGAGCGACACATTGCGCGTCAGCGGTGGGCGCGTCAGGTTGCGGATTTCCAGCACGGGTTCGCCCGGTTTGGCGGGCAGTTTGGGGAACAGATTGTCGATGGTGCGCCCGACCATCATGCTGATGAGTTCGTCTTCGCTGGTATCTTTGACGGCTTTTGTGCCCACATACTGACCATCGCGCAGGACTGTGGCACGGTCGGCCAATTCGAACACTTCCTGCAAGCGGTGGCTGATATAGATGATGCCGACACCTTGCCCCTTGAGCAGACGGACGATTTCAAACAGGCGCTCGACATCGGTTTCGGTCAGCGCTGCTGTGGGTTCGTCCATGATGAGGACACGGGCATTAATCGACAAGGCTTTAGCGATTTCCACGCGCTGGCGGTTGCCAACATTGAGCGAACCGACTTTCCGGCGCACATCCAGATCGTGGATGTTGAGCGAGGCCAGCAGTTCGCGCGCACGTTCATAAACCGTGCCCCAATCCACCACCTTCAGTGGCCCAAAACTGCGGTGCGGGGCATGACCGATGAAGATGTTTTCGGCTACCGTCAATTCCGGGTACAGGCTGAGTTCCTGATAAATGGTGGCGATGCCTTTGCCCTGTGCTTCACGCGGGTTATTGAAGGTCACGGCCTGCCCATCAATGCGAATGCTGCCTGTATCGGACTTGTAGACGCCGGAAACGATCTTGATGAGCGTCGATTTGCCTGCGCCATTTTCGCCCAGCAGCGCATGAACTTCGCCCGCGTTGATGTCAAAATGCACACCATCGAGGGCTTTTACGCCGGGGAATTGTTTGCTGATATTTTCGAGAGCCAATGTTGGATTAGTCATTAGTTGTTAGTCATTCGTCGTTAATTTTGAGTTGATCGCTGCGGTGATCGGGTTAATCTTTTATTTCAACAAACGCCCGCACCGGAAATGTGCCAAAGGCTTTGACTTTCACTGGAACAGCGTAGAAGGTGAACGGGCATCCATCCGGGATGGCCTCCAAATTACAGAGATGTTCCACAATCAGAATGTCCGCACCCAGCAAAATGGTATGCACCGGACGGCGACCATCATGGGTATCATCAATATTGAGCGAGTCGATGCCTACCAGTACCGCCCCACCAGCTTTGAGAACATTCGCCGCGGCTTCAGTCAAGAACGAATGTCCTTCAAAATACTGGTCGGTTTTCCAGTGGCGCGCCCATCCGGTATGGACGATCACCGCTTTGCCGCGCACATCCAGGCCAGCGAAAACCTCCGCGTCAATCACTCGGCCATGTTCGGCGGGAATGCGTACCAGAACCCCTTCCAATCCGGCGACCTGTTCCAGCGCCAAATCGGCTAAATCCTTGCCATCGGCATAACGGTGAAAAGGGGAGTCCAGATATGTGCCGGTGTTGGCGACCATCTCGATTTTGCCGATGTTGAACTCTGTCCCCTCGGCATAATGGCTGCGGGAATCTTCGCGGCTTAAATAATCGCAGATGATCGGCGCGGGCAGCCCTTTGTAAGTAATCAGCCCATCTTCGACCGTGTGGCTCAGGTCAATCAGTTGGCTGCTTTTAGTTTTTAGCTCCCGGTTTTGTGTATCTGGATTCAGAGACATTGGTTCCACCCCATCAAGCCTTAAAAACAAAGTATCACTAAAAACTGATAACTACTTCACCGTCAGAATTCGCAAAAACCGTTCATACGCCGAATCCCAATCGGCTGTGTTGCGCGGCTCATAGATTTTGGTTTCTGCGCCTTTACTCAGCAGTTCACGGGCTTCGGCTATGCTGCTGAATTCGCCCATCGCCACCAACTGCACAATCGCATTGCCGAGTGCAGTAGCTTCGGCTGGGCCAGCCATCACCGGACGCCCAATCGCGTCGGCGGTCATCTGACACAGCAGGGCATTTTTCGAGCCGCCACCGATGATATGCATCCGGTCAACGGCACGCCCGCTGGCATGAATCAGTTTTTCCAGTACATAGCGATAACGCAGCGCGAGGCTTTCATAAATCACGCGCACGATTTGCCCAACATCTTCGGGAACAGCCTGCTTGTGCTGCTGGCAGAATGTCCGAATGCGGGATGGCATATCGCCGGGTGGGTAAAATGTTTCGTCATCAGGGTCGATGAAGGCTGTGAAGGGTTTGGCACTTTCAGCCATCGCTGCTAACTGGGCATATTCATATGTATTGCCCTGTTCGCGCCATGTTGCCCGACTCTGCTGCACCAACCACATGCCAGCGATATTTCGTAAAAAGCGGAATGTGCCGTTTACGCCGCCTTCATTGGTAGCGTTGGCTTCGTAAGCTGCATCGTTGATAACGGGTTGGTTCAGTTCCAGCCCCAACAGACTCCACGTTCCGCTGCTGCAATAGGCATAATTTTCGGTGGTGGTGGGGACGGCGACGACTGCGCTGCCCGTGTCGTGGGAAGCGGTTGTCCAAACAGGAATGCCATTGTATGTACCCAACCGTGTTCCCGGCTGGACAATTTCTCCGAACATACCCGTAGGCAGACCGATTTTGTTCAACAGTTCAGCATCCCAATTGCCGAGGCGCGGATTGTAAATCTGATGCGTGCTGGCGTGGGTGAATTCACAGCTTGTTGCCCCACTCAGCCAGTAATTGAACAGGTCGGCAATTGTCAGATAAGTATGGGCATGTTCCAGCAGTGGGCTGTTGGTTTTGACCAGATACGCCAAGCGCCAGATGGTATTGACCGGGATGATTTGCAGTCCGGTGTGTTCATAAAGTTCGCGCCGGGGCACACGCTCGAATACCCATTCCATCATGCCTTCCCAACTTGCATCCCGGTAGTGGATGGGGTTGCCGAGTAAATTACCTGCGCGGTCGAGTAGGGCGAAATCGACACCCCAGGTATCGACTGCCACACCTGCTGCATCGGGCGCAGATTTTTTGATGCCTTCAGCAATATCGTTCCACAGGCGCAGCGCATCCCAATACAGTGTGCCGCGTGCTGTAACGGCTACATTGGCGAAGCGGTGTTTTTCTTCCAGATGGAGGTCTTTGCCATCAAAACTGACCTGCATCACCCGTCCTGATTCAGCACCCAGATCAACCGCAATAACGGATTTCAAAGCCATCAAACTTCTTCCAAAATCTTAAATATTGTTTGGCTAATTTTAACGGGCAAGTCCAGCATATCCAACTTGCCCGCGTGTACGAGTAGCTTACTTCACTTAACGAACGTATGCCTGTGGCACACCACCATCGACCGTCAGCACCGCGCCAGTGGTTTTGGCGCTGCGCGGCCCTGCCAGGAATGCAATCGCTTCCGCAATGTCCTCCGGCAAAATTTCAACCTTGAGTGTGTTTCGCTGTTTGTAGAAATCGTTCAGGTCTTCGGACTTGACGCCATACTGTTTGGCGCGGGCATCTTTCCATTGGCTGTCCCAAATGCTGCTGCCGCGAATGACCGCATCCGGCAGGACGGAATTGATGCGAATGCCGTGTGCGCCGCCTTCTTCCGCCAGACTGCGTGCCAGATGGATTTCCGCTGCTTTGGCACTGCTGTAAGCGGTTGCACCTTTGCCGGGGGCGATGCTGTTTTTGCTGCCGACGAAAACCATCGTGCCGCCGACGCCCTGCTGTTTCATCACCTTGTAGGCTTCGCGCGCCATCAGGAAATAGCCAGTGGCGAGGATGTTCATGTTTTTATTCCACATGTCGAGTGTGGTGTCTTCGATATTCGCGCCGCCCGCGATGCCCGCATTATTGACCAGGACATCCACACCGCCGTAAGCCAGCGTGGCCTGCTTGAAGGCATCTTGCACTGCGGTCTCGCTGGTGACATCAGTGTTGGTGGCGATTGCCCGCCGGAAACCAAACTTTTTGCTGATTTCTGTCGCGACCTGCTGTGCGCCTTCGCCGTTAATATCGGAGACGACGATATGTGCGCCGTCCTGTGCCAATCGGAAAGCGGTTGCTCTTCCAATACCGCTGGCTGCACCCGTAATAAGGACGACTTTTCCGGCAAATTCACGCGGAGGGGGAGCGAGTTTGAGTTTGTAGAGTTCCAGCGGCCAATATTCAATATCATAGGCTTCTTTGGCGGAGAGGCTGACGAACGCGCCTAATGCCTCGCTGCCACCGATGACTTCAATCGCGCGGTGATACAGTTGGCGGCTCACATCGGCGTTGGTGGCGTCCTTGCCTGTATTGACCATGCCGAGGCCGGGGATCAGGATGACACGCGGGGCAGGGTTGCCGAGTTCATCACCGGATTCTTTGTTGGCTTCAAAGTATTGAATGTAGCGTTCCTGATAGGCGGCTACATCGCCGGGAATACGGGCTTTGAGGGCATCCACACCTTCCGTCGGATTCCAGTTCACGAACAACGGCTGCCGTTTGACGTGGACGAGATGATCGGGGCAGGCCGCACCCTGCTGGCTGACTTCGGCGCTTTTGGCGCTGCCAACCATATCCAGCACGGCATCTGAGTCGTCGTATTGCAAGATAGCTGGTGTATGTTCCGATACCGCGCCGCGAATGATCGGCAGTACTTCTGCCATGATCGTATCGCGTTCAGCCTTCGCCAGCGGCTTGACAATCAGATCGCCATAAACGCGCTTGCCTTTGCGTTTATCGGCAACATAATCTTCGGCTTCCTGCACGATGCGGATGGAATTGTCGTAGCAGGTTTTGGGGTCTTCCGCCCAAGTGACTAACCCGTGTTTGCCCATCACGACACATTCAATGCCGGGATTATCAATGACTTTTTGCCCAATCCATTGGCTCAGGGTGAAACCGGGGCGGATGTAGGGTACAAAGGCCATGCGATTGCCCCATAATTTGCGAGCTTCAGCTTCGGCATCCGGCGCACAGGCGATGCTAATCACTGCATCCGGGTGTGTGTGATCGACATGTTTGGCAGGGACGAATGCATGTAAAAGGGTTTCGATGCTCTGGCGTGGACGACCCGGTTCAAATGCAGTGCGGTTGAGGTATTCGGTCATTTCCTCGTCGGACATTTTTTCGCGCTTGAACAGCGGCATAATTTCGTCCAGCCGCAGCAGCGCGAAGCCTTTTTCGACGATGGTCGCAATGTCTGAGCCAGAAGCTTTGACCGCCAGCACATCCACTGTGCGGCCAACATGATCGGTCATCTTCAGTTTGGCGCTGGTGTTTCCACCGTAAACATTAACCACAGCACGGTCAGTACCCAGAAGATTGCTGCGGTAAACCAAACCATCCAGATCAGGCAAACGGGCAGCGTCTTCGGGTTTCCATAAGTTTTGCGGCATACAAACTTCTCTTTGGGTTAGACAAATAAAAACGCGCGAATAAGTCTATTCTGATACCGCGTGAGTCACTTTTCGCGGTCACTGTATCTGATTATTGTTTCGTTTTCTTTCGTTCTCTACTATTTTATAACGCAGGGGGCGTTATCTGTCAACATTGGGAAAATGCGAACAGATGTTACTTGTTATCCCTCGGTGATGGCTACATCAACGTTGATTCCCGCCGCGCGGAACTGCTCGACCATATCAATTGGGGCTTTTTCGGTGGTGATGATGCGGGACATTTGCTGGGCAGGGGCGTAGGTGTAGGGTGACACCAATCCCCATTTGCTGCTATCGATTACAGCCACGACCTGCCGGCAGAGCGCCAGCATTGCCCGTTTGATTTCAGCCTGTTCCGGGCTGATGTCGGTCAATCCAGCTTCCAACGACAGACCACGTGCGCTGAAGAAACCAATATTCAAATTGATGTCGGGCAGGCTGGTTGGATGCCCCACCAGCGAAAGCGAGTCGCGCCGCAGTTTGCCACCCGGCAGAATAACATTGATGCGTGGGCTATCCAGAAATACCTGTGCAGTCATCAGGCTGTTGGTAACGACGGTCAGGTTATCAAACCCTTTAAGAAATGGGGCGATGGCATAAGCAGTGGTGCTGGCATCCAGCGCGACGCCAAAATTGTCCTGCACCAGCGCAGCAGCGGCTCTACCCATCGCTGTTTTTTCTGCCTGACTGACCTCGCGCCGGACATCGAAAGCCACTTCCGGTGCGGCGGGCATCAAGGTGCGGAGCATCGCCCCGCCGTAGGTGCGTTCGAGCAAGCCTTCTTCTTCTAACGCCCGCAAGTCCTGCCGGATGGTTACGGCGCTGACATTGAGTTTTTCACTCAACTCTTTGACAGATACGCGTCCGTGCCGTTTGAGGCTGTCTAAAATTGTGCGTCGTCGTTCTTCCAAAAAAAGTGTTTCGGTCATAATTTGACTCTCACTCAGCCGAGATATAAACTGAAATTGAATGAAAAGAAAGAAAACAAAGCCGTAATTCCTATTGTACAGAAATTTTCTATAAAGGATAGCTTATGCATTACACAAAGGCCGATTACGACCGTTTAGCCGAACAACTTGGCGCGCGCGGAGTCGATGTCGAGGCTGTCAAATCGAAACTCAAAACCCAGCATATCGAAACTCCTTCCTGGGGGTATGGCAACGGCGGTACACGCTTTAAGGTGTTCGCCTGGCCCGGTGCTGCCCGCAACATCTGGGACAAAATTCAGGACGCGGCTTATATTCACCAGTTGTGCGGCATCGCTCCTTCGCTGGCTGTTCATATCCCGTGGGATAAAGTTGATGATTATGCCGCACTGGGTCAGTATGCCAAAGAACATGGCATCAGCATCGGCGCGGTCAATCCAAATCTGTTTCAGGATGACCAGTATAAATTAGGCAGCGTTTGTAATCCATCGCCATCTGTGCGTGAAGAAGCGCTGGCGCACATGATCGAATGCTGCGAAATTATGCCGAAAGTAGGCAGTGATTTGCTCAGTTTGTGGTTTGCAGACGGGACCAATTATGCTGGACAGGACAGCATGAGCGACCGCAAACGCCGGATGGAATCCGCGCTGATGGAAACCTGTAAATACCTTCCTGCGGGGTCGCGGATGCTGATTGAATACAAATTCTTTGAACCCGCTTTTTACCATACTGATCTTTCCGATTGGGGCACATCCTACGCGATGGCGCTGAAGTGCGGCCCACAGGCGCAGGTGTTGGTGGATACCGGGCATCATGCTCAGGGTACAAATATTGCCCATATTGTCTCATTCCTGCTGGACGAGGGACGTTTGGGCGGATTCCACCTCAATGCACGGCGTTACGCGGATGATGATCTGATCGTCGGCACCAATAATCCGTTTGAACTGTTTGAGATTTATGCTGAACTGGTGCAGGCGGGCGAGGGCGCAAAAGATGTGGCTTATATGATTGACCAGAGCCACAACATCGAGCCGAAACTGGAAGCCATGCTGCTCAGTGTTCTCAACTGTCAAACGGCTTATGCCAAAGCCCTGATTGTGGATTATGCAGGGTTGCGCCAGTTGCAGATGGCTGGAGATGTGCTGGGGGCGCAGCAAAAGTATGTTGAAGCCTTTGAAACCGATGTGCGCCCGCTGCTGATGCAGGTACGGACGGAAATGGATCGTCCGGTTGACCCGCTGTTCAGCCTTCGTGCCGATGGCTACGCCAAAAAAGTAGCCGAAGAACGTGGGCTTTCAGTTTCAGCAGGCAGCGCGATTCAGTAATTGGTTATCAGTTTTCAGTGGTCGGTTTGGGCGCATTCACAAAGATGCGCCTTTTTTATTTCAGACCTTCATTAGCCGCTTGCAAGGCAGCAGTTATTCAATTGTCATAGATTGTAACTGCTATAAGGTTCTGTATGTCTGCTTTTCTCCGCCGCAGCCTTCACGTTTACCGCGCTGCTTTTGTCCTTGTCGCCAGCATTTATGCCACAATGTTGATCACCTATTTAATGGTACGAATGGTGATAGGGGACGGTTTCTGGCGTGTATCGTTTATCAACACCTTTGCTCATTGGCTGTTGTTTCCGGTTTTCGTTTTACTGCCGCTGGCGCTCGTTCTGCGAACCCGCCGCGTTGTTTACGGACTGCTGCCTGTTTTCACGATAGCCACATTTTGGATTGTCCCGTATTTTCTGCCCAAATTTATGCCTTCGCCAGAAGGTACAGTATTTCGTGTTCTGACGCTGAATACACGTGCGCTGATCGCCAATATACAGCCCGTTGAGCAATTTCTCGTTGAATCAGGCGCAGATGTTGTGCTGTTACAAGAAGTTAATGCAGTTAATGCCGCTTCCTTACTGCCTTCTCTGCACGCTATATACCCTTATCAATCGAATTGGTCGGATAAGCCTGTACAATCCGATAACCAGTTGCTCTCAAAATTCCCGATTGAATCCATCGACTATTTCGAATTGGGTTTGCCGGAAACACGCGCACCTATTCGTGCCATTCTGAATGTTAGTGGCGTGCAAGTCGCTGTTTACAATGTGCATTTGGATTGGCCGGGTGGTTATGCGCGTCCTGCGCCATCTTTTCTGCGGGAAAAGTTCGAGAACAACTATATTCTTCGCAGTGCCCTCGGCTTTGATGATGCTGTTCGTAACCGGCAAATTAGTGCCTTGCTGGAAGTTCTGAAGTCCGAACCGCATCCTTTTGTGGTTGGCGGAGATTTCAATATGAGCGATTTTGCTGTGACTTATGGGCAAGTTGCTGCCCGCTTGCATGATTCATTTCGTGAGGGCGGTTGGGGGATGGGCGCAAGCTGGCCTGTTATGAGGATTTATGGGTTGCCGTCTTTTACGCCGCCGCTGGTACGCATCGATTATTTATGGCACAACGATGGTCTGCGAACGATCAAAGCATGGCAGGGAACACCTGTTGGTTCGGATCATCTGCCGCTGATCGCCGAATTGGAACTGCTGGATTCGTGAGCCGGATCGGTTCGTATACAGCCAAACGCCCTCAGGGGATGAGGGCGTTTGGTATTCGGGGCAGCCTGTTCGGCAGATGGTGGGGGTCTCCTCTGCCGAACAACCCGACTATAGCACCCAAAAATGAATTTCAGCCTACGCGCAGCCTACGCAAAACCTACGGTGGCATTACAAGATGGTAATCCTGTACCCCCGACTTAAATACCTTTTTTGACAACCAAACCGGATTCAAGCGGAGGCCGAATTGCGGAAATTAGCGAGTTAGCTATCATTAAAGGAAAAGACCTGGCATCACACAGGAGTAACCCCTATGGTACGGCGTCTTCTCGTTATTTTGATCGCAGCAGTATTGGTTATCGGCGCACTCCCCGTTAGTGCCGGGAGCAGCGGCGCGGCTTTCGCGCTGGATTGTGTAGGCTTTAGCGGGACAGGTGGCGACATCCGGCTTGACCGGGATAACACCGGAACCGGGCGCGAGGCTTTTATCGTCAGTGCGACCGATGGCGCGGGCAACATCATTTACGAACCCAAAATCGACACGTTTTTCGTTGGCGGCACAGTATCTTTCGATAGTGCCGATGTCATTCCCTGGACTCGCACCCCGCAGTACAATCCATTGACGTTGCGGGTGGTCAGCCAGGAAGGCAATGGTTTCAGTGAACAACTGGTGGCGCTGTCTACCGGGGCGTGCGAAGGGCTGTCTGGCTTGTCTGCACTGCCGGAAGGTATCTTCATTGTTGATGGCGACACGCTCACACTGGATACCGGGGTAGCCGTACCACTGGGTACAACTTCGGCCAGTTTGCCGCTGAACACGGTTCCACCACGCCCGGAAAACCCGGAAGAATTGACCGAATTGCTGGTGGGTTATTTGCTGGTCGATATTGATAACCTGACCCTGCGGACAGGTGACGGGCCGGAATATACTCGTGTGGGTATTGTGGATGGCGGTACAGTGCTGATTCCGTTGGGACGCAATCTGGACTTTACATGGTGGTATGTGCAGGCGGGCGATGTGGTGGGTTGGGCGAAAGCCGAATTCCTGATCGCGCGCGGCGATCTAACGGATGTAGCAGTTGTCCCTTCCAATGGTGTGGTCAGCCCCCCGACATTGTTTGTTTACAGCGACCAGTTCATTCTGGCGTCACCCAGTGCACGGGCACTGCCGCTGTGCAAGATTGCGGGTAATCTGGAATATCTGGTGGTTGGGCGCGACCGTCCGATTGAATGGTACGAAGTACAGGCCACCTGCGATAATGCAGTCGCGCGCGGCTGGATTCGTGCCGATCTGGGCGCGATTCGCAATCCGGCAGAATTGTTCATTCCGGTCACAACCGACTAATTTTGAATTTTATGGGAGGGTGCAAAACCCTCCCTCAAATCCTGAATAATCCCCATGTTTCATCACTGGCGTAAATTGATTCTGCTGATTTTCCTGTGGATGCTGCCTGTGCAGGCGCAGGATTCGCTTCCTTTGGTTGGCCCACTGCTGGCGGTCAACACATCTGAACAGGATCAAATCCTGCTTTATGACATTGGTACTGGCACAACCCGTTCACTGAGTTTTGGCGATGGTTGGCACATTCCATGGGGATTTACTGCTGGAGGCTGTCGTCTGGTTTATACGCTGAGCGATGGTTTGAACCCGGCACGAATGTACAGTGCTAATCTGGATGGCTCGAATGCTGTCGAACTCGTCCAATACACCGAACTACCTGCCGCTGATTGGGGTGTTTGGGAACCGCAGCCTTCGCCAGATGGGAGCAAAATCGCTTTTACCTTTGTGCGGAGTGAACTGAACCCGGATGGCACACGCGACCGTACCTACCATATCGCGTGGGTCGCTTCGACAGGTGGCGTACCAGAGCTTTACAGCGCAACGGGTGATGAGCATGAACCGGAATGGTCGCCGGATGGCGCATGGCTGGCGTACATGTCGTACACCCGGCGTGTTCCGGGGTCAGATATTTATTCGACGGCGGCACCTACACCGGAAGGCCAGCCCTATAACCCCGATGCAATGCTGCGCGAGGCCGATTTGTGGGTGGTCAGCACTGATGGACAGACCAAATATCGACTGACCGATTTCCCAACCGGGAGTGCCCGCGCCCCACGTTGGAGTCCCGATGGCACGTTAGTCGGATTTGCCTATTCGCCCAGCGGTGGCAATGACCAGTTCTGGATGATCGCCAACGCTGAAGGGGCAATCCCGACGCAGTTGAGCTACGAATGGAATCTGATTCTCGATACCACATGGCTGCCAGACAGCACCGCTATGTTAAGCGCCGCCCGTGATTTTCAGGGGATTTCCGATAACCTGCTGTGGCGAATCCCGCTGATCGGTAATGCTGATACGGATGCGACTCGCTATTGGGCTGATCCCAATTTGGGTTATGCGGATTATCCCCGCTTCAGCCCGGATGGTCGTTGGCTGGTGCTGCGAAGCAGTTACGCTGTCGCGCTGATTGATTTAACGGCTGGAACGTGGCGTTTGCTGGACTCATTAGGGCAGGGCAACACCCCGCCAATATGGAGTTCGGCGAATTTCGCGGGCGAAGCTGAGTGCCTAAAATAGCCAGCAGTACCTAAATGTGATTTGAAATATCACACGATTGTTGGTTATAGTTTGTAGATGGATACAAAAACCCGGATTCAAAGCAAACTGACTACCCTTTATGGGCGCGAAACGGCAGATAAAGTTCTGCCTCGATTATTGGGCTTGATCGGTGATTCACCCGCGCCGCAGCCCCGCAAAAATCTCTCACTCACTGAACGCGATGTTGTCCTGATTACCTACGGCGATCAGGTATCCACGCCAGATGAGGCACCGTTGTGGACGCTGCACCACTTCCTGCGTCACACCATCCGCGATCACATCAATACGGTTCACATCCTGCCGTTTTATCCCTACTCGTCAGATGATGGTTTTTCAGTTATCGACTATGAAGCGGTCAACCCTGCGCTGGGCACGTGGGATGATATACATACCTTGCATCAGGATTTCCGCCTGATGTTCGATGCGGTGTTCAACCACATTTCGGCAGAGAGTGCGTGGTTTCAGGCCTTTCTGCGCGGCGAATTGCCCTATACCGATTATTTCGTCACCGTTGATCCATCGGTTGATCTGTCGCTCGTGCGTCGTCCCCGCGCCCTGCCGCTGCTGACCCCTTTCCAAACGTCGATGGGTGAAAAGCATGTCTGGACGACCTTCAGCGATGACCAGATTGATCTCAATGCGGCTAATCCTGAAGTGCTGTTGGAACTGATTCGCATCCTGCTGTTTTATGTCCAGCAGGGCGCGGATTTGATTCGTTTAGATGCCATCGGCTTTTTGTGGAAAACCATCGGTACAAGTTGCATTCATCTTCCCGAAACCCATTTGATCGTCCAGTTGATGCGCGATGTGCTGGATTTAGCCGCGCCGAACACTTTACTGGTCACGGAAACCAATGTTCCGCATGACGAGAATATTTCCTACTTTGGCGATGGGACGAATGAAGCGCAGATGGTGTATCAGTTTTCGTTACCGCCGTTGGTGCTGCATACTTTCCGCACAGGCGATACGCGGATGCTGACTCGCTGGGCGGAAACCATTCAGCGCCCCAGTGACCAAACCGCGTTTTTCAACTTCACGGCTTCGCATGATGGCATTGGTGTGCAGCCCGCGCGGGGTATCCTGCGCGATGATGAAATCGATGCACTGGTTGATCTTGCCTCGGCACACGGCGGATTTGTCTCCTATAAAAACAACAGCGATGGTACACGCAGCCCTTATGAACTGAACATCACCTATTTCGACGCCATCACCGATCCCGAAGTAACCGCCCAGAATCCGGCGGTAGCCACGCGGCGCTTCCTGTGTTCGCAGGCCATCATGCTTGCGTTTATGGGGGTACCCGGCATCTATTTCCACAGCCTGTTTGGCTCACGAAATTTTCATTGGGGTGTGGAGGGAACCGGGCGTTTTCGTACCATCAACCGTCAAAAGCTGGACTCTGATGCCTTGTTGGTTGAACTGAATGACTCCCATAGTTTGCGCGCACAGGTCTACAGCCAGTACCTTAATCTGCTGAATATTCGGACGCGCGAACCTGCCTTTCACCCGGTTGGTGGGCAAACTGTTTTGAATCTCGGCGCGGCGGTCTTTGGCTTGGAGCGCACTTCGCCGGATGGTGAACATCGTGTTTTGGCACTGCATAACGTTCGTGGTGAACCGGTCGCCTTAATTCTGCCAAAGGGTCAGGGTGATGGCTGGCATGATCTGATTACCGACCGGCACTTTACAGGTTCGCGCTTGATGCTCGGCCCATATCAGGTCGCATGGCTGAAATCGGAAAGCGGCGGATAAATGTTAAATCTATCGGCTGTTGCTTCCGTTTAAGACGGCTGCTGGTATAATCAGCCCTATGATGTTTATCCACCGTGAAGGTTATTCGACGCTCAAAAAGTTGGGGGTGGGACTGGGGGCGCTCTGTACGGGCGCACTGCTGTTCCTGCCGCGTCCTTTGCTCCGCTGGGTTCTGTTGACCTCCATAATTATCTTCGGTTTTTTTACCCAATTTTTCCGCAATCCGATACGTCGCACACCCGACAGTGACACCGCTATCATCGCCCCAGCCGATGGCACAATTGTCGCTATCGAACCCACTCACGAGAGTGAATATTTCCGCGATCAGCGCCTGAAAATCTCGATCTACATGTCCGCTTTGAATGTCCATCTGAATCGTGTTCCGGTGACGGGCAAAGTGGTCTACAATCGTTATCATCCCGGTCTGTATCTGGTCGCTTTTCATCCCAAATCCTCTGAACTCAATGAGCGTAATACCGTTGTGATCGAACGCAAAGATGGTCAACCGGTGCTGGTTCGACAGATTGCGGGGATTCTGGCGCGGCGTATCCGCTATTATCTGCGGGAAGGCCAGCCCGTTCGTGCCGGGGATGAATTAGGATTTATCAAATTTGGGTCGCGCTGTGATGTATTCCTGCCGCTGAATGCACAGGTGAAGGTTCGGCTTCAGGATAAGGTCAAGGGCGGCGAAAGTATTCTGGCGGAGATTTAAATTATGCGACACCAACACATCCACGTTACCCGTGCCTGGATACCGAATGCCGTCACAGCGTTCAGCGTCTTTCTCGGCTACTTGTCCATTATCGCCACTTTCGAGCGTAATTTCGTCACGGCGGCATGGCTTATCGGTCTGGCCGGGATTATGGATTTATTCGACGGTCGTTTGGCGCGGGCTGTTGGTGGCACCAGTAAATTTGGCAGCTATTTCGACTCGCTGGCGGATGCCATCAATTATGGGGTTGCCCCTTCACTACTGTTTTATCAACTCTACTTCGTCAATTGGGCGTTCCTCGGCAGCGTTTTGAGTTTTTTGCCAACCGTCTGTGGCGCGGTGCGTCTGGCGCGGTTCAATATTTTGACCGAAGAAAACGGCAAAGAAGAATTTTTTGTGGGTTTACCCACCACCGTTGCTGCTGCTTTGCTGGCGAGTTATGTGGTTTTTATGCATGACATCTTCGGTGTATATGGTTCGTCGCAGGTGGCCGCGCTGCTGCTGGGTTTGGCTGCTGTGTTGATGGTCAGCGCCGTCCCTTATGAACACAACAGCTTTTTGACCAACCGCCCGTTACGCAAAAACTGGAAAGCCCTGCTGCTGTTGTTCGCTTTGTTCACGCTCGTTATTTTCTCCGGGCGGGCGCTCTTTTTCTGGATCGCGCTGTACGTCGTCTATGGTCTAATACGCAGCATCATCCAGACTATTCAATACGAATTTCGCCTTCATCGCGGTGGTTTTTAAATTTTCATCTGCTTAACTTTGGCTTTTGGGGAATTTGTTCCCCTCCTCGCGTGCGGGGTAGGGGTGGGGTAAAGTGAAAGTGTTTTCCTATTCAGGTTAAGGGGTCTATTTTGTTCAATCGACGATTTTTGCTGGGTGTTGCGGTCGGTTTGGCGGCGGGATCGCTGCTGCGTAGGGCAAATCAACAGGGGCTGACACAGGAACGCCTGACCGATTACTACCGCCGCCGTGCCGCCAACTACAATGCGACCGATCAACTGCAATTGTTCGGGCGCTATCCACGCATCGAAATGCGGCAGGCCACGATGCATCTAGCCGATTTGCAGCCCGGTGATAAAGTGCTGGATTTCGCGTGTGGTGCGGGCGCGAACTTCCCCTATATCATGGATCGCATCGGCTCGACTGGAAAACTGGTTGGCGTGGATTACAGTCCGGAAATGCTGGAAGCCGCCCGCAAAGTCGTGGATTCGCACGGTTGGACGAATGTTGAACTGATTCAATCTGACGCCGCGACCATGCAGCCCGGAACCGATTTTGATGTCGTAATTTCGACGCTGGGTTTGGTTGTGATTCCGCGTCACGAATTGGCCATGCAGCAGGCGTTGGATGCGCTCAAACCCGGCGGTAAATATGTCGTTGCGGATTTGTGCGAAAGCGAACGCTGGTACGGTCGCCCCTTAGCCTTCATCATGGATGTGCTGGGCTTGTTCATCATCACCGATACCGCCCGCCGCCCGTGGGAATGGCTGGCTGCACGGCTGAACAATTTCCGCCGCGAAGAAATCTTTCACGGCTTTTTCTATGCCGCTGTCGGCACGAAGCCCGAATAAACAGCATCCCTAAGGTTCTGTTTTGGTGCGCTGCCGTTCGCGGTGCTTGCGGACGCGCATCATATTTCCACATCCCGCCGTTCTGCACCACTGACGGCGGTGATTTTTTGTTGTGTCCACAAATAGCCAAGGGCACAGCTCATGAGCACATTTGCGCACAAACTGGCGTTCGCCGGATGTGAGCAGCGTCGCGGCTGAACGAACCACTGGCGCGAGCATTTGGTCGAGCGCTTCCGCGTCTTTGCGCCATTCCCATTCAAAACCGTCTGCGGTCACGATCAATTGTGCGCCAGCCGTAGCCTGTGCTAACGCACTATTGAACAACTCCATATCGCTTTCATCCGGCTGCACGCCTTGAGCAACGACCATAAAAATGCGCCGAATGGCTTCTCTAACGGTTCGCGCTTGTTCTAATACAGCTTCTGCTGCTGTTGGGTCGTCCTCCGCCTTATCCAGCAATATATGGGCTTCATACTCGCTGATGAGGTTGGTCTGCTGACCCCATAAGACTAAACGGGAATAATTTGTTAGACGGTCTTGAGAGATGCTTTCCGGCGGCAGTCCCCCAACCGTGTTGGCGAAATCAAGAGACAGATTACCCCCGATGAATTCAAATGCCTGCTGTGTGGCATCCATATTGCTTACCTCATTTATGTAACAGTCTAAATACTTGTTGACTCATTACAAAAAACGTCATACACTAGAACATATGTTGTAACACCCAAAACGTGTTATAGCATGTTACAGCTATTGTAGAACCATTCTGATCAAAAGGAGAGCCTCATGAATCAAAATTACACCACAACCTTTACCGTAGATCAAAGCCCGCAAGACGTGTTTGCGGCGGTCACCAACGTTCGCGGATGGTGGTCGGAAGAAATTGAAGGTGGAACGGAAAAACTCAACGACGAATTTGACTATCACTTCCAGGATATTCACCGCTGCAAGATGCGCTTGACTGAAGTGGTTCCCGGCAAAAAGGTCGTTTGGCTGGTGCTGGAAAACTATTTCAATTTCATCCAGGACCAGAGCGAATGGGTGAATACGCAAGTGGTTTTTGAAATCGTGGAAAAGGGCGGTAAGACCGAACTTCAGTTTGCCCATCTCGGCCTCGTTCCTGCTTATGAGTGCTTCGAAATCTGCTCAAATGCGTGGGGCACCTATATCAACGGCAGCTTGCGGGACTTGATTACGACCGGCAAAGGCCAGCCGAATGCGAAAGATCGCCCAACCACCGAAACTGAAAAAGAAATGCTCGAATCCCGCACCTAATCTGTTGACCATTAAAGGAGCGCATCATGGATCAAAACTACACCACGACCTTTACCGTAGACCAAACGCCGCAGGAAGTTTTCGCGGCTATCAACAATGTGCGTGGATGGTGGATAGGGGAAGTTGAAGGCATCACCGACCAACTTGGCGAATCATTTAGCTATCGCTACCAGGATATCCACTATTCCAAACAGCAGATCACCGAATTAACCCCCGGCAGGCGAATCGTTTGGGATGTGGTCGATGCCAACCTCAGTTTCACTCAGGATAAAGCCGAATGGAAGGGCACACAGATCGTTTTTGAAATCGCTGAAAAGGGCGATAAGACCGAAGTGTGCTTCACCCATGTCGGCCTCGTTCCCGCATACGAATGCTTTGAAAGCTGTTCAAACGCATGGGGCTTTTATATCAACAGCAGTCTGCGGAACTTTATCAGGACGGGTGAGGCTCAGACCACGCCTGCCTAAAAACCCTGTATTTTAGTCTCTAACTGCCAAAAGGAAATATCAGAAGCGAAGGCCCATATAGAGGGGCGTAGTACGCTGCGCCCCTATCTTGTCGTCTGCCCGGTTAAAACCTACTCCCACTCAATCGTTCCCGGCGGCTTGCTGGTGATGTCATACGTCACCCGGTTAACGCGCCGGACTTCGTTCACAATCCGGTTGCTGACTTTCGCCAGCAGATCATACGGCAACCGTGCCCAAT
This sequence comes from Anaerolineae bacterium, assembly GCA_019912965.1. GTDB lineage: Bacteria > Chloroflexota > Anaerolineae > Aggregatilineales > Phototrophicaceae > CFX2. The sequence continues at coordinate 28,229 of JAIOHM010000175.1, forward strand.
CAGCCGTCATAAAATCGTCGGTTGTCACCGCGCGCAGGGCGATCACTTCTTCATACGTGCGTTGGTCGCCCATCACTCCCACGCTTTTCACCGGGAGCAGCACCGCGAAGGCTTGCGCCGTGCCGCGCATCAGCAAACCCGCTTTATCCAATTCTTCCGTGAAGATGGCATCTGCTTGCCGCAGCGTTTCCAACCGTTCCCATGTGATGTCGCCCAAACACCGCACCGCTAATCCGGGGCCGGGGAAGGGCTGTCGCCACACGATATGATCGGGCAAACCGAGCGCCGTGCCGACTTTCCGCACCTCGTCTTTGAACAAATCGCGCAGTGGTTCGACCAGCTTAAATTGCAGATCATCCGGCAGACCGCCCACGTTATGATGACTTTTGATGACGTGGGCAGATTTGCTGTTCGCGGCGCTTTCGATCACATCCGGGTAAATCGTCCCCTGCGCCAGAAATTTGACACCTTGTAGATGACGTGCTGACTCGGCAAATGTATCGATGAACAGCTTGCCAATCAGTTTGCGTTTCTGCTCCGGTTCGGTTTTGCCTTGCAATCCTTCCAGAAAATTCTCGGTAGCATCTACCGCGATCAGGTTCATGCCTTGTTCATCTTGGAACACGCGCACCACATCTTCCGGTTCATTCAGCCGCAGTAGTCCGGTGTTGACGAAAATGGCCGTCAGTTGGTCGCTAATCGCCCGATGAATCAACGCCCCTGCCACTGCCGAATCCACGCCGCCGCTGAGTCCCAGCAGCACTTTTTCATCACCAACCTGCGCCCGAATCGCTGCTAATGCATCTTCAATGAACGATGCAGGCGACCAATTCGCCTCACAGCCGCAGATTCCGAAGATGAAATTATGCAGAATTTCCGCGCCCTGTGGCGTATGCACTACTTCAGGGTGGAACTGAACGCCGTATAACCCGCGCGTCAGATCGCCCATCGCCGCATGTGGCGAATTATCCGACTCGGCTAACGGCAAAAATCCTGAAGGTGGCTGCTCGATGCGATCACCGTGCGACATCCACACGTTCATCTGTCCCGGTAGGCCGTGCAAAAGCGGGCTGTACTGTGTCTGCTGGATTTGCGCTGGCCCAAATTCGCGCGCCTGTGATGGCGAGACAATGCCGCCCAATGCATGAGTCAGTGCCTGCATCCCATAACACACACCGAGAATCGGGGTATGGGTTTCCTGATTGCGCTTGAGCATCCAGTGAGCAAGCTGTGGCGCACCGGGTTCGTAAACGCTGGATGGCCCGCCGGAGAGAATATAACCGCGCGGTTCATGCGCGTTGACCTTCGCCGGGTCAGCATCGAACGGGAATACCTCAGCATACACATTCTGTTCGCGCACCCGCCGCGCGATCAACTGCGTGTATTGCGAACCAAAATCCAAAACGGCAATGCCACCATAACGCGGATCAGTCAATTGGAAAATTCCTTGTCTTGTCTGTTTACTTACAAGAGAACTTTAACGCAAACGTCCACAGGGGCAAAGGGCAAAACGCGATTTAATCCCTGTCAACAGCAATATGGTGTATGCTTTTCTAGCAGATATGGTCAGCAGGATCGTTTATGAAATACCCACCCAATGTGCTTCTGCCGCTAATTTTGTCGACAATTCTTATGTGGTTTCCAGGCATGTTCACTGATGCCCAAAATTCACCCTCTACGATAACCGAAGCAAACATTCAAATAGGTTATGTTTTATTGGGTCAGTGTTCTGATGTAAGTGCTGATGGGACGATGGTGGCAGTACGGGGTTTAGGGATTTATGATCTTGACTCTGGGATCGAGCGTTTCCCGTTTGTTGATAATCGTAACCTTCATGCTACTTTTAGCCCAGATGGGCGTTATGTTCAGGTGCAGCAGCAAGGCATCTATAGGGTGGAGACTGGGGAACTCATTCACGAAATCGAGCGATTTGGAATATTTAGTGATAATGGTCGCTACATTGCTGTTTTTAGGGATTTTGATGAACTGGGTTATCTCTACGATTTAGACGAACAGCGCCAGGTATTTGAGTTTTCCCACTATGGCGGGCGACAATTAGCTGATTTCAGCCCGGATGGACGGTATCTCGCCATTCAAGGTGATGCTGTATACGATCTGACGACCGAAGAACCTCACCTCACGCTTGAGAAAAATAGTGGCTTGTTCGGCTACAGTCCCGATGGGGAGTATTTGTCTGCGGGTGGAAAACTCTACAATTTAGAAACGGGCGCAGCAACAATTGACCGGCTGGCCGTAGGTTGGGATTTTCATCCTTCTGAACCGTTGGTCATTGCCAATAACGGTGTTTATACCTTTTCAGGTCAACATGTTTTGCAGACGAATTCGACAGGTTTCTTTAGTCCTGATGGGCGCTACGTTGCTTTTCACAATGATGGAGTCTATGAGGTTGGTACTTGGAATCGCCTCTTTGACATTCAGGGCAGCGTAATTGAATTCAATGCCAATGACTCGCTTCTTCTAGTTGATAGATATCCAAATGGAACTGGATGGTATGATGTCGCTGATGGTGAATATCACGAGTTGCCTTTTTTCCCTCAGTTCAGTCAGGATGGTCTTTTAATTGCTAATCGTTTTTGCACCTCATGCCCTGCACTGGATCCACTGACAGGTGCTTTACATTACCAGGACAGTGGCTATGGGATTTTCACCAATGATAGACGCTACATGGTTAGCAATGACTACTTTAAGATAGGGCTTTACGAACATACTTATTGCAGAGTGTACAGTGCTGCCAATTCGGACTGGCCTAATCGCACAGGACAAATAATCGCACACGATGTTAATGTCCATGAAGCCCCAGGAACGACTTCATGGACAGTCACAAGCGGAAGTGGTTTGTGGTTGGTTGCTGCTCGTAATCCCGAAGCCGATTGGTATCTCGTTCGCACCGATGCAGGGATTTATGGATGGATATTGTCTTCGTTGGTAAGGATTGTAAATTTACCTGACGAACTCCCCATCGTTTAAAGCGCGTTTTTGTTGGTCAATACGCAAACACTCGTTTGAAAACAGTTTGTATTACGCTCTGTAATATTGCCTGTTCCTGCCTGCTTATCAGGTGCAGAATCGATTGTGACGAAATTAACCCAAAACCTGATATGCAAAACGCAGCATCAATTCCTGATGTTCAATTTGCTGCTCAATCGCCCGTGAGCCATGTCCGGCATCAAACCAGTGAACCCGAATATCCTTGCCCAATGCCTTCAGCTTTTCCTCGTAAACCTGCATCTGCCGCGCAGGGCATCGCGTATCATTGCTGCCCTGAATCACCAGAATTGGCGCTTTGATCTGTTCGGCATATGTGATCGGTGAAGCCGATTTTGTCACGTCCGGCTTTTCCTCCGGTGTTCCGCCGAACAGCGCCCGCTGATAACCGCGCAGCGTCTCCGCCTGATCGTCATACATCAGCTTCCAATCGGCAATCGCCACCTGCGCCATCCCGCCTGCCCAAAGTTCCGGCTTGCGTCCGATAGCTTGCAGCGTCAGATAACCGCCGTAGGAACCGCCCGTCAGCAGCACTGCATCCGGTTGGGCGATCTTGTTCTCCACCAACCAGTGATACGCTGCCGCCATATCCTCAACTTCAGGATTGCCGAGGTTGCCCCAGATCGACTTCTCAAAATCTTTGCCGAAGGTGGTCGAACCGTGATAGTTGATGCTCAAAAACGCGAATCCATGATCGACCCATGTTTGGCTTCCGGGCGCATAAAATTCGCTCATCACACTGGTTGGCCCGCCGTGCGTGTGCAAAATCGTCGGGAACGGGCCGTCACTTTCTGGTGTTGCCAGCCATCCTTGAATGCTGCGTCCATTCGCGCCTGTGAAGCTGATGGATTTCCATTTCTGTCCTGCGGGAACATCACCTGCCGCCAGTACCACTCGCTTTTGCATACCCGTCACACCATCCAGTTCAATCAAACGGGGTGGATTGGCCGAGTCTTGCCACGTCAGCAGAATATTGCCCTCTGGTGTGTAGTAGCCGCCCGCGAATCCGCCCACAACACCCGGTGGATGTTCCAGCTTAACGACCTTTTGACCCTCTAAATCGTAGCGGTAAAGCTGATACTCGGCTTGATACAACTGGCACAGCAGAATCGATTCGGCATCTGGTGACCATGCCCACGGTGTGACCTCACCGGGGATGTGGTCGATGGGCAAATCGTGCCGTTCCCCGGTTTCGGGATTCCAGATTAACGGACGCTCAAACCCGGATTTGCTGGTGGTCGCCAATACCCGGAAATCATTTGGCAGTGGGGAAAAACTGGCAAAATTGTGGCTTGTGCCCTCGCCGTCCCAAAGTTCCGCCACCTGTTCACCCGTCACGGCGTTATAAACTAGCAGACTGGTATCCAGTGACTTGGTGCGTTCGGAACTATCCACCAGTACCAATTCGCCACCATACGAGAGAATTGGCCCGAATGTGATCTGGCTGAAGGTCGCAAGATTGCGCGGTGTGCTGTCTTTATCCATGACATAGAGGCCGAAGCCATCCGCGCCTGCTGCCATGAATCCAGTGCGGTTACCATCGCGGCTCTGGCTAATGACGAACGACGCATAGGCGGGTAAATCCGGCGTCACATCCTGTGCTTCACCGCCTGCAAACGGCACCCGCACATAATGACCAATTTCGTTCCCGCCCATATCGTCATGGTAATAAACGAATTCGCCGTGTGAGTCGATCATCCCGGCAACCACACCTGCGGGTTTATCGGTCAATTGGCGCAGACTGCCGCTTTCCACATCCCATGCATACAATTGATAAATGCCATCTTTGTTGGTGCAAATCAACCCGCGTGATGGATTTTGCTTGGCGGTTGCGCTCCACGCGATGCTCGGCGCACGAAACCGCTGTTTCCAGGGCGCATCCGGCGAGAGGTTCAGGTCTTTAAGCATATAAGTTCCTCATTCGTAATAAGGAGAAAGTCTGAATATTCTGACTTTTAACTTTCTCCTTGTAACTGCTTTACTCTTCCTTCAGCACAATCTTCCCGTTGTCCATGCTGACAATCGTCGCCAGCGCGTGAATTGGAATGTTATTGTACCCGGATTTCAGCATCAAATCGCGTCCACCCTCAAAGGTTTTTTCCACCACCACGCCCACACCCACCAGATTCGATTTTGCGCTTTTGACCATCCGTGCCAGCGCCAGCAGCGTTTTGCCGGACGCCAGAAAGTCGTCGATGATGAGTACATTTTCGCCTGCGTGAAGGAATTCCGCCGACACCAGCAAATTCACTTCGCCGCCTTTGGTGTGGCTGGGCGCGGTTTCCAGAAATACCGGGCCAGACATGGTGATGGGCTTCAGCTTGCGGGCATAGACTACTGGAACATTCATCACGTAACCAGCCATCAGCGATGGAGCGATGCCAGAAATTTCCGCCGTCAGGATGCGGTCAATTTGCACACCGCTGAACATTCGCGCCATTTCTTTCCCCATTTCCATCATCAAGTCCGGGTAAAGTTGATGATTGAGCAGGCTGTCGATTTTGAGGATTCCGCTACCGAGATTCTGACCTTCGGCCTGAATGCGTTCGATCAATGCTTTCATGTTGTGGTTTTAATTCCTGTTTACTTGGCATAGCTGTAGGTGCGAACGAGATGATCTTGCGGCTGATAAGCCGTTGGCGTCATCGTCTCGTCGCCATACAGTGTAACTGTGAAGGTACTCCCAAAACCAGACCGACTCTCTGCCTGAATAGTGCCTTGTTGTTTTTCGACCAGTGCCTTCGCAATCGCCAGCCCTAAGCCATATCCACCTGTGCCATTTCGCGCTTGCTCAACCCGGTAGAAGCGTTGAAAAATATGAGCTACGTTCTCATGGTTTATTCCCACCCCGGTGTCACGCACACGGATTTGAACATGGTTGCCGCACTGTTCAGCACATAACTCAACCTGCCCATGAGCCGGGGTGAACTTAAAAGCATTGTCCAGCAGGATCAGCAAAACCTGCTTGAGCGTATCCCGATTTGCTTTCACCTGTAGGTTCGTCAGGTAGCCAACCCGAAAGGTGCAGGATGGATGTAATCCTCTTGCCTGCCGCTCGATTTCAGCAAACAGCGAATCGAGGGACACCGATTCCAGCTTTACATCTGGTGCATACTCTGCCCGTGCCAGCGTCATCAAATCGTTCACCAGCCGGATCATGCGCTCATTTTCATCGACAATATCGCTGAGCACAGCTTTGCGGTCATCCGGGGCAATCGGTGGTTCACGTTGAAGGAGGGCGATATTACCGCGCAGGGTTGCGAGAGGTGTTCGGAGTTCATGCGATGCATCTGCGATGAAAGACCGCTGTGCCTCAAGCGCCTGTGTTACATGTTGGTACGCGCTTTCTAGCGCCGCCAACATGCCGTTGAAAGTGGTGGCTAATCGCCCAACTTCATCTTGAGGCCCATGATATTTCACCCGCCGGTCAAAATTGCGTTCGTTTCCAATCTGTTGGGCTGTTCGTGTCAGGTGGTCAATCGGACGTAACGACATTCCCGCCATCAACCATCCGCCTCCTGTCGCCAAAATAAGAGTCAACATGCCGCCGACCACCAAAGCAGTTTGCAATGTTGCCAGAGCCTGTTCCTGTTCAGCTACCGAACGGGCAACTTGCAGAATCCCGATTATGCCGTTTTCACTGTTCACAGGCTGGCTATAAACCAGCATCGACGCACTATCCACCTGTGCAACTTCATAAATCGCTTGTCCATTTTGAATCTGTCGCAGACCATCATCGCTGAGGGGCAAGTTGTGATCCTTGAGGTTATCCGTTCGCCCCATGACATTGCCTTTGGAGTCGCACGCTTGCCAGTAGGTATTATCCATTCCAGTAGTGGGATTAGGCCATTGAATGTATGCCAGCGACTGAACGTGGTTTTCATTCAGCCGCTGCATTTCTGCCGCCAGCGTATTTTCCATAAAAGTCCGCGTGGAATGTGCCATTGTCAGATACAGCACAACGCCGAAAACGCCAAGCGATACGCACAAAATCACACTGTAGAATACTGTCAGGCGAGATCGAATAGACATGAACACCTCAATCGGATTGTTGACGCAATACATAGCCGACGCCCCGAACCGTTTGGATCAGGCGGGCCTCGTCGCTGGATTCTAACTTGGTGCGTAAATGGCCGATGGTTACTTCCAGCACATTACCATCCCCGCCAAAATCATATCCCCAGATGTCCTGAAGAATCCGTTCGCGTTGGAGGACGCGGCGGGGCTGCCGCATGAGGTACAAGAGCAGATCATATTCTTTTGGACTGAGTGAGATTAACCGTTCGCCCCGCCGCACATCGCGCGTTATCGGATCGAGCGAGAGATCGCCATACATCAGGGTTTTTTCAATATCGGCAGTTTCCGAACGCCGCAGCAGTGCCCGGATGCGCGCCAGCAGTTCGCCGGGTTCAAACGGTTTCACCAGATAATCATCCGCGCCGCTGTCCAAACCGAGAATCCGGTCTTCGAGCGCATCCCGCGCTGTCAGCATAATGATCGGGATGTGGTCGGCTTTGCTCACCCGCCGTGCTACTTCCAGGCCATCCAATCGTGGCATCAGCCAATCCAGCACAATTACATCCGGCTGATGCTGCTGTGCCTGCGAAAGCGCCTGTTCGCCATCCATTGCCACCAGTACATCATAGCCTTCATAAAGCAGCGTCCGGCGCAGCATATCGATCACTTTTTGATTATCGTCAACGATCAGTATGGTTGGCATAAACATCCCCTCAACCTCTGAAGCCGACTAAGCTACCACTATTCTATAATAGGGGTCTGAGGGCAGCCTGAAAATTTGCTGAAATCCGCTTTCAGCAATTCTTCAGCTTTTTGAAAGCAATTTTTTATCAAGCCGTCAGCCTCTTTTCAGACTAAACACACAGCCTTCTCAGCATGGTGTGGAAAACTTTGAGCCTATCTCAAAAATCCATAATTGAAAGGCTGCGTATGACAAACAAACGTCGTACAACCTCGACTAATCCGGCTGTTTCCAACAAGAAGCCGAGTCGCTTTTCCGACTGGCTGACCACCGAACGTCTCATCATTGGTGGGAGTTTGGGTCTAACCGCTGTCATCATTGGTGTTATTGTGGTGATTTCAGGACAGCGAAATTATGTGACAAATGCAGTTATCGATGGTATCCAGATTATCAGTGGATTGGTCGCTACACATACTGATGCAGCCGTCGAGTATCCGCAAACGCCTCCAGCGGGTGGGCCGCATAATGCGGTTTGGCAAACCTGTGGTGTGTATGTGGAACCGCTTGTCAATGAACATGCTGTACATTCGCTGGAACATGGTGCGGTCTGGATCACCTATCAACCTGATTTGCCTGCCGACCAGTTGCAAACCCTGCAAGACCTGACGCGGCGCGGAACGCATCGTCTCCTCAGCCCGTATCCCGGCATTGACAGCCCGATTGTCGTGTCTGCGTGGGGGTATCAACTGCATTTGGAACGTGCGGATGATCCACGCTTAGGATTGTTCATCGCCAAATATGAACAAGGCCCTTCCACACCGGAATTAGGCGCGACGTGCAGCGGTGGCGAAACCCGTACCGTCGCTCAACTATCCCAATGATGACCAGTGTGCCACCAGAGCGACCGTTAGTGGTTGTGCCGGATGGGCAGCGCCGTATGATTGCGGCGCTGCCCATCCTTGCTGGGATGGCGCTTTTTGCGCTGGTGATTGTTTTCTGGCTTAACCGGGATGCTGCCCCTGTGGAAAACTCGTCGGAAGCTGGGTTTGCGCGGGACATGATTGTGCATCATAGTCAGGCGGTCGAAATGACGCTGCTGCTTTATGACCGTACCGATGATCCAACCCTGCGATCTATTGCGCTGGACATGCTGCTCGCCCAACAGAATCAGATTGGGCAGATGCAGGGCTGGCTTTACCTCTGGAATATCCCGATTGCCAGCACTGACTTGCCAATGACGTGGATGGGAATGCCGACAGAAGGTTTAATGCCCGGTATGGCGACTGATGAGCAAATTGTCCAACTGCGCGCATCGACAGGCTCGGAAGCCGACCGTCTGTTTATCCAGTTGATGATTCCGCATCATCAATCTGGCATTCATATGGCTGAAGCCATTATCAACCAGACGAATATTCCCGCTGTGCAAAATCTGGCACGCTCGGTTATCGAATCGCAGCAGCGTGAAATTGATGAACTGGAATTGATTCTGGCGGAGCTACTGTTGTAACAGTCGGCAGGCGGTTTCTGCCAGAATGGTTGCCCCAATGGGCAGTGCCGCCTCGTCCAGATCAAAAACCGGACTATGGAAGGGGCGGTGCATCGTGTCCAACTTGGTTCCCAGACTGAAGATTGCACCCGGTACTTGCCGCGCCATGAAGCTGAAATCTTCCGCTCCCATGCTTGGTTCATCCGGGAACAACGCATTTTCCCCCAACAGGTCTTGTGCGACCCTTTGGATAACGTCCGAAACTTTGGGATCGTTATAAGTAGCTGGATAGCCCTTCTGGATATGGAGTTGGTAGTCTCCGCCTAGCGCCCTCGCCACACCGAAAGCCCGTTCCAGTTCGTCCAATAACTGTTGGCGGGTTTCCTCGTCATAACTGCGAATCGTGCCGTTTAGCTTGACTTCCGCCGGGATCACGTTGTTGGCCTCGCCTGCATGGATTTTGCCCAGTGAAATAATCGCTGGACGAACCGGATTGATTCGCCGTGCCCGGATTCCATAGATGGCATTAATCACCTGTGCAGCGATAAAAATCGGGTCAACCGTTTGATGTGGATATGCGCCATGTCCGCCTTCGCCTGTGACAATCGCCTCAAACGAATCCACTGCCGCATAGTAATAACCGGGAATCATGGCGATTTGTCCGGTTGGGATAGCCGTTTCAACGTGCAGTGCAATCACTGCGTCCAGTCCATCCAGCGCGCCATCATCAATCATACGCGGCGCGCCGCTTTTACCCTCGTCATCTTCATCTTCTTCCGAGGGCTGAAACAGCAATCGGATTTCTCCCGGCGGACGTTCGGGCATCTGGCTCAAAATCCGTGCTACACCCAGCAGCATCGCTGTATGGGCATCATGACCACAGGCGTGCATCTTATCCGGTATTTGTGAGGCATACGGCACATCGTTGGCTTCCTGAAGCGGCAGCGCATCCATATCCGCGCGGATTCCAATGGCGGGACGGCCTTCGCCAATATGAGCGACGACGCCTGTTTTTCCGATGCCTGTTTCTACTTCCAGTCCTAATTCGCGCAGCGAATCCGCCACCAATCGCGCCGTACGGAATTCCTGAAAGCTGAGTTCAGGATTCATATGTATATCGCGCCGCCATGCCGTCAAATCCGGTTGCAAATCCCGCGCCCGTTCATGAATGTGTTCGAGTGTGGTCATAGGCTGGGCGTCACGATCACTTTACGGGCTTGATCGCGGTTATCGCGGGCGGTCAGCATGGCCCGTTCAATCTCTTCTAAACCAAAATGATGTGAGACCAATGTTGCCCCCAAAGTCGGATAGGTAGAAAGCCAGCGAACACTTTCCAATGCATGAACACCCGGCCATGCGTGGGATGCCCGCAGCGAATATTTCTGAAAATGAAATTTGTCCGCATCCAATTGGATAATCGCTCGTTTGTCCCATGCGATGCCAATGTAAGCGATGACTCCGCCAAATGCTGCCGCTTCAATTGCTTCGGGCAGTGTTTCCGGTGGGGCAGTCACCAGTATTTTATCGGGTTTACGCGCGCCGAAGTCATATTGCATCAGTGGTTTTTGATCGACGGGGATAAGGGTATCTGCGCCGAGCGTTAATCCAGCTTCCATCCGCCCTTTAGACGAAGCCATGCGCCCTGCCAGATAAATCCGTTCTGCGCCTGCCTGTTTTGCCAGAAATACTGCGCCCAATCCCAGCGGCCCCGGCCCGATCACCAGCACATGATCGCCTGACTGTACTTCAGCCACTTTGACCAGATCAACACATACGCCCAACGGCTCAACCAAACTGGCTTGATCGAAAGGCAGACGGTCAGGGATTTGCACCGCGCATTGTTCTGGCGTGAGCAGCAGTTGGCTGAATCCCATCGCTGGGAAATCCCAATAACTGATCGGACTCATGCACAGATCGAATCGACCACGACCATAAGGGCGTGGCAAACAGGATGCACATTTGCCACACGGCGCGGAACTATCCACCGCGATTCGGTCGCCTGCTTTGAAGCGTGTTACCCCTTCGCCAACTTCGCGCACCACCCCCGCAACCTCGTGCCCAAACGACTGCCAATTTGTCGCCGTCCGATCAGCGATGTGTTGGTCAGTGCCGCAAATGCCGCAGGCTTTCACCTCGACCAGCAGTTGACCGGACGCGGGCGAAGTAAGCGGAATATCACGGACTTCAAATTGCCACGCCGATTTCACGTAAGCGGCGCGTGTTGAATATGCATTCATAGCAATATAACTTTCACTTTTGGGCAATATTCGGTTGATTATACCGCCCGCTGATGGCTGACGGCTGATCGTTAAAAGTTACTGTGGCGTTTGCCCGCCCGTTTCCTCATAAACTTCCGCGAAAAACGCCTGATACGTTCCTACCACGAAGCGTCTGCCGAGTTCTGCCCCGGCTTCTTGCCCCGCAGGAGAACGCAGCGAGGCTTCCAGTGTTTCTTTGCTGTCGAAGTAAACTTCCAGAATGCGGTAGTAGGGTGGTTCGCCCGCTGGACTGCCCAGCACATTGACGACCTGCCGCCGTTGAATATCCGGCATCCGTTCAATCAATGCCAACAAATCGTTATAGGCATTCTCAAACATACTCAGACTACGCGGCTTCTGAAAGCCTATCATGAACTTGACCATACTACTTATCTCTTGAAAGTTGAAACCCACTCATAAATTGCTTTTGCAGCAGAATGAACACCAGAATCGGCGGAATACTGGCGATAACTGCGCCCATCATCAACGGCCCGTACACCAGCGATGCATCGCCGCCGATCAGTGTACGTAAGCCTTGCTGTACCACCTGCCGGGATTGATCGCGCATGATGAACACCGGCCAGATATACATATTCCAGACGTATACAAACTGGATGACAGCCAGCGCGCCAATCGTGTTCCAGCTAATCGGAACCAACACCCGGAACAGAAATTGGAGTGGTGTAGCCCCATCCAACTGTGCCGCTTCGGAAAGTTCCGCCGGGATGTTGGCGAAGTGCTGACGGAATAAAAATGTCCCGGTGGCGCTGGCGAGGAACGGCACAATCAGCGCCATATAGGTATTGCCCCAGCCCAGCGTGTTGACAAAACGGTACAGCGCCAGAATCAGAATTTCCGTCGGCATCATCAGGGTAATCAGCACAAAGCCGAACACAAGCCACTTGCCCGGAAATTTGAAGTACACGAACGCCAAACCGGAAAGCAGCGAAAGAATCGTTTTACCCACGGTCACGGCAATAGCGATGAAGATGGTGTTGAAGATATAGGTGTGTAGATTGCGATTATTGATGACGATATTCCAGTTGTCCGCAAACGATGTGCCGGGGATGAACTTATAAGCAAAAACTTCGCCCTGACTCTGCGTACTGACGATGATGGCATAAAACAGCGGAAAACCAATGATGATGCACGCAATCCACAAAATGATGTGAGCATACCAGCGTTCTGGAACCCATGCGGGGCGGCGGCGCGGTGCAGCTTGTATGGCAGTTCGTGTTACTGCTTCAGTCGATCCGGCGGTAATTGTCGTAGGGTTTTCACGCTCCATAATTCACCCGGCTTCCTTGTGTTCGGAATTGGAAGATTGTCAGGCCAATCACCATCACGAACAGCACAATCGACTGCGCCGCCCCTTTGCCCAGATCATTATTCACAATACCGACCTCATAAATGCGGTACATCAGCGTGGTGGTAGATTTTAATGGGCCGCCACTCGTTAGGTAATCAATCGTGCCGAATGTTTCAAAGAACGCATACGTCAGGTTGGTGATAACCAGAAAGAAGGTAATTGGCGAAAGCAGCGGAAAGACCACATGCCGAAAGCGTTGAAACACATTCGCGCCGTCGATAGCAGCCGATTCCTGCAAATCCTTTGGCACATTCTGCAATCCAGCAATGTAAAACAGCACATTGAAACCCATCGACTTCCACACACTGGCGATAATGACTGCCCAGGGTGCGGCATAGGGGTCGTTCAGCCACCCCACACCCATGCCTATTGTCCCTTCCAGAAAATAATTAATGATGCCGCCCGCCGGATTGAACATCAGCAGGAAAATAATGCCCGCCACTACCGGGGAAATTGCATACGGCCAGATCAACAATGTGCGATAAATGCGCGCTCCGAAAAGTGGTTGATAGGCCATCGTCGCTACTAGCAGCGCCAGCACCAATCCGATGATGACAATCGCCAGTCCCAACCCGATAGTGATGCCAATTGTGCGAATATAATCCGGGTCAACAATCAGGCTGGTGAAGTTATCCAGACACACAAATGCGGTGCGCCGCGCGCCGAGTCGAGCCAGCAGTGTCGAAAGCCGGAAGGTTTCTATCGATGGATAGTACAGGAATAGTGCCAGAATGGTGATGGTCGGCGCCAGCAAAAAGATGGGCATCACGCGACTTTTGAACAGCCCTTGCTGGGATACTTCAACAGTCTGGATTGGGTTACGGTGTTGTGCCCACAATCCGGCTGCCCATGCCAGTGGCCACAGAACCACGACCAATCCAACCCCGATCAGCATAACGCCCAGCAGTTGGTCAAGTGCATCAATCTGATACACAGCTTCCGGGTCAGGGTTGAACATGCAGAATTCAAGCGGCAGCATGAAGATCAGTGGGGCAATGGCACCAGCCAACGCGCCAATTCCTGTGCCTAAGTATGGACGCAATCCCAGCCTGCGGAAGGTAAAAGTCAGGAAACCGCCGCCGATCAGCGCCCCAATAAGGACAATTAAAAACGGAGAAGCGGACATAAAAACACTTGCCCTCGAAATAAGTAGGGGAGGGTCTGTGACCCTCCCCCAATATAACCTACTTTACAACCGCTAACTACTCAGCGTTGAGCAAATTGTATTCCGACAGCGCTGTGTTTGCGTCTGCCGCTGCTTGGTCGAGGACAGCTTGCACATCGGCATCCGGTGTCAACAGCACTGTATCAATCGCCTGTGTGACGATGTTGCGGATGGCCGGGAAATCGCCCATCAATGCGCCAGCGGTCGCCGGAGTGTTCTGGCTGCCTGCCAGTTGGTCGGCTGCCACACGGAAGTTCGGGTTTTCGTCGAACCAACCTGCGGCCTCCAGCGCTTCTACCGAGCTTAAACGAATGGGCAGGTAGCCTGTAACCTGATGCCATTCCGCTGCATTTTCGGTGTTGGTCAGCCATACCAGGAACGAAACCGCGCCATCTTCAACTTCTGCTGAAAGGCCATTGGTCAGCCACAGGCTCGCGCCGCCGATCAGGTTACCCGTCCAGCCGCCTTCAGCGTCCTGATTGTAGGGCATGAACGAGGCCACTACTTCGTAGCCATTTTCTTTACCGGTGTTGGTGTAGATGGCGGTGTCGCTGCTGCTGTAAATCGCCATTGCGACCTGACCACCCTGGAATGCCTGATCAACCGTACCCCACGAGTCGCCGCCCTGTGCGCCGCTGTAGTACAGATAGCCCTTGTCCTTCATGTCGCGCAGCCAGTTGAGGGTTGCAACACCAGCTTCGTTATTGAATGCAACTTCGGTGGCACGTTCAGCACGACCGTTGTCATTGTTGGCAAACAGTGCGTTCTGCTGCCCCAGCCACTGTTCATAGAACCAGCCGTGATTCGGCCAGGTGAAGCAGTAAGCGGGCTTGTCTGCCATGCCCATAACCAGTTCACAGGCGGCTTCCATCTCGGCCCATGTCGCGGGTGGGGCTTCAACGCCTGCCGCGCTCAGGATGGTGTTGTTGGAGAACATGATCGCCGACGAAGCATTCCAGGGCATGGAATTGAACTTGCCGTCAATCGTGTAGTAAGCTGCCACCGGGCCGATGAAGTCATCCAGGCTTACGGGAAGACCATTGATTTCTGTGCGGTCGCCCAGTACATCGGCAATCGGCTTGAAGTAGCCGCTGTCGATGGCATTTTGGGAAGCCACTTCAAAATATTGCACAACAGCCGGGAGCGCATTTTGTTCAGCAGCCAGTTGTGTGGCGCTGAACAGTTCTTCGTAGTTGGAATAGCCTTCTACCACTACATTGTATTGAGGGAACGCCTCGTTGAAAGCTGCCGCTTTCTCCTTCGTCCAATCCAGACGATTGTCGGTGAACGCAATCCAGACCTTGACTTCAGTAGCGTCCTGGGCAAATGCCGGAACGACTGTTAGCAGCATTGCTGCCAGAACGATCAACAGAAAACTACGTTTGCGGTCAAACATTGTAAGAAATCCTCCTAAAACTGGAAATATTGACCAGGCAAAACTATGCCCTGCGTAGATTAAATCACGAACATCCAAATATTAAAAGCCTTTGTTAAGAACGTTAAGGTTAGTTAAAGGATTGGTGTTGATTTTTAACAATTAATGATTGTAGCCGTGTGGGGAATTAATCGTTTATGCCAGTGAATCAAAATGCCCGACGCCAAAAGTGTCCAGCGACGGAATTTTTACAGGCAAATTGCTTTGAAAAGATAAGCCGAAAACTACTTTGCCGCTTTCACCCGGATCAGTTCAGCCAGATTGTGTCCGACGATGCGGTATTCCGTGCCTACTTTGAGTTGCAGCGGGCCGTTGAATGGTGCTTTGTGGAGCACCTGTAATTGCTTGCCCGGTGTGAGTCCCAGTGCCGCCATATATTCCAGACGGTCAGATTCGCGGGTGCGAACGCGGGTGATTTCCAGATCAATGTTGATTTCTGCATCGGAAAGCAGTGCATCATTCAGAAGGGGAAGGTCGCCTTCTGGTGAAGGAATCAGCTCTCCATGTGGACAGTGAGTAGGATAGCCCGCCATTTCCGCCATGCGCTCGGTGATCGTTGGGCTGAGTCCCCCACTCATTTTGTCTGCTTCAGCATGGACTTCATGCCATGCAAAGCCCATCACATTCACCAGAAACGCCTCAGCGATGCGGTGGCGGCGGAGTTCTTTCAGGGCTTCACGCTGTCCTTTATCGGTCAGTTTGATGCCCTGATACGGTTCATGTTCCAGCAGGCCGTTGTCTTTCAGCTTCGTTACCATGCGGTTGACAGCGGGCGCGCTCACATCTAGCAGATCAGCCAGCGCCGAGGTGCCGATGTAGCCCGATTGACCATCTCCCCGGTCAGAAAGGCGGTAAATCTCAGTCAGATAATCGCGCATGGTCGCGCTGAGATCAACATCCTCTTTATGCGTTACCATCCGTGCTCCAACCGCGTGACAAGGCGTTCTGGCATCCCGTTATTACGCATTCGTTTCTGAACAGCGCTGACATCGTAAGCAATGCGGCGATGTTCCCAAACGTTGGTCTCGACATCCAGAATGGCATAAGCTGAATCCGGGTTAGCGTCGCGTGGCTGACCAACACTGCCAGGGTTAATAATTTGTCGCCGCCCATTCAGGTTGCGGGTTTGGCGGTAGGCAGGGGAAACGGCCTCGGTTTCGCCCTCGTCACTGACCAGTTCGTAGATAATGGGTTGATGGGTGTGACCAACCAGACAATAAGGAGTCTCAAAATGCGGGAAATTGAGTGCCGCAATCAGAGGTTCGAGGATGTATTCCCACACAGGTTCGCGTGGGCTGCCATGTGCCAGCGTATAATTACCGATCACGAATGTGGTGGGCAGCGCATCCAGATAATCAATATTGTCTTTGGTGAGTGTTTCGCGCGTCCAGTTCACAGCTTTGCGGGCATCCGGGTTAAAGGTGCGGATGTCCAGTCGTCCTAGTGCAGCCCAATCATGGTTGCCTGCCAGGCACAGATGCGGCAAAGTTCGCAGCAGTTCAACGCATTCGTTGGGGTCTGGGCCGTACCCAACCACGTCACCCAGGCACCAGACGTATTCCCATTCACCTTTGGCGTCGTTGAGGACGGTTTCAAAGGCGGTGAGGTTGGCATGAATATCGGAGATGATGAGAATTCGCATATTTGCAAAACCTGTACTGTTCGAGCCGAAACGTAATTTTATATTACACTGCTTTGCGGGTGCGGGCGAGTTTGATTATCTTAATATTACCTTGATTCACAAAGTTTTGGAATTTCAATGCGCCTGAAATGTATGTGTTTGATGATTTTGTTGTCCGGGTGTGTTTTGCAGCCAGTTGATTTGGTTGTGCCAATTATTACACCAACCATTGCAACCACACACTGGGAAGACGCTAGTATGGTCATGCAGGGGATTTGTTTCGAGTCGGCGCTGGATGCCGCCGAACAGGTTTTTGTTCTGCGGGACGAGGCTGCTCTGATCGCATTTTATGATGCAGCCGATAACAGCCAGTTGTGTCGTCAGCCTGTAACCCGTAATCCGTTTGATTTCAACGGTGGGCGTCTGCTGGTGGGATTATGGAGTCATGGTCAGGGATGTACCGCGCGGCATGAAGTGTTGGGCATCGAACGGGATGATACCAACCGAACAATTTCCATTGACCTGCGATTTATCACTGAAGGGGATTGTAATTACGAATTAGTGCGCGGGTTTTGGGCAGCCTTTGCGGGCGTGGCGGATTACCAGATCACCGTTTCAAATCAGTAATCAGGTGAAAGGAACATCTGTGTCATATGCTCATTAATTTACCCCCTCGTCATTTTCATCAACTCAGGTAAAATATTACAGAGCGAGTTTTTCGAGGACATCATGGACAAGCGGGTCGAAGAAATTCTGGTCATGCTGGCACAGCGGTATGCCCCACAGGTACTCCAGACATGGGATCGCAGTGGGGATTATACCGACCGTATACCCCGTCTGGCGCGGGCGCTGGCAAATTATCATATTTTGGTCATTATGGGAGATTTTCCCTACTCGCTGCAAAATGCGAATCGGGATGTAAACACCCTGATTAATGACTGGGTCAACATGTTTGGCGAGTTTTATGGCCTGTTGGCACGTCGTCTTTTCCCTTCGTATCTCAATGTCCGGGCACATTATGTCGATGACAAGTGGCCGGTGTTGATTTACATCAAGGGGGATGCTGCCCCCATTACCCAGATGATTGCTGGTTATCTGGTGCCCTACATCGAAGCCCGTCAGATGAGTCCGCTGGTTTCCGAAGCTGAAATTATTGGGCTGATGGATTTGATTCTTGAAGAGTTGGACGGCAGCATCCTGCGCGATGAATATCGTACCGTGCGCGCGGAAGGGGTGAACATCATCCGTAAGATGCTCGCGGCGCAGATTCGTCAGCTATCCTTGACCGAATTTGATCGCTCCATCTTTACAGATAGCCAGCGCATTATTCCTGTTCGTGTGCCAGCACCGCCGCTGCCGGGCAAATTGCCGGAAGAAGATTTGGAGGCCACACGCCCGGATATACAGGCTATTCCCCCGGAACGGCTGGCCTATAACCCAACAACGGATACTGACCGCCTCCCGCAAACTGAGGTAATACCCACCCAGACTGAGGCTGAACCGCAGCGCGAAAGCCTGTTTGACTCGCCGCTGCCTGTGTTCTACCGTAAAGAGGGTGGCGACGAAAGCAAGAAGCGCCGTCCCCCGTTGCCGCCGCTGCCCAAACGTTAGTGGATTTTAATCGGGGCGAGTTTCTTTTCGCCCCAACGCCACAAATTTATTTTTCACGAATATTTACGCACGCCATTCTGCCCCTTGCAGTATAATTTTCGCATACTCGAATAACGTTTGAAAATTCAGGAGGATGCACTGTGCGTCGAACCTTATATGCTCTATTGATGATCGGATTGCTGCTGCCAGCCTTGCTTATGGCACAGGATACGCCGCTCGCAACCGAAGAACCCAGCGTAATCACAGGTGGTGAAATTATTGGGGATGAAGCTGTCCAGCCGATACCACCCCCGCCAGCCAGCCAGCCTGTTTCCATAATTGATCCACAGGCACTTCCTATTCTGATTAATGTTCGCACCGATATGGAATTGCTGGCGAATCAGGCGCTTAATAATCAACGTCCCGTAGGTTGGAGTGGCAGTATCGATGTCAATGATATTCAACTTCCAATTTTGATGCGGCTTGATCTGGAACTGCTGGCCGGGACGATATTGGGTGCCGATCAGCGTCCCGATGGTTGGTTTGGTGCGGTTGCCAGCACCCAGTACGCCATCTCTCGCGATATTCGTCACGATCTGGAACTGCTGGCCGATGGGGTGAATTCACCGAATGTGCGCCCGCC
Source organism: Anaerolineae bacterium (assembly GCA_019912965.1). Classification (GTDB taxonomy): domain Bacteria; phylum Chloroflexota; class Anaerolineae; order Aggregatilineales; family Phototrophicaceae; genus CFX2. Next base: position 47,501 of record JAIOHM010000175.1, read on the forward strand.
CGGTTGGGCAGGGGGGGATCCCCTCATGCGCTGTGACCGCAGTGTGCAGGCACTTGTCACCCTGCTGGAACGCAGCGGCACTTTTCAATTACAGATTGATCTAAATGCGCTGGATTTCTGTCAGCAGGCCGAAGTGGAAGCCAGTCGATTTGCTGAACAGGGGCAGGCCAACGCCGCTGCTCTGGCAGGTGCTGCCAGTAGCGCGCCAGCCGCTGGAAGCGTTCAGATCGATAGTCCCTTTGCCGTAGCCTTCCTCGACCGCAATGCCCGTCAGCCAACGGGAACAGTCCCGCAAGGTGAGGTGATTACCCCGGTCGCCCGCAGCTATACCCAGTTTTCGCGCATGATGCTCATACGCGGTAATGGCTTTGATGTCTTCATTGACTATCGTGATTCATCCATCACCGAAGACGCTTTTAATGCCCTGCCGGATATAAACAGTATTACTACGCCCTCTGGTTGTGGTGCAGCCTGGTGTACAGGGGGCGGAGTAGGCTAACGAATATGAGCCTGAGGCTGTTCACAGCGATTGATCTGCCAGAGCAGGTAAAAAATGCGCTGACTGTTTTATGCTCAGGTGTACCCGGCGCAAAATGGGTCAAGTGTGAACAGATGCATCTAACACTGCGTTTCATTGGCGATGTCGATGAAGAACAGTTCACAGCCATCCGCGACGTTTTAGGGGGTATCAAGATTGCCCCCTTTGAAATTGCGCTGGAAAAGGTGGGTCAGTTCCCGCCGAAAGGCGCTCCGCGCGTGTTGTGGGTCGGCATCAAAGCGCCAGATACATTAGCAACGCTCTATCGCCAGATCGAATCCGCCTTAACCAATCTCGGCCTTGAACCCGAAAGCCGTCCCTATTCTCCGCATATCACCCTCGCACGCTTCAAAACATCCCCACCGTCCGACGCCGTGCGTACTTTCCATAACCGTCACATCCATTTTCAGACTGCCAGCATCCCTGTCGATTCTTTCATTTTGTATTCCAGTACCCTGACTCCCGGCGGCTCAATCTACAACAAAGAGGCGATATATCCTTTAAAGAACGAATAATTCATTAATTTAGCAAGCCTTTCGTTTATAGCACTCAACTCTCTGTCATAATCAATTGTGAACAGTGTAAATGCAGAGGGCGAGAGCATGGCCGTAGATACCCGAATCCTGAAACAAATCAAAAATGCCGATCCGCAGCAGCGGCGTAAGGCGATTATCGCGCTGGCCGACAGCCGCGATATGGCTGCCATCAAGCCGTTGCAGGAAATTGAACAGGGCGACCCCGAACCCAAACTTCGTGAACTGGCCGCTAAAGCACAGACACATCTCAAAGAACAGATGGATAAAATGGCGGCTTTCGCTGCCAACCCGGAAACCTACCGGGCAGAAATGAAAGTTTCTGAGCGCGAAGCTGCCCGCGCCAAAAGCTACATGGAAGAAGCCATGAGCACCTATTTGGCGAAGGACAATGCCAAAGCCACCAAAGCGCTCATCAAAGCCCTCAAAGTCAACCCAACTCTCAAAACCGATAGCTACTTCCTCAGCTTGGTCAGCAGCATCACGGGCAAATCGGATGCCGAAGGGCTGAACGTCCTGATGGATGGGCAGGCACGTAGCGAATTCATCAACACTGCCGAGCAGGGCAAAATCCAGAAGCGCAAAACGGATCATCGCTCTAAAGCCGAGGAAATTGGATGGTCAGCCGTTATTTTTGACCTCAGTGTCTTTGGAGCAGTAATCGCTGTAATTACCTTTCTTGCGCCCTTCGTGTTTGTGCAGTTAATGAACAATGGTTTGAGCTATCAGGCAGCCCTGACACCGGAAAAATATGAGCAGGAAATGGTTAAGTTTCCTGCCGAAATTGCTGCAACTACAGCCAGCATCGAAGGCGTAGGTGCTGTAGGTCTGCTGGCAGTTGCTCTGGGTTCGGGTGTAGGTAGCGCCGTTTCCATGTTCTTGTTTGGTTTCTTGGTGCATCTGCTGGCGACTCGCTTGCTGGGGGGTAATGGCACAATGCCTTTTATGCTTTCGCAGTTGATACCCTTTTACTCCCTTACCGTTCCCGCCTTCTTCATCTGGTGGTGCATCATTATGGTGATGCTCTCGATTGGTGCTGCCCCAATTGGCTTGTTGTGTGCGCCAATAATGGGATTAGCAAGTTTCGTGGTCTACTTCAAAGCCGCCGGGCGTGTCGGTTCGGCTTACGATTTTGGCGCCTTGAAGGGCTGCCTCTCGATGAGTATTGCCTCTTTCGTGCTCTCGCTTCTGAGCAGTGGCCTAAGCTATCTGTTGGCGAGTACAGTGCTTTCAGCAGCTTTGGGCACGGCAGGTATCTGAACCTTTTTGTTCTGCCCTCGTATCAGGGAAATCTAACAATACAAATTCAAAATCCAGCGTATCATTATGAATGCTGGATTTTGATATTGAGGACAGATTGTGACTTTACCCAAACTTGTGAACGGTCATAAGAACGGTTTGCCGCCCTCACCGCAGCAAAAGACCATCGCCCGCTTGGTGAATGCCCTGCGTGGCGCGGTTGTGATTGACGATCAAAAACTCCGCCTGATTGTGGCTGCACTGCTGGCGAAAGGTCATGTCTTGCTGGAAGACGTGCCCGGTATCGGCAAAACGTTGGTGGCGAAGGCGCTTGCCCGTTCCATTCACGCCACCTTTAAGCGTATCCAATGCACCCCTGATCTGCTCCCCGGCGATATTACTGGCGGCGCGATCTACAATCAGCGTGAACAGAAATTTGAATTTGTGCAGGGGCCAATCTTTGGCAATATCGTTCTCGTAGACGAAATCAACCGCGCTTCACCCCGTACCCAATCCAGTTTGCTGGAAAGCATGGCGGAAGGGCAGGTCACCAGTGACGGATTTACCCACACCCTCCCGCAGCCATTTTTCATTATTGCCACGCAGAATCCCGTCGAAATGGCCGGAACATTCCCGCTGCCTGAAGCCCAACTGGATCGCTTTCTGGTCGCGCTCAATCTCGGCTATCCGTCCTATGAAGATGAGGTTGGCATTCTCGAACGCGAAGAACATGCCGATCCGCTGGAAAGTGTTCAGGCCGCCGTCACATTGGAAGATATTACTGCCCTACAAAATGCCGCCCGCGCGGTGGATGTTGTCCGTCCACTCAAGGAATACATCGTGCAGCTTTCCGTTGCCACCCGTACCCACCCGGATGTGGTTGTCGGTGTCAGTCCACGTGGTGGCGCAGCCATGCAGCGGTTGGTGCAGTCGTTGGCGCTGATTCGCGGTCGAACCTTCGCCACGCCAGACGATGTGAAAGCCGCCGCACCTGCTGTGATGGCACACCGTCTGCTCACCCGCGACCGCCGTTTGGAAACTGCTCACGAAATCATCGCCCAGGTTTTGAATGATGTGCGTGTTCCGGTCGAATAAATGCCCACCTCCCGCGCCTATGCCTTAGCCACCGCCTCCGCCATTTTTTACCTGCTCGGCAACCAGACACAGGTTGGTTGGCTGTACATGGTATCGGCGCTGCTGTTAGGGGTTGTCCTCGCGGCCTATCCGCTGAATCGTGGTGCGCTCCGCAAAATCACAGGCGAACGGCGCGTTGGCACAGCCGGGGAAGTCGATTTGTACGAAGGCGACGAAACCAGCATCGAACTCACCCTGCGGAAAAACAGCGGCATTGGCACAGGCCATATCCGCCTTGCCGAAAATTGCCCTCTCGCTGCTCCCGATAGCCCCCAACGCACTACCCGCTTGTTCATCCCCAGCCTGCCGGGAAAAGGCGCGGTTCAATTTACTTATGCTGTAACGCTGTACAAGCGCGGTCTGCATACCTTCCCATCGCTAAACCTCGCGTCCGGTGCACCCTTCGGTTTATTCACGCAGACGCGAACATTGGATGTCCCCACGCGAACGCTTATTTACCCGGAAGTCCGTCCACTGGAACGGCTGGATTTGCTGGATAAACGCCTCGCTGCCGAAGTTGCTCGTCCGCGTGCGGGAGTTGGTTACGAAGCCTTAGGTGTCCGTCCTTACCGCACAGGCGATTCACCCCGCCATATTCACTGGCGATCTGTAGCCCGTACCGGACAACTCATCAGCAAAGAGTTTGCCGACGAAGCCCAGCCCGGTTTGACTCTGGCGCTCGATCTGTTCGCCTATCCCTATACGAAAACCGAGAGTAAACACACCTCTTTCGAGTGGGCGGTAAAATCCGCCGCCAGCATAGCCGATTACGCTCGTCAAAAAGGGTACGGATTGCATCTGCTGGCCGATGACGAAGCCTTAGCCGTTCCGATGGGGCCGGTCACTTGGGAACCCTTGCTGCAATATTTGGCGCGCGTCCAGCCCACCGGAAAGCGCACCCTTCCACAGGTAATCGGCGGGCAGGTCACGCAGATGTTTGTTGCAGCTATTCTCGCGTGGCCGGATGCTCAAGCTGTCGCCCCGCTGCTTGAACTGCGTAACCGCCGGATTGAAGTCCTCGCTGTATTGATCGACTCATCCTCGTTTCCTGATGGCGGCCCATCTGCTGACAATTTAGCCGGAGAACTAACCGCCGCCGGAATCGATGTGCGTATTCTCCGCTTTAGTGATGATTGGGCAAGCCAGCTTTCATGACACTGAAAAAGTCTTTTCCCGAATTGAACTGAAAACTGAAAACCGATAACTGACAACTACCCAAACCATCCCCGCCAAATGGCGCGTTGACGCTGTTTCGTCATCCGTGTTATCTTCAATATATGAATGATTACGCATGTATTGAGACGAGGTATCGTTGATGAATACCTACCGTGTTCATGGAATGGATTGTGCCAATTGTGCCCGTGAACTGGAAACCGGCATTGCGAAGTTGCCCGGTGTACAAACTGTCCGTGTCGATTTTGCGACTGCCAAACTGCATGTCGAGGGCGATGTTCCCTTCGATAAATTAGCCGCCCGCGCTGAGGCCTTCGGCAAAACCCTTGAAGCGGATACAGCTGATTCTAAATCTGCTCCATCCAATCCAAGCGGGGTAATCGGCTTTCTGCGCTATTTGCTCACCCGCAGTGAAACCCGTTTGGCGATAGCGGGTGGCGCGATTCTGCTGCTCGGTGTTTTTATGGCGGTGGCTTTGAATGCTCACGAATTGGCAAACGCCGTTTACATTCTGGCGACTCTGGTAGCACTTGTTCCCATCGCCCGCAGCGGCCTCCGCACCCTGTTCATTAACCGCGATTTCAACATCAATCTGTTGATGACCATTGCCGCCATCGGCGCGATTTTGATTGGTGAAACGTTGGAAGCCGCAACCGTGATTTTCCTGTTCGCCGTCGGTGAAGCATTAGAAGGTTATACTGCCGACCGTGCTCGCAACAGTTTGCGCGGCCTGCTCGAACTCGCGCCCGCCACCGCCACCCGCCTGATATCACCTGCCTTCACTCCCGATCCCACACTCCTGATCGCCCTTCCAGCATCAGATTCTGAAACCTCATCCCTCATCCCTCATCCCTCATCCCTAAATTCTCAGTCCTCCGAATCTACCGTCCCGGTAGCCGACCTCCTCATCGGCGACACCATTCTCGTCAAACCCGGCGAACGCATCCCGATGGATGGCACGATTACATCCGGCGAAAGCGGCGTCAACCAAGCCCCGATTACGGGCGAGAGTGTCCCTGTTCATAAAGCACAAGGCGCGGAAGTCTACGCCGGGACGATCAACGGTGAAGGGGCGCTGCAAATCCGTGTCACCCGCCTTGCTGCGGATAACACCCTCAACCGCATCATTAAGATGGTCGAAGAAGCCCAAAGCGTCCGTGCGCCTAGCCAACGTCTAATTGATCAATTCGCCCGTTGGTATACTCCCGGAGTCGTCGTATTGGCGACTGCTGTAGCGCTGATTCCGCCGCTGTTGTTCAATGCGCCTTTTTACAACACCCTTGATGGCACACAGGGCTGGCTCTACCGTGCATTGGAACTGCTGGTCATCGCCTGCCCATGCTCGCTGGTCATCAGCACCCCTGTAACCATCATCAGCGCCATCACTGCCGCCGCCCGTCATGGAGTCCTCATCAAAGGCGGCGCACATCTGGAATCGCTAGGCAGCGTTCAAACCATTGCTTTCGATAAAACCGGGACGCTCACGCGCGGTCAACCCACGCTGACTCTCGCCCGTTCCGCCGATTGTGCCACAGGCGAATCCTGCGCCGAATGTGACGATGTGCTGGCTTTAGCCTATGCTGTCGAGAAACGCAGCGCCCACCCACTGGCGAAAGCCGTTGTCGATGCAGCCGGTTCGCGCGGCTTGGATACCCGTTATGCTCCGGCGGAATCGGTTGCCATGCTTTCCGGTCGCGGTGTACAGGGGCAGGTAAATGGTAAACTCATAACCGTTGGTAGCCATGCGCTATTTGAAGCTGAACATCCCCACAGCCGTGATCTATGCAACTGGGTGGATGCGGCAGAAGCGCAGGGACAAACGACCATGCTGCTGTGCGATGGTGACCGTGTGCGTGGATTTATCGCCGTAGCGGACGAACCCCGTGCCGACAGCCAGCAGGTGATTGCCGATCTGAAAAACCTCGGCATCCAGACCGTGATGCTCACGGGCGATAATGCCACCGTAGCCGAATCCATCGGCAAAACGGTTGGCGTGAACGATGTCCGCGCCGGATTGCTCCCTGCCGATAAAGTTGATGCCGTCAAAGGCTTGCTCAATACTCAAGGGCGTGTAGCGATGGTTGGTGATGGTGTCAACGATACCCCGGCCTTAGCCGCCGCGACCGTTGGCATAGCGATGGGTGGGGCAGGCAGCGCCCAGGCAATGGAAACCGCCGACATCGCCCTCATGGCGGATGATCTACGACAGTTACCCTATGCTGTCCGTCTATCGCGCTTTGCCCGTTCGCTCATCAGCCAGAACATTATCCTCAGTTTGGGGCTAAAAGCCGCCTTCATGCTGCTGGCTTTAGCCGGAGGAGCGTCCCTCTGGATGGCTGTCTTTGCTGATGTCGGCATGTCCCTGATCGTCACCCTGAACGGAATGCGCCCCGTCCGCTTCGAATAACCAATAATCTGTCACATTAAAAGGCGAGTTGTGGACTCCACTCGCCTTTTTGATTCTCTCCGTTTGCAAAAAATTCCCGAATACGGCAGATTCTACGTCGTGACTCGAATCACCTAAATATTGAGGCTTATGATGACCATTCGCATTGGTAACGCCCCTGTAAGCTGGGGCATCTACGAATTTAAAGACATCGAACCGAAATATCCTTTCCAGCGCGTGCTGGATGAAATTGTCGAAACCGGCTACACGGGGTTGGAACTCGGCCCTTGGGGCTACCTGCCTACCGACCCCGACCAACTCCGTCCAGAATTGGATAAACGCGGTTTACAACTGCTCTCGTCCTATGTCCCGGTCAAGCTGGTTGACCCTAATGCTCACGCTGACGGCGAAGCCCACGCGCTGAAAGTCGGCAAATTGCTGGCCGCACTCGGTGCAAAAGTCATCGTCCTCGCGGATGACAACGGCATGGTTCCCGAATTGTTCGCGCAGGCAGGGCAGCGCAAAGGTTCGGCCTTATCCGCCGATCAATGGGATGTGTTCGCATCCGGTGTCAACCGCATCGCCCGCAAAGTCCACGACGACTTAGGGCTGAAAATTGTTTTTCATCATCACTGCGCCGGATATGTTGAGACGCCGGAAGAAACCCGTAATCTCCTTGACCGCACCACGCCCGAACTTGTCGGCCTCTGCTTGGATACCGGACATTATCACTATGCAGGCGGGGATGCCCTCCAGTGTATCAAGGAATATGGCGAGCGTGTCCGTTATCTGCATTTCAAAGACTGCGATCCCAACATCCGCCAGATGTGCATCGACGAAAAACTGAACTACCGCGAAGCGACACAGGCGGGCGTATTCTGTGAACTCGGTCAGGGCGTGGTGGATTTCCCCGGTATTATTGCTGAAGTGGAAAAACTCGGTTATGACGGCTGGGCAATTGTCGAACAGGATGTACTGACCGACGACCTCGAAGCGCCGCGCCGCAGTGCCCGCCGCAACCGTGAATATCTCAAGAAGCTGGGCTTATAACTTATCGCTGATGGAACATGGTTTTATTGTATTAGGTCTTTTTCCCCTCTACCGGAGGGGTAGGGGGTTGGGACTTGGCTGAGTCTATTCGTGACCGTCTTCGGCGCTGGAAATTTAATTTACTCCCATCCTATCGGGGCAGCGGCGGCTGGATAACCTACCTTTCACCCGATTGGCGCGAGGTCAAAATCAAGCTGCCGTTGAATATCTGGACGCGCAATTATGTCGGCACAACCTTCTGTGGCAGTTTATATGCGGCGGTTGCCCCTTTTTACATGGCAATGATCGCCCTGAATTTGGGGCTGGAATACATGGTGTGGGATAAAACCGTCACCATCCATTTCAAGAAGCCGGGGCAGGGTACGCTTTATGCCCACTTCAAACTGGAAGCCGACGACCTCGCCGCTATCAAAGCCGATCTGGAAGCCAAACGTTCCGTTGAACGTATCTATACCATAGACCTCGTAGATGCGGCGGGCGTTGTCCATGTCTCCTTTGAGGAAGTCATCTACATCCGGCGCAAAAGAACGGAAAAGGCATGAACAACGAAATCCAACTGACGACCATGCTGCTGTTTTGCGGCAGCATAGGTGTTTTGGTGGCTTTGTCCATCTTTGCTGTCCAACGGCAGCTTCGGTTTCAACGTGCGTTGGAAGCCCGCCGCGAGAAACTGCGCGTGGATGAAGGGTTGGTTGGTTTCACCGATACTGCTCCTCTGAAGTACTACCACGTGACCATCAACGGCGTGAATAGCGACAGTGGACGGGCAGTAATCGCCGTGACCAATGGGCGTTTATTGGCGATGCAACGCCGCGAAACCCTGAGTTTGCTTTTCAGCTTTCCGCATGATCAACTCCGCTGGTTTGGCCGCCCACAGAAATATACCGACGGTATCAATGAAATCTGGCTGCACTACGAAACCGAAAACGGCTGGAAACTGCTCAAACTGTGGATGCACCGTGCTGTGATGCAGGATGTGGTTCGCGCCTTGAAAACCATTTCACCGCCCGAATTGGTCACAGCTTACCGTCGTCGTCGCCCCTATATCCACGCTGAACCGATCACTGCCCATCCCGCCGCACAGGATATTCACGGGGCATGGACTCTGGCTGAACCCGTCATGCTCTACTTGATGCCGCGTTTTCTGCTGATTTTGGATGGCGAAACGGTTTTGCGGAAAATCCCTTTAGAAGCTGTGCAGCAGATTGGGGCGCTCCGCCGTCTCGATCAACCCGGCGCACAAGGGCTGCTGCGTTTCCATGCCGAAGAAGAAACCTTCGCTTTCGCCCTCGATCAACACGAAGCCTTTGCCAATGCTGTAGCCGATGCCGCCAAGCGCACATTGGAAGCCCCGATGGAACGGAAGCAAAAAGGCAAAGATGATTACGAGGATGAGGACGAATAACCGCCTGATAAACAGGTGATAGCAGGTAATCTTGCGATGCGTATTACGAACACTCTTGAATCAGGGATGATCCGCGAACCGTTAGAATCCCCCAACTTGGCTTGCTTTATTAGTCTTTTTGTTCTATGATGGGGTTGGTAGCATAATCAGTTTATCTTGCTAAAAGCTGATAGCTGACCGCCAATCGCTGTAAAGCGAGTATTGCAGCGGCACTCCAAATCCGAATCGCCGCAATACTTTTTGTCCGACAAACCCAGTCCGACAAAGACGACGACGACAATCCCGGTTGATTTGAACGCCAAATCCGATATACACACGGTGTTTTAAAAAACACCTCACCCCGTCCGATAAGCCGCCGTCGATCCCGTATTTTTCTGGAAACTGATAACTGGCAACTGGTAACTGACAATGACGACTTTGACGACATTTCCCCTCAGCAAGTGTCATTTGCGACAAAATGCGCTGCCGCAATCGCAATCGCCGCAAACCCGATCTTATGAGTTTAACTGAAAACTATGAACTGATAACCGATAACTAAAGTGGCGGCGAAACCCATCTTCGCCATCGCCATCGCCGCCGCCATCGCCACCACATTCTGGAAACTGGAAACGTGTAACTGGAAACTACAATTAGGAGTGTTGAATGCCATCGATCAGAGCATGAACCGAATCGTAAAGCCGTGTTTCGCCGTGTCTTGTAACCTGCCAGCGCCCTTTTTCGAGGATGTCTACCCGCACGGCTGACTCGCTCCCCCCGCGCACCACGCAGAAACCTGCCCGTTCCAATGCGCGTTCTGTCCACAAACCGGGCAAGCCCTCGCCGTGTAAATCGACGGTTCCAGCGGGGTGAGTATTGCCCCGGAACGAGCCTGTATAAGCATCGAACGTCACGCCCTCACCCCGGAACGCGGCCTCGAATGCCCCGCTGAGTACCAAATCTTCCGGCGCGCCGACCTGTAACGAACTCCCTTTGGGTAAAAGCCAAATGCGGTCAGCCGTCCGTAGCGCCAGATCGAGGTCATGGGTTGAAAGCAGAATTGCCCGTCCGGTTTCACGTGCCAGAGTCCGCAGCATCGTCATAATTTCAGCCCGCCGGGGCAGGTCGAGGAAAGCCGTCGGTTCATCCAGCATCATCAGCGCCGGTTCTTGTGCCAGTGCGCGGGCAATCATCACCTTCTGCCGTTCACCATCGCTCAACTCGCTCACATTCCGTCCGGCCAAATCCGTTGCGCCAACCGCCTGAATCGCCCACCGAACAACGGTTTCATCTTCCGGCGTCAGCGTCCCTAACCATCCGGTGTAAGGATGCCGCCCCAACGCCACCAGTGCGTAAGCCGAAAGGATGCCCACATCCACCCGTTCCGTCAGCACAATGCTCAACCGCTGCGCCAACTGCCGGGGAGTCAGCTTACCCAAATCATCGCCCATCAGCGTGATCGTACCCTTCAGAGGCGGTTGCATTCCGGCTAATGTCCGCATCAGCGTGGATTTGCCCGCGCCGTTCGGCCCGATCAGGCAGATCATCTCGCCCGCCTGAATGCTCACATCAATCCCGCTGACAATCACTTTCGGCGGTTTCCGTCCCTGAGCATACCCAATCGACAGCGATTCAGTACTGAGGACTGAGTGCTGAGTAGCTAGTAACGAGTGATGAGTAGGTCATGGATTTAAATAGAACATATCTAAAATACTCTGTGAAACCTCTGTGCTCTCTGCGTCTCTGTGGTTCAATCTTCTTATATCGTATTGCGGATGCTGTTCCGCCGCAGAATGACCCAGATTACCACAGGCGCACCAATCAGAGCCGTAATCGCGTTCAAAGGCAGGACTATCTGGCTGCCGGGAACTTGGGCGATCAAATCGGCAATCAGCGCCAGAATCCCGCCGAGCAAAATGCTGGCTGGAATCAGGGTGCGGTGGTCAGAAGTATTCAGGATACTCCGGCACAAATGCGGCACAGCGATTCCCAAAAACCCAATCGGGCCACAAAACGCCGTGACCGTTCCGGCTAAAAGTGCGGTGCTGGCGATCAATCCCAACCGTGCCCGCTTGACGTTCAAGCCCATGCTGCGCGCGTAGCCTTCACCGAGCAGCATCGCATTCAGCGTCTTGCTGAGTAAAAACGCCGTTGCCAAACCGATCAGAATCACCGGGATAAAAATCGGCATTTGTCGCCACGTCACGCCCGCGAAACTGCCGAATGTCCAGTTGATGTAGGCCTGAATGCGTTCACTGATGCTGAAGTATAGAAGAAGGCTAACAATCGCCCCGGTTCCATAACCGAACATCAAGCCGAGGATGAGCAGGGTCATCACGCTTTGCACCCGCGCCGCGACTAAAAGCACGATCACTAGCGCCAGCGACGAGCCAAGAATCGCCGCGACGGTCAAACCCAAATCGCTGGTTAATCCCAATCCAGCCAGCAGCACCGCCCCGGTTGTTCCGATGGACAGCACCACCAGCGCCACGCCGAGACTTGCCCCGGAACTGACACCCAGCACGAACGGATCAGCCAGCGGATTACGAAACAGCGTTTGCATCTGTAACCCGCTGACGCCCAACGCCGCACCTGCCAGTAACGCGGTCAGAGCTTTCGGCAGACGGAAATCCAGCACAATCGTCGTCCATGTGGCACGCGCGGGTTCGCCGCCCAGCAAAATGGTGATGATGTCCGGGATGGGAATGTTGATCGAGCCGATCCCTAAACTGATGATGAAGGCCATCAGCAAACCAAGTGCCAGCAAAACCAACGGCATCCACCGCGCGCCGAGTCGCGGCCAAGTGAACTGGACAGATGCAGTCTGTGATGTGTTAATCGGGGAAGTATCGACGGTTTGCATGTCCATTAGCTCCTGACCAACGTTCCCAGCCCCAACCTTCGTAGTTGCTGGGGATTAATGAGGCAATTTTCATGGAATGCCCTTTAAAAACTGATCTGAATGTTCGCTAACCTTCTCGTAGTGGCGCAACATGTTGCGCCACTACAAAATCGTATAAACCTACCCGCTGGCAGAATCGAGCTGCTTGTAGAAGTAAAGTTCGTGATCGGCCAGCAGATCAGGATGGAAAATTTTCACCAGATCAGCGAGGATCACATCCGGGTTAGCATAGCCCGCCTCATAATAATCCAATCCACCTGTGCCGTTTTGACGTGCCCCATTGCTGAAGATGTTCCCGTCTTGGAAGGCTTTGAATTGTATGAAGCGTTCATCCATCGCCTGCACATCCGCCAGCGTATTCAGGTACAGCACATTGACCCAATAATCAGCATCGATAGCGGTATCAAAAACGGTTTCAAAATCCAGCGGAATGCTGCCAATGGTCGTATCATCTGCCCACAAGTAAGCCGCGCCGGAGTCTGCTAAAAGCTGTGCCAGATAACTCTGTCCACCGGGCATGAACCAGCTTCCCTCATAAGGGGTGCCTGAGAACACAGTGGGACGGGTTTCAACATCTGCGACCAATGCTTTCAGTGTTTCGTAGTTGCTTTGAACGATTTCAAATTGTGCCTGTGCTTCGCCTTCACTATTGAAGAACAGCGAAATGAACTTGCCCCATTCAGCCACGCCCAGCGGTGAAGCATCCAGAAAATCCGCGTTGATGACCACCGGGAGTCCAGTTGCTTCCAGCGCGGGATAACTGGTGTCGGATGAGCTGTATCGTTGGGTCATGATGAGATCGGGTTGCATATCAATGAGCTGTTCGACATTGGTTTCCGTGCCCGCACCGCTGCCACCCACTTCAACAATGTCCCCTGCTGCGACGGCATCAATCACAGTCTGATTGCTGGTGTACAGCATGGTATCAATGCCGACCAGTTTATCCAGCACACCCTGAGCATCCAGATGAGGCAGGATGCTGGTAGACATGGTGACGATGCTCTGCACTGGAACTTCGAGCACTTTGGCATCCACGAATGATTCTGGTGTGGGTGTACCACACTGTACCAGCACATATTGGATGGGGTCAGTCGCGTCTGACCATGGGGTAGTAACAGTCACAACCTTGTAGTTGTTGAAATATTCAACGGTAAACCCGGTAGCGTTATCAATCGTTATTTTTTCGGGGAAATAGTCGAAGGCTGCATCATAGGTTTCGACGCAGGCGTCGAGCAGGTTGGTATCTTGGGCAGCAGCAGGGAAGGTCAGCCCGATAACTAACATGAATATAAACAATACTAAAATACGGGGTTTCATCTACACGCCTCCTCGGTGTGTATAAATAAGGATAGTGGTGAGCGCCACACTCCGGGGAGGAGGATATAGGATTGAACAAAAAACCCGCCATTGAAGCGGGGAGCAAGTCAGACATTTCATGCCCGGCCCCCTTTGTCCACGAAGGTGGTTCTCGAATGCATGACAAAGGCGGGTAATCGGGCTTTCTCACGAGGAGATTACCGTAGCGGGACTGCGCTGGACTTGCACCAGCTTCCCCCATTATGCACCCCGCGTCCGGGCGGTCGGTGCACCTTTATCAGAAGTATGTGTCGATGTGGTTACGGTAGCATGGGGGCGGGCAATTTGTCAACCGCCGCCCCACCATTTTAGACCATCTTGGCTATCTTCAACGCCCAATTGTCGATCATGTCCCAGTCCCGGAAATCACCCGTTCGGGCATTCACGCTTTTGGTTATGACTCGCTCCAGAAAGTTCATCTGGTCGGGGTCTACCTTGCCGTGAAACAGCGTAATTCCGTGTGGCTTGATGCGGTCAACCAGTGGTTGCAGGGCGTTGGGGAACGTCCAACCCTTGAGGATTTCCTGCGGATTACCTTCGCCAGTTGGCCCACTGGAAAATAACCAGGTTATCCGCTCTGTCAATTCCCGTTCATGTTCTTCCAAGAAGTTCGCTGCTTCGGCCTGCCACTGCCCCATATAAACAGCACTACCGATTACAATTACATCGTAGCTTGAAACTTTTTGAACAGCATCTACAGATTGCACATCAACTTCATAGTTTTTGAATGCCCGAAGGGTTTTCCCAATGCGTTGAGCAATCTCAGCCGTTGAACGATATTTGCTGGCATATGCCACCAGAAATTTGGTCATTGTAGTCTCCTTATATCCCAATAGACTATCGTGTTGGGCAAAGGTTGTATAAGTGAACAATGTCAGGTAAATTAGCATGTTCTTATCATAAATTGTGCCCGTGTCCGAAGGTTGATTCTTTGGCTGTAGAACGGGTAAAATTGGTTTGACATCGGTATCGCGTTATGTTAATCTTTGTTCAGTTTGATTGTTCAGAATTGAACAAAGTCCTCTGCGGAGCGAAAAATGACGTTAAATGAATTTGCACCCATTGGGGTGCTGGTTATTCTGTCTATCCTGGTGGCGCTCATTGTTGTGAGTATTTCACGGTTGTTTGGCCCTTTCCGCCCAACCACACGCAAGGTCGCTCCCTATGAAAGCGGCATGAAGCCCATCGGCCCGGCTATTCGTCGCCTCCCCGTCAAGTTTTACCTCATCGCTGTGCTGTTCATTATTTTTGATGTCGAAGTGATTTTTTTCTTGCCCTGGGCGGTGCAATTGCGCGAACTGGGTATTTACGGTTTGCTTGTCATGGGTGTGTTTTTATTCATTTTGACGGTTGGATTTATTTATGAGTGGAAAAAGGGAGCGTTGGAATGGGAGTAGTCAGTTCTAAGCTCGGCAATCTCGGAGTGGTAACAACAACGCTTGATACCGCCGTTAATTGGGGACGTACCGGCGCGATGTGGCCGCTGCTGTTTGGGTTGGCCTGCTGCGCTATTGAATACATGGCGACCCAGTGTTCTGGTTATGATCTGTCCCGCTTCGGAATGGAATTGAACCGCGCCAGCCCGCGTCAGGCTGACCTGTTGATTGTTTCGGGACGTTTGACGCGCAAGATGGCTCCGGTCATCCGTCAGTTGTACGATCAAATGGCTTCACCCAAGTGGGTTATTTCGATGGGCGATTGCGCCTCGTGTGGTGGGGTGTATAACAACTATGCGGTGGTACAGGGCGTGGACGAAATTATCCCGGTTGATGTGTATGTGGCAGGCTGCCCGCCGCGCCCAGAACAACTGCTGCACGGCATTCTGACGCTGCATGAGAAAATCAAGGGCGACAGCATCCGCGAATGGGCTGCTCCGGCTGATCCGATTCGGGTATAAGACGATTTAGACGGCAAGGGCATGATGTGTCACGCCCCTGCAAAGTCAACAAGGATATTTTTACGATGAGCATTCCACAAGCACTCGATCCGGCAGTCGCCGTGAAAAACGCCTTCCCGGATGCGATTGAGGATGTTACCAATTATGCCGGGGATACGACACTGGTCGTGAAACCTGAACATCTGCTGACTGTCGCCCGTTTTGTGCGCGATACTACCGGGCTGGTTTATAACTTCCTGTCAGATGTCAGTGCAGTCGATTACTACCCGGAATATAACCGTCCGGGACGCTTCGGTGTGTCTTACCACCTGCTTTCCATGCTGTATAAGCGTCGTCTGCGCCTGAAAGTGTATCTTGCGGAAGATGCCCCTTCGGTTGAAACCGTCACTACTCTCTGGCCGGGCGCGAACTGGCTGGAGCGCGAAATTCAGGACATGATGGGCATCGATTTCAAAGGTCATCCGGATAAGCGACGGTTGCTTATGCCGGAGGACTGGCATGGTCACCCGCACCGCCGGGATTATCCGCTGGGCTACGAAACCGTGATGTTCTCGTTCAACGCGGAAGAAATTATGAAGCACAAGCCCCGCGCGAAGGAGTAGTGAAATGGCAGTACAAACCGCTGGACACGACAGCGCTGAACAAATCAAGCAGTGGGCAGGCAGCCTGGAAGAATTGAAAGGGCTGGTTTCTGAACGTGCCATTACGGGCGAAACCATGCTGCTGAACATGGGGCCGCACCATCCCAGTACGCACGGCGTTTTGCGCCTGCTGCTGGAACTGGATGGTGAAGAAATCGTCACCTGTCTGCCAGATGTAGGATTCCTGCATACTGGCATTGAAAAGAATATGGAGTCGAAGACTTACGAGAAGGCAGTTACGCTGTCTGATCGTATGGATTACCTCGCACCCATGTCCAATAACACCGTATTTTGTATGGCGGTGGAGAAACTGGTTGGGCTGGATGTGCCATACCGTGCCCAGATTATGCGGGTGATTTGCCTCGAACTGACGCGGCTCAACAGCCATCTGGTCTGGTTGGGCACACACGCCATTGACCTCGGCGCGATGAGTGTGATGCTGTACTGTTTCCGTGAACGCGAACGCATCCTGACATTGTTCGAAATGCTTTCCGGCCAGCGGTTGATGGGCAGTTATATGCGTCCCGGTGGCGTGTGGCGCGATTTTCCGCCCGCGTTCCTGCCTGAATTAGAAAGTTTCCTCGAATATTTCCTGCCTAAAGTGGATGACTACGAAAAACTACTGACCAACAACCCACTGTGGATTGACCGTACACAGGGCATTGGTGTAGTTGATCCCGAACAGGCGATGGCGTGGGGCATGAGTGGCCCAACACTGCGCGGCAGTGGTGTGAACTGGGATTTACGTAAATCCATGCCGTACAGCAGCTACGAAGAATTTGATTTCAACGTTCCAGTGGGCGAACACGGTGATGTTTATGATCGCTTCATAGTACGCATCCACGAAATGCGTGAAAGCGTAAAAATCATCAAACAGGCTATCCAGAAACTGCCCGCCAAAGGCCCGTTCCGTTCGGAGAACCGCAAGTTTGTGCCACCTCCGCGCAGCGAATTGGGGCAGAGCATGGAAGCCGTCATCCACCACTTCAAGTTGTGGACGGAGGGCTTTAGCGCCCCGAATGAAGAAGTTTTTGTGGCGATTGAAAGTCCGCGCGGTGAGGTCAGTATATACATGCACGGCGATGGTGGCACCAAGCCGCGTCGGGTACATGTCAAAACCCCGTCGTTTATGCACATCAGCGCCCTCCCGGTAATGGGCGAGGGTCATTTAATCGCGGATATGGTAGCGATCATTGGCAGCATCGACTGTGTGTTGGGCGATTGCGACAGATAAGTTATAAGTGCGAGGCGCCAAGTTGAACGGTAAAATCCTGCTAATTAACCTGGCACTTTGTACTTTGCACTAGGAACTAAAAGATGGCGATAGCAGAAAAATACGCAAAGCAGATTGAAAAGACACTGGCGAAGTATCCCGACAAACGCTCGGCTGTAATGCCGCTGCTGTACATCGCTCAGGAAGAATACGGCTGGGTTTCGCCCGAAGGTGTTCAGGAAGTGGCGGAAATTTGCGAGCTTGATCCCACACAGGTCAAGTCGATTGCGGGTTTCTATACCATGTATTCCGAACAGCCGAAAGGTAAATACTGGCTTCAGGTCTGTACTGATCTGGCCTGTGCGCTTTGCGGGGCAGATAAGTTCTACGAGGACTTGAAGCAGGAATTGAACGTGGATGATGGCGGTACGACCGAGGACGGCCTGTTCACGGTTGAACATGTCATGTGTCTGGCGGCCTGCGATAAAGCCCCAATGCTCCAGTGCAATTTCCACTTTGTTGAAAAACTGGATATGGATAAGATGCGGAAGCAGCTTGACGAGTGGCGGGCTGAGGCGAAGAACAAGTAACGAGTGATGAGTAACGCGTATAGGTGGGTGATGTAATGGCAAATATTCTGCTGCGTGGCCGCGAAACGCCTGATATACATAAGTTGAAAGTTTACGGGGGCTATGAAGCCCTTAAAAAATCGCTTTCGATGAAACCCGCTGAGGTTATCGAAGAAGTGAAGGCCTCCGGGTTACGTGGACGCGGCGGCGCAGGCTTCCCAACGGGTTTGAAGTGGAGCTTCATTCCACAAAGCGAACCTGTTAAGTATGTGGTCGTCAACTGCGACGAGAGCGAGACGGGCACATTCAAAGACCGCGAAATTATGGAAACCAATCCGCATCAACTGATCGAAGGTGCATTGATCTGTGCCTGGGCGATTCAAGCAACTGCGGTTTACATCTATCTGCGCGGTGAATTCTGGGATGTAGCCCACGAAGTTGATAAACATATCGAAGAAGCCCGCAAAGCCGGATATGTTGGTGACAACATTCACGGCTCAGGCTGGTCATGCAATGTATATACACATCTCGGTGCAGGGGCTTACATCTGTGGTGAGGAAAGCGCCCTGCTGGAAAGTTTGGAAGGCAAATTGGGTCAGCCGCGTGTCCGTCCGCCGTTCCCGGCGAACAAGGGCGGTGGCCTGTACGGTGAGCCGACGGTTATCAACAACGTCGAAACGCTGGCAAATGTACCCTTCATCATCAAAAATGGCGCTGGCGAATTTAAGAAGATGGGTACCGAGGGCAGCACCGGGACGAAGATTTTCTGCGTCAGTGGGCATGTCAACAAACCCGGTAACTACGAAATCGAGTTGGGCAAAGCTACTTTCCGCCAACTGCTTTACGATTATGCGGGTGGCATTCCCGGTGACCGCGCACCAAAAGCTATTCTGCCTTCCGGTGGTTCAGGGCCGATCATCCGCGTGACAGATGCTGTGCTGGATACCCCCCTGACCTATGAAGATTTGCAGAAGATGGGAACAATTCTGGGTTCGGCGTCGATCATCGTGATGGATGAGACGGTCGACATCACATGGGTTGCTTCCAAAGTCACCAAATTCTTCAAGCACGAAAGCTGCGGTAAATGTACACCTTGCCGCGAGGGAACGTACTGGCTGGATAAAGTGATCGACCGCATTATGGCGGGCGAGGGCAATCAGTCTGACGTTGATCTGATTAACAACGTTGCCAAAAATATGCAGGGTGTGACGCTGTGCGCGCTGGGTGATTTCGCTGCAAACCCGATTATTCACACCATCAAGAACTTCCCGGAAGATTTCAAACAACACCTCAAAGCGGCGGATAACAAACCCATAGCCAAAGCTGCGCCAAAGGCACAAGCTGCGCCCGCTGGTGGGGATTGATTGTCGTTCTTGTATAGAAATGTTGCATGATGATTGAAGATGAGAAGCCGGTTTCAGAAGAGCCGCAGGACATCGTAATAGACACTTCTGAAACCGGTTTGGCTGAGGATGGGTCGGAGCCAGTTTTGGATGTTGTTGATTATGCGCCGGAGTTGATTGAGGCATCGTCGTCTGTTCCGGTTTTTAATTCAGTACCAGAACCTGTTTGGAAAAAATTACTCCGACAGATGCTTGGAACGCCAGATAGCGAAACGCTTCAGCAGCGTGTGAACGAACTCAACCGGGCGATTGCCGATGACCCGGAAGCCGCGATCAATTATGTTCTGCGCGGGGAAGCCTATTTGCAAACCAGAGAATATGCGTTGGCATACGCTGATTTTCAGCAAGGTTTGGAGATGGCGACAGCGCAGGTTGAACAAAATGATTGGGGAATTGTGGCCCAAGCGGTTCAGGATCGGGCTGCACAGGGGTTAAAAGTGGCATCAAAACGGCTGACAAACTGAACACAAAACCCTGCTTCTCACTATAATAAGTGAAATATTAGTGAGAGGCGGTTGATGATGGCAGTCAACGTGCAGTGGTTTGATAAAGAGGAAAGAATCGTTTTACTTGAATTTGCGGGCAAATGGACTGAGGCGGAATTTCGGACGGCCTACACCAAAATTATTGCGATGATGGATAGGTCGCCTCACAAAATCCACTTTATAGTAAATATGCAACCCAGCGAACAAATCCCACCTAAGGCAATCAATTGGCTTATAAAGGCAGCCAATTATGGACACCCCAACATGGGGATTGCGATTTATGTGGGGCTGAATAAGTTTATGCAGGCCATTGCAAACACAGCTATAGCACTGTTTCCAGAAGCACTGGAAAAATATCCGGTGGAATTCGCTAAAACCATTGCTGAAGCCGAGGCCAAACTTTATCATCATCGCAGCGATTGATATTGAGGTTCGTTTTCTCAAACACTTTTCGCTACACTAGTGCCTACTTTCACAGGCAGATCATTAACGGAAATACACGATGGTAACGACATTAACCAACACGGTCACAATCTATATTGACGGCAAGGAGTACCAGGTTCCCGCGGGTTCGAATCTGGTCGATGTCGCCAAGTGGATCGGTAACGACATTCCGGTGTTCTGTTACCATCCAAAGATGAGTCCGGTCGGCATGTGCCGCATGTGCCTGGTCGAATTGGGTTCGGCCTTCGACCCCAAAGAGAAGAAAATCGTCAAGGATGAAGTGGGCAACCCACAAATCAAGTGGCAGCCAAAGCTGCAAACAGCTTGTACTCAGCGTGTGAGCGATGGTTTGGCAATCCGCACCAATACAGAAGTTGTGGACGATGCCCGCAAGAATGTGGTCGAATTCCTGCTGACCAGCCACCCGCTGGATTGTCCAATTTGCGATAAGGGTGGTGAATGCCCGTTGCAAAACCTGACGATGGCACATGGCCCCGGCGCAACCCGGATGGACTTCAGCGATAAGCAGCACCTCGATAAACATGTCCCACTTGGTGATCTGATTTTTCTGGACGAAGAACGCTGCATTCAATGTGCGCGCTGCGTTCGTTATCAGGGCGAAGTTGTGGGCGATGATGTGCTGGCTTTCCATGAACGTGGTCGCCGTCTGCAAATTATTACCAACAGCGATCCCGGCTTTGACTCATATTTTTCCGGCAACACTACCGATATTTGCCCGGTGGGTGCGCTTACGACGGCAGACTTCCGCTTTGGGGCGCGTCCGTGGGAATTGACTGAAGTGCCGAGCATTTGCCCTTACGATGCGGCTGGTTCAAACATCAGCCTCAGCACCCGGCTAGACCGCGATTTTGGCGGGAAGGCGATGATCAAGCGTGTGATGCCGCGCCAGAACGAATACGTCAACGAAATCTGGATTTCCGACAAAACCCGCTTCGGGCATCACTTCACCCGTGACACCCAGACGAGGCTTCTGGAACCAATGACCGGGGCAGGCAACAAACTGTCGCAGGTCAAGTGGTCGGATGCGATTAGCAAAGTGGCTGATGAGCTGAAGGCTGCCGGGGCGGATGTCGCGGCGATTGCGGGCAGCGGCTTGAGCAACGAAGATTTGTGGATGATGCGCCAACTTGTAACGGGATTGGGCGGCAGCAAACTGGGTGCATGGCCTCCGACCCATGCTGGCGCTGATTTGGTGGCGCAGGTGGGTGTTGGCGTGGGTACGAACCTGAGCAAATTGGGCAAGGGCGATGCGGTGCTGGTGGTTGCCAGCGACCTTGAAGAAGAAGTTCCCGTCTGGTATTTACGAATCAAGCAGGCGCATGACCGGGGCGCATATCTGGTTGTGTTGAACGCCCGCCCGACGCGGTTGGATGATTTTGCCAGTGAAACCGTTCGATATGATTATGACGAAGCCTCGAACGCGATTGCTGTCCTGCGGGAAAAATATCCTGATTATGCCAAGAAGCTGTCCGAAGCTGCTAACCTGATTGTGGTGGCAGGCGCGGAAGGGTTGACGCTGGATGGAAGTCGTGCATTGATGCAGTCAGCGGCGAACTTCCTGATTGAAACCGGGCATGTGGGCAAAGCGAATAATGGTTTGCTTTCGCCGTTCCCCGGCGCGAACGGGATGGGGCAGCATTATCTGGGTTTTTCGCCGGAAGCAACCCAAGACATTATGCAGAACCCACCGAAGGCGCTGATCGTGGCGCAGGCTGATCTGCTGGCGGATGATCCGCACGCTAAACAGTGGCTCGGCAAGGTGAAGACGATTATTTACCTGACGTTGTTCAAGGGTGAAACTCCTGAATGGGCTACGGCTGCGCTGCCTATCCAGAGCTTTGCCGAACGCGATGGTTCGTTCGTCAATGGCGAACGACGTGTACAGCGTTTCTATACCGGGCAAGGGCCGCTGGGCGAAGCCCTTCCGGCATGGCAGGTACTTTCGCGCCTGAGGGAAAAACTTGGTCAGGATAAAGCTAAACTTTCGGGTGCCAGCGTGATGCAGGACATCGCTAAAAATATTCCGGTTTTTGCCAATGCCCGTTATCAGGACATCAGCAAGGTGGAGCGCCAATTCCCGGATGTAGGCGGTGTTGATCTGTACTACGGTGGCACAGCTTACCAGAACAAGGGTGGCATTGGCGTTCAAATTCCGACGACTGCCGATCAGGGTGAAGCAGTTAAGGCGGGTACAGTAGGGAAAGTGGTTGTACCGAAGGGTAAACTGCTGGTCATCCCAACGACTCGTTTGTATAACCGGGAGCGTATGTTCCAGTCGAGCGAACTGGTACACCCGCGCGTACCGGATGCTTTTGTGGAGATTAACGCCGCCGATGCCAAGAAGCTGGGCATCAACAACGGCGATATGGTGCAGATTGCGGTGGAGAATGCCGAGGCTGTGCGTGCCCGTGCTCACGTCAATGGTGCAGCGCCAAAGGGCACAGTGGTACTGCCTCGTCACCTGAGCGATGCACCTGCGCCGTTAACCATCACGGCAGGCGAAGTCACCAAGATTTAACAGAGTTTGAGGCAAGAGATTTATGGCTGAAACAACCATGCAACAAACCCCGTCTGGCGGCTTCCGAGTTCGCCCGGTATTGGTCATCATTGGGCTGGTGGTGCTGGCGCTGGTCGCTTTATTGGTGCTGGATGTCCTGCGCTTGCTTTCGGGTGAGGGTGGGCTGATCTATACCGTAAGCGACTCGGTGTTGAAGTTCCTGTTCTACCCGAATCAGCGTGTAGACCCGGCAAATGTGGTCATCTGCCGACTGGACTCGGCCTGTTCGACCACCCACGCCATTTTGTACTCGGCAATTTTGCTGCTCACGGTCATCACCGGGTTTGCTTATACGACCCTGCTGGAACGGCGTTTCATCGCCTTCTTCCAGAACCGCGTCGGCCCGAACCGGGTTGGCCCATTGGGTCTGCTGCAACCGGCGGCTGACGCTGTGAAGCTGATTACGAAGGAAGACATCACCCCGGCAGGCGCGTTCTACTGGGTATGGTTCCTCGCGCCGATGATTAAAGCCGTTCCAGTGCTGATTGTGCTGGCGGTCATTCCGCTGGGGCCGGATTTGATGATCCCCTGGTTTGATGGCAAGTGGTATCAAGTGCCGCTTTCGCTGGCTGACCCGAATGTGGGCATTCTGTGGATTTTGGGCATCACCAGTCTGGGCACTTACGGTATCGTACTGGCGGGTTGGTCAAGCAACAACAAATACGCGATGCTCGGTGGTCTGCGTTCGTCGGCACAGATGATTAGCTACGAACTGAGCCTGGGTATAACGATGGCTGTCCCGGTGATTATTGTGGGCAGCATGAGTCTGGGTGACATTACACAGGCACAGCCAATGATCTGGAATTGGTTCATCTTCCAGAATCCGCTGGCCGCGGCTATTTTGTTCGTTGCACTACTGGCGGAAATCAGTCGCGCACCGTTTGACCTGCCTGAAGCCGAACAAGAATTGACCGCCGGGTTCATGACCGAATACAGCGGTATGAAGTTCGCCCTGTTTATGATGGCCGAATATCTGGGTATGATCGCTATCAGCCTGATTTTCGCGGCACTGTTCCTCGGCGGGTATCAGGACGGGTTCGGGCTGGTCAACAGCATTCCGATGCTTGGGCCGCTGGTGATGATCGGCAAAGTGATCCTGTTCCTGATATTCATGATCTGGATTCGGGCGACATTGCCCCGCATCCGCTACGACCGTTTGATGTCCTTTGGCTGGAAAGTTTTGCTGCCATTGGCGCTGGTCGCGGTTTGCTGGACGGCGATTTCGGTCGTCGTCGGAGACACGTTCAAGAGTACGGCTGCTTATGGTGTGGCGGCTGGTATTCTGTTCGCTCTGGTGGTCGCTGGCAGCGTGATCTACCTGCGCCGTGCGGGCAAGCCAGAAGGCGAGGATGAACTGGACTCGCTGGCTGATGATCCGATTGTGACAGGTGAACGGCGCGGAATTGGCTGGGCTGTTCTAAATGTTGTCGGGGCGCTACTTGCCATCCCGTTTGGTCTGTTGGAATTTACCACACAGCAGCTTGAAAACATCGCCAAGATTGCTGAGGATAAAGCCCCTGAAAAGGCGTTAGCAGTTGCGCCACCCGCACCTAAAGCTGCGCTCCCAGTGGCTAAACCGCAGATGGTTGAAGCTGCTGCTCCGGTGCTGGCTGCGGAAGCGGTTGCACCTGCACCGAAACCAGCCACATCTGCTCCTGCTGCCCCGGCTAAGGCGGGTGGCAAGGGTAAATTTGATAAAGAAGCCATGCTTGCCAAGATTCGTGAGAAAAAAGCGAACAAAGGCGGCTAATCATCCGCAAATCGCTCGAATAGGGCTTACCCCTGTTCCAATGATGTCTGGTGCGTGGGATTGAGGAGTGTAGTTAATGAATGTGATACGCGGTTTTGCAACCACCTTTAAACACTTGCTGGAAGAACCTGTAACCATCCAGTACCCGGAGCAGGTGGTGGAATTTGGTGAACGCTATAAAGGCCGCCATGAATTGAAGCGGTACGATAACGGTCTGGAAAAATGCATCGGCTGTGCGTTGTGCGCGGCGGCCTGCCCAGCAGATGCTATCTGGGTGGAAGCAGCGGAAAATACCGATGAGGCACGTTTTAGCCCCGGTGAACGCTACGCCAAAACCTATGAAATCAACATGCTGCGCTGCATTTTCTGTGGTTACTGTGAAGATGCTTGCCCAACAGAAGCGATTGTACTGGGGCATGAACACCGTTTGAGCTTTACCGACCGCCGCGATGCGATCTTCACCAAAGATATGTTGATCGACCCGCCGCCTCCCGGTAAACCGGATACTCCGCAGCAAGTTGAGCCGGGTGTTTACAACCGGTCAATCCCGGATATGGCAGACCCGCTGTAGGGTGGTTGTCAGTTATCAGTTGACAGTTTATCAGTAGGGGGCGTCTCGCGGGACGCCCCTATGAATGCCTTAAAAAGTTAAAAACTGACAACTGTAAACTATGAACTGGCAATTTTACGTTTGAACTCTGACGTTGTTTGCGCTAAACTGCACAAGCAATCCGCAGTGAGCGCCCAACATTTAGGATAGTGGCTTATGACGACGGACGTATTACTTTTTATCATCGTGGGTGGCATCGCCGTAGCGGCGGCCATCATGATGCTGTTGCAAGAGAACGCGGTATATAGTGCGCTCTTTTTAATCGTCAACTTTGGCTGTGTCGCGTTTCTGTACCTGATGCTGGATGCGCCATTTCTGGCGATGGTTCAGATTGCGGTTTATGCGGGCGCGATCATGGTGCTGTTTCTCTTCGTCATCATGCTGCTCGGCGCGGAAAAACTGCACGCCCCTACCCGACAGTTCCGGTGGTTAGCTCCTCTGGCGCTGGCACTGGCTGCGGGCTTTTTGCTGGTGACTGGCGTAGCGATTACACAGGGTCAGATTGACCTGACTGAACCGATTCAACGCCCACCGATGCTGCGCGTGGTTCATGCCGCCCCGCTGGCCGGGGTGGTTGATGTGTATGCGAATGGTCAACTGCTGGCGGAAGATGTCAGTTTCGGTGAGGCAACAGATTTCCAGGGCGTTCCTCCGGGTGAATATACCATCGGTTTAAATCCGGCGGGAACAGATGCCCCGGTTTTCACAACGACGATTACGCTGGCAGGTAATGGCGAAAAGACCATCAATGCTTATTCAGCCGTCGCTTATGGTGGTGCTGACAGCGGCCCGCTGACGGTTGGCCTGATACAGGATAATCTGGAAACCACTGAAGCCCGCACCGCGCGGGTGAGTGTGCTGAATACGTCCGACCAAGCTGTTAATCTGGTGGACTTCGGTTCGGATTTTGACGCTGCTGATGATCGGGTTGTGCTGGGCAATGTCGAACCGGGAGCATTGGTCGATTTGCCGCCCCTTGCCGAGAAAACATCCCTGCGTAACTGGGCGTTCACTGGTGTGGATGAAGCCCAGACCGATTTGACTAAACTGCCTGTGCTGTTCCGGCTCAATAACCCGGAATTGTTCAGCATCGAGCGCGATACTGCTCAACTGCTGGTGGTTGGCTCGGAAGGTTTATTTGATGGATCGGTTCGTTCGGTGGTTATCCCACTGGTGACGAAAGCGGTTTCCGGCTTTGGAAGCCCGAACGCCATTGGTGAACTGCTGTTTACCCGCTATATGCTGGCGTTCCAGTTGATCGCCGTGCTGCTGCTGGCCGCGATGATCGGCGCGATTGTGCTGACGCACAAAGAAGGTGCAGTTGCACGCCGCCGGGATGTACGCCGCCGGGTAGTCAAGCCGCTGGCGACCGCGATTGGCAGTCAGGTTGGGCATGATGTGTTGGCCTCGGTTGAGGATGCACCCAAGCTGCCGGAACAGCAGCCGAGTGGGGATTAATCAGGTGCCAGGTGCTAAGTATCGGTCAACTCGATACAGCACTTGATTGAGAGAGTTGGAATTATGGTACAAATTGAAGCCTATGTGATGTTAAGCGCCGTGCTGTTCATTCTGGGGGCGATGGGTGTTCTGCTGCGCCGGAATGCGATCCTGTTGTTTATGTCGGTTGAACTGATGCTGAATGCTGCTAACCTCGCGCTGGTGGCCTTCGCAAAACACTGGAATCAGATGGACGGGCATTTGTTCGTGTTTTTTGTGATCGCGGTCGCGGCTGCGGAAGTTGCGGTTGGGTTGGCGCTGATTGTGGCGATCTTCCGCACCAAACAGAGCATCAATATTGATGAACTGCACCAGATGGAAGGCTAAGTCAGTGCTGAGTAATGAGGTATGAGGCATGAGTGAAATGCTTGTGCCTGAATACTCATCTCGTTACTCGTCACTCATTACTCGTTACTGAGGTTTTTTATGGAAAGTTACGCGCAGTTAGTCACGCTCGTGATCTTCATCCCGATGATCGGGGCGATCATTAACCTGTTCGCCGGGCCACGGTTGGGCGGGCGCTGGGCCGGAGTTATCGGTTCGACAGCGGCCATTCTGTCGTTCATTGTGTCGCTGCTTTTGCTCAGCTTTTTGGGCGCGACCAATTATCAGGGTGTGGTGGTCAATCCGCCGTTTCTGGATGGCTGGATTCGCATCGGCTCGGCGGGCGTGGAAATTCCGTGGCAGATGCGGGTGGACAGCCTGAGCGTAACCATGATGCTGGTGGTGACGGGCGTCGGTTCGCTCATCCATATTTACGCGATTGGCTACATGGAAGGTGACTCGCGCTTCTCGCGCTTCTTCAGCTATTTGAACCTGTTTTTGGTGTTCATGCTGATTCTGGTGACGGGCAACAACTTCCTGATGATGTTCGTCGGCTGGGAAGGCGTGGGGCTTTGCTCATTCTTACTGATCGGGTTCTGGTTCGACAAAGCGAAGGGCGTGGGCTGGAAGAACAGCAACGCCGCGCGTAAAGCGATGATTGTGAACCGCATCGGCGACTTCGGCCTGTTGATGGGCATCTTCCTGATGTTCTGGACGTTTGGGACGCTGGATTATTATCGTCCGGGCGAAATCGCCAATATTAACGCTGGACAGCATGGTGAAGCGACAGCCGAAGGCGCGGTTGTTGATGGTGGTGAACACGGCACAGAAGCAGTAGCTCCAGCCGAAGGCGAGCATGGCACGGAAGTTGCTGCTCCGGCTGAAGGTGAACACAGCACTGAAGCTGTGGTTGCTGAAGGCGAAGGACACGGCACTGAGTCGGCAGCCCCGGTTTATACCAATAATGACCACATTGAAACTAAAGATTTAGGCGTATTCGGTCAGGCCGAGCGCATGGTCGCGGAAGATCATGAAGTCGATTTTGGGCCGTTCTCGCTGCCTATCGACACGGTGCTGGTGGTGATTACGCTGTTTATGCTGGTGGGTGCGGCGGGTAAATCCGCACAAATTCCGTTGTTTGTCTGGCTGCCGGATGCGATGGCAGGCCCAACCCCGGTCAGCGCGCTGATCCATGCGGCAACAATGGTGACGGCGGGCGTGTACATGATGGTACGGAGCAATGTGTTCTATCATCATGCGGAATTCACCTCGCTGGTGGTGGCGCTGGTTGGCGCAAGCACGGCGATTGTGGCGGGCTTCATCGCTATCGGTCAGTGGGACATCAAGCGCGTTCTGGCGTACAGCACGATCAGCCAGCTTGGTTTTATGGTGGCAGCGGTCGGCGTGGGTGCTTATGGTGCGGCGATGTTCCATCTGGTGACACACGCTTTCTTTAAGGCGCTGTTGTTCCTCGGCAGCGGTTCGGTCATTCATGGTGTGGAGCATGGGCATCACTCGGCGGCGCATCATGCTGGACATGGGCATGATGACCACCACGACGATCATCATCACGAAGAAGAACATGAATTTGACCCGCAGGACATGCGGAATATGGGCGGTTTGAGCCGCCGGATGCCGATCACGTATCTGACGTATTTGATCGGGACGCTGGCGCTGGCGGGTATTTTCCCGTTTGCCGGGTTCTGGTCGAAGGACGAAATTCTGGCGGACTCGTGGTTGGCGGGTTTGATGGATAACAAGATCGGCGGTTACATTGCTTTGGGTGTGTTGCTTTTAGCGGCAGCTTTCACGGCGTTCTATATGTGGCGGCAGATGGAACTGGTTTTCTACGGGCAACCCCGTACGGAAGCAGCCGATCACGCGCATGAGAGCACTTCACTCATGGCTATTCCGCTGATTATTCTGGGCATTCTGAGCATCTTCGGCGGCTTCCTGAATACACCATCGAACGTGCTGGGTCTGGATAACATTTTCGGTGCGCATCGCTTTAGCTCGTTCCTTGAATACAGTGTGGTGAACCTGCATACGGCGGAGTTCCAACCGCTGATCGCTCTGGGCGCGCTGGCACTGGCGTTGGGTGCAATCTTCCTCGCGCGGTCGATTTACGGCGCGGGCAAGGCACTGACCGAAGATGGACGCGATCCGCTGGCCGTTCGTGGGGACACGGGCGCGATCTGGGGCTTGGCAAACG
Source organism: Anaerolineae bacterium (assembly GCA_019912965.1). GTDB lineage: Bacteria > Chloroflexota > Anaerolineae > Aggregatilineales > Phototrophicaceae > CFX2. The sequence goes on from JAIOHM010000175.1 coordinate 76,816, forward strand.
CGCGGTTGTACTGGGACGAAACCTATTTCCGCCTGTTTGAAAATCCGTTCAACAAGATTTCGGGTTTTCTGGCGAATACGCTGGACTGGAACTTCTGGCACGATTACTTCCACAATACGGTGATCTGGAAAGGCTTCGATGCGATTGGCGGTCTGCTGGCGCGTCCGGTTGATCTGGGGATTATCGACGGCATCGTGAATGGTGTAGGCCGGGTCGCGGGCTGGAGTGCGGGACGCTTGCGCCGAGTCCAGACGGGTTATGTGCGTACTTATGCGGTGACTCTAATGCTGGGCGTGGTGCTGGTGATTGTGATTATCCTGCTGCCTTTGCTGACACAGGGTAGTGGGGGGTAGTAGTCCTTACCCCACTCATGGCTGACAACTGCGGCAAGCTCGGTCAGCCATTCGCCCTCTCCCCACCGGTGAGTACAGCCAGGAGAGGGGAGCAAAATACGTAATTGTTGGCGGGATGCTTCGTGATGGGGCGTCCCGTTTTTGATTCGGGGGAAGTACTGAGCACTGAGAAAAGAAGGTATGAGGTACGAGGTATGAGGTATGAGTAAAAGACATAAAAGTGCAAAAGATTCGTAAAGTGCAAAATTGCCGTAGGGGTTGTCGGTGGGAATGCGGGAGGATGGCGCTTCGCAAAATGCAATTTCGGCGGGTGAGACGGGGAGCGCCGTAGTGTGCAGCGCCAGTGAGGGGATTGTCGCCGCTGTCGCTGTATTGGCGGTGTGCAGCGGCTGTGAGGGAAAGAGGCGCTGCAATTGCACAATCGTTATCGGTCATCCGTTTTCAGTTTTCAGTAAATTCATAAGGTAGTTGCCAGTTACGAGTTTCCAGTTTCCAGAAAAATACGGAACGTTCGGTGATTGCCACCACCGCCGGGGGTATGGCGGCGGCGGCGGCGGCGCGGTGAGTGGCGAAAGTGGGTTTTCGCCGCCACATTGGTTATCGTTGTCAGTTCACAGTTTTCAGGGTAATTCACCTCACCCCTAGCCCCTCTCCGTACCAGAGAGGGGAACAAAACTTTTGCAGGTGGGATTGTCGTCGTTGTCGTCGTCGTCGTCTTTGTCGGTTGTGTCGGTGATTGGTTTTTAGTTCCAGAAAAATACGAGATCGACGGCGGGTTATTGGATAGGATGGGGTGTTTGTTGAACCTTCGCGTGGATACTGGATTCGGGTGGTGGCGAGGTTTTGGACAGAAGTATTGCGGCGATTTGGGATAGGTGTGCCGCTGCAATACTTGCTGAATAGCAGTTAGCGGTTAGCTATCAGCTTTTAGCAGTGGAAAAGCTGATTGTAGTTGTATGTTCAGGATAGAACAAAATTGCGAAACTGTCAATTGAAATGCAGGTTGGGGTGGGTGAGAAGTGGGTTTGAAAGTGGGTGATTAGGCGATGTAGCGCCAGCCACCAAACCAGTAGATATAAATAAGGGCCATGTACGAGAAGATTAGGAAGATGAAAATAAGTTTGCTGAGAAAAGAAGATCGTTGAGTAGCCAGATTTTTATTCAAAACATTGGCTACACCGCTTATCAGGCCAACTCCCATGCTACGCGGTTCAGCACCAGTCAGCACTAAATTGACACCGCCTGCTATCCCTAAGGTTGCGATAAGGCCTATAACCATCATAAAGTTATATTCGATCACAATGGCCACGATCAGCAGCATCCCGCCCATTAGCACAACAGCCATTCTGTTTATGGTTTTCTGGCCTAAGTTGCCGAAGAAACCTGTAATTATCCACGCCAGAACGACAATTATGCACCAGCCGGGAAATGAAATATTTAACGGTGGCAGCGCATATTGAACTACCAAGCCGAGGCTTTTGCCGATTACAGGAATGAATAAGGGTAACCAGATTAGTGTGCTGCCCAACCAAGCTCCCATTTGCTTAAGTTGGCTTGCAATTTGATAGCGGTGATTCTGGAATTGTTTCGGCTGGATGAACAGCCACCAAAGCAATTTAAAATGATCACGCGGATTCCATATTGAGAGGTTTAAAGCGTTGGTTGTCTGGGTTTGATCTAGTGGTTGCGATTTGATTTTTGGCTGCGGGTTGGCAAGGTCGTTGAGATGTTTATTAATGCTATCAACGAGTTGTTGAATCGCAGTTGGGTAATCCGTTCTGAAATCTACGCGTTGTGTCCTGATTAGCTCAATAGGTACCGCATCGGTTTCACTTCCTCTCGCTAACACTGGAAAAATCCGGTGTGCTGGGTGGCGTGAGCGTGCATAAGCGAGTTCACGGCTGACCCATTCAGATTGTTTGGAATCTGGCGAGAGGATGACGACCACACACTTGGTTTCCTGAATAGCTTCTTCAATTTCCCTGTTCCATGAGTCTGTACCGGGGGTTAAGGCTTCATCTGTCCAGACAGTAATTTGGTGTACGCGGAGGTCGTCCCGGATGCGCTGCATGAGGGCGGTGTCTTTGCGGCTGTAGCTAAGGAAAACGTGGTGCGGCATAGGTTAGATTATCAGGACAATGAATAGTCACTTTTTATTATAGTGTGGAAATGGGAAATAGATGTAAGCGTTTTAAGGCGGATATTTTGGGTGGCAGGTGTGGAATTCAATTCAACATCTGAAGCGAAGGGGATTCGGCATATGTCTAGTTCAACTAGACGTTTCATCTCGGTGGTCTAATTTCTGAATGTTTTCGCGGGAAAGCGGCGGGCGAACACGCGGGTTCGCCCCTACAGTTAGCCAGACGTACAATTGAATTTAACGTCTACTTCGCTACTTTAATAATGGTTACAGATTCCGGTTTGGTTACAATCATCATTGCCTTGAAATCGGCTGGTGAAAAGTTGCACATGAGCAGGTATACTAGGTAGACTTTAGCAGTTCTCAAACGCACCCGAATTTCAGGAGCGAGTCGGTTATGGAAAGTACCGCTATTACGCTCACCAGTGTGCTGCTGTTTACGCCGCTGGTGGGGATGATTGTCCTTCTATTTTTACGTGAAGAAACACAACTTTCGACGATTAAGTGGACGGCATTGGGCGTCAGTTTGCTGACGTTTGCGATGTCGCTGCTGTTGTGGATTGGTTACAACCCGCAAGACCCCGGTTTGCAGATGGTGCAGAATGTCGCCTGGATTCCGACGGCGGGCATCAGCTATTACGTGGGCGTGGACGGCCTGAGCATTTTGCTGATTGTGCTGACTACGTTCATTATGCCGCTGGCGATTTTGAGTTCGTTCAGGACACATGTGCTGGAAGAACGCGGGCGGCAAAAACTGTACTATGCGTTCATGCTGCTGCTGGAATTCGCCATGATCGGCGTGTTCGTAGCACAGGATTTGTTCCTGTTCTACATCTTCTGGGAAGTGACGCTGGTGCCGATGTATTTCCTGATTGGCATCTGGGGCGCGGAACAGCGGGTGTATGCAGCGGTGAAGTTCTTCCTGTACACGATGGCTGGCTCGATTTTGATGCTGCTGGCCATTCTGTATGTGGGCATCAACGCCGGGACGTTCTCGGTGCCGGACATTGTGACAGGCATCCAGAGCGGGGCGATCAGCTTCCCGTTCGACGGTCTGTTCAGTACACAGTCGTTCCTGTTCCTCGGCTTTCTGGTGGCATTCGCTATCAAAGTACCGCTGTGGCCGTTCCACAGCTGGCTGCCGGATGCTCACGTTCAAGCGCCAACAGCGGGTTCGGTCATTCTGGCGGGCGTGCTGCTGAAGCTAGGTGCATACGGTATCGTGCGGTTCTGTCTGCCGCTGTTCCCAGAGGCCAGCGTTCAGTGGGCACCTATCGTCGGTGCGCTGGCGGTGATCGGCATCATTTATGGTGCATGGGTGAGCTACGCGCAAACCGATGTCAAGAAACTGGTGGCGTATTCTTCCGTGAGCCATATGGGTTTCGTCGTGCTGGGCATCTTCGCGCTGAACGCGCAGGGCATCAACGGCGGTATCCTGCAAATGGTGAATCATGGCATCAGCACTGGCGGCCTGTTCTTGCTGGTCGGTATGCTTTACGAACGTCGTCACACCAAAGCGATTGATGCTTATGGCGGTATCTGGAAAGTGCTCCCGATTTTCGGCGGCATCAGCCTGTTGATTACGCTGAGCAGCATGGGTCTGCCGGGTCTGAACGGTTTCGTGGGCGAGTTCACGATTTTGCTGGGCACCTTTGGCAGCGAGCAGTTGGGCTTCTTCTTCGCGCTGTTCGCCACACTGGGCGTCATTCTGGCAGCGGTGTACATGCTGTACATGTTCCAGAAGGTGTTCATGGGTGAAGTGGTGAAGGAAGAAAACAAAAATCTCGAACCCCTGCACTGGCAGGAATATGCCGTGCTGATCCCGATTGTGATCGTCATCTTCCTGATCGGCCTCCAACCGGGGATTTTCTTCAACGCAATGGATGCCAGCGTCAACAAGGTTGTGCAGCAGGTCTCGAACGCAGCGGCCAGTATGGTGCTGCGCTAATCAGGTGCTAAGTGCTAGGTGCTAAGTTAAAAGTACTGAGTACTGAGGATTTCGTGAACCGCTTTTAGAGATCAAAAAATCCTGACCCCCGCGTGCGCCAGATTTGGGCAAGCTCAGTCTGGCGTTCTCTACAAAATGGAGAAATGATCGGGGTAACTTGTATGCAGGGGTAATTATGTTTCAAGTACCGAGTTTAGCGGATCTCAACCTAGGCGTGACGCTCCCGGCCATCAGTCTGGCGTTTGGTGCGTGTATCTTGCTGATGGTGGACATCCTGTTTGTGCCGAAAGACCGTAAAATCGTTACGGCGTGGCTGGCGATGGCAGGCGTGCTGGTGAGCTTCGTCATCAACCTGCTGACGTTTAATCAGGCTGGCAGCGCCTTTCTGGGTGCGTTCGTGGCGGATGGCTTCACCAGCGTATTCAATATCATCATTCTGGTGACGGCGTTCATCAGCATTCTGTTGAGCATCGATTACCTGAAGCGGACGGAAATTGAGCGCGGTGAGTTCTACTCGCTGATTCTGCTGAGCGTCAGCGGGATGATGTTCATGGCAAGCGCCAACGATATTGTGCTGATCTTCGTGGCGCTGGAACTGCTGAGTATTCCGCTGTATGTGCTGGCGGCTTTCCGGGTGCCGGATGTGCGCTCGGAAGAAAGCGGTATGAAATATTTCATCCTCGGCGCATTCGCCAGCGCGTTCTTCGTGTTCGGGTCGGCGCTGGTGTACGGCGCAACCGGGACGACCAGCCTACCGGGGATTTTTGCGGCGGCGGAAGCAATTTCGTCTACTGGCGGTTCGTCGGCTTTCCTGCTGCTGTTAGGTGCGGGTCTGCTCCTCGTGGCACTGGGTTTCAAGGTGGCAGTCGTGCCGTTCCATATGTGGACGCCAGATGTGTATGAAGGCGCACCGACCCCCGTCACGGCTTTCATGAGCGTGGGCGCGAAGGCTGGCGGTTTCGCGGCACTGCTGCGGATTATGCTGGTTGGGTTACCGACGTTCGTCATCGGGGATAGTCAGACGGCGGCAGCATGGCAGCAGTCGTTCTGGATTATCGCCGCGCTGACGCTGATTCTGGGTAATCTGGTGGCAGTGGCACAGACAAATATCAAGCGTATGCTGGCGTATTCGTCGATTGCCCACGCAGGCTATGTCATGATGGCGGTGGCGGCGGCGGGTTCGGCAGGTGTGGCGAATCAGGGCGCGCAGGCTGCGGTGCTGTATCTGCTGGCGTACATGTTCACCAATCTGGGCGCGTTCGGTGTGGCGCTGGCGATTGAGAAGAACGACGGCACAGGTACCAACCTAGATGATTTTGTCGGCCTCGCCAAGAGCCGTCCAACGCTGGCGCTGATGATGGCGGTATTTATGCTCAGTCTGACGGGCATTCCGCTGACTTCCGGATTCATCGGCAAGTGGTTTGTGTTCAGCGCGACGATGAACGCCGGATTAGTCCCGCTGGCGATCATCGGTGTAATTACCAGCGTGGTGAGCGCGTTCTACTATGTGCGCGTGATCGTCAATATGTACCTGCGTGATGGCGAAGGTGACCCGGCGGAAGGGGCGACACCTTATGTCAACTGGGCGATTTACGCGGCGTTTGCCGGAACGCTCATTATGGGTATTCTGCCGTTTTTGGCGACAAATTTGACCGATACGATTGCAATTGCTTCGACAGTCGTGCGGTAAATAGAGTTCTCTAAAGCAATATAAGCGGCGTCGAATGAAAATCCGACGCCGTTTTTGTTTTGAAGGCTATTTGTGGGTTTGGTCGAAATATTCCCAGCCCTGCAAATCCGGCGGTTCGATTCCCAATTCGGTCATAATGGCCTTGATCTGTTCGCGGTGTTCGGTGGCGTGGTTGATGACCTGTGTGAGCAAAATGGTTTTGGGTACATCGCGGGGCGTGCCATCCCAATCGACTACTACGGTGTCGTTTGGTTGGACTTTGGGCGCCCATTCAATCAGGCCAGCGCCCGTAGTCCGCAGCGATTCGATCATTTCCGGCATGGTCAGGGGCGGTGCGTTTTCCGGACGGTTGAGGCGCTGCCCGGTGCTGATGCGCGAAAAGTAGGATTGTTCGGATGTGACGATGTGCTGCATGGTTTCGGCAATCGACCCGAAAGAGCCGGGAATACGGGCGGCTAGTTGTTCGCTGGTCAGTTGAGCGCAGCGTTCAAACAGCGCCAGATTGGCCCAAAGGTGGTGACTGTAGAGTGTGGTGAGCGTATCGGTTTTCATGTTGTCTCCTAAACTAGTGCTAAGTGCTAGGTGCTAGGTGCTAGGTCAACTATCTGTCCCGCATCGTGTCATAGCTGCTGATCCTTTATAGAAGGCGTGGGGACAATCAGGGTTTGCGACCAACGGTAATCATATGCCCGGTTGCGCCGAGGACGGCGGGTTCGCTTTCCACCGCCCGGATAAATTGCAGCAGGCGTTCGCGCAGGGTAGGGTTTTCCCATAAAGTATCGAAATTGTTGATGAAACTGCCGACACTTTCGACAGCGACAGCGGCTTGCAGATTGTATCCGGCTTCGGTCACTTCGGTCTGAATTTCGTCGGGATGGTGGAAAAAGGCGGTGGTGAAATAGCCGCGCTGTCCGGTGGGATTGCGATGCTGTCCATCGACCAAATCCTGCGCGGCGAGTTCGGCAAAGTGATCGTCGGCGATGTAGCCCCGTTTTGAGGCCATCCATCAACGAGGCGAAACGGGAGATGGTGGCAGCGAACAACAATCCCGACGGTTTGAGCAAACGCCAGGCTTCGCGTAACGTCTGGATGCGGTCGACTCGTTCGGTCAGATGATAGAGTGGGCCGAACAGCAGCACGGCATCGGCGCTGGCATCCGGGAAATTGACATGACGGGCATCGCCAACCGTCCCGCTGGCTAAGGGGTGGTTGGTGGTGGTTGCATTTGCCTGTTCGATGTGTAAAGGTATCAGGTCGATGAGGTGCACGGTGTAACCCAATTCCGCTAACCAGAAGGCGTAAATGCCCGCGCCGCCGCCAATATCCATCACAACGGCTGGCGGCTTGGGCAGGTAACGCAGCACGATTTCCTGACTGCGGATTAGTTCGAGCTGTCCGCCACCAACGGTTAGGCGATTTTGTTCGCGGCCTTGATCGTAGTAGTCGGTGATTTTGTTGGTGTGCATAGGCATCCCCTTGAATACATTATGACGATTATAGGATAAATTGACACCAGTGAAAGACCCATTATGGACTATTGTGAACCTATATAGTAATTGTCATTAGGGTGGACTCAGTCGGCACTGCATAAAATGATCACTTGTCGCTATGATGAAAAGGCATTTTTACCCTTTTCGTGATCCATTTTCTAGCGAGTTTTATGTCTCAAAACCAACGTGGTGGTCTGCTGCTGATCGTGCTGGCAGCTACCGGATATTCGTTTTTTGCCATCTTCACCAAAGTGATTTATCAAAATGGGCTTTCACAGCCGCTGGATATTCTGGTGTGGCGGTTTGTGCTGGCTGCGCCGATTATGTGGGGTGTGATCGGACTGCGGGGGGGTAAAAGGCCCTCACCCCTAGCCCCTCTCCCTCAGGGCGAGGGGAACAAGAGCGTCTCATCGGGTGAAAAGCGGACGGCGCTGTTGGGGATGGGGTTGCTGTTTGGTGTGGTGGCGCTGGCGGCATTTTTCGCGTTGGAACGGTTGCCCGTGAGTTTGTACACGGTGCTGATTTACACCTATCCGGCGATGGTGGCGTTGATGAGTCTGTTCCTGGGGGAACGACTGACGGCGGCGGGATGGGCGGCACTGGGTCTGACGCTGGTGGGTGTGGTGCTGACCGTGCCGGATATTTTCAACGGCTTTGGGGATATTGATCCAGTGGGTGTGGCGCTGGTGCTGACGAACGCGATACTGTACGCCTTGTATATCGTGCTGAGTGGGCGGATTTTGCGGGGGCATCAGGATTTGACGCGGGCAAGCGCGTGGAGCATTACAGGGTCGCTGGTTTTTTCGGTGCTGGTGCTGGTTGTGCGCGGTGCGGCTGTGCCATCGAATATGGGGGCTGTGGGCGGTTTGCTGGCATTGGCTTCGGTCAGTACGGTGATTCCGATTGTGGCGTTTTATGCCGGGATGCACCGTTTGGGCGCGGCGCGGGCTTCGATTTTGAGCATGATTGAACCGGTGCTGACGCTGGTGTGGGCGGCACTTTTTTTAGGGGAAGCCCTTGAGCCGATCAAGCTATTGGGTGCGGCGTTGATTTTGGGGAGTGTGGTGCTGCTGCAACTGCCTGCACGGAGTCATGAGGTACGAGGACTGAGGGCTGAGGGGGAAGTTAAAAGGAAATCCAGTAATGAGGTATGAGTGATTCAGAAGTAGGCCAAGTGACAAATAGTGAATTGTTGCTTTCGGGCGAGCATTTATTTTAGAATGTGACTATGGAAAAACCAAAACGTGATGTTGTAACGCCGGATATGCAAAAACGGCTGTTGATTAACCGGGATGGCAAGCTGACGCCGGGGCAGTGGCGGGATATGATTACCGAGCCGCTGGTGACGCTGCTGCTGTTGATGACGCCGGGGATTATGGTGCTTGGGCCGCGCTTGGGGGCGATGTTCTTCGGCGGGTTTACGTTGATCGCCCTGCTGGCGCTGGTTGGGCTGGCGGTTACGGTGATTTTCCGGGCGCAGCGGTATGCACGTTTGCCAGTGCATTTTGAGGTGTTTTACGCCGGGAATGAATTCCGCCCGTTCTGGCTGTTCTGGCGGCCTCAAATTCTGTATACGCGCGCGGATAAGCCGATGCGGTTTGCCAAGAGCCTCGCGCCGTATCTGCCGCTGGAACCGGGGCAGCCGTATTTGGTCTATTACCTGAAAGATACAGCGGCCAATGTGCTGTTGAGCATCGCTCCAGCAGATCATCCAGAGGCGGCGAAATGGCAGCCTTCGGCATCGTTCGAGGGGCGGTATAAGCGGCGTTCGCCCTCTTAGTATCGTGGGCGACCAAGCTGGTCGCCCCTACAGGATTGTATTGATTAGTTTGCTATTCCCCGACAGGAAATTCTTTAGACCGAGGCGGTTTTGCCTGTGAGCAGGAATTTGGTGTCCGGCGAGGTTAAGGCGCGGAATTCCTGACTGTCTTCTTCCAATTGTTCCAACGCAATTTCCAGCGCCTTGCTGATGAGCGCGATCTGGTCACGCTGATCGTCGAGCGCCAGCCCGTTGAGCGCGGCATTGCCAATGCCTTTATCCAACCCGGCGTCAGTGAGGAGGGTGACGGTGTGGGCGGGCAGGTACAGGCGACCGTTGCGAAAGTAGGGGGCGTAGTCTTTTACCATTGGGGGCATTATTGTAGAGCCTCGTTGCTATTCATACTTCGTTATAACCTTATTGTAACCGCACATCAATTAATTTAAAGTGGTGAAAGTGTAAAGGATTTGTGAAATGTTTTGATGCAATGTGTACAGGATGGGGTCATCCGGGCGCAGACTGATTTATTAAGTTAATAATGTTCTGAAATATTGTAAGTTTCTGTTTAGATTTTTTTTAGATGTTCAGTAAAAATGAGGCCTTCAGGGATAAATTTCGTATATCAAGTCTGTAATTTCGTTTAATCACCTAAAATTTTTTAGATTTTATTGAGGGCTTTTTATTGAAGATCAGGTATAATATAGTACTGAATGACTAATGACATTCCTATGCAAACTTGGATAATGAAGTAAGAGGGATTATCAGAATAAAGAAATAAGGGATTTAAGTATGCAGGCTGACGATCCGGCGATTCGACGGGGAGACGGACAGGATACTACCACAGGCGGAATTCCGCTTACTGGCAGACTTTTTGTCCAGTTGAGCCAGGAAGTTCGCAATGGGTTGCAGATTGATTTGTCAGGCCGGGATGGGTACATCCTGGGGCGCTCGGACGCCAAAAGCGTTTACTTGCCGGATATTGATCTGGCCGCTTTCGACGCCCTAGACCGGGGTGTGTCTCGCAGACACGCTGCCCTTGTAGGTTATCAGGATCGACTCCATATCCTTGATTTGAGTTCGGTCAATGGCACATTTTTAAACGGCCAACGCCTAACCCCGGAAACCCCTTACCCCCTTAATTCTGGTGATCAACTCATTCTTGGCGAACTGAATCTGACCTTGATTCAACTTGAAAAGTAATTTATTATAGTGTTCGATATATTTAGCTACTAAGGAGCAATATAAGATGGTAAAGATAGACGATCCGGTTGAGAACTTCGATCTGACGGTTACTGACGCGAAGAATACCCCGCTGCGTTTTGGCGGCTCACTGTGGTGCAATCTGGACATTGCGCTGCGTAACCTTGATCAGATTTATGGTCAGGTGGTTGAACCCCTGAAATTGACGGTCATTGAGTGGTATATTCTTCGTGCTTTATACGATCAGGACGGTCAACACGCCTCGGAATTAGCACGAGCCGTTGGACGTGCAGCGACTTCGTTTACCCCGATTCTGGACAAACTTCAGGATAAGGATTTGATTGAACGTCGTCCCGATCCGGCAGATCGCCGTGCCGTTCGCATTTACCTGACCAAGAAGGCTGGTGACTATCGTGAGCGCGTCCTCGAAAGTGGGCAGAGCATCGACCAGCGCATTCAGAAATTGGTTTCCGCCGGGGATTTCAAGGCGTTCCAGAAGGTCATCTCGACCTTGCAGGCACTCGCCGTCGAGTAGTAAAATACCTGATTGCAGGGTCAGCGGTGGCGCGAAATGCCCACCGCTGATTTTATGTGCGGTGGCTGCGCGACTGGACAATTTGCTGGAGCGCGCTATTAAAAATTTGTAAGATCGACTCATCGAACAGGACAAAACGCACTTGTTCAAAATGGCTATTTTCCGCCATGACGTTACAAACTGTGGTTAAAGCGATGTCGGCGGCTTCCGGCAACGGATAGCCATATGCACCTGTGCTGATGGCTGGAAAAGCAATGGTGCGAATTCCGGTTTGATGGGCAATTTCCAGACTGCGGCGGTAGGCACTTGCCAGCATTTCTGGAATATGTGGGTCGTCGGGCACATACACCGGGCCAACGGCGTGAATAACATAACGCGCCTTGAGGTTATAGCCGCCTGTGATTTTGGCATCACCTGTCTGACATCCGCCCAGTGTGCGGGTTTCTTCCAGAAGCTGCGGCCCGGCAGCACGGTGGATAGCGCCGTCCACTCCCCCACCACCCAGGAGCGATGAATTGGCCGCATTTACGATTGCGTCGGTATCCTGACGTGTAATATCACCTTCGATGAGTTCAAGACTAGTTTGATTAATTCTCACCCGAATCGCATTCATACATTTAACCTGAATTCGTCTGATCTTCACATCCATTTTAAAGGGTTTTAACGTGCCGCGCAAAATTGCGATTGTGACTGATAGCACCTGTGATCTGCCGCAACACCTGATTGAACAGGGCGGTATCGGGGTTGTTCCCCAATGGATTACATGGGGCGAGGAAACTTATCGGGATGGGGTTGATCTGACCCCGGATGATTTTTATCAGCGGCTGGCGGAGTCGCCTGTGCTGCCCGTTTCTGGCCCGGCGACAGCAGAAGATTTCGCGGCTGCATTTGAGGCTGCCCGTGTGGTGCAGCGTGCTGAACAGGTGGTGGCGATTCTGCTTTCGTCACGGTTGAGTGCCTCGTTCCTGAATGCCCAAGCGGGCGCGCGGCTGGTGGATTTCCCGGTGTTTGTCCACGACAGCCAGACGGTTTCGATGGGTTTGGGGTTCAGCGTATTGGCGGCGGCTGAAGCGCGGGATGCGGGGGCAACGGTAGATGATATTCTGGAAACAGCCCGTCGGGTTCGGCGTCAGACCTGCATCTATTTTACGGTGGGAACGCTGGATTTTCTGTACCGGGGCGGACGGATTGGCGGAGCGCGGCATTTGATCGGCAAGGCGCTTTCCATTAAGCCGATTCTGACGGTCACAGATGGTCAGGTGGAAGCGGCGGAGAATGTCATCAGTCGGGCACGGGCGGTGCAGCGGATGCTTGATCTGGCGGCGGCGGAAATCCCACCCGGCAGCCCGGTGCGGGTGAGCGTGATGAGCGGCGAGGCGGGTGAGGAAGCGCTGGAACTGCTCTCCCCGATTCGGCAGCGCTGGCAGCCCATGCAGTTGATTGAAGGGCCTATCAGTCCGGCGATTGGGGTGAATGCTGGCCCCGGTGTGCTGGGGATTACGGTCAGCAGGTGCTGAAAATGCACCATCGCCATTTCTATCAGACGCCGTATGGGATAGCTCATACGGCGTTTTATTTTACCTCTATGGGAAGTCCTTGCCGTGTTTATAAAATTTATCCTCGTACATCGACAAGATGCGTATGATGGGTAAGCAGTTTAAGGTTTTTGAGGTGCTCATATTTTTAGGGCGATTCATGAGCCGTCCTTTAAATTTGCCTAATCCGGTCTGCCGCGCGATACTCGGCTCATCTTAAAATTGAGTCGTGAATATTTGATTATGACAACACATACCTTTACGCCAACGCATTACCATAACACGATGGGGTCGCATGAGCCTGTTTTGCGAATTGCGTCGGGGGACAGCGTTATCACCACGACGGTGGATGCAATGGGCTACGATATGCATGGGCAGCGGGTTACACGCGGACCAAATCCGCAGACCGGGCCGTTTTATGTCGAAGGGGCGGAACCGGGTGATACGCTGGTGATGCATCTTGATCGCCTAACGCCAAACCGTCCAACAGGTGAATCTGGCCCACTACTTGCGCCGAATGTGGTTGATCCGGGCTGGTTGGGCAATATCCCGTGGGATACCGGGACGGATGACATCCGTTGGAATGTGGATGTGCAAAAAGGCACGGCCTCGCTGGTAAATCCTGAAGGCAAACTCGGTCATTTGACGCTGCCGATTGCGCCGATGCTGGGTTGCTTCGGCGTCGCGCCATATGATGGGCAGGCGATCTCGTGCATGACATCCGGGCAGCACGGCGGCAATATGGATTACATGGGGTTCGTGGAAGGTGTGACAGCTTATTTCCCGGTGTTTGTGCCGGGGGCGTTGGTTTCGGTGGGTGATGGTCACGCGCTGCAAGGGGACGGCGAAATCACCGGCAGCGGAATCGAAATCACGTTTGAGGTGCAGTTCACAGTTAATTTGTTGAAGGGCAAACGCAGCTATTGGCCGCGCGGCGAAAATGCCGAGTATATTTTCACGGTCGGCAATGCCCGTCCGCTTGACCAAGCCTTACAACACGCGACAACGGAAATGCTGCGCTGGTTACAGGATGGTTACGGATTTACCCCACGCGAGGCTAATGTGCTGCTGGGCTACACGGCGAAATATGATATGGGCAATGTGTTCGACCCGGCGTATACAATGGTCTGCAAAATGCCGAAACGCTATTTGCCTTAAGGTTTTTTCGGGCGGTTGAGCGCCTTTTTTGCCCGTTCCACTAATGGTGCATCGGGTGCTTGCGGGCGGTAGGCGGCGATATCTACCAGTTCGGCTAAAGCGTCCAAATCAGGTGTGGTTTCGGCGTGTTCCTGCACAGTCTGGGCTGGCGTGCGGTAGGAACGGAGTTCACGCTGCGCCCGTTTATAGAGTGCAAAAATCTGCCGCCGGGAACGATCCTGATGGATGAGGGTTGGGGAATAACGGGTGAAAGACAATCGCTTTTGATATTTCCACCCCAGCCAGATCAAGGCTATCGCTAATCCGGTCACAATCAGCAGTATCAGCGGGCGACCAATGGCACTCAGTAAACCGACCCCAGCCTGAAACATGGCGCTGAAGGATACATTGGGCAGTTCTACACCTTCAAATAAGCTGGATAATGCCCAGCGCTGCACCGGGCCAGTTTCCGGGTTGCCAGTCCATCCCGGTGTGGGGTCGAAGGATACCCATTCGACACCGGGGAAAAATACCTCGATCCATGCGTGGGCGTCATTGGCGCGGACTTCGTAATAGCCAGTCAGGGCGTTCAATGTGCCGCTACCATAACCCACCACAAAACGCGCAGGAATGCCTAACGCCCGCAGCATGACGACCATCGCACTGGTGTAATGCTCACAGACGCCACGCTGATCGACAAATAAAAATTGGTCAACGGCATCAGTATCCGGGGCTTGCGGGGGCGGGAAATAGTCGTAGGGGTAGTTCGCCATCAGATAATCGCGGATGGCGATGGCTTTGTCGTAGTTGTTGGTCAGGCCAGCGGTGATTTGTTCCGCCAGTTCACGGGTGCGGAGTGTCACCGTTTCAGAAAGCTGAAAATAGCGCGACCGAATCCATTCGGGATATTCGCCTGCTGCGGCACGTAGAACATCCGGGTCGTGATTCTGGCTGGTGGAGACGACCGAATACACCGTCCCGGCGACCAGCGGCTGTCCAACTTTGATGCCTCCGGTTACATCCAGCGCAATATCGCGCGAGGGAAAGAAAATCTCGACAGGTGTTCCCCCTGCCCACAGGATGTTGGGCATGTCCTGCACAATGTAAAAACTCTGCACGAAAGTTGGTTCTGGTACATCGGTATCCAGATAAAAATGGCCGCTGCGTCCGGTGGAAAAAGGCAGCAGATAATCATTGGATGCGCTCCATGTGCGCCCATCGTAATGGTCGAAGGCGTAGCCGCGCCAGTAGCTCCATGCTGGACTTTGGACGTACATCATGATCGTATCGCTCAACGCGCCGCGATAGCTGAGGTCGAGGCGGTTGTCGAAGCCATAATAATATTCTCCTTTTTCGTCGGCGGTGTATGTGCCTTCTGCCCGGAACAGCGGGATAGCGGGATTGATGATCTGCGAAGTGGGCGCGCCGCTGAAGGGTGAACTGAAGGAAAAGGGCGGCACAATTGGGTATCCGGCGAAGCGCGGGGTGAATAGGAATACGCCTGTCACGGTTACTGCGCCGACCAGTGCGAAGCGGGATGCGCGGCTGCGTAAACTCCGCATGATGGGCGACGGCGTTTCTCCAAGTGGACGCAGCACCACCGGATTATCTTTTAGACCATCTTCGGCATCTGCGCGGCTGAGGAAAGCCAGCACCAATCCGACATAAGCCAGCAGGAAAAACAGGAAAGTGACATCACGGCTGAGGGTGGCAGCGACATATAAATTTATCAACCCCATGCCGATGCCGGAAAACAGGTTCAGGCGTTTGAATAGTTCAAAACTGACCACACCCATCGCCAGCATGGCAACCTGCGCTTGTGGATAGGGTTGGCCGTTGAACAGGCCAAAGAACATCCAGCCGAAAGCCAGATGCAGCCCGATAAAGGTGGCAATCCGCAGCCACAAAGGTGGTTTATTTCGTACTTTGTAGGCAGTGTAATGCCCGACTGCCAGAATGAGGAGGGCGACCAATCCGGCGAACCAGATGCGCGTCACAGAAGCTATTGCCACAATGCTCATGGCCTGCGCCGCAAAAGCCATCTGCCGGAGTCGAATCGAATGTTCTGGTTCTTTATCCTGCTGATAACGCCGTCGCAAACGGGGAAGCATAAACAACAGGGCAACCATTGCTACGCCAAACAGCCAGAACTGTGTGCGAACCATCACCCGGAATGTGAACAGGGCGACAGCGGCATAAATCACAAACCAGATGAGTTTTTTCAGGAGTGGGAAAAACCGAGTCAATCGTGCCTCAGATGAATAATCTGTATGTTAAGGGACGCCGTTGTGATGCGTCCCTATCCCATAATACACCTGTTACGAGTTTGCGAGGTCAAACGTTCAGTTAGTCAGAGGTTTGTGCGTGCTGGGCGGCGAAGTTGAGTTCGGCGCGGCGGCGTTTGTAGCCCGTCGGTTCGGGCGGTTGGGTGGTTTCGTAATGCGAAACGATTTTGCCCAGATAATCGCGTAGAGGGGTGTAGGTCATGCCAAGTTCGGTTTTGCTGCGCTCATTTGCCAGTTCGGACATCCATCGTTCGCTGAATGGGGAACAATCCGGCAGGAAACCGTTGGCTTCCAGCAGGCTGCGGCGGACATGCACAATCTGCGGCTGCACATTCAGACAATCGCCAATGATGCCGAGGAATTCATCCAGCGAAGTGGTTTCATCCTGCGAGATGTTATAAACCTGCCCTTTGCCTTTTCCGGTGTTGATGAGCAGTTGGATTGCCCGCACAACATCCCTGCCGTATACATGGCGCAAAGGGTAATCCGGCGTTTCCGGCACGAGGATTGGCCCGCCGTCTTTCAGGCGCAGGATGTAGCTGTATAACCGTTTGAAATGATCGCGCTCACTGTTGACCATCGGCAGGCGCAGGGTGGTATACGGGAATTGTGTCTGTTCCCAAGCAGCCTGAAAGGTGTCTTCGGCCTTGCGTTTATCCATGCCGTACAACCATTCTTCGTAGCTGTAGGTGTTGGCTTTCGGCGGCGGCATCAGCATTCCGTTATAAGCATCTTCGCGGAAGGGGCGTTCAATGCCGTCCCGCACCAGATATACCTGCCCGGTGCTGAGGAAAATGTAATGGCCGACATGCCCATTTAAGAGTTGGACAATGGATTCTGCTTCCGTCCCTTTGTAGAGCGCGGTATCAAGCACAATGTCGAAATCACGTCCATTCAGTGCTGTTTGCAAATCCGCCGGATTGGTGCGGTCGCCGCGCAGCCGTTCCACCGCATCTGGCAACGCGTCCGGCGTTTTGCCCCGGTTGAAGATGGTGACACTGTGCCCGGATTCCATAAGTTCGTGAACCAGGTAATGACCGATGTTGCGGGTACCGCCAATAACCAGAATTTTCATGAACAATCCTTTTCCGTCTATTTGGTTTGCACTGCCATTTTCCAGCAGCATTACACTAAAGACTAACGACTGTCTTTCAACACATATACAAATGCTGCCGCGAAAAGTCCCGGCCATATGTCCTTAAACCAGCGTGTTCCCTGATAGGGTACTTCATTGATGATTTTGAATTGCAACTGTCCTGCCCACCAGTGAAAATCCGTTCGTGTCCAGAAGCGTAAATGTTCCCCCGGTGTGACAACCCATTGCAGGGGAAAGCGTCCTAATAACAGGCGTAAACGATGCTGGTGAAAGCCTGTATTGGGAATGGAGACGATAATCCCCTTCCGCACATAGGGACGCAGATTGTTCAGCAAACTTTCCGGGTCGGGCAGATGCTCGATAATCTCCGAACAGATAATGTAATCGTACTGACTCTTCAGAAAATCGGTGATGGGTTTATTGATGTCCGCCAAATCTACTTGTAAACCCTGTGCGCGGCAGAATTCGACCGCTTTGGGAGACACATCCAGCCCATAAACCTCGATTCGTTTGTGCTGCTGCATATAGATCAACAGTGCGCCATCACCCACACCCAGATCGAGCACACTGTCGCCATCACTTACGATGTCGGTGAATACCTGTGCGCGTTTTTGTCGCCATGTACTCAACTGTCCTAATTGACCGGGTGCTTTATTATCCCAATAGGTATCGTAATCGACGACTCCCACACGCGCTGTTGAGGGATAGAGAAATAGACGCTTTATGCCCCGATAGCTGTTTGCTAATCCAAGGTAGACGGCGCGCAGGGGGCTGTTTCGCAATGTTGTTTTTAGTGATTCCATTTCAAAACCAAAACTGTAATGACCAATGTCTTAAAAGTGTTTTAATTTCAGGTTTTTATTTCGCTGTCAGTCGCTTTCCGTTTCAACGCGGGCAGCGTCACCGCTGCGGTCAGGACGATTGAAACCGTAAACAGACCATTAATCATCCAGGCGCCACCTAAAGCGCTACCGTAATCCTGCTGGAACCATAATAGAGACGGTACAAGAATAATCATGAGCGCCAAAATCTTGATGAGCAGGGCGGACAGCATTAAATTCAGCGCGCGATACAGCGGCCCAAAGATACCACCAATCATTGTGACCATGCCATAAACTGAAAGCGCCTGAATTACTGGCACGGCTGGAATCGATTTGTCACCATAAACCAGCGGCACGAACAACGGCACCAGCAGCACGAAGGCTGTATAAAATCCAGCAGCCGTGAGTGCCAGTGTCAGCATCACGCGGATGAAATTTTTCTGCAACCGGGCAAAATCCCCCCTGCCAACTGCCTGAGGTACGACTGCCTGTAAATTATCGAACACGGCTGAGGTCAGGATACTGGTGAGTGTCATGGCCTTAAACGCAAATTCTAAATGACCCGCCGCTGCTTTGCCCACGTAAATGCCGACAATTTGCAGCGGGATTTCAGTGTAGAGATTAGCTACATTTTTATCCAGCGCGTTGAGTACACCAAAGCGCCAGTACAGGCGCGGCGATACGGTGAACGCCCGCCGCAGGATTGTGCCAAAGGCAGGGAAATGGACGGCAAAATTCTGCCGCATTCGGCTGTAAAAAACCAACGCCACCAACAGGGTTGAGACTGAATATATCAGGCGCGATGCAACCATGCCTTCTGGCGTCGGACTGATGAGCAGTACCATACCCGTGCAGAGCAACAGGGCAAACTGGTTGATGTTTTGCAGTACAGCTAAAGTTCGCATCGCCCGCTGCGATTGGAAGGCAATCATAACCAGACTGTAGAGTGCGTCTGGCAGGATGGTCAGCGACAGCCACGCGCTCAAGATGCCGATGTGGGTATCACCGTTGTAGGCCAAACCTGAGAGTATTGGCCCGATGATCGCAAATAGCGCGAGGCTGAGGGCTGCCCAACCAGATGACATCTGCACATAAAAAGCGGTCAAATTCAGAATTTCAGGCTCATCCTGTGCGCCGACGGCCATACCTAACCGGGTGCTGGTGCTGACATTCACACCCGTCAGGTTCAAGGTTTGCCAGATGGTGAAAAATGAAAAGGTGAGCGCCCATGCTCCATAGGCTTCCGGGCTGAGGAGCCGGAACACCAACACCGAGGATAAGACCGTCATCCCGGTTGTGCCGATTTTGCCGATTTGCAGTGCCAGTGTATCACGCACGAATTTGCGCTGAAAGAAGTCTTGAACGCGCCTTATCATGCTAGAGCACTTTGATACAACTCAATCATTTGACCAG
This sequence comes from Anaerolineae bacterium, assembly GCA_019912965.1. Lineage (GTDB taxonomy): Bacteria > Chloroflexota > Anaerolineae > Aggregatilineales > Phototrophicaceae > CFX2. Next base: position 96,218 of record JAIOHM010000175.1, read on the forward strand.
CGACATGATCCCAGGTTTGGCGCTTGGCTTTGACTTGACCGGCTTTGCCCATTTGGGCAGCGAGTTCACGGTCAGTGAGCAGGCGGATGATGGCTTGCGGCAGTTTTTCTGCAACTTGATATTGTGGAATGAGCAGTCCAGTTATGCCGTCGTCGATGGCGTCCTCCGCGCCGCAGTCGGTTGTGCCGATCACAGGCAGTCCAGCAGCGCTAGCTTCCAGATGCACTAAACCGTAGCCTTCAAATTTCCAACCTTCGTTCATGGAGGGTAAAGCGAATAAGGTTGCTTTGCTATACCAGTCCATAAGCGTTTCGGATACTACTTGACCAAGTAGATGAACATTTTGGGCTAAGTCCAGATTAGCTACAGCTTTTTTGACCAACCCAACATACTCAGGATCATAAGTGGTGTTGCCGATGATAATGCACTGCACATTAGGAATCTGCTGTCGAACAACTGCTATTGCTTGTACCAGTTCCAGCGTGCCTTTGCGAGGTTTGACAGCACCCACTGAAAGAACCACCGGTTCGCCATTGGCTTGATGCGGAAGAATAGATTCAAAGCGGGCAGTATCAACGCCATTATTGACTATGACGATGTTGGCTTCCGGCAATAAATTGCGTGTAACCCGTTCGGTGTAATGGCTGACACAGACGATTTTGGATCGCAAAAAAGCACGGCCGAATATGGTATTGATCGGCCAGCTACGCTGTGTTGCTAACTGCATGTAGCTGCCGTGTCCGGTGACGAAAGTTGGGTGTTGGCCTGCTGCCCACACTGCCAGTGGTGCATAAGGCTCTATAGTGGTGTGGATAACATCACAATCGGCTAGCAGTCTTCGCACTTGCGGCGTCAGCAGCGCCAGCTTGGGCATAATCCAGCGTTCGGGTAACAGAGTGTCCGGCAGGATGGGGTGAATATTTAGCCCTAGTAGTGGTGGGCTGTTGCGGGCGGCGATGACCGTTATTTTCACGCCAGCGCGGTGTAGAGCTTCCACCAAACTGGCGCTGTAGTGCGCCCATCCGTGTGTATGGGTGAGTTCACAGGTTAGCAGACCGATATGCATGATTTTCAGCCCGGTTTCTGCAAGTACAATGATGTGCCGAAAAATTGACGATACAGGCTTACAGCCATGCTTCGTCCCCAACTCCGCCAATCTGCCCGCTGCAAAGGTTGCGGAATAACGCGCAATCCGGCATTTTTGCCCAATTTTCGCAGAGTCTGATGGGTAAAGGTGTTGATGTGTTCCAGCGGATGCACCGCGTTTTTTGAGGGACGCCAATCCGCTTGTGCCAGTTCGCGTTCGATGCCTGCGCCATCTGGCACAGCGATCCGTACCACACCACCGGGATGCAAATACGCCACCAGCGTTTTCAGCGTTTCCAATGGCTGTAGAATATGTTCAAACACCTGTTCAGCGTTGATGAAATCAAAATACTTTCCGGCTAAATCGTCCAGATTCTCGATAACTGTCACACCTTGTTCACGGGCATACTGCACCCGCGAGGGCGAGACTTCCAGCCCGACAACCTGATAACCCTGCGCGGCAGCAGCCAAACACCAGTGCCCCCATCCCATCCCGAAATCCAGCACATGAATAGCAGCAGGTGTTTTTTCAGGGAACAGCGGTTGGATGAGCGCGGTTTGCCGTTGATAGGCATCAAGGCTGAATTTCTGCTTTTTCTTCAGGCTGTCTTCAGCGGAAATCCAGTGTTCATATAGGGCAGCCATGCCAGCGTCATTGAGGATATGTGCCTGCCAGATGAAGCCGCACTGTGAACACTTCACCACTTCATACATCGAATCCGCCAGCAGGCTTTGTGGAACACGCCCTGCGTAATACTGCGCTAGAAAATCAGCAATTGTCGAGTCAGTAAAAGGCCGCTTCAGCAGCGATGTTGGGGACGGGCTGCCGCAGAGTTCGCAAACAGGGCGCGGCATAAAACCGAGGGTTGAACTGCTCATGTTCTCATGCTCTCCTCGTCACTTTGTCCAGGATTGCCCGCGCCCGTGCGTCCCATGTGTAATGACTCATGACCTGTTCTCGTGCATTGTTTCCCAAGCGTGAGCGCAGCGCCGGGTCATCGCGCAGGCGGATGATCGCCGCTGCCAGTGCATCAACATCGCCGGGTGGGTACAGGAGGGCTGATTCGTCATTCGTTACGACTTCGGCAGTGCTGGGTAAATCCGAGGCGACAATCGCCCTACCAGATGCCATATATTCAAAGAGTTTCATCGGGGATGCATAATAGGCGAAATGCTCTGTCCAAGGGAAGGGCATGGTGCAGACATCCAGCGCGCTTAAATAAGTTGGTACACGCTCCGGCGTAACCTGTCCAGCGTTGATAAAGCAGTTGGAATTCAGTCCGGCATTTTGCCACTGCTGCTTCAGAATTTCTGCCATGTCGTCCGGCCCGCCGACCAGTGCCAACACCGCACCGTCTACCCGCTTCAAGGCTTCAATCAATGTGCTGACACCTTTGTCCAGCGCCATGGTGTGCAAACGCCCCACATAGCCGACGATGAAGGCATCCTGCGGCCAATTCACGGCTGTGCGTGCCTCGGTTTGAGTGGGAAGTTGGGCAAAACGCGCCTGCCGGATTCCATCATGGGCGACCAGGACTCGCGCCGGGTCTGCACCCAATTTGACTAAATCCTCGCCTAAACGTTTGGTGACCGGGATGATTGTCCCACAGCGGCGCAGCGTTTGCCGACGCAGCCATCCGCCAGAACGTCCACCCGCCATTGTATGGACTTCATAAGCCAGCGTGTGCTTTGGCTTGATCAGACTCAGGACAAACAGCGTAATGGCTTCGCGGCTGTAGTAAATATCTGCCTGCTGAAACAGTGCTCCAATCAGCGCCACTAGCACAAATGTGGTTTGTTGCAGGTGAAAAATCAGTTTCGCCAGCCAGTCCGCCCGCTCTGGAACAAGGCCGATCAGATCGATGCAGGGAACAGTGCGGCGCGTAAAATTGCGCTTGACGCCATAGTGTGCCCAGATGTCGGTAATGTCGCGCAGTGCTGGCGTATTGACCCGATGCGCTGTCCATAAACGCACTTCCGCGCCCGAATCGGCGAAGGCCTCGCAGTTCTGCATAATTTGCAGGCCGTGTGCTTTCTCGGTTGGCAGGCGAACGTTGGCGATATACAGCAGTTGGGTCATGTGGGAATAAAAATGGAGGCAGTTTGCCCGAATTGACGACGATTGTAGGCGTTTGTTCAGTTAATGAAAAGGGTCATAAGATTTCCAGCAGCCGCCTTATCAACCGTTCCAGACTGTGCTCCTCGACTACAATTTGACGTAAGGTATGCCCCAGTGCCGCCCGTTCATCCGGGGACATGGTTATGATTTGTGACAAACGCAAAGGTAAAACTTCAGGCGATTCGGGCGGGACGAGCAGGGTGTTCGCCCACTGTGCCAATATCTTTTGGTAGGCATCGTTGGCGGTGATGACAGGCAGTTCACAGGCCATTGCTTCCAAAACCGCTTTGTCCATACTCCCGGTCAGACTCATGTTGACCATCGCGTGGGATTGATGGTATTCAACCGCGAGATTTTCGTAGGCAACCGCGCCCACAAATTCAACCCGGTTGGTGAGTCCATACTCGTTGACCATCTGCCGTAGTTGATTTTCGTACCCAACATGTTCCGGTGCGGCATTGCCAACCAACCGCAGACGCACATCCATACCCTGCTGATTGACCAGAACATCGAGCGCGGCAATCATAGTTTCCAACCGCTTAACCGGAGCAAGTCGTCCGGTGCTTATCAGTGTGAATGTGCCTTCTGGCGGTTGGGGTACAGGTGCAAACAGGACAGTGTCGATGCCCTGCCCGATGATATGCAGTTTGCGGCTGGGCATCCGAAAGCCTTCCGCTGAAGATGTCACTACATGATCGACCCATTTTTCCGCCAACCAGAGGGTGCGCGGCGTGGATTTGTGGGCATACCACAGGGTTTGGGGAACGCGATACAACTTCAACAGCGGCGCGCCCATGAAGGCAAATAGTTGATTCATGTGGGCGAAGCAGGCTTTGTAGCGGTTCTGGCGCAACAGCCCCCACAAAATTCGGTAAAAACGCAGCGCACGGCGGATTTCGCTGTAGCCATGTTCCTTGCCGAGCGAATGCACCCGCACATTCTCCGCTACAGCCAAACGGCCAGCCTGCATGGTCAGCACATCAATCTGATCGAAATGTTTTGCCAGCGCGTTTATCCAGGTGGTGGTGAAACCTAATACTGGATCATCGGCATCGGTCATCAGGTTAAAAACCAGCAGTTTAGGCATGGTTTATGGCTTCCTTCAACAAACGCCGATACCCATCCGCGTAAGCATCCGGCGAGAAATATTGCCCTGCAAAGGTGCGCGCGGCTTCGCCCATTTTCTCAACTGCCGGATCGTCCAAAATCGTCCGTAATCGTTCAGCCAATTGATCGACATCACCCGCTGGAAAAAGGTAGCCGTTTATGCCGTTCTGTATCACATCCGGGATGCCGCCGACGCTGCTGCCAATAACGGGTGTTCCACATAGCATAGCTTCGACCAACACCCGTCCTAACCCCTCACTGGAAGAAGACAGCACCAGCACACGGACACGCCCCATATAGGCCGCTAGTTCGCGCTGCGATACATTCCCCACAAAATGAACCCGTTGGTTTAATCCGGTTGCCGTGACCTGCTTGGCTAATTGGGCAGCATAATCCGGGTTCTGCGGTTTGCCGACCAGCCAGAGATGTGATTCGGGAAATGCAGCGGCGATTTGTGCGAAGGCGTCGATCAGCACATGCACACCTTTTAGCGGCGTCAACACTCCGGCAAACAGGATGTCGTGTGTTTCAGAAAGCGGTTTCGTGCGAGGTGTGTCTGTGAAAGCTGTTGAATCTGTCCATGCCATAAACTGTACAATCGGTTTGTCCGGTGCATAGGCTTGTAACTGTCGCTGTGTCTCGGCGGAAATCGCCCGCAGCGCATCGGCATGGCGCAAGCCGTAACGCGCACTGATTGCCATTACCCGGCGGTACAGTCCTTTAAGCGTGATCTGCCGCTGCTGAAAAACGACCTGCTCAAAATCGCCGTGTGTTTCGATCACCAGTGCAATCCGCCGTCCAAAGAGCCGCGCCAGATTTTTGACCAGCGCACCAATTGCGCCTTCATAGGGACTTTGCGCCACGATCACCCGCAGGCCGCGAAGCGCCAGCCATAAGCCGATTGCCGTTCCGCCCAGCAGCATGATACCGTACCGCAAGATCGGTGTGGGAAGCTGTGGCAGCAGCCAGAATTGGGCATGTTGATGAAAACGGCGAGCGCGTAATCCTTCCGTGAAAGCAATCACGTCGATCTGAATCTCCAATCCGGTTAGCAATTTCCATTTCTGATTGTCAGTTGGATTTAAGGGACGCGAATAACGCGGGTTGCCAATCCAGCAGACTCGAATATTGGATAGCGACGGTTTCAAATCGGCGTTCAAAATACTCCGCCTCACTCAGGCAAAACCGTCCGCAAGTATAGCATTATTGGTCAAGTACAGGGTTCATGTGTCTATCGTTGGGAGGATGCCGCATTCCCCGATGAATCGCACTTTATCGGATCGCGCCCATCCGCTGCCATCCGCCGCGTGTAGCCATGTGAAGCCGTCCGCATCCACTGACTGTCCATCCACAACCAGCGTTTCTTCCGGCGAAAGCTGGCGCACAATGGGAAATCCGAGACTTGGCCCTTCACGCAGATTAGCCTTGAAATTGCCTTCTGGTGTAATGGTACAGGTGGACACTGCCGTGTATCCGGGCAGGGTGGCAGGGTTGATAAAGGTTGCCACCGCCACGACGCCCGCATCTCCAACCTGTTCCTGAATCGCATCTGGACCAGGAAAGGATTTGGATACCCAATTATTCCCGATCCCTGTCAGAAAAGGTTGCAATGCAGGTTCGACCTCGCTCATGTTATAAAACAGCGCACGGGCAAATCCCAGCGCATTTAACCGCCGTCCGGCGATGGTACGGGCAATTGCCAGGTGCTCCTGCTCAATTGCCGCAACCTGCGCCATTGTAGTCGCCAGCAGTGCTTCGCCCCGCTCAGCCAATTCATGCGTCGCCGCCAGATAGGCTGCCACAAAGGTTGATTCGATCAATTCTGTCAGGGCGCTGAACTGGTCACGGTCGCTGTAAATCTCTGCTGGAAAGTAGAAACTGGATGCCAGCGATTGGCCGCCGTTGGCATTCAAATACTCCAGATGCTGCCATTCAGCATCCAGAACCCCTTTGAATAGATCAACCTCAGCGGGCGTTAAGGGAATGTTGCTTTCGCTTAAGACCGTGTAGTACAGGGTACAGGCGAGTGTTTCGGCTGTGGCGGCCAGATTGAGGATGGTTTGTGCATCATCTTCAAGGTTCTGGACAGCAAGCTGGTTGTAGCCAAACAATCGGTCGAAACCGAGCAGTGTGGTACTGCTCAGCAGCATCCCTTTCAGCAGTTGGCGGCGGGGGAGGTGATTCATAAACTGTCTCGGTATGAATAACGGGTGTTTACAGATTTCATGATCCTAGCCCGTTTTCGCTAACAATACCCTTTCAGCGTATGGTACTTTAATCCTTAAGGAAGCGTTTTGTTAGATATAAAACGTTGTATTAACTCGACTCTATCTACATTCAGGTTACAATCAGAAGAAGTTAAAACGGTATCTAAACTTGAAGCGCAGGTTGTAATATTTATTATCCTTATTCTTTCTCGATGAATTGAAGTCAAGATGTAGTATGCAATCATGAAAATCTTCATCAGCAGCAGCGAAAGTAAAATTGCCGGAGGATTGGCTGAATCCTTACGAATGCTCTGGCATGATGTTCAGACCAGCGAACAAGCGACATGGGAAGAAACATTCCAGGCCATCCTGAGTTGTGATGTATTGCTCTTTGTGGCGACGCCGGAATCGCTGGACTCATTTTGCTGCCAGCTTGAGCTTGATTACGCTGCTGCTTTGAATACGCGGATTTTACCTGTTTGGGCAGCAGCGATTGACCCGACCGATTTGCGACCAGAGTTAAAGGTTATTCCGGGGGTCTTTTACTGTCAACCAGCGGATATTGAGCAGGTGCGGGATGCACTAAGTCATTTGCCAATGCCGCTGCCCCGGCTACGCGCCACCCCACTATATCCCAATGTCTTCCAGCCGCTTGCAGATTTGCGCTCACAGGCGGCAAACCCCCCGCGTGACCTGAACAGTCAAATCCGGTTAATGCATAACCTTCAAGCATTCATGAATCGGCAGGAAACCTTTGCAACCGCGCGAAACATCCTCCAATCCCTGCGTAAACATAAGGATGCTGCTTTAAGGGTGAAGCAGGAAATTAAAGTTGTGGCTGAGCCGCTGCTGGCACTGCATCTTTCGGCGCTGAAGCGGCAGATGGTCATGGCAGGTAGCGGGTTATGCGCGACGGTTGCAGCAGTGTTTCTGTTGGGGAATGCGCTGGTGATCCCAAATGAAGCGTTGGATACCTATGTCCCGTTGAATACAGTATCAACTATTGAAGTAGTTGGCGCATCAACCAGCCAGAATTACTTTGTAGTAAGTCCGCATTTGCCAACACAGACTTCGATACCTCCCACCATCACGCCCAGCCCAACCTTTACACTGACCGCAACCTATACACCCTCGCCAACGGCTACCGGGACACCTTCTTCGACGCCGACGATTACACCTACCTTGACCTCAACGGTGACGTTCACCTTTACGCCGACGTTCACGATTACACCTTCCTCCACAGCGACGATTACACCTTCGCCGCAGCCGACTGCGACCGCTACCCTCAGCCCAACATCCACGCCGACCTTGCGCCCCACATTGGAGTCGCCTGTGTATACGGGCATCCGTGCAGAAGACCGTGAAGATGGGGTAATCGTTACCGGAATCAGTCAGCAGGTAGCGGGTGTACAGGTGGGGGATCAAGTGTTGGGTGTTGATATGCAGTTGGTGAGCAGCAGCGCAGATTTTTATGCGGCATTGACCGCTTATCAGCCGTTTTCCAATATCATGCTGCGGCTGCGGCGTGGCGATGAAGAAATTTATCTGCAAGTGTCGCTTGCCGCCGCCGATTTCACAATGCAATCCAATAGGTGAACATATCTACAACTACGAAGTTGAAATATTTTTGGCAGCAATTTTGGCTTCAGCGGTACCAAGCTTTCGTAAATGTTGGACAACAATGTCACGTAAATCCCAACTGTTAGGGTTTTTGCCTATCATAATTTTGAGCGTGCTGACAATGCTGGAAACTTGAGTTGCATCAGCTGTTTGTAGCAGAATGAAAAACAAAATAGTAGCGGCGCTTGGTTCTAGAAGATTGTTAATACCTTCAACCAGTCGAGCGCTGTCTATAGGAATGGTAGTATAAGGTTTAATAGCTTTAACAACATCTACTACGTTAGAATTATTTTGTAATAGTTCAGCAACGGGTCTTTTACTACTATAGTTATAGCTTTGATAGCTTCGAAGTAAGCCAATAATTCGCTCTAATGAAGGGGAAAGTGCATAATTTAGCTTTTGGTTATTCCCACAATAAGCTTCTAGTAGTGTCGGAAGGGCTATCCAACCTATCGCGCCCAGTGCCCTAGCGGCTCTACTGTATAAACGTTCATCAGGATTATATAAAAGAAGTGTTAGCCCAGGGATTGCTGCCTGACCAATTTTTATAAGTGCTTTAGTAGATGCTGCCCGAACCCATTTATTTTGATGTTGAAATGCATTTAACAAAACAGGTAAAGATGCACGACCAATACGAGCAAGGCGATCCCCAATTGCCTCACGTCTGTAATCGAGAATATTAGAATCGATCAATTCTATAAATAATCTTTCGTATTCGGGTTTACAGAATTCTTTTAATACAGGGTCAGGAGTCATTTGCAACCGTTCCAGCATGTCATACACAGGAACAAGGCGTTCGTGTGACCATAAATAGTCACTGCGTTGTCCAAGTGTATGCCATTCCTGCGCTGATAATTTGACCTGACGCAGCAGTCGTAGATCACCCTGTGTTTCGTCAATCCAGGTCGCCAGTCGAATCCAACTCCGAAGCAAGGCTTCATGGGCGACCTCAACGATGTCTTTGTCCTTCACCAAAAGGCGTGCATCCGTAAATGCATCCACAAGTCGGGTGGCGGCTTCGCTGCTGGTCAGGCGGCTGAGAGAGGCACGTTGACGGGTGGCTGTGCCGCGTTCATCCACCTCAACCAATTCACGAAAAACCCGTGCCATCATAGTTTTAGCTTCATCATCTATTGCTGCAAAGGTTTTCTCAGCCCGTTTGCCAATTGCGCCTTGTACCCCGCCTAAAGAATCATATGCTGCAAAGGTCAATTGACCGTCAGAGTCCTGATTATGGTAAAGCTCATCAAGTGCGTAAGCCATGAGCGCTAATGCCCCAGAATCAGTTCCTGTATCCTGCAAAATTTGTTCGGGAAGACCATCTTCAAAAGCCAGACCGGCTCGTTCTGCTGGGCGGGTAATCATTTCATACAGCGCAATCTGGCTGGGAACGGAAAGTGGATACGAGCCATCTTGTAACAGAGATGCCAGTGCGGGTAAATCGACACAACGATGATAAAAGTCCGAACGCATCGTCATAACGACCCGAATCCGGGAAGATTGGGCAATTGTTGATAGCATCTCGATAAACGGCGATAGATATTGTTTGTTGACCAGCGTAAATAATTCTTCAAACTGGTCGATGAACAAGAGAAGTTCCGCCCACTCAGGTTTGCCGATAAGGGCAGATTGGGCGATCCCGCTAATGAAATCCGGGTTTGTTTCCAGTGCGGCAGCGAGATCACGGGGAACACGCTTGAGAAGTGGTGCTAACTTCACGGCTAGAGCCATAAACGGGTTATCACTTACCTCACCGGGGGTAATACGCAGCGATATCCAATCTTTGCTGCCGTCTGTAGCGTTGGCCGCAAGCTGTACCATCAGTCCAGCCCCAACCAGTGATGATTTGCCTGATCCGCTTGCGCCTACAACTGCAACGAAACGATTCTTGGCAACACGGCGCACCAATGCATCCGTTTCGCGCCCACGTCCAAAGAAAATAGGGGCATCATCTGGGGTGAATGCACGCAGCCCCGGAAACGGCGAACCCGCCCAGGGTGTCGAATTCTTAATTGCCGTTTCGGGTTCGGATGTTAGCGCGGTTTCGTCTTCTAAAAGGCGGCTAACCAGATTTTCGAGATGAGTTTCAAAATCACGTCGAAAATCTTCAGGCTTTTCATATTGGTTAAAGCCCTGTTCGAGTGAGCCATCCGGATTGGCGAAACCCTCGAAAAACTGTTCGACGTAGTGAAACTGTTTCCCTTTTTGTACGAAATTCTCGTCTTTCAGACTGATTATGGGTTCTTCGGTACGCCGGTAAACGATCAGGATGGGGCGTCCTGTGGTACGTGCCGAGTTCAATGCATCCAGATATTCCCATTCCGTGCCCGATAAATAACGACTGCCATCTGCTTTCATATACTGTGCTGGCAGCAGCGTGCCAATACGCGACCATAAAATCACCACCACAATGTCACATTCAGATGGGCGGCGCAGACCTTGATTGATGGCTTCTTGCGGAGTCATATTGGCGAGCAACGGGGTGCTGGCTCCCGGCTTATCCCATGCCACCACTTCGACCGTGATTTTATCCCGAAAGAGAGGATGGTATTGCAATTGATCGATTACAGTCAGGGCAACCTTGCGTTCCTGACTAACATCACTGGGAGATGAGAGAAATATGCGGATGTGGCGTCTTGACTCCTGCATCGGGCAACCTGAAGTGTATCTATGAGAATGAAGAGTTGACGTTACGTGGACTGGACGATGCATACAAACCTTCCGGTTAGTACACGGTTAGTCTGCCACGCTGCACTTTTTGTGACAGGTCTCTATGGTTCAATAGAGTTCAATTCAACCTTTTTTACCTGCTCCCACCTGTTTTTCAGATGATCGCCAAAGTTAGAATCCTGACTGCCTTGGCCCACCATGCAATGGCTCTTCTTGTGCGTAACATCAGCTAAAAGTTTTGAGGACTATAACATGCATAGCTCACAAATGCCTATCATTGATTTTACGCCAACTGCCGCCGTGCTAGTTCGCTGAACAGGCTGTTTTCCTCTGTCATCAAATCGGCATAAGTGCCCTCCTGTACAATGCGGCCTTTATTCATCACCACAACCCGGTCGGCGCTCATGATGGTGCTGAGGCGGTGGGCGATCACGATGCGGGTGGCATCCAGCTTATCGAGGCTCTCGCTGACGACGGCCTGCGTTTGGTTATCGAGTGCACTGGTGGCTTCGTCAAACAGCAGAATGCGCGGCTTTCGTGCCAATGCGCGGGCGATCAATACCCGTTGGCGTTGACCACCGGAAATTGTGCCTGCTCCAGCAGTCAGGAAAGTGAACATGCCCATCGGCATCTGACGAATATCTTCGTCCAATCCGGCTAAACGGGCGGCTTCCCATGCATCATCTATCGTCAGGCGCGATTGCCCAACGATATTGGTGAACAGATCGCCCGTAATCAACTGACTGTTCTGAAGCACTACGCCTAACTGCCGCCGCACCCCACGAATATCCAACCCATTTAGATTTTGACCGTCGTAAAAGATTGCGCCGGATTCGGGAGTCTCGAACCCCAGCAGCAAACGTAACAGGGTTGATTTACCCGAACCGGACGGCCCTACCAGTGCCACAAATTCGCCGCGCCGCACCCGCAGCGAGACATTATCCAGCACCAGCAGCCCCTTTTCCTTGTAACGGAAGGAAACCCGGCTGACTTCGATCTCGCCTGCCAGATCGCCGGGATCAGCTTTGGCGGCGGTGACTTCCGGCACGGTCTGCAAAATCGGCTGTGCCCGTTCATACAGGGGCACGACGCGCAGTAATGCAATGAAGGCTGCGCTGAGTTGTAAACCTGCGAAGAAAAACTGTCCGAAGGCGGCATAAAAAGCGACAAATTCGCCTGTTGATAAATCCGTCCGTGAATAACCCGCTGCTGCGAACAACACCAATGCTGCCAGCACGGTATAAGCCGCATTGAAAACCGTCAGCCCATTGGCGATGTCGCGTGCTCGAAAGCTCAGGCTGCGCTGCTGCCCGAATTCCCGCGCCCAGAATGCGAACACGCGCCCTTCAACGCCTGCAATTCGTAACTTCGTGATGCCAGTGATGATTTGAAGCACCATGCCGGAAATGCGCCCTTGTGTATCGGTCAGCCGCCGTTGATAACGCGCCTGTCGCACACCCGCATTCACTGTGCCGATCACCGCAACCAGCAGCAGACCGGAAGCAGCCAAAGCCAGACGCCAATCAATGAAAAACAGCAGGATGAAGTTGAAGGCCGAAAATAAACCGGAGAGGATCGAAAGCACCACCGGGCCGGATACCGCCTGCCGAATCGCGCTGATGCCCAATGCACGGCTGCTCAAATCGCCTGCTGTGTAATCGCGGAAGAAGGGCACAGGCAGTTTCAGTAAACGATCCCACACGGCGGCCTGCACACTGGAATCAAGTTTGCTTTCAATCCGCAGGATGGCGATGCCGCGCGTGATCTGGAACAGCGCCGCCGCAACCGCACTGGCAACCAATACAGCCGCCAGCAAAAATAACAGTGATTGATCACCATTGGGGATGATGTCGTCGAAAATGCGGCCAATTGCCAGCGGGGGCAGCAGGTTTAATAAGCCGCCCGCTGCGCCTAAAATCAGCACTACGAATACATCCCGTCGCGCGCCAAACAAACCGAAACGTAAAACATCCGAAGCCCGCAGTTGATGTTCCGGGAAGGCACGGTAAAAACTGTAGGCGAATGGCGAAAGCATTGAGGCAATTTCGGCTGTGACGGTTTGCTGGGTCTGGTTAGTGGGGTCATGCAGCACATACTGGTTAGCTGATGTCGGCAGCAGGGCGACCGGACGTTTATCGGCCTCAATGTATGCCAGCAGTGGGCCATTATCCCCACGCCACCACTCGCCGCGCAATGCTACCTGCCGCGTTCGCACCCGTGAGGCGTCGGTTATAGTTTCCAAAGTTTGTGGTTCAGGCTGACCATCCACCGGGTCGGGGCGTGGGCGGATGGTCATACCCAGTGTTCGCCCAACCAATTGGCAGGCGATCAGCAAGGGTTCTTCCACACCGTAATTAGGCACAAAAACCCTGCCGCGCTGTGTCGTTAAGATCGAAGTCAGGTAGGTGATGGCATTCTGCACATAAGAACGGTCGAATTCCGAACGTGCCTTGAGCCGTTCGCGTTCGAAAGATAGCTCACGCTCAACATTCCAGATGACCAGATCAAGCACCATCCGGTGAAAGTTTTCCAGACAAGCCCATGCTATTGGCAGCTTGAGGAAAGTTTCGGTGTCCAATGCTTGAAATGTGGCCGCATTGACAGCTTGCAGCCAAGTGCTTTCCGAGATAGGCAAAAAGTCGTCATCGCCCATCAGCGGCAGTTCTTCCCACCCCATGAAGCGCGCAATTCCGGTCTGCACACTGATCCACGCGATGCCTTTACGCGGGCGTGCCAGCACTTTCGGCTCAACACTGGTTTCGATTCCGACTTCGAGCAGTTCAATCTTGCGGGGCTGGATCATATTGACGGCCAGCCCGGTTGACAGACCGTTTACCCAGTCTTCAATCAGTGCAGCGATTGAGGACACGGTTTCCGGTTCATGTGCCATTGCTTCCAATTGAGTTCGCTGGATGAGCAACAGTCGCGTTCCGGCTACGCCAACCGCCAGCAAACCGTATCCACGTCCGTAGTGTTTGAGCGCCATGCCCAATAGTGCCTGTCCCGCCTCGGCACGAAACAAATGCCGCCGCGCGTCGACAGGTTTTCCTTCTTGCACCTGCACAGCGAAAACATCGACCTTGCCTTCGATGACAATCCAAACCGTATCTGGTGCATCCAGTAGGAAAGGGGTGTTACTGCCAACTGTGACCAATGCTGTTTCATCGTAACCCTGACCGAGCCAGAAGATTTGAGTCATTTTGTGCTGCTCTCCTGCGCTTCGATTTCGGTTACATCTGCCATCACCAGCCGCAAATACATGCCCTCCTGTGTCCGTAATTCGTCATGTGTGCCGCGCTGCACCACCTTGCCCCGGTCAAGTACGATAATTTCGTCACAGTCGCGGATGGTGCTGAGGCGGTGGGCGACGATCAAACAGGTACAGCCCCGGCGGCGCAGGTTGTCATCAATAATTTTTTCGGTCACAGTATCGAGGGCGCTGGTAGCCTCGTCCATAATCACGATGGTTGGATTGCCGACCAGTGCGCGGGCAATTTCCAGCCGTTGGCGCTGCCCGCCGCTAAAGTTGCGTCCACCTTCCTCGACAATATGCTCATAGCCATCCTGTCGTTCCAAAATATCATCGTGGATGGCGGAATCTTTGGCGGCGCGCAGGATGCTGGTTTCCGGTATGGTGGTGTCCCAGAGCGTCAGGTTATCGCGCACCGTACCCTCGAACAGAAAAATATCCTGATCAACCATCGCCAGCGAATTGGTAATCAAGGCGCGTGGAATGGTGGTGCGGGGCTGCCCATCGAACAGCACTTCGCCTTGCCAGGGTTGGTACAATCCGGCCAGAATGCGGGCGACTGTTGATTTGCCGCTGCCTGATCCACCTACAAGTGCTACTCGCTGCCCCGGCTTCAGGCTTAAGCTGAAGTTTTCGATCAGCGGTGCGGCTAAAGGACTATAACCAAAGGTGATGTTGTGGAGTTCAACACTGCCGGAAAGTTTAGCAGTCGTCGTTTCTGAATCGGTTGTCTGCGCGGTTTGGGGATCAATTTCGTAGCGCAGCACATCATCCAAACGGTTTAAATCGCCTGTGACTTCTTGCAGTCTGCCGCCGAGGTTGACCAACTGATTAACCGGTTCGAGGAAACTTGCCATCAAAGTCTGGAAGGCCACCAGCAAACCCAGCGTCATTTCCCCGCGCATGATCTGCCAGCCGCCCAGCCCCAGAATGGCGACTGTGCTGATGGCCGAAAGGAACGATGGGACGACCGAAAGTAACTGCGAATAACGCCCCAATTCCTGCTGGGCGTTCAATGTCTTGGCCTGATAACCTGCCCACTGCGCGAAAAAGTCTGATTCTGCGCCGCTGGCCTTGAGGGTTTCGATGGTCTGCAAACCGTTCATGGCGGTAGCGACCAGTTTGCCACGTTCCTGCAATAAGCGTTGGTTGGTATCCACCCGTTGGCGCGATACATATTGAAGTGCCGCGTAGTTCAGTAGGGCGATAGCGATACCGATTAATGTCAATAAGGGACTGTACTGGAACATCAGGATCGCGTAGAAGATAATCAGCACGAGGTTGAGCAGGGTAGTAGCGATTTCTTCCGCCACCAACCGCGCCACCCGATCATTGATTTCCACCCGGTAGCCGATTTCGCCGCCAAATCGCTGGGTAAAAAAACTGATCGGCAAGCGCAAAATATGCCAGAAAAATTGTGCCGAGGTGCTCAGGGCGATTTTGGTTTCCAGCCGCAGCAGATACCGCTGTTGCAGACTGGTGAGCATTCCGCGCAGCAGAGCTGTCAAGCCCATGATCAGCAGTAAACCGCCCAGCCAATTTTGCTGTCCACCGACCAGAATATCGTCAATGAAAATGCGGGCGAAAGCTGGAATAATCAGGCCGGGGATGATGAGCGCGAGGCTGGCAAGCACCACAAACGCCAGCGCCATCCGTGATCTGGACAGGCGTTTGCCCAGTGCTTCCAGCAAATTTTCGCGTTTGCCCGCTTTGATGAATTCCGGGGTTGGCTCAAATACCATCGCCACGCCCGTAAACGACTCGTCAAATTCGGTTTCGCTGACCACACGCGGGCCACGTGCCGGATCGTTCAGATAGATTTTGCCCCGCCCAAAACCTTCCACCACCAGATAATGGTTAAAGTTCCAGTGGATAATCATCGGCAGGCGGAATTCGTACAGGCCGTCCGGCTCACTCTGGTAACCCTGCGCTGTTAATCCATAACGTCGCGCCGCCCGCAGCATATTCCCGGCCACCGAGCCATCCCGCGAAACGCCGCAGGCCACACGCAGTTCTTCCAGCGGGACGATACGTCCGTAATAACCGAGGACAATCCCTAGTGCTGCTGCTCCACATTCAACAGCTTCCATCTGGAGGACAGTGGGCGTTTTGACCCGGCGGTAACGATGAGGTGATGATTCGGTCATGATTGGAAGTCGCGTAAAATGAGTTCAAAGGGCGATTTTTCGGCAATCGTAATAGTGGCTTCGCAGGGGGTACGGTTCTCGAACACCATATCCTGTTCCCGTCCGGATGACCATTGATAACCAACCGGATTGGTATCCGTTTTTTGTGCCCGCGAAAGATCAACCCGCACTTCGATCAACTGCCGATTTTCGGTCAGCAGGCGGTCAACTTCATCTTCATCTTCTACCACCCGTTCAATCTGGGCGCGTTCTACCGGGCGGGTCGTGGCGCGCGTCACTGCGCCGATCATAAAGCCAGCTTGATCGGGGCTGATGCCAAAGGGCAGAATATGGACTTCATAGCCTGTCCGAATCGGACGTTCGTTCAAGACTGGCGGCACATACAGTGTGGCGGAGAGTTCCCGCGCCACCGGATCATAAAACAGCACACAGTAGGTGCTGATGGTGCGTACCGGGATTTTGCCGAGTGCGCCAATGCTTATGCCCAGCGCCATCAAAGCGATCACCGCAATTAAACTGAACCAGCCTTTGGGGGTAGTGACCTGCATTAACTGGTCAAGTTCTTCCGGTGAGGATAGTTTTTCCAGCGCGGCTTTTCGATAAAGGTTATTCGTCATCACGGTATCCCGATTATTGATATTACCGAGTCTAACGTTCTCAGTCGATTTTGGAAAGCAAATAAAAAGAGTCTACCGCTGAAGGGTAGACTCTTGCTGTATGCAATGGATGAAACTAGCTGATGCCGTCCGGGTCTTCTTTCGGCTTTTGTGTGCCGCCTGCTACCTTGTCCAGATCAGCATCCGACATTGGCTTGGGACTGACTTTTTTCTTGCCACCGCCCTTTGTCTTGGGCTTGGTTTTGGAACGTGAGTAGTACATCGGATTTGCCTCCTGTTCAGTGGACATTAACCTGAGAACGTGGGGCGGCAATTCCACCCCGGCATAACGATTTAACCGAGTCCATCCGGGTCGGGCGGGGGCGGCGGTTTGCTGCCTCCACCGGCTACATCATCCATCTCTTTGTCAGAAAGCGGCTTGGGTTTGGTGTTGGCGTCCTTCTGAGCTTCCTGTTCAGTTTTCTTCTTGTCGTCTTTATCTTTGGGAGTAAAGAACCGCATGAAACATATCTCCTGAATTCCCAGCCTATAATGCCATTATATAGGTAAATTAAAATACATGTGCCAGTCTGCGCCCTAAATCAGCAAATTTCGGCTAAATTTCATAAAATTTATTACGGGTTATGAGGGGCAGATTTACTCGCCTGCCCCTCATAAAAGATTAACCCGGGGTCACCGTTATGCTCGGTGATGGTGTGGCGCTAGGCAGTGGGGTGTTGCTCGGTGGCGGTGTAGCGCTGGGCAGTGGGGTCGGGGTCGGCAGAACCGCTTCCTGAATGAGCAGGGTATAGCCACCGCCCACATCTGGATTAGCGCCGTTATTGACCTGCACCGTATAAACCCCATCCAGCGGTAGCACGAAGGGTTCGATGCGGGAGTCCGTTTGCCCGCTCAGGATGTCGTCGTTATAGGCCAGCAGCGCGCCATTTGGCGCATAGAGTGTCAGATAAGCATCCAGCAATCCCAGTTCTTCCTGCCTCTGGGCGTCATTCTCGGCATTTGCTGGATTATCCGCCATCAGATTGATGACCACGATTTGCCCAACTGTCCCGTTGAATGTGTACCAGTCGCGCGTGTTGGGGGCGAGGTTGCCCTGAACGGCTGTGCCAAGTGTGAGGCTGGGCAGCGGCGTCAGCGATGGCGTGATTGAAGCCGAAGGTGTTGCTGAAATATCGGGTGTCTGTTCGCTGCCCGGTGTGGGCGAAGCGACGACCAGCGGTTGAGCCGTTTTATAGGGTGTAATGGTCGGGTAGATACCTTGTGTGTTGCAGCGTACCGAAAGCAGGTACAACTCGCGCTGTTCACAGGTTAGGGATGCGATATAACGATTGGCGTATGTCCAGAGTGTCAATTCATCCGGGGTTTGAATCCGCCAGCGCCGAACTGTCGTGTCAACCGAACCAGAGATGAAAACCGACGAATCCAGGCTGGCTTCTACATCCCAGACGCCAGCAGCGTGCCCGTTATACAGCAGGATTTCTGCGCCGCTGTCCACATTCCACAACCGGATGGTGCCGTCCTGTGAGGCGGAAAGTGCCCGATGGCCGTCCGGGGTAAATCCCACGCTGGTGATATCCAGGGTATGCCCGGTGAATTCGCGGATTTTCTCACCTGTTTGCAGATTCCACAAAATGATCCGCAAATCCTGCGAGGACGACAATCCCCACTTCCCATCCGGGCTGAATATCGCGTCATAAACCGCGCCATCGTGCCCTTCCAGACGGTGAATAATGGCTCCGGTTTCCACATCCCACAAAATCACATCTTTATCTGATGACCCGGAAAGTGCCTGTTTTCCATCCGGGCTGATCGAAACGTTATAGACCCGGCTTTCGTGCCCGATGAAACGGCGGATAGGTCGCCCGGTTTCTACATCCCACAGAATCAGGGTGCCATCCCATGACCCGGAAATCGCCGTTTTACCATCCGGGCTGAAATCCACACCCCATACCACATCATCATGTCCATTGAAGGTGCGGATAGCTTGCCCGGTTTCCAAATCCCATAAAATTAGCGTTGTGTCCCGCGAGGTCGAAATCGCCGTTTTGCCATCCGGGCTGAAAACTACACCACGTATGCCGTCGGCGTGTCCATTCAGGATGTAAATGGGCTGTCCGGTTTCCAGATCCCACAGGATGACCTGACGATCTTGCCCACCGGAAAGTGCCTGCCTGCCATCTGGACTCATGGCAACTGTATAGACAATGTTAAGGTGTCCGTCCAATCGTTGAATCTGGGCACCATTGATGGTATCCCATACCCGTATGGTGCCATCTGAAGAACCCGTCAGGATGCGATTGTCCGGTAAACTAATGACCGCATAGACGGTCGCCAGATGACCAACATAAGTGTGAATGCTCTGCCCACTGGCAATATCCCATTCAATCACCCGGCTGTCCGAGGCTGCCGAGAATGCGGTCTGTCCATCCGGCGAAAACATCACCCGGCGCACCCGGTCTTTGTGCCCAAGCATCTGGAAGATTGGTTCCGCAGTTTCTACATTCCACAGCCGTACCGAGAAATCCGACGAGCCAGAAAGCAGTTGTGTTCCGTCCGGGCTGAAAACCAGACTACGAACACGCCGTGAATGCCCGACAAACGCGCGGAGTTGTTGGGTGGTGGCGAAGTCCCACAGCAGAATGCTGCCATCTTCAAAACCTGCGGCTAGTAGCGTTTCTCCCGGATTGAGCGCCAGACCGAAGATATTGGTATCCGGTACACCTGCAAAACGTCGTACTTCGGCGCGGGTTTCAATATTCCACAGGATGATTTTGCCATCTGTGTAGCCAGCCACCAGATGCTGATTGTCCGCCGTGAATAAGGCGTTAATAACATAATCACCTGTCCAGCGATACACTTCTTCACCGGTGGTTACATCCAGCAGGATCATCGGCCCATCGCCTGCCAGTGTCACCACAGCCAGCTTACCATCCGGGCTGAAGTTAGCCGTCCACACCCGATCATCGATAGTGTCGCCAAAATCCCATGTGTAGACTACTTCCTGAGTCTCCAGATTCCACAGTGCCAGCGAATCATCCAATTGTGGCGAGAGCACCAATGTTGCATCCGGGCTGACGGCCAGATCAGCGTCTGCATACAGCGCATAACCGTCAAATCGTTGGCGCGTTCCGGCGGCATAGGCGGCTTGTGCCAAGATGCTGCGTGCCAGCGGTGGGGCAAGATCAAGCTGGTTGGATTCCAGCGCCAGTGCAATTGCCAGATCGGTGTTGTTATCGCGGTAAAGCAACTGTTGGGCATTGGCGGCCAGCGCAAAGCTCTGCGCCTGTTGTTCGTTGTACACAGCTGTCGTTTTAGCAGCAAGCGCCGCCGCTTCATTTTGTACAGCCGACTCGCGCTGTACCAGAGCGAAGATTGCCAGACTTGCCATAATCAGCACGATGCTCACACCCAGCACGAACAGCCGGAAGCGCCGTGTTGCTTCGGCACGGCTGGCAAGAATGTATTCGCGCTGCTGATCGGTAGCATGGGGCTGCTTGGTCTGGCTTTCCACCAGCCATGCTTCGGCTTCGCGCAGTTCATTACCCCGCAGCAGCAGACTGGGATCGCGCCCTTTGTCATCCCATTCCGCCGTCCGTACCACATACCGGGTATGTGCCCGCACGAAACTCAAGTCAGTATCGATGGCCGACAATACCGATTGAAAGGCACGTTCATAATCATCTACATCCCGGAACTTCACCCAGTTATGGGCAGAAAGTGAGGGGTGCATTAATTTCTGTTCTTCGGGATCGAGGATTTCCCGGCGCAGCAGGGGGATAAGGCGCTTGTTGTTTTGCAGTGCGTGTTCAAGTTCCAGAACGCACGGCCCAGATCGCACTGAAGCCGGGGAGATGACAAACACAAAGGCGTCCGCCCCTTCAATCCCGGAGTAGGCTTCTTGTAACCAGTCCGCTGTTAGGGGAATATCTTCCCAATCGACCCAGGCTTCACGGTTGTTTTGAACGAGATCATCGTATACCCGACGAACAAATTCTGTGTCCTCACGAGCATACGAGATAAAAAGATCAGGCATGTCCAATCCGGTTCGGTAAAATTTTACAAACTGTGCTATTTATACACCGAATGATGCATCCCGCGCAAAAAAATTACCGAAGATTAAGTTGTTGATTTCTGGTATATATCTCCCTGCTATACAGTCTTGCTCGCTCGATACTCAGCAATAGTGCGCTCATCCATGCCCAATACTTCACGCAGAATAAGGTCAGTGTGTTCGCCCAGAGCAGGGGGCGGCAGGTAAATTCCTGGCGGTGTGGCGGAAAGCCGCATTGGTGCGCCCACCAGTGGCAGCAGATTGCCCGCAGCCATTTCAATCTGATGGACGAGTCCGCGCGCCTGTACCTGTGGATCGTTCAAACTTTGAGCCACATTGTTGATTGGCCCGCCGGGAATGCCCGCTGCCAGCAGTTTTTCGACCCATTCGTTAGCCGTATGCTGGCGGAAAGCCGCCTGTAAAATCCCGACCAGTTCGGCACGATATTTCAACCGCTGCGGATTGGTGGCAAAGCGCGGATCGTGTGATAGTTCCGTCTCCCCAATCAGTTTGCAGAGTTGCGCGAATTGACGGTCATTACCTACCGCCAGCACAAAATCCTGATCGGATGCGCTGAAGGTTTGATACGGCACGATATTGGGGTGTTCATTACCCAGTCGGGACGGAATCTGCCCGGAAATCAGATAATTGCTGGCGATGTTCACTAGTGCTGCGATCTGCGAATCCAGTAGAGCGATGTCGATGTATTGTCCTTCGCCTGTGTGTTCACTGTGGCGCAGTGCCGCCAGAATCGAGGAAGCCGCGAATAATCCGGTGAACACATCTGCAACTGCCACACCGACTTTATGTGGTTCGCCCGCCGCCGGGCCAGTGATCGACATTAACCCACTCATGGCCTGCACCACATAATCATAGCCGGGGCGGTCACGGTATGGGCCAGTTTGCCCGAATCCGGTGATGCTGCAATACACCAGTCCGGGGTTGAGCGGCTTCAGATGGTCATAACCTAGTCCGAATTCTGCCATGCCGCCGACCTTAAAGTTCTCAATTAGTACCTGGCTTTTAGTGGCTAACTGTTTCGCCAGCTCACGTCCGGCTTCGGTTTTGAGGTTTGATGTCAGGCTGCGTTTGTTTCGGTTGACGCTCAAATAGTAAGCACTGAACTGCGAGTCACCATCGCTAAACCAGGGCGGCCCCCATTGACGAGTTTCATCCCCGCCGAACGGATGCTCAACTTTGATAACCTCCGCGCCCAGATCGCCTAAAAGCATGGTACAGAACGGCCCAGCCAGCACCCGCGTAAAATCCAGCACGCGCACCCCGGCCAATGCCTTTTGATGATTATTTTTATCTTGCATATTGCGTCCCGGAATCGTAGAGACGTCCCGTATGGAACGCCCCTATTGAAGTCTAATTGGATGATTGCCTGCTGGTAATTACCACACGCCGCTGTCTTCTAATGCCAGTTTTGCTGGAACTTGCTCGGTTTTCTCTTTTCGATGCGGGTCTTTTACCACGAAGTACAGCAGTGCAGCCGTCAGCAACCCAGCGACAATGCATACCAGAAAAGTGGACTGGAATCCGAAGCTGTCCGCCATTGCGCCACCGATGACTGGTGCAAATAGGCCAACCGGAGCGATCAACGTATTCGCCAGCCCGATGTACAGCGGCTTTTCGACATCTGTGCCGAATTCCAGTGTAAACGTCATGGCGATGCCCCATACCGTCGCGTTGGAGAAACCCGCCAGCCCAAATGCCACATAAAACCAGCCGAGTTCGGGGGCAAAAAAGGCCAGAGCCGCGCTGACGGTAATCAACAGCGCACCCATCGCGTACACCACCCGGTGCCCCCAGCGGTCACCAACCCAGCCCAGCAGCGGACTGGCGACGGTTTGCGACAGCAGCAGGACGCTGGTTAAAACACCCGCTGTCTCGGCACCCATGCCGAAGTGCCGTACCGCGTAAATTGTGTAGAACGATACCGACATCCATGCGATTTGGGAAAGCACACGCGCCACCAAAAACCAGCGGAAGTTGCCGTCGCGCTTTAAAATTTCCCCGAATTTGCGCCAGCCGAACTGCTTGGCTTCTTCAGACTGTTCCGCATCATGAGCAGGTTCGCGTGTTTTTGACAGGAAGGCCAGCGAAATCATCATGCCAATGCCCGCTAAACCAAAGCACGCTGCGAAGTCCCACGGAGAGGGCAGCTTGTCCAGCAAAATCCCCGCCAGCAGCGCTGCCCCAGCAGCCATCATATTGGCAACGCCGGATTGAATGCCAAAGAAAGTCGCCCGCCGTTCGCGCGGCATAATCTTGCCGATCATGCTTTGCCACGCGGTCGCTGCTAACCCGCCACTCAGGGCATGGATGGTGAGCAGGATAATGGTCAGCGCTGCAATCACACCCGGACTCGCAATTGGAACGAGCAGCGCCACCAGCGCCAGCCCAAAAAACGGCCAGCGTTCATGCAAAGTCATGAACATCACCATTCGTTTATAGCGCCGTAAACGTGCCACATAATTCGAGGTGAGCATTTGCGGGAGCTGCCAGCCGATGGTGTGCATCGAAGCCACCAGACCGATCAACAGGGTTGAATCGGTGACGCTGTTCAAAAATAAGGGAATAACGGTGACGAACGACGCGAAGCCGAGCGCCGAGCCGAAGAAGGCGGCATCAAGTACATTGACTGTAAAATTGTGCCGGACGTTGCGGGCGATTTCAGACTGCCACATGGATAACCTCAATGTTGTAGAACACTCAATTTTATCATGATGCCCATCCTGAACTTGGCCTTAAATGGCCTTAATTATTGCCGGGATTTGTAGCACAGGTTTCTTGACTTTTAGTGATGGGAAGTTTAAATTTCATAGTCATCTTCGGCAGTGAGGGCATTATGCGTAAAGTTGTAAAAATATCGGTCGGTACTGCCGTTTTCGCGGTGCTTTTAGGCACATGTTTCAGCCTCGGTTCGCTGGCGCTTTTCCTGCAAACCTTCTTTGCCCTCACGCGGGAAACCCCGGTGGCCGAAGTCATCATGAGTCCCATTCAAAACGATGAAAAGGGCGACTACATCGAAATCGTCTATACCCCGTATAACGAACAATCCGCTCTGCTGCACATCGTCAATAATGATGCCAATGGGGCTGTTCCCATTCTGGAAACCAGCGGCAGCCAGACCTACAAAATTTATGGCGATACCGTAGCCGTTCGCGGCCCAATGATTAAGCTGCATCCGGCGCTGCTCATCCTGAACTTTGAGAATGTCTATAAATTATCGCTGATCGAAGGCGAGTACCGCCGCCAGCAGAACCGTGCTTCCGGGGAAGGTACAGAAGTGACCATCAACGGCGGCTTTGATGATTTCTGGTGGGATGTCAACAACGAGGAATCTACTTTCCCCTATAACCTGATCGTAGACCGTGTAACCTTCAGCGGCGACGAAGAACCCGGTTTCACAGGCACGGGCAAGAAGCGGTATCAGATTGTGGTAACGATGGATTCCATAACATGGAATTTCATCGAAAAAATCGGTTGACATTCCGCTGCGGGCGTTTTACACTCTATTCTGTTCTGTGGTTGGGATGCTGATGAACACACTATTCATTGACCAGCTGAATAACCCGCGCCGTCGTCGCAGCCGTCGCCCCATGACCCCGGAGGTCGTGTTGGGATTTTTGCATTCGGTGTAGGCGCGACACGCTGCTCATTTGCGAAACCCACCCCCTGACCTCACAATGATGGTCAGGGGGTTTTATTTTGAGTAGGAGGAGCTGCTAAATGTCCCCAATCAAAGTCGGCGTTTATGGTGCATCCGGTTATGCCGGGCAGGATGCGGTGGAAATCCTGTCCACGCATCCACAGGTTGAAATCGCCTTCGCCACCTCCAACACCTACGCGGGCGACTCTGTGCCGCATACCAATCTGCACTACATCCGGCATGAAGACGCCGATTTGAGTGGGGTGGATGCAATATTTCTGGCGCTGCCGCATATGGCCTCCGCACCGATGGCCGCTAAAGGGCGCGCGGCAGGTGCAAAAGTGATCGACCTCTCCGCTGACTTGCGATTGGATACCCCAGAGGTTTACCAGCAGTGGTACAACCATGCTCATCCCAACCCGGAATTGCTGCCTGTACCTTATGGTCTTCCGGAATTCAACCGTGACAAAATACACGGCGCGGATTTGGTAGCTGCCCCCGGCTGTTACCCGACGACTACCTTGTTAGGTGTTGCCCCGGTGCTGCGTGCCGATTGGGTGCAGGAAGGCACACCGATTATTGTCGATGCCAAATCCGGCGTTTCCGGCGCTGGCCGTGAACCCAAACCCAATACCCATTTTGTCGAGGTCTTCGGCAACTTCTCGCCCTATAACCCCGGACGCGCGCATCGCCACGTCGGCGAAATCGAGCAGGAGATGAAAAAGCTCAATCCCAAAGCTGGCCTGCTGATTTTTACCCCTCATTTGCTGCCAGTTGATCGCGGCCTGATGGCAAGTATTTATGTGACACTCAAGCCCGAATACAAAAGTCAGGATGCACAGGATTTGTACGATGCCGCTTATATTGGCGAACCGTTGGTCAAGGTGCTGCCCTATAAGCAGCAGGCCACCCTTAAACATGTCGTCCGCACCAACGGTTGTGTCATCAGTTTAACCCCTGTCACCGACCGTTATCTGCACATCACCAGCGTCACCGACAATCTGCGGAAAGGCGCATCCGGGCAGGCAGTACAGTGCTTTAATCTGATGTTCGATCTTCCGGAGACGATGGGGCTGTTATGATTATTCAACCCGAACTGGCAGCCGTCGCTTTCGGCGTTCTTGCCTCGGCATCATGGGGCATCAGCGATTTCAGCGGCGGCATGGCGACCAAACGCAGCGCGGTCATTGGTGTGGTAGCGGTGGCGCACGGCTTCGGTTTGCTACTGCTGATTGCTTTAGCCACACTTTCGGGCGAAGCCTTGCCCCCCACGACTGATTTGCTCTGGGGTGCGCTGGCAGGTTTAGCAGGTGCGGTCGGCTTATCGGCATTTTATCAGGCGTTGGCTTCCGGGCGCATGGGCATCGCTGCACCGATTACCTCGATTTTGGCGGCAGCTTTGCCCGTACTGGTGGGGATTGCAACGCACGGTTTCCCTAAAACCCTACAGTTGATCGGCATTGCGATTGGTATGGTCAGCGTATGGCTGATTTCATATTCGTCCGGCAAGGCACAGATGCAAACCCTTCTGCTGGCCGTGATGGCAGGTTTCGGCTTCGGCGGCTTTCTCGTGCTGATCGATCAGGTGGTTTCCAACGCGGTATTCTGGCCGTTAGTCGCCGCCCGTGCCGCATCCACCACCTTGATGTTCGGGCTGGTGTTCAGCCGCCGGATTCCGTTACCCCAAGGGCGTGGACTGCTGCCCTTCGTTTTAATGGCGGGCGGCTTGGATGTTGCCGGAAATATTTTCTTTGTGCTGGCGACTCAGGCCGGACGACTGGATTTAGCCGCAGTGGTGTCCTCGCTCTACCCAGCCATCACCGTTTTGCTGGCGCGCCTGATGCTGAAAGAACCTGTTGCCCGTTTGCAGTTCATCGGCATTTTCACCGCCCTTGTTGCCGTTTCGCTCATCGCCCTATGAGGACTTTAGCCAATGACTGAAAACTCATCCCTCATCAAAGTCAGCGGTCACGAACTCGATGATCCTGCTTTCCTAATGGCGTTCGCATCTGCCATCAAAGCCTTGAACGCACCCACCATCATTGTGCATGGCGGCGGGGCGGAAATTTCGGGACTGCAAAAAACATTAGGCATCGAACCGCGTTACTTGGATGGCGTCCGCATCACCGACGAACCTTCGCTCAAAGTGGTTGAAATGGTGCTGTGCGGCACGGTCAATAAACGACTGGTGCGCTATTTGCTGGCGGCGGGTGTCGATGCACTTGGTCTTTCCGGTGTAGATCGTGGCCTCGTCCGTGCGGTCAAAATGCCGAATCCCAATCAGGACATGGGGTTCACCGGATCAGTTTCAGGCGTGCGTGGCGAAGTGCTGACCGATTTGCTCAAGCAGGGCATTACCCCGGTAGTTGCGCCTGTCTGCTTGGGCGAGGATACCAGCTACAACGTCAACGCTGATCATGTCGCCGGGGCAATCGCTGTTGCCGTCAATGCCAGCCGCGTGATTTTCCTGACGAATGTTGAAGGGGTGTTGGTCGATAACGCTGTCGTACCCACTCTTTCGCCTGAACGCACCCAATCCCTGATTGATGATGGCACAATTTTCGGCGGCATGATTCCCAAAGTGCAAACGGCTTTACATGCGCTCGAACTCGGCATTCAGCAGGCCGTCATCACCAACCTGAAGGGTTTGCAAACTGGCGGCGGCACAGTATTTGAGCGAGTTAAATAATGACAGTCATCCGTTATGCCATCAGCCCTCCTGTGAGCAACCAAGCCTTAAATAGCTTGTTTGCTGCCGCGTGGGAAAATCACACCGATTCAGACTTCGCCAAAGTGCTGTCTCACAGCCTGTGTTATATCTGTGCCTACATGGACGAACGGCTGATCGGCTTTGTGAATGTGGCTTGGGATGGCGGCATCCATGCTTTCATTCTGGATACCACCGTTCATCCAGATGCACAGCGGCGCGGTGTAGGGCAGAAACTCGTGAAACAGGCGGCAGATGCAGCCCGCGAACAGGGCATCGAATGGCTGCATGTGGATTATGCACCGCACTTGGAAGCCTTCTATCAAGGCTGTGGCTTCCAGCCTACCGCCGCCGGACTGATAAATTTAAAAGTGACGGATACAGCCAAAATATGAACATTCATTCTATTGGTTTTTGCGCTACAATGGGCTGTTCCAATCCCGTTTCCCAATTGGGAATGGAGGGAGCATATGACCAACGAACAAACCCTGCTGGACGAACTGCACGCGCTCATTCGTTACATCTACCGCAAAAATATAGCAGAGAAAATCATCACTGCCTTTGCCGAATCGCTGGCCGCCAAAGACGATCCACAGGAACGCCTGTCGATTATTCATCACTGGTTGGACTTTTATCAGGCGCACAAATATCGCAAGATGATGCGCCGCCGCCGCGCCACCTTTCAGGAACGGCTGACCGCCTGTTCCGCCTGCGGTTATCCAACTTCACACCGTCATCACTTGTGGGACATTGCTACGCATGGCGAAAACGCCGTCACCGTGCAGTTGTGTCCCAACTGTCACGAACTCCATCATCTGCTTTACAACACTCTCGCCCGCGACTCGGATTACAGCCGCAAGCTGGTGCAGCACATTCTATTTTCCGGGCAGATAGTGCCGGAGGCCGTGCAGCGAATTTACGGCTGGCTGCGCGCCATCATCGCTTACGAAATCCAGAACGGTTGGCTGGAAAGTTACAAACTCTCCGACCTCTGGATCGAAGAAAAACTCCACTGGAGCGAATATTTGGAGCGATCTGGGACAATACCAAGATGAACTCACCACCATTCGACGGATGCTCAATACATTTATCCAAAAACTAAAAACCAACAACTAATAACTAACGACTAAGGACTAACCAACCATGCTCAACACAACCCCACAAACCCGAACTGACCAACTCATGCAGGACGACCACGATCACATCGCTCAGACCTACAAACGCGCCCCATTTGTGCTGGTACATGGCGAAGGCGCAACTTTGTTTGACAGCGAAGGTCGCAGCTACACCGATTGGGTAGCGGGCATCGCCGTTAATGCCCTCGGCTACAGCGACCCCGGTCTGACTCAAGCCATTCAGCACGGCGCAAACGGTCTCATCCACACCAGCAATCTGTACTACACGGCTCCTCAGATCGAACTGGCGAATCTGCTGGTCGAAAAATCCTTTGCTGATCGCGTGTTTTTCACCAACAGCGGCGCGGAAGCTAACGAAGGCGCACTCAAGTTCGCCCGTAAAGTCCAGTATGAAAAAGGCCTGACCGATAAAACCGAAGTCGTCTGCTTTTCCAGCGCCTTTCATGGTCGGACGTTAGCCACCGTTTCGCTGACACCAAAGGAAAAATATCAGAAGCCGTTCCACCCACTGCTGCCCGGCGTCAAAGTCGCTGAGTTCAACAATCTGGAAAGTGCTAAAGGGCTCATTGGTGATAAAACCGCTGCTGTCATCGTCGAACCCATTCAGGGCGAAGGTGGCATCAACATGGCAACGCCCGAATTTCTGCGTGGACTGCGTGAACTCTGCGATCAATATGGTGCTGTGTTGATTTTCGACGAAATACAGTGTGGCGTAGGGCGTACCGGAAAATTGTGGGCGCATGAACACGTGGGCGTGACCCCCGACATTATGACCCTCGCCAAGCCGCTGGCAGGTGGTTTACCCATCGGCGCAATCTTAATGACCGAAACCGTTGCTACCGCCATGCACTACGGCGAACACGGCTCAACTTTCGCTGGCGGCCCATTCGTGACAGGCGTGGCGAAGTATGTTCTCAACCGCATCAGCCAGCCGGAATTTCTGGCGCATGTGGACGAAGTAGGCGAATATTTGCAGGAGCGCCTTTCGGAAATCAACAGCCCATTGATTAAAGATGTGCGTGGTAAAGGCTTGATGGTCGCCCTCGAATTGACGGGTGATGTGACTCCGGTGATCGAAGCGGGTTACCAGCACGGCCTGATTATGGTCAACGCCGGAACGGATGTCATCCGTTTTGTGCCGCCGCTGATTGTCGAAAAATCCCATGTTGACGGCTTGGTCGAGAAATTGACCATTATCCTCTCGGAGATGCAAACCAATGCTTGAGGTTAAATCCACGATTGAACACGTCGCGGGTTTTCGGGTTGCAGGCGTCCATGCCGGACTGAAAAAAAACGGCAAACTCGATTTTGCGGTAGTTATCAGCGATACCCCCTGCACCGCCGCCGGGGTATTTACCACCAATCAGGTCAAAGCCGCCCCGGTGATTCTGGATATGGAGCGCCTGCAAAGCCATGCTGAAAAAGTGCGGGCAGTAGTCGTAAATACCGGATGTGCTAACGCCTGTACTGGACAACAGGGCATTTATAAAGCCCAGCAGACCGCGCGTTGGGCAGCGGAAAAAATCGGCTGTGATGAAAATGCTGTCTTGGTGCTGTCCACAGGGGTGATCGGTTCACAGTTGAATATGTATGCCGTCCGTCAAGGCATCGACATCGCGATGCAGTTCCTCGGTCACGAATGGTTTGAGGCCGCAAAAGCCATCATGACCACCGATACCCGCCCCAAATTAGCCTCGGTGACAGTCGCTAAGAAGAACGGCGATCGCTATCAAATTGCCGGAATCAGCAAGGGTGCAGGCATGATTGCACCCAACATGGCGACCATGCTTGGCGTCATCATCACCGATGCCCAGGTGCCACAGCCCATGCTCCAGCGTGCGCTCAAAACCGCCTCTGACCAAAGCTATAATCGTATCGTGGTCGATGGCGACATGAGCACCAACGACACCGTGCTGTTGCTGGCAAACGGCGCGACCAATGTGGTATTGGATACCCCCGAAGAAGAAGCCGATTTCACCGAAGCCCTCACTGCCCTCTGCAAAAAATTGGCACAGGAAATCGTGCGCGATGGCGAAGGCGCGACCAAGTTCATCACCGTCAATATTCAGGGTGCGCCAGATGATGCCGCCGCCCGCAAAATTGCCGATGCCATCGCAACCTCGCCTTTGGTCAAAACCGCCTTTTTCGGGAATGATGCCAATTGGGGGCGCATCGTCGCCGCTGCCGGACGTTCAGGTGTTGCCCTCAACCCGGAATTGATGCAGTTGTGGATTGCCCCCGGCGAAGCCGATGACCAACGCGGTATTTCGCTGCAACTGTTCGCGGGTGGAATGCCCACCGATTACAGCGAGGAAACCGCCGCCGCCATCATCAAGGAAAAAACAGTCAGTATTTTGCTGGACTGCGGCATGGGCAAAGGCACATCAACCGTCTGGACGTGCGACCTGAGCCACGACTACGTAACCATCAATGGCGATTACCGGAGCTAACTGAAGTTAGTCAGACAGGTTTTTAGTTTTGGGTTACGAGTCTTAAAACCAGGAACTAAAAACCAACAACCAATAACCGCTGGAAACTGGAAACTGATAACGATGCAAGGACTACTCGCGCTCGAAGACGGGCGCACATTTACCGGGACAGGCTACGGCGCAGAAGGCGTTCAAACGGGCGAACTGGTCTTCAATACGTCCATGACGGGTTATCAGGAAATCCTGACCGACCCGTCCTATCATAAACAAATCGTCACCATGACGGTTTCCCACGTTGGCAACACGGGCGTCAATTTACAGGATGTCGAGTCGGAACGGGTATGGGTGTCCGGCTTTGTCGTTCGCAGCCTCAGTCCGGTCGTCAGCAATTGGCGCGAACAGGGTGATCTGAACGATTACCTAAAAGCACAGGGTGTGATCGGCTTGAGCGAAGTTGCCACCCGTGCCCTCGTCCGTCACATCCGCGACCAAGGTGTGATGCGTGCCGCCATCGCGCACGGCGAAGCAGCGCAGGATGCCGATGCCTTAGTCGAACTTGCCCGCCAATCGCCCGATATGTCCGGCTGGAATCTGGTGGATGATGTGACCTGCGCCGAACCCTACAACTGGACGGAACGCAGCGACCCGCAGTGGTATCACCAGCATCACTACGATCCTACTGGTCCATTGATTGTCGCCTATGATTACGGCATCAAGCGTAATATTTTGCGGATGATGACCGACCGGGGCTTGCGAGTGACTGTTATCCCGGCGCATATGCCCGCTGCCGATGTGCTGGCGCTGAATCCATCCGGTGTATTCCTAAGCAACGGCCCCGGTGATCCCGCCGCAGTGGATTACGCCATCCACAACGTCAAAGATTTACTCGGTAAAGTACCCGTATTCGGCATCTGCTTAGGCCATCAAATCCTCGGTTTGGCGCTGGGTGGGCAGACCGAAAAAATGCGTTTCGGGCATCGCGGCGGCAACCAGCCCGTCAAAAACTTGCTCACAGGCGTGGTCGAAATCAGCAGCCACAATCACGGGTTTGCCGTCACGCCGGATAGCGATCTTGGCGGCGCAGAAATCACCCACATCAACCTGAACGACAACACCGTCGAAGGCTTACGTCATGTCGAACTCGGCGTGTTCAGCGTCCAGTATCACCCGGAAGCCTCACCCGGCCCACACGACTCGCTCTACCTCTTTGACGAATTTGTCGGGCGGGTCAAGTCGGCTGTGGTCAGCAGTCCATAAAGTACAATGAGACTGAATTCGCTGATGCTGCGTAGGGGAGGGTCTTAGACCCTCCCCTACATCATACAAGGAGACTGCGATTCATGTACTGGTGTAGAAGTCTGGTTGTAACGGTGATTTTGATCGTCATTGGGTTTGTCGTTAATACGCTGCAAAATAATATTCTGACGTTGATGATAAGCACCAGCCAGATGGCTATGATGGACATCGCTGCTTTATTCACCATCGTCGGGTTAGCGAGCAGCTTTGTTATCCACTTTTTCGTTCTGTGGTGGGCATTCCGCTATTACGATCAGCAGACCGAAAAACGCAAGCGCAAGGATGTAACCGTCAACATTGGTGAACTGCTCAATCGGTTGAACGAAGATGAAATCACCGAACTGCGAACCCGCCTCCTCCCGCCCAGCCAGCGTGATCTAAGCGCATGAGGGTGAACACATCATGTTTATCGCCTTTGTTATGAAGCCGCAGGCCGAGATTGATTGGATACAAACCTTCCAGACCGAAGCCGAAGCCGACGCATTTGGAATCGAAGAATCCAGTTACACCGAACTTGACCCCGAAACTGACGATCCCGACCATTGGGAGCATTACGACCCGCCTGTTGTGATCGTCTTTGAAACCGACGACCCGGACGCTTTTGACAACGGCAAATACAACCAACCGTCCCATCGCCATCTATCAACGCGGAAACAAATATCCATGTATCGATCCGTTTATTTAGGGCACTAGTTGATGTCAAGTTTACAACTGCTCAAACAAGTTGCTCAACAACTTAAATATCGAGTTTTAACCGACTACTATGGTCGGCAAGTCACCATTACTAGCTTGGCATCAATCGAAGC
Organism: Anaerolineae bacterium; assembly: GCA_019912965.1. GTDB lineage: Bacteria > Chloroflexota > Anaerolineae > Aggregatilineales > Phototrophicaceae > CFX2. The sequence goes on from JAIOHM010000175.1 coordinate 129,124, forward strand.
TGATATTTGCAATACTCTGTCGATAAATTCTGAGGCTCGCCTGATTGAGCCAGAGCAAAAATATCGCGAACTTGCACTTGCCAAATACGGCATACTTAATCTTGATTTTGCTGTTCCCGAAT
>JAIOHM010000002.1 GCA_019912965.1 Anaerolineae bacterium
CACTCATGTGGCGGCTCACGTGTGTCAAGACACAACTCTGGGCTAGCACCACCCCACAGATGAACCACGCCAGCGTTCGTTTTTGCCACCGTCCCATCTGTGGAAACACCTTGTCAATCACTTCTTGCCATTGGTACAGTAAGCTGGAGTTCATAAGTTGCATCCTGTGTTATTTGGTCACTCACACTTTGCCTTATGAACTCCTTTTTGTTAAGCCTTTTCTTCTCTCCCTTAAAACTGTCGTTGGACTTGATGGACTTGACCCGTTTTGGTGGAGGATGAATAAGAGACACCCTCAGGATAAATGAGCGGTTTCAAATGTCAGTGGGCTGCGGTAGCCCAGAGACGAGTGCAAGCGCTGACGATTGTAGAACACCTCAATGAACTCAAACACCGCCGTGCGGGCCATCTGCCGAGTGGGAAAGCGTTCCAGATCGGTCAATTCGGCCCGCAGAGTGCTGAAGAAACTCTCCATCATGGCATTATCATAGGGATTACCCTTGCCGCTCATGCTCACCTGGATGCCGTGTGCCTTCAAGAGAGCCAGGTACTCATCGGCTGTGTATTGGCTGCCACGATCCGTGTGGTGGATCAGTTCCGCCGTCTCAGGAATGTCACGCTGGAGCAGCGCCATGCACAGGGCATCCGTCACGAGGGCTTCGTCCCGATAGAGGCTCATTGCCCAGCCCACAATGAAGCGCGAATAAGTGTCCAGCAGGGCTGCCAGATACAGCCAACCTTCCTCTGTCCAAATGCCCAGAATATCGCCCACCCATTTCTCATTGGCTGCATTGGCGCTGAAATCCTGTTTCAGCAGATTGGGAGCAAGTGGACGGTGATGACGGCTGTCGGTGGTGCGAATGCGCCGTTTCGGACGGCGACGGGAATGGAGACCGGCCTGACGCATCAGGCGAGCGACCCGCTTGCGTGAGCAGCGCACGCCCTGTTGCCACAAGGCGGCATGGACACGCGGACTGCCATACAAGCCCCGTCCCGCCTGATACACCGCCTGAATTGCCTTCAGCAGCGCTTCATCGGTCTGCTGCTGCTGGCTCGGTTGTCGTGTGCGCCAGGCGTAGTAACCGCTCCCTGATACCCCTAATGCGCTACACAGCGTCTCGACTATCCCCACCGCGCGGTTCGTCTCGATGATCTGGTAGCTCATGGCTGGCTCCGGCTGACAATGCTCATAGCCTTTTTTAGAATGTCACGCTCCTGCCGCAGCACCTCGACCTCGCGCCGCAAGCGTTTCAACTCCGCTTCCATCTCGGTCACACTGCCCTTGGTGCTGTCCTGAGACTGGCTCCCATACATCCCGCGCCACCGATACAGGTTGTTGTCATTGATCCCCAAATCGCGGGCGGTCTGCGCCACGGGTTTACCGCTGCTTTCCATTAACCTCACTGCTTCCCGTTTGAATTCTTCCGTGTAGCTTCTTCGATCTATTGCCATTCTTCTCTGCTCCTCAATTCAGTGTACCTGTCTCTTCTTTTTTCCTCCACTGAATCGGGGCAAGTTCA
>JAIOHM010000176.1 GCA_019912965.1 Anaerolineae bacterium
ATGCGCCTTCAGTCATCGGGTCGTTGTGACCATAGATCACGTCCACTTCCGGTTGTGCCTGGAAAGCTGCACCCGCTGCCGGGACGGCTTTCTCGCGCAGCCAGTCGGCATTCTGCGAGAACACGATGTTGGCTTCGCTCAATCCACCGTCGATGAGACCCTGACGGAAACCATCACCACGATCTTTAGCAGGTGGTGCACCTTCCAATCCACGAATTTCGGCGATCTGGCATTCGGTACGACCATTGTCCGCACACCATTGAGCCGCATATGCCCCGGCTGCCTGTCCAATCGCCACATTGTCCGCACCAATGAACATCGAGTAGTTCGGGTCAACCAGATTCCGATCCAGCACGATCACTGGAATGCAGCTTTCCCAGGCTTCCTTGACCACTTCATTCAGCGGTGCTGCTTCGTTGGGGGAGATGATCAGCAGGTCGATGCCCTGTGTCAACAGGTTTTCCACATCGCTGACCTGATCGGCGTTATCCTGTGCCGCATCCTGGAAAATCACTTCGAATTCCGGGTAGGCAGCAGCGGCAGCAGCGATCTGGCTGTCCATCGCTTCGCGCCACGGTTCCGCTCGGTTTGCCTGCGACATCCCGATTAAATAACTATCTTTTGGTTGGGGCGCGGGGCAGTTAGCAGGAAGCGGCCCTTCCGGTCGTGCTTCCTCTTTCACAGTGCCGCCACCCAGCATATCTTCAGTGTAGGGCTGCCATGTGCCATCCTGTGCAAACGCCATTGAGAGTGTGCCCAGCAAAGCCAGCAGCACCATAATGCTGAAACATATTCTTTTACTCATGTTTAAATCCTCTCTATCTCAGTAAACGAATGAGAATATTGGTGTTCGTCAGAGTTCATAAGCCTCCTTGCTGTATTTTTCGGAAAACAACTGGCACTACTAGCCAGCAGGACATAAGCAAAGGAAAGTTATTCAACGTTGCGGGGGCGAAGCTGCTGTAAACCGACAGCCGCCACGACCAACAAACCTTTGGTCACCAACTGCACATTGCTGTTCACGTTGTTCAGACTGAGCATGTTGTCCAGAATGCCGAGAATAAAAGCGCCGGCAATTGCGCCAACAATGGTGCCCTTGCCGCCCGATAAGCTGGCTCCACCTATGACAACTGCCGCAATGGCATTGAGTTCGTAACCAACGGCTTCATTGGGGCTGCCCTGATTCAACTGTGCAGCATGTAAAATCCCGGCCATCGAGGCAAAAAATCCACACAACATAAAAGCAATAATCTTGATGCGTGAGACTGCAAGACCAGAGAGGCGCGCGGCTGTCTGATTCCCGCCAATGGCGTACAAATGCCTGCCAAAAGCGGTGTAATGCAAAATCAAGGACATGATGATGGCAACAACAAACATGATGATGGCTGGAACAGGGAACACACCATTGATGCGTTCGCCAATGGCTTCAAACAGCGGGTCAGCACCCCCTGCACCATAGGAAATAGGCACAGCAATATCATTTGACCAGACATGGGCGATACCCCGTGCAATACTCAGCATCGCCAGAGTCGTAATAAACGAAGGGATTTTGAACCGTTCGGAAGTCCAACCATTCCACCAGCCGATGAACAGTCCGATCCCCAAAATAATCAGAACAGCAGGAATCGCAGGCAGCAAATCGCGCATGAGCAGAAATGCCACACCCGTTGCAGCCAAAGCAACCACAGACCCTACTGCCAGATCAATACCGCCAATAATGATGACCAAAACTTGCCCGACTGCCAGAATACCCGTTTCAGCAACATCACGGGCGACGTTGCTCAAGTTGCGCTGGCTAAGGAACAGATTGGCATCATTGCGAACGGGTGAAAAAGTGATTGCCAGGAGAATAACAATAATCAGCCCAAAGAAACTTTGAAAACGAAAGATAAATGCAATTGTTCGTATAAAGCGCGGACTATTAAGCAGTTGTCCAAAGCGACTACGCAGCCAACCCTGCTGTGCTGTGTAGCTGGTAACCCGACCTGCTTCAATGCCAGCCCCATTACGCAGTATAAAAAACTGCATCAAAAGAACAGCCGAAACCAAAAACCCTAACCAAAAACCGCCGCCGCTGAACTGCATCAACGCGAGGGTTGTGTTCTGGCGATCCTGCACACTGTAGAGCACAAAATAAGCAACAGCCAGTAAACTGCCCAGCATTGCTAACCAGTGCGCCTGACGCTTACGGTGTGGTACTGCAAATCCCCAAATAACACCCCCTATCGCAAGCACAATCGCAGCAGGAACAAGGAGCAGGATTCCCTGCGAATCCTGTGCGGCAGTTTGTAGATCAGCCGACAGAGGAAGCGAATTGGAGGTCAGCAGGGTCAGCCCACTAACAGTCACATCAGGTTCACTAAGCCAGGGCAAGATTAAAAATGCGATGCCCAGAACCACAGCACAGATCAATATCACAATATCCTGAGTTGATAATCTTGCTATTGATGATGCCTGCGTTTGCGGCTGATCCTGAGAAATACTTGTACTCATACACGAGCCTCCTCTCTTGCACGACTTCCATTGCTCGTTTTTTCAATGAACTGAGTTGCCGCTTCCATAATTTTTTCCTGATCGAAGTCCGGGCGTGAAAACTCACCTGTTATTCGCCCATCGCATAACACATATATCCGGTCACAAACGGCCAAAAGTTCGGGCATTTCGCTGGAAACCAGCAGGAAAGCGGTGCCATCGCGGGCAAGCTGGCCTACCAGATTATAGATTTCGGCCTTTGCCCCTACATCGATCCCGCGTGTGGGTTCATCCAGCAGGAAAAGAGAAATATCCGATAGCAAAAACTTGCCGAGCACGACTTTTTGCTGATTGCCCCCGCTTAGATTGGTGACAAGCGTTTCGATGGTTGGCGTTTTGATGTTCAAATCCTGCACCAAACCCCGGACAGCTTCGCGTTCAGCCCGTTTTTTGATCACGGTTAGCCAATTTATGAACTGGCGGAGGGCTGCCAGAGTAGCGTTATCCGTGACTGATCTTTCAAGAACTAAACTTTGCTGTTTGCGGTCTTCAGCAACCAGGCCGATTCCATGATTGATTGCGTCCTGAGGGGAATGAAAACATATGGGTTTTCCATTCAACGAAACATATCCATGCAAGCTGCTGGATGGATATACTCCAAAGATAGCCTCAAGCAGTTGGGTGCGTCCCGCGCCCATTAACCCGGCGACACCCACAATCTCGCCCCGATTCACCGTGAGTGAAACCCGGTCTAAAATACGTTTATTGGCCTGTGTGTAAGTTAAATCCTTGACTTCCAGCATTGTCGAGCCAATCGCAACGGCTTCTTTGGGATAAAGCACGTCCAGATCACGTCCAACCATCTGGCTGATGAGTTTGCTGCGGGTCATGGTTTTGGCAGGGGCTGTGCCTACCAATTTGCCATCTCGCAGCACAGTAATGCGATCTGCAATTGCGAACACTTCATCCAAACGGTGTGAGATATAAATCACAGCGACCTGATGACTCAGCAGATTGCGAATAACCTGAAAAAGATATTCGACTTCCGTTTCGCTAAGGGCTGAAGTCGGTTCATCCATGATGATGATGCGGGCATTCAGACTAAGGGCTTTGGCAATTTCCACAAGCTGCTGCTGCCCAACACGGAGTTGCCCAACAGTTCGGTTGGAGTCCACCTCCAACCCCACATTATGCATAAGCTGTGCCGCCGCCTGCCGCATGGCACGCCGATCAATCGTACCTAAGCGCGTTTTGATCTCTTGCCCCAAAAAAATGTTCTCGTAAACCGTCAATTCCGGGATAAGGTTAAGTTCCTGATGAATCATGGTGATGCCGTTGGTTTGAGCATCTCTGGGATTGCTGAAAGCAACAGGCTGTCCACCTATCAGCATCTGCCCTTCAAATTCGGTGTAAACACCGCTCATAATCTTCATTAATGTGGATTTGCCCGCGCCGTTTTCCCCCACCAGACCGTGAACTTCACTGGCGTGAATATCCAGCGTGACATGATCCAATGCCAGCACACCCGGAAAACGCTTGGTAATTTCGCGCATACTCAACAGGATGGGTTGTTCAGCATTCGCCTGAGGATCAACTGCCATTGGCTGGTCTCCTTAACTTGACACCGCAGGATGCTCGCACAATCAGATGCGGTTGAAGCACGACCGTCAGATAGGGCGCTTTGGGGTTAGCAAGACGGCGCAGCAATAGATTGACTGCTTCCTGACCCAGCTCATAGGTGGGCTGAGAGACGGCTGTCAGCGGCGAATAAAGTTCCCCTGACCACGGCAAATCGTCAAATCCCACCAGCGCCACGTTTTCGGGAACGCGAATATTCTGTTCCAGCAAAGCTCGCAATGCTCCTAGCGACATTAAGTTGTTGGCAACAAAAATGGCATCCGGTGGTTCGGTAGCGTTCATCAGTTCTTGTGCGAGTTGGTAACCACTCTCAGTTTTAAAATCGCCAAATTTAACCAGCGCTTCGTTTAACGGCATTCCGGCGGCTTGTAGCGCGGTTCGGTAGCCTTGATAGCGCTCCTGTCCAGTGGTCAATTGCAGCGAACCCGTAATGGTGGCGATACGACGGTAGCCCAAGCCGATCAGGTGATTCACGGCTTCATAAGAACCGCGCTCATTATCGACGCGGATAGTATCGACCTGAACATCCTTAACCGCGCGATCCAGCAAGATGATGGGAATGCCCGCTTTTTTTAAGTGGTTCAAATCCTGACTGTTATCGCTGTGAGCAGGAACGATAATCAACCCAGCGACTCGCTCAGCTTCCATAACCTGTAAATACATGCGCTCTTTGTCGGGGTTTTCGTCGGAGTTGCACAGAATCAGGCTCATCTGCTGGGCAGAGGCCGCATCTTCTACCCCTCGCGTAACCGAGAGGAAATAGGGATTTTGAATATCAGAGATGACCAGCCCAATCACATTGCTAGATTGCGCTCGTAATCGACGGGCAGCACGGTTGGGTTGGTATCCTAGTGCTGTGATGGCATCAAGAACACGGGCACGGAGCTTTGCATCTACTTTGGAATTTTGGTTCAGGACACGCGAAACAGTTGCCCTGGAAACCTTTGCATATTTGGCTACGTCATTAATGGTGGCTTTTGACATAAAGGTATTCTGAGTAATCGTTCTCTCAAGAAAAAAGTCTGATCTGTTCAAATATTAAGGCAGAAAAGCAACTATTTCAATTTGCAAAGTGACAACAATACTTCAAAAAACATGCTGCTCAAGAAATCGTTCTCTCAAACCAGATTGTAGCGCGAGTCCAAATCGTGTCAAGGAATCAGTTATGCACTTTCAACTAACTTGACAGGTTGTTTTTTACGGATCAGCTAAAATACATAATCGCCCTGCCCCATAAGCCATCTCATGTACAAGGCTTGAAGTAGCAGGTATGATTGGGTCAGTTTTTACTCAAATTAGTGTGGTTTTTACATGACCTTTGATCTCTTTGAACAAACGCGCCGTCCAGATTCGCAGCTTTTATATCGCCGTAACGACCCCAACGACCCGCGTTTGGGTGAATTGGTGTCTGCATCTCCCGATGTTTATGCATCATCGCAAGTCGTTTTATTGGGCTGTCCACAGGACGAAGGGGTATCCCGTAATCAGGGGCGTTTAGGCGCGCACCTTGCCCCGGACGAAATCCGTCGCTGCTTCTATCGCCTCGCTGTTGGAACGCTTGCAGAACATCACCCCCTGAATCTGTTTGACCTCGGCAATACCATCATTCAGCCTACGCTTGAAGAAACCCATAATCTGCATCAAAAAATCGTCCGGCAGCTTATCGCCGACGGCAAAATTGTGATTATGCTGGGCGGCGGCAATGATGTTTCATACCCTGACTGTTCAGCGTTGGCGCTGGAAACCGGGGATGTGCTCGCCTTCAACATCGACGCTCATTTCGATGTTCGTGCGGATAGCCCCCGCAACAGCGGCACACCCTACCGCCAACTGCTGGAAGAAAAGCACATCAAGCCTGAACAGTTTTACGAAGTCGGTAATCAGCCCTTCAGCAACTCCCCCATCTACCGCCGTTATCTGCTGGATCAAGGCGCGAACATTTGCAACCTGCGTGAACTTCAAGAGTCGGGCATCACCCCTTATTTTGAAAATGTGCTAAAGCGATCACCGAATAAAGCTATTTTCTGGGGTATTGATTTGGATGTTGTGCGGGCTGCCGATGCGCCGGGAGTCAGTGCGCCGAATCCTGTAGGCATGGGGGGCGAAGATTTATGCCGCATCACCGAACTCGCCGGATGCGACCCGCGCACCCGTATCATCGAATTTTCCGAAGTGAACCCCGAATACGACATTGACCAGCGCACCTGCCGATTGGCTGCTGCGGCCATCTTTTATTGCTTACTGGGTTTCCAGAACAGGAATTAATCATTATGTCTCGTCCTATTCATGCGCCGCGCGGCACGCAGTTGACCTGCAAAAACTGGCTGATCGAAGCCGCTTACCGGATGCTCCAAAACAATCTTGATCCACAGGTTGCCTTCGACCCCGATAACCTGATCGTCTACGGTGGACGCGGAAAAGCCGCCCGAAATTGGGAATCCTTCGACGCGATTTTAGAATCCCTCCGCAACCTCGAACCCGACGAAACCCTGCTCGTGCAGTCCGGCAAGCCCGTAGCCGTTTTTCGGACGCATACCGACGCCCCACGCGTCCTGATCGCCAACAGCAACATCGTTCCGGCGTGGGCGACGCAGGAAAACTTCGATAAATGGGAAAAAGCTGGACTCATCATGTATGGTCAAATGACAGCCGGAAGCTGGATTTACATCGGCACGCAGGGCATTTTGCAAGGCACTTACGAAACCTTCGGCTCATTAGCCCGCCAGCAGGGATGGGGTACACTGAAAGGGAAATTTGTCCTCACCGCTGGCTTGGGCGAAATGGGTGGCGCACAGCCCCTAGCCATCACCATGAACGAAGGCGTCGGCCTCATCGTCGAGGTTGACCGCTGGCGTGCCGAACGCCGTTTATCTCTACGCCAGATCGACGCCATCAGCGATAATCTGGAAGAAGCCATGACATGGGTGGAAGAAGCCGTCGCCAAGCAGGAGCCCCGTTCGATTGCTTTGGTCGGTAACGCTGCCGAAATCCTGCCTGAACTGGTTCAGCGCGGTGTTGTTCCCGATGTGGTGACTGACCAAACCTCTGCTCATGATGTGCTGTACGGCTACATTCCCGCCGGAATGACGTTGGAACAAGCCAAAACCCTGCGCGAAAGCGACCCCGAAACCTATCGCCATCGCGCAATGGAATCGATGGCAAAACATGTACAGGCCATGCTCGATTGGCAGGCCAAAGGCAGCGTCGTTTTCGACTACGGCAATAATCTGCGCCAGCGGGCGTATGACTTCGGCCTGAAAGAGGCTTTCAATTATCCCGGCTTCGTCCCGGCCTACATCCGCCCCTTATTCTGCGAAGGCAAAGGGCCGTTTCGATGGGTAGCCCTTTCCGGCGACCCTGAAGATATTTATGCCACCGACCGCGCTATTATGGAATTATTCCCTGAAGATGAGCACCTCAACCGCTGGCTGAAGATGGCACAGGAGCAGATCGAATTTCAAGGACTCCCGGCGCGTATCTGCTGGCTCGGTTATGGCGAACGTGCCAAAGCCGGACTACGCCTGAACGAAATGGTGGCTTCCGGTGAAGTTAAAGCGCCGATTGTCATTGGCCGCGATCATCTGGATTCCGGTTCGGTCGCCAGTCCCAACCGGGAAACCGAAGCCATGCGCGACGGCTCAGACGCGATTGCCGATTGGCCGCTGCTGAATGCGCTGGTCAACGCAGTCGGTGGCGCAACCTGGGTGAGCATTCATCACGGCGGTGGTGTGGGCATCGGCTACAGCATTCATGCTGGACAGGTGATCGTCGCGGATGGCACACCTGAAGCCGCTAAACGTCTGGAACGGGTGCTGACCAGCGACCCCGGCATGGGCGTGGTGCGTCATGCCGACGCGGGCTATCCCGAAGCCATCAATTTCGCCAAAACACACGGCGTCAAAATCCCGATGATGGGCGATTAAAATATGCACGTTGATTTGCTGATTAAAAATGCTGCCCAACTCATCACCTGCGCCAGCCCCGGCAAACCCAAACGCGGCACAGCCATGAAGGATGTTGGGCTGATTACAAATGGTGCGATTGCCATCACCGACGGGCAGATTGTGGCGCTTAGCACAACTGATGAGTTGAAAGCCTACACCGCGCGGGAAACCATCGATGCAGCCAACAAAGTCGTTTGCCCCGGATTCGTAGATTGCCACACGCATATCGCCTTTGGTGGGAATCGGCTAGACGAATTTGAAATGCGGATTCAGGGCGCGACCTACATGGAAATCATGAACGCGGGCGGCGGAATCATGAGCACCGTTCGCGCCACCCGTGCCGCCTCTAAACAGCAGTTGATTGATGAAGCCGCCGCCCGCCTCGACATTATGCTGGCTTTAGGCACAACCACCGTTGAAGTCAAAACAGGTTATGGACTGGACACAGCCACCGAACTCAAACTGCTGCAAGTAATCGAAGCCCTCGCCTCCATCCGAACTCTCGATATTGTCCCGACCTTCCTCGGCGCTCATGCCGTCCCGGCGGAATATAAAGACCGCGCGGATGCTTACCTCGATCTTGTCAGTCAAGAGATGCTGCCCACCGTGAAAGACTGGTACACAGCATCCCTATTTGCCGAACGGAACATTCCCCTGTTTGCCGATGTATTCTGCGAAGCCAACGTATTTGACCGCGAGCAATCCCGCCGCGTGTTACAAGTCGCCAAAGATTACGGCATGGGGATTAAAGCCCATGTTGACGAATTTAAATCGTTGAACGGCGTAACGATGGCTTTAGAACTCGGCACAATATCAGTCGATCATCTAGACGTCACTGGAATGGACGAAATCACCGCATTAGCCTCGTCGGATACCATCGCCGTTCCCCTGCCTGCTGTCAATTTCAACCTCGGCAGTACCCATTTTGCCAATGCCCGCGCCATGCTGGACTCCGGTGCTGCGCTGGCCTTAGCCACCGACATGAATCCCGGTTCTGCGCCGTGTTATTCAATGCCCTTCATCATGGCGATTGCCTCCCGTTATCAACGTCTCACACCTGCCGAAGCCCTGAACGCCAGCACCATCAACGCCGCCCACGCCATTGGACTCGGAGATCGTATCGGTTCGCTCGAAGTCGGCAAGCAGGCGGATGTGTTGATTATCAATGCGCCGGATTACCGCGAAATCGTTTATGAATTTGGCGGTAATCGGGTTGAGCAGGTCATCAAAAAAGGCCAGATTGTTTTATGAGTGAACACAATACCATTATTATCGACGGCAGTCATTTAACAATCGAACAGGTTGTAGCCGTCGCTTATGGGAAACCCGGTTCGCCGGAAGTTATCCTGAGCGATGAGGCTAAAATCCGGGTGAATCGGGCAGCCGATGCCGTACAGCAGTTGCTTTCCGAAGGGCGGATTGCTTACGGCATCACCACCGGATTTGGAGCGTTCAAAGACCGTCTGATTCCGCTGGATGAAGTCGAAACCCTTCAGCGCAATATCATCGTCAGCCATTCGGTTGGTGTGGGCAACCCGTTTGATATGCCTACTACCCGCGCCATCATGCTCATCCGCGCCAATACTTTAGCCAGCGGTTATTCCGGCATCCGGCTCAGTACCCTTCAAACCCTGCTGGATTTATTGAATAACGGTGTTCATCCCATCATCCCGGAAAAAGGCTCGTTGGGTGCAAGCGGCGACCTCGCTCCACTCGCCCATATGAGCCTTGTATTGATTGGCGAAGGCGAAGCCGAATATAACGGTGAAAGGCTTTCTGGGCGAGAAGCTTTGCAGCAAGCGGGCATTCATCCGGTTACATTGGCCGCCAAAGAAGGCTTGGCGCTGACCAACGGCACAACCATTATGTGTGCGCTCGGTACGCTTGAGACCCATCGCGCGGAAAATCTGTCTCAGGTTGCCGATATTGCAGGTTGTTTGAGTTTGGAAGCCCTGCATGGGACACCGTTGGCTTTTGACGAACGCATTCACCGCCTGCGCCCGTTCCCACGCCAGCTTGATTGTGCTGCCTATTTGCGCCAACTGCTGGTCGGCAGCCAATTCACGCGCGGCTACGACCCATCCAATGTGCAGGATGCTTATACCCTCCGCTGCATTCCACAGGTACACGGTGCGGTGCGCGACGCGATTGCTTATGCGCGTTGGGCATTTGAGATTGAACTCAATGCTGTGACCGATAATCCCCTGATTTTTATTGATGAAACGACGGGCGCGATTGATGTGATTTCCGGTGGCAACTTTCATGGCGAACCGCTGGCAATTGCGATGGATTATCTCGGCATCGCCATAACTGAACTCGGCAATATTTCCGAACGCCGCGTCATGCGTCTGGTGGATGAGGCTTCCAACACCCACGTTTTGCCCGCTTTTCTCACCCGTCATGGTGGCCTGAATTCCGGCTTTATGATTACCCAATACACAGCGGCGGCATTGGCGACTGAAAATAAAGTCCTTGCCCATCCCGCCAGCGTCGATACCATCCCAACCTCCGCCAATGTGGAAGATCACGTCAGCATGGGCTGCACTGCGGGGCTGAAACTGCGCCAGATTGCCGATAATGTCGAACGCATTTTGGGTATCGAATTGATGGCAGCGGCACAGGGCATCGAATTTCGCAAAGAGTCCGTCGGAGTGGATGCACAGCTTGGGCGCGGTACGCAGCCCGCTTATCGACTCATCCGGGAACAGGTGCCGTTCATCGAACGGGATACCGTGATGTATCCCTATATCGAGGCGGTGCGCCGCCTGGTTCACAGCGGTCAGATTGTAGATGCCGTGAACACTGCCCTCAAAACATCCTGAATGCAAAAGATGCCTAATCAGGCGATTGCCAGCGTTTTGTATTGGACTTGCCATCCACATAGGCATTCATAAAGGCAAATTCGACCGTAAACATAAACAGGATATAACGATCACTCGGCGCATAAGACGATGCTGCCACCGCTTGTTCCCGGATAAGGGGATCATCAATCAATGTACCCCTCCCCCTGACGTAAAATTCGCCGCTGCTGCCGCTGGAATCGTCAACCGCACAATGCAGCGTATAACGCGGATCACGCTGTAAATCCTTGCCTTTGGGCGAAGTGGGTTCCATGAACAGATACAACTGTTCGCCAATGATGGGAGTCACCGGATGTACTCGCGGGCTTCCATCTTCGCGAACTGTGCCGAGATACGCCACACCCTTTTTAAAACGTGCGCTGCCAAATTCCGCCAATTCCGGGGCTTGTTGTGCAAATGCTTTCCAACTGGTCATGTTCTATCCTTAATTGCGATGTTTACAAACATAAATCATTAAGCGAGAAGTGGCCGTGAGCGGTTCCTGCTGCCAACTGCCATAACAGGCGTGGATTTGAAATCCATTGTAGAAAAGCAGCGTTTCCATCTCCTGTGGGAAGACATAACGCAGGGCGGTACGAGTCGTTTGTTCTTTGATCTGCTGACCAGCCGCATCCAGCCACTGGCTATGAAAAGTGTAGTGCTGGATTTGGGTGATGGCGTCGTAATGCTGTTCCTCGCTGGAAATGAGTTGCTTTCCATCATCCCCAATGTACTTCCGGGGTTCGCTAAAACGGGCTTGCAAGATATTTTGTGGCGCAGGATTACGTGTACAAAAGACAAAACGCCCTTCAGGCTGCAAATGTTCCCGAACGCAAGCCAACAGCGCTTCGTGATCGGCGCGTGTCAGAAAGTGTTGAAAGGCATTGCCGATCAGGTAAATAAAGGGGAACTGCTTCTGCAACTGAAAGGTTCGCGCATCCGTGACCAACCACTCAACCGAAAGATTTTGAGCAGCCGCCTTCTGAGCAGCCCAGTCAATCATCTCTGGAACGATGTCCACTCCCGTGACTTGATAGCCCTGCGCGGCCAGCTTCAGCGCCATTGTCCCGGTTCCACAGGCAATATCCAGCACCGGACTGCCAAGCGTCTGCGCCCACTGTTCGATGAATGGCTGATCTTCAACATAGCCCCCGTCTTCCAGATCATAGGCTTCTGGGTCTCGATACCCTTCCAGTGGATCATAATCAAGCATCAACGTACCTCAACCCTGTTTCCGTTTACGGGATTTTTGCGCGGCTTTTTGGAGGTTTTCCGCAACTCGGAACGCAACAATATCGGTGATTAATGGTATCGGCAGCGGCTTATCCAGCGGAAAATGGATAGAACCCTTTGTGCTGTCGTAAATGGATAATTCATCTTTGAAGGCGTCGGTCACTGCCCCTGACCCCGGATAAAACCCGATGTGATTTTTCCACGCCGCAAAATACACCAAATTACCTTCTTGGGCGAAAGCAGGCATTTGGTAGCTAATTTTTTCTTTTGCCTTCGGGGCGGCGGCTTTGATGGTTGCCCGCAGTTCTTGCAGGATCATTTGTATGTCGTCCGGGAAAGTCGCAATGTACTCGTCAATGGATTTAAAACCAGCTTGATTGCTTTTCATGCGTTTTCCTTTCGCTGCTACCCTCGGTTGTGATCTGTATCTTCACACAACACACGAAGTGTAGTCCGGTTTTACGGTGCTTATTTTTCACTCAATGCTAAATTAACCGCAAATGCCGCGAGTATGACAGCAAATGCTTGCTGGATTCGCTTCACTGCTCTAGACGAATTGATCAAATAGGTGCTGATTCCGCTCGCCAGTATTCCGTAAAGCGCAAACACAATAAATGTCATGCACATAAACACGGCGCTTAACATCATCATTTCGAGGGTAGGGGATGATGAATTTTTAGAGACGAAAAGCGGCAAAAACGCGAAGAAGAAGATGGTCAACTTCGGGTTGAGTAAATTGATCGCAATTGCTTTTATGACGATTTGTATGGCGCTGGTTTCTGTACTTCTTTTATTGATTTCCAATTTCCCTGCTTCACGCCACATATTCCACGCGAGGTAAAGTAAGTATATAGCGCCTGCTATCTTCAATGCTGAAAAGACCTGTGCACTCATGTTCAGTAGGGCTGACAATCCTAATATGCTTGCCAGAATATGGGGAACGATTCCAAGCGTACATCCAATAGCGGCAGCCACACTAGCACGCCATTTGAGCGTCAGTCCCGTAGTAATTGTATAAACAGCACCCGTTCCGGGAATAAGCACAACAGCAAGTGAGGTAAGCAGAAATTCCGGGTTAATCATATTGCATCTCCATTGTAAGGCTTCTTGCTGCCCAACGGTTTATGGTGGGTGTATTGTGCCAACCTGCGAAGAGCTTTAAATATTACCTGAACTTTGACAACCGCCAAGCGATTGTGTCATCTCGTCAAGCCGTCGTTGAAGATAAGCCCGTTCGGCACTGTTCTGGCACAATTCCAGCGCCCGTTCGTAGGCATCGGCAGCCGCCTCGCGTTGGTTCGTCCGCCGGAGTAAATCAGCCCGCGCTGCATGATACGGATAAAAATCCTCCACACCCTCAATCCGGTGCAGCATTATCAAACCGATAGTTGGACTCTGTGCCATCGCTACCGCTACTGCCCGGTTGACCTCAACCACTGGCGACGGCATCATCATCGCCAACGTACCATAAAGCGCCGCGATTTGCTGCCAATCGGTTGCATCCGGCGTGGTGGCTTCGGCATGGAGCGCGCTAATCGCCGCCTGCACTTGATATGTGCCCGGTGCACCCAGCAGCATAGCTTCATCAAGGATGGCGATTCCCTCGCTAATTTTCGCCCGATCCCACTTTTTCCGATCTTGACTATCCAGCAGCACCAGATTGCCCGCCGCATCCAACCGCGTTTCCCGTCGCGAATCGTGCAGCAGCATCAGTGCCAGCAAGCCGTGTGCTTCGGCGCTTTCGGGCAGCAGATTGACCAACACCCGGCATAGGCGGATGGCCTCGGCACACAAATCACCCCGCGTCAGCCTATCCCCATTGGTCGCACAATAACCTTCATTGAAGATCAGGTAAATCACAGCCAGCAACGCATCGAGCCGTTCCGGGAGCAGATCGGCAGGCGGCACACGGTACGGAATCCCCGCATTGCGGATTTTTGCCCGCGCCCGCGCCAAACGCTGCGCCATCGTCGGCACAGGTACGAGGAACGCCCGCGCAATCTCCGGCGTGGATAAACCGCCCAGTGTGTGCAGCGTCAGTGCGACTTGTGCTTCCAGAGTCAGCGAAGGATGGCAGCAGGTGAACATCAATTTCAGCCGATCATCCGGGATAGACTCCATCTCGGGTTCCTCCTCGTCGTCGGCAGCAGATGAGTCGAGGATAACCGCGTTGCGCTCCTGCGTCGAGGCGCGGCGCAATCGGTCGATGGCGCGGCGTTTGGCGACAGTAGTCAGCCACGCGCCGGGATTGCGCGGAACGCCGTCCACTTTCCAGCGTTCCAGCGCATTGACCAGTGCATCTTGCAGCGCATCCTCAGCCAGCGTGAAATCACCCAACTGGCTGATGAGCGCCGCCAAAACCCGCCCGTGTTCTTCGCGGAAGGTTTTTTCGATCAGTGCTGCTGCGGTCATCCCTTACCTGCTGTTATTGTTTTTGTGACCACACATTCAGCGGGCGGACTTCAACCGAGCCATATTTGGCGATGGGAACTTTGGCTGCCCAGCTAATCGCTTCATCGAGGTCTTTGCAGTTGAGTAAATAGTAGCCGCCCAACTGCTCATGTGTTTCGGCGAACGGCCCATCAGCGATCAACGTTTTGCCATCCCGAACGCGCACCGTCGTCGCATCTGTCACCGGAGAAAGCCCATTATTGGATTCCAACACCCCGGCGGCTTTCGCTTCCTCCCCAAAAGCATACCAGGCCTGTGCAGCCGCCTGATGTTCTTCAGGGGTATATTCGGGCGCTTGCATCTGGTTCGCATACATCAGCAGCATGTACTTCATGGTTCTGATCTCCTGTTTGCATGGATTATCGGTTGTTTTTGCCTTTCTATACAAACGTCGCAGTCCAAAACGCTGCGATGACAATCCGACAGGAGCTCTCATCATTTACTCATAAATATGCTGCCCTGATTGGGCTGGGTTGAAATCTCAGCGTAACCCGATCCGTGTCTATTTATGGACAAGGATCCAGCATTGAACTGCCGGGTGAGCGCGTCAGCACATAGCCGCCGTCAATCGGCAGCATCGTACCTGTAATGTAGTCCGCACTATTTGAAGCAAGGAACGTTACAACTGCTCCAACCTCGGCTGGTGTACCCGTTCGTTTTAATGGAATGCCGTTCACAATGTGCTGCTGTGACGTTTCAGGCAAGCGGATGTATTTTTCGCTGTTAAGCCATCCGTATGAGAGAACATTGACCGTGATGCCATGAGACGCAAGGTCTACCGCCATCATCTTCGCCAATGCCCCTAACATCGTCAGGGTTGCGCCAGCCGCAGAAGTGCCTGCAAATGGCATCAGACTTTCAACACCAGATAGAAAAATAATCCGTCCGCCCTGGCCGCGATCAATCATGGTTAGCACTGCTGCCTGCGCCAGATACACTGGAGTTTCAAAATTCGCGGTCAAGGCTGCATCCCAGTCAGCAGGTGTATGATCGAGAAATGCCGCATGACGCCGCCATCCCGCATTAAAAACGAGTACATCAACTGCACCAATTGACTTGATCTGTTCATGTAGGATTTCAGGATCAGCACCATTCAGCGCCACAATTTCATGTGGCAAATCACCCCAATGCGGCGAGGCTTCCGTCGCCAACAAATGAGCGCCTGAATCAAATAAAGCTTTGCCCACCCCGATCAGCAAATCATCTACAGTTCCAGCGAGTAAGGCACGTTTGCCAGACAAATCGAAGCCCACTTCAACCTCCTGTTATGATGAATATTTGCTGATTCCCAGACCGCCATCAACACGTAAAAATGCGCCCGTTGTGTAGTCGCCATCCAATGATGCGAAATACACCACCGCCCTGCCCATTTCATCAATTGACCCGTCTCGTTTTAGAGGAACAACCTGTCGCTGTGCCTCAATGCCTTCGGCAGTTTGCAGATCAGGTGAGAGATCATTGAGCGCGGACGATACCCAACCGGGGCCAATATGATTCACGATGATGTTGTACTGCGCCAGTTCAAGCGCCATCACACCCACCAACGTATGTGCCGCTTTTTTAGTCGCCCCATAAACAGGCGTAATCGGAAACTGCATATCGCTCTGCACCGATGAGGTCAGGATGATGCGTCCACCCCGCCCTTGTGCGATCATCTGCCGCGCGGCAGCCTGACACACAAACACATTACCCTTGATATTCACATTCACGATAGCGCGCAAATTCGCTGGTGTAATGTCAAGAAAATGCTCCCAGCGAATAATCCCCGCGTTGCTGACCATAATATCCAAACCGCCCAATGCCTCAACCGTTTTGGCGATCATCGCCTCGACCTGTTCCGGTTGGGTTACATCAGCCGGAACAGCAATTGAACGCTGTCCCATCGCCCGTATCGCATCCGCCCGATTTTCCAGTGCATCAAGCTGGCTTATATCGTTGACAGCCACATCCGCGCCTTCCGCTGCCAGTGCGCGGGCAATACCCCAACCAATACTACGTTCCGAGGCTGCCCCTGTAACCAGTGCAGTTTTCCCCTGTAATCGCATCATAGCCTCCCACCCTTAATTAGCCGCGGGATACAGCAGGGTTTTAATCGCGGTTTTACGTTCAAACCCCTCAAACGCCTTCTGCCAGTCCGTTACTTCATAGGCCGCTGTAATGAGTGGTTTGGTTTGTACCTTGCCACTTTCCAGCAGTTGCAGCGCCCGGTTCCAGGCGGTCGGCACGCTTGCATTGCTGCCTGTAACAGTCAGTTCACGATAGCAAACCTGATCCAGATCCCATGCCACAGGCTTGCCAAACAGACCAATTTGCACATAACGTCCATGACGCCGCGCAAGAGTCAAAAGCTGTGATGCGGCGGGGCCAGCGCCAGAACATTCATACACCACATCCGCACCCAGCCCTTCCAGCGTAATCGCTTGAATAAGGCTTTCCGGGTTTTCCTCGCTGACATTCACCACATGATCCGCACCCAATTCCCGCGCCAGCGCCGTCCGCTGCTCATCGCCGTTTGTCCCCAGCACGACTGCTGTTGCCCCGGCTGCCTTCACAACCTGCAACGTCAGCAGGCCAATTGCTCCCGGCCCCGCAATGACCGCAACATCCCCCGGTAATACGCTCGGAGTCGTCAGCACCGCATGGCAGACGCAGGCTAACGGTTCGGTCAGTGCGCCTGCCTGAAAATCCACATTTTCCGGCAAACGATGAATATTTTTTACTGGGACAACCACAAAATTAGTGAAACCACCGTTGACCGCCGAGCCAATCGACCGCCGATTGAGGCACAAATTGGCATGACCACCCCGGCAGTAAGCACATTGGCCGCAAGTAGAAAAATAGGTTTCGGTCGTGACACGCTCACCGGGTGTCAGACCATCAACACCATCACCCAGTTCAACAATCTCACCAGCGACTTCATGACCCAATACAACTGGCGGGACAGAGCGAAACTCATCTTTATAAATATGTAAATCGGTGCCGCAAATACCCGCTGCCTGTACTTTAATTTTCACCTGCCCTGCTGCGGGCGATGGTTCAGGAATATCCCGTAATTCGACGTGGCCGACTCCGCGTGCCACTTTCATAACAGCTTTCATATTTAAAACTCCATATTTTGCGCGTTTATACCACAATGACGGCGTTCATGCAATCGATTGCACGCTGAATTATTGAACATCAATATATAGAATACCGGGTAGCACCCCACTAAACAGTGGAGACGCATTTTGGGGCTAAAAAGGACAACAATATGATCTGTAGCAGTCTTTAAAGCCCCTCCTCGCGTGCGGGGAGGGGGTAAATTGCCCACCACTTAAGGTAGTCCTACCGAACCTCGGCTTGTGCCGTATAATGAAACAATCGGGCGGATATGTTATTGACCGCGAACTGCCCATTGAGGGCTGAAAGACAGAATGACCAACCGCGTTACCATCAGCGACATCGCGCGGGCTGCGGGTGTTTCACCATCTACCGTGTCACGTGCGCTCAACAACCACACTGGAATTCCCGAAAGCACCCGGCAGAAGATTCAGGAAATCGCTGCTCAGTTGAATTACCGTCTGGATGTACGCGCCCGTAATTTTCGGTTGCAGCGTTCGCAGACCATAGCAACCCTCTTCCCCTACCAGAACGCCAGCCATCGCCAGATTTCCGATCCTTTTTATCTGGAAATCGTTGGCGCAATCACCGATGAACTCGACCAGCACGGTTATGATGCCCTCATCGCCCGTGTTCATGTGGAAAGTGACGATTGGTGCAGCCGTTATGTATTGGATAAACGTGTCGATGGCATCCTGCTCATTGACCGTGCTGTCGAAGACAATGGCATCCGCAGACTGCAATCGTTGGGCGCAAACTTTGTCGTGTGGGGTGCGGAAATTGCCGGACAGGATTATGTGTCAGTCGGCTGTGATGGCGAAGCAGGCGCGAGGGATGCGGTACGCCATCTGATAGAAATTGGGCGGCGGCGCATCGGCTTCATCGGCGGTTTCGAGCATATGGTGGAAACCGATGTCCGGCGGCGAGGCTACCTGCTGGCGTTGGAAGAAGCCGGTTTGCCCATTGATGACCAATCCATGCTGTTCACCGATTTTACGCCGGAAGCAGGCGGCCAGTCAGTGAGAGCCTTGCTGGAACGCGTCCCTGATCTTGATGCCATTTTTGCGTGCAGCGACTACATGGCAGTTGGCGTGATGGAGGTGCTGCGGCAGTGTGGCCGCAGCGTGCCAGACGATGTTTCAGTGGTCGGCTATGATGACATTCCTTTAGCCGCCTATTATTCTCCCCGGTTGACGACTATTCATCAGCCCATTCAAGCGGGAGGGCGTCTCATGGTGCAAAAACTGCTGGCCATGATTGAGGGCGAGGTTGTGCCCTCATCGGTGCTGCCCCATCGGCTGATTGTGCGGGATTCCTCGCGTGCAGAGCATAGCAGATAAGGGCACAGCGTCACCCCTCGCGCAGGGAATTTTAAAGTTGAACCAAACTTTCTAACCGAACCCGAACTTGACTTTATTAGCCCTTTTGTTCTATGATTATCGTGGCGATGATGACAGGTGGGACTACATTAAGTGGTGGAGATCAATTTACCCC
>JAIOHM010000177.1 GCA_019912965.1 Anaerolineae bacterium
ACCGCTGCTTTCCATTAACCTCACTGCTTCCCGTTTGAATTCTTCCGTGTAGCTTCTTCGATCTATTGCCATTCTTCTCTGCTCCTCAATTCAGTGTACCTGTCTCTTCTTTTTTCCTCCACTGAATCGGGGCAAGTTCAACTTGTCCTTTCCTTGGGTCGTTGAAAAGGTAAGAAAAAGAAATCGTGTTTTAATCAATGTAGTTGATTGGTATGAGAAAATCTCAAAACACTTCGATCAATACATCATTAGAATCAGATTTCCCAAAACACCTGACGATAGAGAATTGCGGAAAAGATTTCTTAAGCGCTACAAGAAACTTTCTGCTTAATTTCCCAAGCAAAATGTCATGGGTTCGAGTCCCGTTACCCTCGCATACAAAAACGCCCTCGAAATAATGGGTGTTTTGCTTATTGTTCCTCTCAAACTCCTCAAATCAAGTTGTATAGCCTTCAACGCGCAGCAGGGATTTTGCCCAATCACGTTCCCACTGTCTTCGTTTCCGAGTATAGGCTAGTTCTAAATAGGCAGTGAAGAAACCCATCAAGATTCGACCATTCAGCAGTTTGAGGATAAGCGGGAATTTCTGGCCCAAAGCGCAGAAAATGACCATTGCGAAGCCTTTGAGTATAAGTTTCAGGCTTCGCCTTTGGAACAATCTCGGTGTAACTCGATATATGGCTTGAAGACCATCCCAGAACGAAATTCTGAGGAGTAATTGGGAGGTCAATGCAGTCGATGCCCATTCCTCCATCGCGTAGCACTCATTGAATAGCTCTTGAACATCATCAAGTGCAATGACCATACCAGTAGCCTGCTCCATATCGAAAAGCGCTACTCTCGCTAGGTAATTATCTTCAGCCTTAGTGTGGGCTAATTTTAATATCTGCACAGCTTCATCTGCCCTTGTGTCAGCGTATATCCTTCTTCTGCGCTCAAGTTGGGTTTCATACAGCATCATTTCGCCTACTATTTCCAAATATATACGGGCCTGTCCTGCAAATTTCGGTACTTCATCAGGGTCGAGATTGTGAGGGTGTGGCAAGAGTGGATCTAATGTTTCGAGTCCTTCTCGGAAATTCCCTTCTCGCCACTGAATAAACCCCAATAGTTCCCTCGCATCGCGCTCCAATTGAGCATTTAAGTTAGGTCTTTCCAGAAGGCGCGTGAAGGCTTTCTTAGCAGAACGATAAGCCGCGACTTGGGCAAAGGAAAGGGCGACATCGAATTGTGTTGTTTCTGTATCTTCTTCCTCCATTTGTCGAAAGAAAGCAATGTGAACATGCGTCCAACTAGTCTCCCAACTCAAAACCGATATAATAAACTTGGTCAGATCGCGATTGTCAATTTGACGAACCCAATCCTGAACTTCTCCTTTCCATTCGTGACCAGAACCCTCCCAAGTATCTTGCCAACCATGTACCTGAGCAAGTTCCAACAAAAGATTCTGTGATTTACCTAGCTCAGATAAATCACCACTTCTGGCTGCCAAATTACATAGGACATTGACTTGTTTCGGGTGAATGTTAGGGAAAGCGTCCAGTGAGTGGTTGCACCAGAATAGTTGTGCGTCGAGATTGCTTAGGTGAGGCGCAATGTCCACATCACCCACACCACTATAGCCCACTACTAGAACTTTTTGTCCTTTCAAAAATTCTTCCAGATATGAGTAATTTCCTGTTACCTTTGCGTCTGATAATTCAGGCGATGTGGCGACACAAGTTTTGGATATTGCGTCTCCATGAAGTTTGAGTAACAACGGGGAGTCAGCTTTGGTTAGCGACTGATCAGGCTCATAATTCTGGTCGTGTACCAACAAACCAGACCCGATGTAGCTTAGCTCAATTGCATTGTCAAAGTTGGTGGTGAGACAGAAAAGACATTTTCTTTGTTTCAGAAGATAAGCTATTGCAGCATGGTTGGGACCATATTCGTCTCCTGTACAAGTGTAGATGCGATAAAGCAGGTCATCAACTTGGTCTTTCCCGATTGCTCTCTGTAATCGCCACAGGAATGCCTCAAACTTTGTTCGCTGCAACAGCCTCTTGTGTTGTCCTGTTGTGAGTGCTATTGCATACTCAGCCACCAGTTGCTCGGTTCTCGTACCAAGTTTTAGCTGAGAGGCTATGATTTCAAGGACAGCATTCTCGACTTGTGTGACCATAGGCACATGCGGTTGTTGAACACCGGATATAGCACTCCCACAAAGAATAACGAATGAGTCTCCAAGTGCCTCATTCAGTGCCTCCGGTGAAGAAATATAATCTGTTCGACTTCTAAATTGAGCAAATAGCATTGGTGCACCCCCTATAACAACCAACCGGAGAATAGTACTATAACATAAAGATTCCTAGGCAAGTCATGGGTTCAAGTCCCACCACTTACCTCAAGAAAGTACCACGATCAATTTGAAAGGGATTCGCTTGAGCCGCCGCACCGGGCTGTACTTTTCGTGCTTCTCTCACACCTCAGCATCAGTAAATGCCAAATAATGCACCGCCAGGGTGCTTAAATCCCTATAGTCTAGCGGCTCGGACACGGTCATCTCCAAGCAAAATATCATGGGTTCGAGTCCCATTACCCGCTAAAACATGAAAAAACGCCCCAAGAGTGAGGCGTTTTTTGTTCGGTATTTACTCCCTATAGCTGTAACTGATTGACACTCCACAGGCTCAAGCCCAAATCTTGATACTTTCTTGATGGCCTTCAATCAATTTCTGACCCCGTTTTGACCCCTAAAATCCGACAATACAGGTAATAAACCAATTCGGGAGGTTTTGCTATGGATTGGGAACTGGCTCTTGCCGGATTGATCGCACTTGGGCTGCTGATCTATCTGGCCTATTCATTGTTGTATCCAGAAAGGTTCTAGGCCATGAGCGCATTGGAACTGATTCAAATTGTCCTTTTCTTCGGGCTGCTCATCATCTGCACGCCGCTGCTGGGCCGTTACATGGCTCGAATCTATAACGGTGAACGCACGCTGTTGACACCTGTGGTGCATCCGATTGAAAACGTTATGTATCGACTATTGGGCGTTAAGCCTGATGTTGAGCAAAACTGGAAGCAGTATGCCCTTGAAATGTTGATGTTCAACATCATCGGTTTTCTGGCCCTGTTTGGGCTGCAACTGGTTCAGGGATGGCTGCCACTCAATCCGGCGGGATTGCCGAATGTCGAACCTGCACTGGCGTTTAATACCGCCACCAGCTTTATGACCAACACCAATTGGCAGTCGTATGGCGGCGAAACCACCCTGAGTTACCTGACCCAAATGGTCGGCTTGGCAGTACAGAATTTCGTCAGCGCGGCTACAGGTATAGCGGTGGTGGTGGCCTTGACGCGCGGCCTGGTGCGGCGGTCTGGGGCTACTTTGGGGAATTTCACGGTCGATTTGGTGCGGGGTACGCTTTACATTCTGCTGCCGCTGTGCATTGTGCTGACGTTGGCACTGGTGAGTCAGGGTGTGGTGCAAAATTTCAACACTTATACAGAAGCCACAACGCTCACTGGAACCATACAAACACTGCCGCAGGGGCCAGCCGCTTCGCAGATTGCCATTAAGCAGTTGGGAACCAATGGCGGCGGGTTCTTCAATGTGAACAGCGCGCATCCGTATGAGAACCCTACCCCACTGAGCAATTTTTTGCAGATGTTCAGCATTCTACTCATCCCGGCGGCATTGACCTACACCTATGGGAAAATGGTCGGTTCGACGCGGCAGGGTTGGGTGATCTTCGCCGCTATGCTGCTGATGCTGCTGGTCGGTTTGGGAGTGATGCTGGCTTCTGAATACACAGCCAATCCGGTGTATGGTGGCGTTCAGGGTGTAATGGAAGGGAAAGAAGTGCGCTTTGGCGTGGCTAACAGCATCCTGTGGAGTGCAGCAACGACAGCCGCTTCTAACGGTTCGGTTAATGCCATGCACGACAGCTTTACTCCGCTGGCGGGCGGCATCGCCATGTTCAACATCATGCTGGGTGAAGTCATTTTCGGCGGCGTGGGTGCAGGTCTGTATGGCATTTTGATCTTCGTTATTCTGACGGTGTTCATCGCCGGGTTGATGGTCGGACGCACGCCGGAATATCTGGGCAAGAAGATCGAGGCATGGGAAATCAAGATGGCGATTGTGGCCGTGTTGCTGCCAAGCGCCTGTATCCTGCTTTTCACAGCGCTGGCATCGGTGACAGACGTTGGGCTTGCCAGCCGGACGAACCCCGGCCCGCATGGCCTGAGCGAAATGATGTATGCCTTTACATCTGCATCCGGCAACAATGGCAGCGCCTTTGGTGGCCTCAACGCCAATGTGCCTTTCTATAACATTCTGCTTGGGATTGCAATGTGGGTTGGGCGCTTCGGCGTCATCCTGCCCGCGCTGGCAATTGCCGGAAGCATGGTCAGCAAGAAAGCTGCACCGCCTTCAGCAGGTACATTCCCGACGGATGGCCCGCTGTTTGTGGGTCTGCTCATCGGGGTGATTTTGATCGTCGGCGGTCTGACGTTCTTCCCGGCGCTATCACTTGGGCCAATCGTCGAGCAATTGTTGATGAACGCCGGACGGGCATTCTAGGTAAGGATAGAAAACATGGAAAGCAAACTCAAAGCACGCCCACTCTTTGATGGGCCAATTCTAAGGCGAGCGATTACGGACTCCTTCCGCAAACTCGAACCGCGTCAGCAGCTCAAAAATCCGGTGATGTTCCTCGTATTCGTCGGCGCAATCATCACAACGCTTATCATCATTCGTGATGTGACAAGTGGTCAGACTCAAACGATGGGCTTCAACCTGCAAATCGCGCTCTGGCTGTGGTTCACAGTACTGTTCGCTAACTTTGCCGAGGCGATGGCTGAAGGTCGGGGTAAAGCGCAGGCCGACAGCCTCCGTAAAACACGCACTCAAATGATGGCACGGCGGTTAACAGGAAACAAAGAAGAACAGGTAGCGGCCACTCAACTCAAAAAAGGTGATCTGGTGGTTTGCGAAGTAGGCGACCAGATTCCGGGGGATGGTGAAGTTGTTGAAGGTATCGCCAGCGTAGATGAATCGGCTATCACAGGGGAAAGCGCCCCGGTCATTCGTGAAAGCGGTGGTGATCGCAGCGCCGTCACCGGTGGTACACGGGTTCTGAGTGATCGCATCGTCATCAAAATCACCTCCGAACAGGGCAGCACCTTCATTGACCGGATGATTGCACTGGTGGAAGGTGCAAAGCGGCAGAAAACGCCCAACGAAATCGCACTGACGATTTTGCTTTCTGGCCTGACGATTATCTTCCTGCTGGCAGTCGTCTCGCTGAAGCCATTCGCTGCCTACAGCGAAGCCGAATCCGGGGCGACACAAAGCGCGGCAACCGTTCCGGTGCTGATCGCCCTGCTGGTGTGCCTTATCCCCACCACCATTGGTGGCTTGTTGAGCGCCATTGGCATCAGTGGTATGGATCGCATGATCCAGCGTAATGTTCTGGCGACCAGCGGACGGGCGGTAGAAGCGGCAGGCGATATTGATGTGCTGCTGCTGGATAAAACCGGGACGATTACATTGGGCAACCGCATGGCAACCAGTTTCACCGCTGCCCGCAACATCGATCAAAAACGATTGGCGGATGCCGCACAGTTATCTTCATTGGCGGACGAAACACCGGAAGGCCGTTCGATTGTTGTGCTGGCGAAAGAGAAATTCGGTCTGCGGGGTCGTGAACTTTCGGAACTCAACGCAACCTTTATCCCCTTCAGCGCCCAAACGCGGATGAGTGGTGTCGATTTTCCGGCATTGGATGGGCAGAAGGCACGCAGCATCCGCAAAGGTGCAGCCGACGCGGTAAAACGGCACGTTGAAAGTATTGGCGGATCGTATCCAGCCGATGTGCAAACAGCGGTTGATGGCATCGCCAAGAATGGTGGTACACCGCTGGTCGTGGCTGAAGATAAAGATGTGTTGGGCGTCATCGAACTCAAGGACATTGTAAAAGGCGGCATCAAAGAACGCTTCGCCCAACTCCGAACGATGGGTATCCGCACTGTGATGATTACGGGCGATAATCCGCTGACGGCAGCCGCAATTGCCGCCGAAGCAGGGGTTGATGATTTCATGGCACAGGCTACGCCAGAGGACAAACTCAAGCGCATCCGTCAGGAACAAAGCGGTGGGCATCTGGTCGCTATGACGGGCGATGGCACGAATGATGCTCCAGCACTGGCGCAGGCTGATGTGGGTGTCGCCATGAACACAGGCACACAGGCAGCGCGCGAAGCTGGCAACATGGTTGATCTGGACAGCGATCCAACCAAGCTGATTGAAGTTGTTGAAATCGGCAAGCAGTTGTTGATGACGCGCGGCGCGCTAACCACCTTCAGCATTGCTAATGATGTCGCCAAATATTTCGCCATCATCCCGGCACTGTTTGGCTCGTTGTACGCCGTTACAGGGACAACCAACGGCCCACTTTCAGCCTTGAACGTGATGGGATTGGCCTCGCCACAAAGCGCGATTTTGAGCGCCATCATCTTCAACGCGCTCATCATTATCGCACTCGTACCGCTGGCACTGCGTGGGGTGAGCTACAAACCGATGGGAGCAGCGGCTGTGCTGCGACGCAACTTGCTGATCTATGGACTCGGCGGCATCGTCGCACCCTTTATCGGCATCAAAATCATTGATGTGATCGTCGCTGCGCTGCGATTGGCTTAAGGGAGTAAATACCATGAAATACGTAATCACAGCGATACGAACACTGATCGTTATGACGATTTTGACCGGGGTCATCTATCCACTGGTGATGACGGCAGCGGCACAGGTCATTTTCCCGGCGCAGGCCAACGGCAGCCTCGAAACCAAAGACGGTGTAATCATTGGCTCATCCCTCTTTGGGCAAACGAATAGTGATCCACGCTACTTCTGGTCGCGGCCTTCGGCGGTCAACTACATGGAGGGAACAACCTCCTCCGGGGCGACTAATCTGGGGCCAACCAGCACGGCACTTCAGGCACAGGTGGCTGAACGAGCAGCAGCATTCCGCGAAAGGAATGGCTTGGCAGCGGATGCCGTTGTACCGCCAGACATGCTGTTCGCATCGGGCAGCGGCCTCGATCCGCACATCAGCCCGGAAGCCGCCCGTTTGCAAATTGACCGGGTGGCAGCCGAACGCGGCCTTGATCGCCAGCAAATCGCCGATCTCGTCGAGCAATATGTGGAAGCGCCACAGTTAGGCTTCCTAGGGCAACCACGAGTCAATGTGCTGCTGCTCAACCTGGCATTGGACGCATTACAATAGAGATATTCCGTGTTTGTAGAGGCGTAATATGTTGCGCCTCTACAAGGCTATATGGGAATTTTTGCAATGGACGACTACAGACCCGACCCAGACGCTCTACTCAAAGCCATCCAGAAGGATGAGGCACAGCAGGGACACGGTAAACTCAAAATCTTCTTCGGGATGTCGGCAGGTGTCGGCAAAACCTATACCATGCTGGATACCGCCCAACGGTTGAAGGAAGAAGGGGTAGATGTGGTCGTCGGCTATGTGGAAACCCACAAACGCGCCGAAACCGAAGCCCTACTGGAAGGGTTGGAAATTATCCCACGCCAAAAACTCGAATATCGCGGCACGGTTCTCGAAGAGATGGATACCGATGCTATCTTGCGCCGCAATCCGCAACTGGTGCTGGTGGACGAACTGGCACACACCAATGCTCCGGGCGCACGACATACCAAACGTTATCAAGATGTAAGTGAGCTGCTGGAAGCCGGAATCGATGTCTATACAACGATTAACGTCCAGCATTTTGAAAGCCGCGCGGACGCCGTGCGCCAGATTACCGGAATCACCATTCAGGAAACCGTGCCGGATACCGTTCTGGATATGGCTGACGCCATTGAGTTAATTGATCTTTCGCCAGACGACTTACGCAAACGGCTGGCCGAAGGCAAAGTCTATACACCTGAACGAATCGAAGTTGCCTCAAACAGCTTTTTCCGCACAGGCAACCTGACTGCCCTGCGCGAAATGGCGCTGCGGCTGACGGCTGAACATGTTGACCACAAACTGCAAGATTACATGCAGGTCAAGAGCATCGCCGGGCCGTGGAAATCCGGCGAACGGCTGATGGTCGCGGTCGGGCCAAGTCCTTTTTCGGAACAGCTCATCCGCTGGACGCGCCGCATGGCCTACAATCTGGAAGCACCGTGGCTGGCTGTTTATGTCGAAACCGCCAATCTACTATCCCCAGAAGCCAAAGAACGTTTGGCACAAAACCTGTCTATGGCGCGGGAACTCGGCGGCGAAGTGGTGATGACCAGCGGCAGCGATATTGACCAGACGCTTATCCGGCTGGCACAGCAGCGTAATGTGACCCAAATCGTGGTCGGCAAGCCGCAAAGCTCCCGCCTTCAACGCATCATGAAAGGGGGTTCGCTGGTCGATAAACTGGTGCGCTCCAGCGGCGACATTGATATTTATGTGGTGACAGGCGATAAATCCGAACCGGAGGCACAAAATCGGTCACGCTTTCTGCCGTCGCAGCCTGTCCAACATTCTTCCTGGAAAGAATATCTAGCAGCAATCGCAGTTGTGGCGACTATCACCGGATTGGATGCTCTACTGCTGAATTCGATGCCGTGGGTCGGTTATCAGGCTGTCGGTTTAACCGAACTGCTGGCGGTGCTGCTGATTGCAGTGTATATCGGACGCGGACCAGCGCTTTTGGCAGCAGCCATCAGTGCTGTTTCTTGGAACTACCTGTTTATCGAACCGCGCTACACCTTCGAGATTTCGCAAGTACAAGATATTATTCTGTTTTCGCTGTATTTTGTGATCGCCATTTTCGCGGGCAATTTGACTGCCCGTATCCGCACCCAAGAACGGCAATCACGCTATAATGCTGAACGCACAACGGCGCTTTATGCACTGGCACACGAAACTGCCACTGCCATCAATATGGACGACGTATTAAAAACGGCTGTCGCGCAGATTGGGCGGGTGTTTAATGCTGAAGTAGCCATCCTGCTGCGCCATTCCGAAAAATTAGAAACTCAGCCGCATCCATGCAGCACATTACAGGTTGATCAAAAAGAATATAGTGTGGCAACATGGTCGTTTGAAAATGGCAAACCTGCTGGACGATTTACGGATACCCTACCCTTAGCTTCCGCCCAATATCTCCCGCTGCTCACCCCCAGCCGAACTGTTGGTGTGTTAGGTATTCGGATACGGCAGAGTGAGCATCCTTCTTTCGATCAGGAAGTGCTCCTGGAGACATTCACCCATCAGGTGGCTTTGGTAATCGAGCGCGAACTGCTGGACGAAGCGGCTGAACAATCGGCAATGCTGCACGAGTCCGAAAGACTTTTCACCACCCTGCTCAACTCAATTTCGCATGAACTCCGCACCCCTATTGCTACGATTACTGGCGCGGCCAGCAGTTTACAAGGCGCAAGCGAAACCGCGAGAAATGATCTCACGCAAGATATACAAGATGCCGCTTCCCGTTTGAATCGACTAGTCGAAAATCTGCTGGATATGTCCCGGCTGGATTCGGGGCGTTTGAAGCTTAAACTGGATTGGTGCGACATTGGTGAGGTCATCGGTGTAGCGGTTAAGCAAGTCGAGCGAGGGCTGAGCGATCATCCCCTAACACTGTACATCGCACCTGATTTGCCGTTAGTCCAAATGGACTTTGTATTGATGGAACAGGTGCTGGTGAATTTGTTGGACAACGCCTGTAGTTACACCCCTACTGGAACGCAGATACAAGTCACTGCCACGATGGGCGATCAATCGTTATTAATTATGGTATCGGATAATGGGCCGGGTATTCCGCCTGCTGATCTTGACCGCATTTTTGAGAAGTTTTATCGGGTACCGGGTACAGGAACCGGTGGAACAGGATTGGGACTTTCTATCTGTCGGGGATTAGTCGAAGCACATGGCGGACAACTAACCGTTGATAATGCACCAGAAGGGGGCGCACGTTTTAGCATCCATCTACCTGTTACAGCCGCTCCACCCCCTGTAAAGGAAGCCGCCTTATGAGTGTAGGACTTCAAATATTGATTGTGGACGATGAAATCCAAATTCGTCGTTTTTTAAGAATCAGTCTGGAAGCTAATGGCTACCACGTCCATGAAACTGATAACGGGCGGGATGCGCTGGTCAAAGCTGCCCAACTCCGTCCCGATCTCATCATTCTCGATTTGGGGCTGCCAGATATGGACGGGCTGGAAGTTTTGACCCATCTCCGCGAATGGACGAAAACCCCGGTTATCATCCTTTCTGTACGCGATGCCGACCGCGATAAAATTGCCGCCCTCGATGCCGGGGCAGATGATTATTTGACGAAACCCTTCAGCACCGAGGAACTCATGGCACGAATGCGTGTCGCCCAACGTCATGCCCAACCTGCACCAGAAAAATCGGTATTCACTTATGGCGACATCCAAATTGATCTAACCCGTCGATTGGTCACACGCAAAGGCACCCCCATCAAACTCACGCCAACCGAATATGCCCTCCTGCGTCTCTTGATTCAGCATGAAGGCAAAGTCCTCACCCATCGTCAAATCCTCAAAGCTGTTTGGGGGCCAGATTATGTTGATGAAACCCATTATCTACGGGTCTATTTCGCACAATTACGGCAAAAAATTGAGGATAATCCAGCCCTTCCCCAGCTTATTCTGACAGAACCCGGTGTCGGCTATAGATTAAATTCGTGAATCCCCACTGACTGTATTTGCGTTACCCCGTCTAAAAACCTTTGGCGGTTCCGGCTTGGTGAGCAGATTTATAGCCACCAGGGATTTGAAGTAGCAATTGATTTCTGCACTTTGTGAGAGAAAACGTGACACTATTTTTCCCAAGCAAAATGTCATGAGTTCGAGTCCCATTACTCGCTTTTTGAACAAAAATCCCTCTTCATGAAGGATTTTTTATTCACCCAAAACCACTAGAAAACATAGAAATATTTGGCGACGCCCACACTGAATCCACAATGAACACCTCATAATATTGTGCTACCTCCCGAAAAATTACCTAGAGATGCAATACAATACGATCAGCCCTACGATGAAGAAATCTGTCACTTCTACTCTAACTACAAGCATTGGATTCTTGATTATGCCGAAACTTTTATTAGCGGCAAAGGTATTAAAGAATTTGAGGATCAAAGTTTTGTGGGAGATTCAGGATTTGACTTAGTGGCACTGCTAAATGGCCATTTCGACCTGATTGGGCAGCTTTGCAGCAGTGATGGGACAAATATGATTCTTATCAACAAAGGAAGAGTGACTAGCTATGCCTGGAAGCATTGTCAGCTCTATCGCCAGCATTATCGAGACTATCATGCTCACCTCATTGATTTTTTCTATCCCTGACTTTCGCCAATCCTCTAAATCATTGGTTATTGTCTAAATTCGCACTGCTGATTAAAATATTCATAGTTAATTAAGTGTTTTGACAATATCATGAAACAATTCTCCCTCCGCCCTTTCGTCTTTATGATTGTTTTTTTAGGTATGTTGCTGACTTTTGTCTTGTCCCGCCTGTCCATTGTTGATGGAACAGAGCAAAACCCAGTAATTGAAAACCAGCCCGAAACAATACAATCGCCGTTGTTTTTTGTTGAAAATATTGGGCAAGCCGAAGGGGCAACCCGTTTTCAAGCCAATGGATTGGGCGGTAGTTTGTTCTTTAGCCCGGAAGAAGTGCTGCTTAATCTGCCTAGCCAGCAGGATGGTGAATGGCTGAATCTTAAGCTGCGCTTCGAGGGAGCTAATGCTGATTTGGAAGTTGTGGGTAGTCAACAACTTGATGCCACCGTGAATTATTTGATAGGTAACGATTCCTCAGATTGGTATACGGGAGTTTTCACCTATGGTGCAATCAACTACCGTGAGTTGTATTCAGGTATTGATCTGCAATTTGATGGCGTTGAGGGAACGTTAAAGGGTACTTATACTGTTGCACCGGGTCAATCTTCGGAGGTTATTCGCTGGCGTTATGAGGGTGCAGAGCGTGTGCAGCTAGATGCCTCCACTGGAGATTTGATAATCACCTTGAAGGGTGATCTTTCAATGCGTGAACTCAAACCGGTAGCTTGGCAGTCAATTGGCGATCAGCGAATTAATGTACCCGTTGTGTACCAGGTAAATAGCAATACGGTAGGTTTTGATGTTGGGGAATACAACCCTAACTATCCGTTGGTGCTGGATCCTACATTGGTATATGGCACCTATTGGGGTGGCAGCGGATATGATACAGCTAAAGACGTTGTAGTTGATGCTGTTGGCAATGTCTACGTAACGGGTTCAACGGGTTCTCCTAATTTAACGTTGCAAAACCCTTATCAGGATGTGCTTCAGGGTACAAATGATGCCTATATTTTGAAGCTGAATGCCAATCATGATCTGGTTTATGCCACTTATCTGGGTAGTGGCAGTAGCGAATATGTTGAAGGCATTGATCTGGATTCCAACGGGAATATTTATGTTAGTGGTCGAACTACTGGTGCGGACTTCCCAATAGTTAACGGTCATCAATCGATTTATGGGGGTGCCACTGATGGCTTCCTCATCAAACTGAATACGAATGGATCGGCAATACTCTATTCGACCTACATCGGCGGAAATGAGTTTGATAGTGTTTATGATTTTGTCGTAAATGGTAGCAACGCTTATTTGACTGGAACAACTTGGTCGAATAATTTCCCATTAAAACTGCCTTATCAGGCAACACGCCAATCCATAGATGCGTTTGTTGCCAGAGTGAACACTACACTTATTGGTAATTCGTCCCTTGTGTATTCCACTTTTTTTGGTGGTAATGGTGGCGAGAATGGTTATGGAATTGATCTGGACAGCACAGGAAATATCTATGTTGTTGGCAACAGCGATTCAACTAATCTTCCTGTTGTGAATGCTTATCAACCTAACCGAGGGATTCAATATACAGATGCTTTTCTAGCGAAGTTCAATCCAGCGGGGAATGCGGTGCTATACGCAACTTATTTTGGTGGCTCGCAATCCGATTTGGGATTTGATGTTGATGTTACCGGGGTAGGTTTGGCGACCTTTGTTGGGTTTACCGACTCGGAAAATTTACCCACAACCGAGAACGCCTATCAAAAAGAAGGCGCAGTTGGTGATTCATTTGATGCGATGCTTGCCCAAATTAATACGACCCTCAGCGGTGCTAATTCCCTAATCTATGCTACTTATTACAGTCGCAACGGCGATGAACGCGGCTTAAAGATTCAAGTCGATGCGCGCGGCTTTTTTTATGTAGGCGGCATTGATACAGTCGAAAATTATGGTGTGTCCAGCGTTATCCTTGCTGTCATCAGCCCAGTTGGTAAACCCCTGCGCTATTCCACAACAATGGGCGGCGGTGCAATAGACGCTGGACCCGGAATTGCCCTTGCCCCAGATGGCAGCCTGTATGTGGTCGGTGGAACGACTGCATCTGATTTCCCTACAGTAGACCCATTACAAAATACTTTGGGAGGCGACCAAGATGCTTTTATCGCTCAGATTGCTAATCCTGCGCCCAGCGAAGCTGATTTATCGCTGACAAAATTGGCTGATATAGCTTCGGTGCATCCAAGCGAAATCGTACACTACACGTTGACGGTAATGAATAATGGCCCAGATCATGTGGCTAATGTTGCCATCACCGATTCACTTCCCACAGGCTTCACCCTTGTTTCACATACCGCATCACTGGGCACATTTAATTCGGCTAATGGGGTATGGTCACTGCCGAGTTTAAATTATCAACAAAGCGCAACGCTTGAACTCACACTGACTGTCAATATCGATCATGCCAGCCAAACAGTTATCAACACGGCAACAATTACAAACTCAAATCTACCAGATCCCAACACTGCTAATAATATAGCGTCTGCGTCGATTGAGGTTGTTGCCCGAACGGCTGATTTGATGCTTGCCAAAACAGTGAATAACATCAGTCCAAATCCAGGGGATACAATTGTATTTTCTTTGGCTGTGATGAACGCTGGCCCAGATCATGCCAATAGTGTTACGGTGACTGAATTTTTACCAATTGGTCTATCCTTTAGTGCTTATACCGCGTCACAAGGGGTATTTAATCTGGCGACTGGTGTGTGGTCGGTGCAATCTTTGGGTGTTGGGCAAGCTGCTACACTGGAATTGAGTGTGCTGGTTGGCAACGATCAGGACGGCAATACCCTTACAAACAGTGCTGTTATCACGGGTTCTGATCTGCAAGATTCTAATCCGAATAATAATGCTGCGATTGCCACCGTTACGGTTGGAATAGGTGAAGGCACAGAAGAACCTGCTCCCTCAACACCCACATCTACACCGTCTCCCTCCTTACCAACTGCAACCAGCACTCCATATATCCCACCAACGGCAACTTACACACCTTTTCCGCCCAGCGTCCCAAATGACTATTTTAGCGGTGCGACAGTAATCGCCTCACTGCCCTATTCGGGTTCACAGGATTTGAACGGAGCAACTGTCAGCTTCACAGATCCCACCTTTGGTTATCCATGCTCAATTTCCTATTACACAAATACGGTTTGGTATGAATATACACCAAGCCAAAATCAACGAATTTTCATTGATGCTCAAGGTAGTGATTACCAAGCGAATGCAATTTTAGCTGTGTTTACCGGAATTGAAGGAAACCTGACTCGTGTTGGGTGTGCGCCTTACGCCTCCCAAAATGCTATCGATATTCAGGTGACGACTGGAACAACTTACTACATTATGGGGGGAATATCTGGTTGGACACCCGCTACAATGCCGACGATACTTACCCTCAATATTCATCAGTTCGAAACTGTGCCAAATGATTTATTTGCTAACGCGACCAGCATTTCAAGTCTTCCATTTAGCATTACCCAAAATGTTTACTCATCCACTACCAGCACAACCGATCCAAGCCCAGTTTGTAATCAGTGGATACCTGCAAACTCGGTCTGGTTCCGTTATACGGCACCCAGCGATCAATCCGTGTTGGTTGACCTAGCAGGGAGTCAGATCAGTGTGATAACGGCAGTCTACACAGGGTCTGAAGGTGCTTTAACCGAGATTGCGTGTAACAAGGAAAATTCGGGGGCACGGCTAGGATTCCGTGCAAGTGCTGGTCTAACTTATCATATTCTGGTGACATATCATGAAAGCCAGCCTGTTACATCGTGGCGGACAATCAGTCTCAATGTGAAAGCTGCTCCTCTGGTTTCTAACGATGAGCCGGCCAATGCAATCGTCGTCAATGCATTGCCATTCGCAACAACGCAGGATATTTTCGGCTCGACCAACAGCCCAACCGAACCACTAGCTGATTGCATCTATTATCCCTCACAACGATATGCCAATACAGTTTGGTATCGTTACGCACCTACTACGACTCAACCATTCCATATCAGCACAGTGGGCAGCAATTACCAGACTGTGATTGGAGTCTACACAGGTACAGTAGGTAACCTCACGCAGGTTCGGTGCGAAGCAATTAGTTATCAACGATTGAGTATGGTGCTTACGGGCGGGACAACTTACTGGATTATGGTTGGTAATTATATTGATGGAAATGGCCCAGTAACTTCCTCAACGCAGTTGAATCTTAGCCTGAGTACGCCACCTGTTGTTAATGATCTCATGCAGACGCCGCAAAATATTACCACGTTCCCCTATACCGAAACGCGCGATATTTATGGATCAACTAATGATCTCAATACAGACCCATCTGCATGTACAGGGGGATTCCATGACTCATCGCTATGGTATACCTACACACCCTCAGTTGATCAGAAAATCATTCTGACCACAGAGGGGAGTGACTTTGGAACTGCTATTAGTGTATTCACCGGTACACCCAGCGATCAAACCATGCTCCACTGTACCCGCGTCAGTGTAGGATTTGAGGCACAAGCAGGCATGACTTATTGGTTTATGGTTTCCAGGGCGAGCAATCTGGAAAACTTGGTCGATCCGAACACCATACTCCGACTGAATCTACAAGTCCCTAGCGTGGCAAATGATTTATTGGGTGATGCAACCGAAATTTCCTCGCTGCCTTATTCAATTAGTCAGGATATTCACGGTTCAACGATTACAACCACAGACCCCGGCCAGCAACCACATTCTGGAGGTTGCAACTCCGCCACTGTCTATGCGTTGGATTATGTGAATACAGTATGGTATCGCTACGCATCTCAAATTTCGGGTCAGTTAATCTTAAACCCAACAGGCAGTGATTATTCACTTGTAACCCATGTTTATACAGGGACACCCTCTAGCCTGACCTATTATGCTTGTGGATTTAGTACATTCTCGTTTCAGGCAGATGTAGGTACTACTTATTATTTCAAGTTCTCGTACCGTTCAAGTGTTCCAGTAATCGCCCCAACCGTGCTGCGTTTTTCACTTGTGCCGTCGAGCGTGTTTAACGACCAACCACCAACAGCTCAAAATATGACGGTGCCGTTTAATCTCACCCAGAACGTATTTGATGCCACTACTGGAGGAGAGCCATTCATCGCTGCTTGTGGAAATCCAACCCGAACCGTTTGGTATCGATACACAGCTGATACTGTGCGAACACTGGTCTTTGATACTGCTGGTAGCAGTTACGATACTACTTTGGGTTTTTTCAACTCAGCATTGCATGAATTGAGTTGTATTCGAGATAGCCGGACGGACTCACCGCAAGAGCGTATTACAATTAATGTCAGTCCGGGTTTGACCTACTACATCATGGTTGGCAATGCCAGTCAGCTTCCTCCATCCAATCCAACAACCCTGAATATCCAGTTTTCCGAAGTACCGTCGAATGATAATTTGAGTGCAGCACGTGTTATTCCAGGTACTGCTTATGATTACATTGATACTCAAGACCTCTTATTAACGACGCGTGCTGTAGATGAGCCCAACATTACCTGTAGCCCGAATGGCCCACTGGGTTACAATGCTACCGTTTGGTACAGCTACAGCCCGACTTCATTACGAGAGGTCACTACAGAAATAACAGGCGTCAGCTACTACAATTTGTTGGCGATTTTCACGGGAACACCTTCCAGCTTGACGCAAATAGTCTGCGCCAGAGCTGTGGGGACAAATAACGCAGCACGGGCTGTCTTTACAGCCGAGCCCGGATTGACCTATTACATAATGGCAGGGCAAGATCATGATGCATTTGTCAATTATTTGCTCCCCGTGCGACTCCAAATGACGGCTGTTGACAAGCCTTTGACACCACCCATGCCCATTTTTCCAGCCCATAATTATCAGACAGCTAATCCTCAACCGATTTTCATCTGGAGCGGGCTATCTGATCCAGTGGGTTACGAGATGCAGCTTGATACGCAGAATCCTCCACAAACAACAGTCTATACTGGAGCGATTCCCTATTACCTGCCCGTTACACCTTTACAGGCTGAGATAACCTACCACTGGCGTGTTCGCAGTGTTTTTGGAGGCAATCAGTTTTCCGAGTGGACAACACCCCGCTCGGTAACGATTGCGACTTTCGCGATGCTTGCTCCATCGTCGTTGTCGCCCGTCAATAATTTCGTCAGTAGTAATGCTCAACCCGTCTTTAGTTGGGGAAGCGTTCAAGGTGCAGTTGGATATGAGATCTATCTTGGCACGAGTAATCCTCCAAACACATTAGTTTACAGCGGCAGTTCGACTAATTTCATGCCGATTTCCCCGCTTCAGCGCGGCACAACCTATTACTGGCGTGTTCGAGCTTATGGGGAAAACTCTGGTGAATTTTCTGATTGGAGTGGTACTCAATTGCTCAGGATTGCGTGGTTGGAGTCCCCTGTGCCGATTGAGCCTGCTACGGATACATTTCAATCAAATTTGCAACCAGCTTTTAGTTGGAATCCGGTGGCGAATGCCGTGTTATATGAGGTGCGAATTGGAGTCAACAATCCGCCACAGACGCTGGTTTACAATGGTTCATCAACTAGTTTTACACCTTCTGTTCCCCTTTTGTCCGGTTCAACCTACTACTGGCAAGTACGTGCTAAAACGGCTGCCGGAAATGCTTCTGAATGGAGTGCTAGTCGCCGGATCACTTTCATTTCGGGGGCTGGTGTTGCCACAACCACCAATTACTTCATCACCATGACACCAACACTAAACTGGGGACGCGTGGTTGGGGCAACTGGCTATGAAGTACAGGTTTCCCGCAGCCCCAGTTTTGACTCGTTGGCTTACACCAATCAAGTGGTCAACCCTTCAGCGACGACTAGTACCTTAACGCCGGGTGTCTACTATTGGCGGGTGCGGGCAATAGGCAGCGCGCAGTGGAGTGCCGCAAGCAGTTTCACTGTAAACTGGCCGTGACATATAATTGACGATGTTTTCCTCAATCATCGTCATCCTTTCCCACTGAGGGTAGAAATGGGGTTTGGAGAGTGGTGAAGACCAGGATACAGGTAAATTGGGAATATGAACCCATATCCATATTGTCAAGCAAATCATCGTCAAGTTAAAGTTGGGAAGAATGCTTTCGG
Organism: Anaerolineae bacterium; assembly: GCA_019912965.1. GTDB lineage: Bacteria > Chloroflexota > Anaerolineae > Aggregatilineales > Phototrophicaceae > CFX2. The sequence continues at coordinate 18,502 of JAIOHM010000177.1, forward strand.
CGTCCAGTGTTATAGCTGCAAAGCCTGTGGTCTCGACGTTACACCCCTTAACCCAGCCAACGATGCGGCTGTACGTGGATAGCATGAGTTTTCGCCGTATTGTCCGTCTGCTACAGATTGCATATCACTGTCATGCACTAGGCAAGAACACATACACCGATCAATTGCTACCCGCACCTCTGCCAACGACTAACGCGCTGCATATCTGTGTAACCGAGAAATTTCTCTGCCCTAATCCGCGTGGTCGCGCTAGATGCTGGCAAGGTTCTCGGCTATATATTCTCTTTCTGGCTTCTAGCATCTCACATTTGGCGATAACATCTGCCTCCCCACTATTTCATTGATTTCTGCCTTCAAGCGTTGAAGATGCGAAATGCACTCTTGAGCTACCGTCTATAATGATGGTATCGCTGGAGACAGTATTGCTCCAGCCAGCTTCGACCTTGGCGGTTACTGCAAACTCTGGAGTAATTCCACGAGGTGATTGGCAGCGGAGGAAAGTGTATGGGCACGGTGACGGGCATACACATAGGTACGCTGGTCATCCCCTCCTTGCAACCGCAGCATGCACAAATGTCCTGCCGCAACTTCACGCTCTACTGCGATCCCCTGAATCAGGGCGATGCCTAATCCGGCTTCGACACTGCGTTTAATCGCTTCGGTTTCGCCCAGTTGAATCACTGAATCGCCAGAGAGGTGGGACACACCTAACAGCCGTTCAACACTGGCATGCAGCGCCGATCCCGGCTCACGGGTTAAAAATATGCGCTGTTTTAATTCGTCCAGTTCTACATCGGCGCGCTTCGCCCAAGCGTCACCGGGCGCGACAATTACCACAAGATGATCGCGCATAAACGGCGTAGCCACGATATCACGATGCTCGGCAGGAGAGCCAACCAGTGCGAGTTCCACCGCCTCAGACGCCACCAGCGCAAGAAGTTGTCCCGTATTTCCCACACTGATTCGCACTGGATGACCCGGATACTGCGCCTGATAATGACTCAATAATCCTGGCAGTAAATAGATCGCCAGAGTATGTCCGACACCGAGCCGTAAGGTGCGATCTGCCAGCCCAGCCGCTTCCCGCGTAGCCTCAAAGGCTTCCTGAGACAGAGTCAAGAGTTTTTCAGCGTAGGGGAGCAGCGCTTCACCTGATGGCGTAAGCCGCAGCCGCCGTGTATCACGCTCGATAAGAGGTGTACCGAACTGCGCCTCAAGCATGACAAGCTGCTGCGAAACAGTCGGTTGTGTCATGTGCAGGTGATCCGCCGCGCGTGTGAAGCTCATGTAATGCACAATGGTGGCAAAAATTTTGAGTTTATGCAGGTCAAGAGTCACAGCAGAACCTTTCATAGACAGCATCTATAAATCTTATCGAAATTATCAGTTTGAATGATAGCCCAAATCCCCATAAGATGTTGCTAACTCTCTGCTTCGACATAAATTCTGCTATTCGAAGCAACCCTATCAGAAGGTAAAAAAGCAATGATGACCCACAAGAAAGTGAAAAACCACTTCGGGGCGCGTGCGACCATCGACACGGGCAGCGGCGAAGCCTACTATTATCGTCTTGCACAATTAGAAGATATCGGTATCTCATCGCTCACGCGGCTACCGTACAGTATTCGTGTGTTGCTGGAATCGCTGCTGCGCCATTGTGATGGCTTCGAGATCACCGAAGAAGATGTGATCAGTCTGGCACAATGGAACCCGAAAACCCCAGAGCAACGCGAAATTCCGTTTAAACCCGCGCGTGTACTGCTTCAAGACCTTACTGGTGTTCCTTGTCTGGTTGATCTCGCCGCGATGCGTGATGCAATGCTTGATCTCGGCGGTGATGCGAGCAAGATTCAGCCGCAAATTCCGGTCGATTTGGTCATGGATCATTCCATTCAGGTGGATCATTTCGGCACGGATGATGCGCTCCGGTTCAATATGATGATTGAGCTACAACGCAGCCGCGAACGTTATGCTTTCATCCATTGGGGACAGCAAGCCTTCAATAATTTGCGGGTCGTGCCGCCGGGGATTGGCATTGTGCATCAGGTCAATCTCGAATATCTGACCAAAGGTGTCCGTGCTGCGCCCGAAGACGACTCGACCGTCGTGTTTCCTGATACACTCGTCGGCGCGGATTCGCATACCACGATGATTAATGGGTTGGGCATCGTCGGTTGGGGTGTCGGCGGCATTGAAGCCGAAGCCGCCATGCTCGGCCAGCCTGTGTATATTCTGACACCTGAAGTGATCGGGGTAAAAATTACAGGGCAACTTCCCGAAGGTACAACTGCGACCGATCTTGCGCTGACTGTCACCCAAACCCTCCGCAAAAGAGGCGTAGTAGATAAGTTTGTGGAATTTTACGGCCCCGGCCTGAGTCAGATATCCCTGCCGGATCGCGCCACAATCGCCAATATGGCTCCCGAATATGGTGCGACGATGGGATACTTCCCGGTCGATGCTGAGTCGTTGAATTATCTACGGCGTACAGGCCGCACAGAAGCTGAAGTCGCGCTGGTCGAGCATTATCACAAAACTCAAGGGCTATTCCGCATGGATGACCTGCCCTATCCCGAATTTACTGACACGCTGGAAATCGACCTGAGCGATATTGAGCCGAGTCTGGCGGGGCCAAAGCGTCCACAAGATCGGGTTCCACTCTCACAGATCAAAACGGCATTCCAGAATGCTTTGAGTGCACCTATCAACAACGGCGGATATGAGCTGCAAATGCCCGACCTGAACAAACGCGCTCCCATAAAGACAGATCAAAAATCGGTCGAAATTGGACATGGCGCACTGGTCATAGCGGCGATTACAAGCTGCACGAACACATCCAACCCATCCGTGATGATCGGCGCAGGTTTGCTGGCGAAAAAAGCTGTCGAACGTGGGCTTCGTGTTCCGGGTTATGTGAAAACCAGTCTGGCTCCGGGTTCGCGCGTCGTAACCGAATATCTCAAGGATGCTGGGCTGATGGATGCTCTGAACACGCTCGGTTTCAATATTGTCGGTTATGGCTGCATGACCTGTCTAGGTAACAGTGGCCCACTGCCAGACCATGTCGCCCAAGCGGTGACAGAAAACAACATCGTTGCGGCTGCGGTATTGAGCGGCAATCGTAATTTTGAAGGGCGTGTTAATCCGCTGGTCAAAGCCAATTTTCTGGCATCGCCGCCGCTGGTGGTGGCTTATGCGCTGGCTGGCACAATGGACATCGATCTGATCACTGAACCCATTGGCGAAGATCAATACGGCAGCCCTGTTTTCCTGCGTGATATCTGGCCGAGCCAGCAGGAAGTCGCCGACACGATTGCACAGACTTCAAAACCTGAAACTTTTGAACGGCTGTACAAAGATGTGGGCAGCAGCAATCCCGACTGGAATGCTGTGTCGAGTGAAAACACCCTCTTGTATCCTTGGGATGCAACCTCGACCTACATTCAGAAGCCGCCCTTCTTCGATGAGGGAGCCCCCATTCAGACGATCAAAAATGCGCGTGTGCTGGGTATCTTCGGCGATAGCATCACGACAGACCATATTTCGCCGGTTGGCAGTATTCCCGCCGACAGCCCGGCAGGTCGTTATCTGGTCGAACAGGGAATCGAGCGCAAGGATTTTAACCAGTACGGCGCACGGCGCGGCAATGATCGCGTGATGGTACGCGGCACATTCGCCAACATTCGAATCAAGAATCTGATGGTTCCCGGAGTGGAAGGCGGCATGGCTGTGCATTATCCCGACAGTCAGTCCACAACCATTTTCGATGCAGCCATGCAATACAAAACCGAAGGTACACCTGTCGTTATTATCGCTGGCAAGGAATACGGTACGGGCAGTTCACGTGATTGGGCAGCGAAAGGGCCGCTGCTTCTTGGAGTACGCGCAGTGCTGGCTGAGAGTTTTGAACGAACGCATCGGAGTAATCTGGTGGGGATGGGCGTGCTGCCCTTGCAGTTCAAGCCCGGTCAGAATGCCAAATCTCTGGGGCTAACTGGACAGGAAGTGCTAACCATTGACGGAATTAGTGCCGGGATGTCGCCCAAACAGGAGATTGTCGTCACGGTCGAAAAGCCTGATCACACTCAGTTCAGCTTTGTGATGACTGCGCGACTGGACACGGCGGTCGAAATTGACTATTACGCCAACGGCGGCATCCTGCCCACAGTTCTAAGCCGTTTGGTCGAGGCAAATCCAGCCAATTCAAGCGAATCCGGTGACAGTGAGCAAGCGGCATCCGTGTCTGACAAAGGAGGTAATTTGTGACACAAGGTTAGCTGTGCTGCACACGTACTACAGCGTTAGTCAACAATCAGGCGGGATGTGTAACACAGGGATCAGATCATGTGAGGGCGGCACGCAGTATGGATGCTTCGTAGTTGCCCTCATGTGTACCAAGTAGCAAACCAAGACATCGGGCTAAACGTCACCAGAAGTTGATAACCTTATACCGTCTGACTTACAATCAACGGCTGATAGAATAAGCGATTTACTCTGAGTGAACACCTATTTCCTGGTGGCTAATCATCCCTACTGAAGACAAAACCTTGAACATCCAACAACAATCAACTGCCCTCCCCAAAGCTGACCATTACCACCGTCTCCGCCTTTCCCGGGATTGGCAGGTTCGCGCCGTGCCCTTGGAGGCGGATGACATCCTTGATTTATCGTTCGAAAATGCATTATCCATCCCGGAGGCGGTTCACATTCAGCCAACGCTGTATCCTGAACAACCGTACTGGGGCGAACATCTGCGGAAAATCAATGAGCAGGCATGGATTTATCAGCGCCGATTCAGCAAACCGCAGGCAGTTTATCAGCGGGCAAAACTGCGCTTTGAGGGTGTCGATCATTTCGCGGATGTATGGCTGAACGGGCATTATCTAGGACAGCATGAAGGGCATTTTGCGCCGTTCGAGTTTGATATCACCGACGATTTACGGGATGAAAATGTACTGCTCGTCCGCGTCACTTCGCCATGGGATGAACCCAACCCAAACGGCAGTTATCCAATCGATCATGTGATACGAGGTCTGGTCAAGGGGTTGTATGAGCACGGCGAGGGCGTCATCCCACCAAATGTCAATCCCCTCGGAATTTGGCGACCAGTATGGCTGCTGCTCGATCAGGGATTGAGCATCGACCATACCCGTATTACCACGCAAATGGATGGGCAGGTTCGGGTGAGGTTCAGGACAATGAACAGCACTGAACAAACATGGCATGGCAATTTAGGGCTGAAAATTGCGGGGGAAAACCATAATGGGGGGGGCATTCAGACGCAAATAGAACTGGATTTGCCAGCCGGGGAATATTGGTTTGAACAAACTGTGCAGATACCCAATCCGCAACTGTGGTGGACATGGGATCACGGCAAGCCGAATATGTATCGCCTGACAGCCACATTAGAGGCTGAAAATGCGGCTGTCCTCAATAGCTGTTCCGTCACCTTTGGAATCCGCACGGTGGAATTAGACCGGACGCCTGATCGATTTACCTATTACCTCAACGGGCAGGCGGTTTTTATTCGTGGGTCGGCGTATATCCCAGCGCTGTATCTTTCGCAGTGTGACGAAAAAAGTCTGCTGCGGGATGTGAGTCTGGCAAAAGAGGCCAATCTCAATCTGCTGCGGGTTCATACGCATGTGTCACCGCTGGAATTATATGATTTGTGTGACCAGATGGGGATGCTGATCTGGCAGGATTTTGAACTCAATTGGGTACATAACGCATCACTCGAATTCGAGGTTCGGGCAGGAAAACTTCAACGCGAGATGATTGATTTGCTGGGTCATCATCCGTCAATCATCACGTGGATTTGTCACAACGAACCGACGATGATTTTCACTCGACGGGCAAATCTTGAATCCCACCCTGATCCAGAACTATATGCGGATGCGATTGAACAAGACCCGACGCGACCTGTTTTTATCTGCTCCGGGCAGATGGAAAACGACTGGCGGCGCGCAGGCGATGTGCATACTTATTACGGAGCGCTGTGGACAAAACACTATACAGATGTTTATCGACATCACTTTCGGTTCAATACCGAATTCGGCTTTGAAGCACCTGCTGCACTCAGCACCCTACAGGCTTACACGTTTTGCTGGGAACGGCTGAAGCATTTGGAAAATCAGATTGAGGATTTGTGGGCATATCAAGCCGAACTCGTCCAATTTCATGTCGAGCATTTACGGCGTTTGCGGGCGGAATGTAGCGGCGGTTATATTCATTTCTGGCTGGCTGATCTGGTGCCACAAGTGGGCTGCGGCGTTCTGGATGCGCAGCGTTTGCCCAAAGGTGGTTATGCAGCACTGCAACGGGCATCGCAGCCGTTACAGGTCGCGCTTGAACATGATGGCAACCAGCCGCGCGCGCTATGGGTTTTCAATGACACGACAGAAGTTTATCCCGATGTTATGGTCTGCTGGGAAGTTCGTAATGAACAGGGGGCATCTGTTTTAGAGGGTCAAATTCCATTCAATATACAGGCTAATGCATCGCAGAAGATTATGGCTGTAACATGGGAGACTCCGCGCGAGGAGTGTGCCCATATTCAGCTAAAACTGATCAAGCCGGATGGTAGCATCCTCGCCAGCAATGTGTATCAGCATCCGTTTCAACCAACCATTCGACCGCGCGGTTATCCATGGAAATTTGACCCGATTTTGGGGGTCAAAGTGTTCGACCATCCAACAGCGCCGAGCCTTGCCAACCAGACGAACAACCCACTCATTAAAATTGTCCCATTAGGCTTGCGCGAAATAATAGCGGAGTGGGCACTGCGTCAGCAGCTTCCACCCCGCCTGTTATCCATCATCGCATGGTTTGGCGCTCGTTTTCTAGGCCAATGAATATCCCCTCAATTCAGATGAGGTTCGACAGTTTTTATGTCTTCAGATGCAATCAGCGATTCACCCGGTCGGCGCTGGGCAACGACATAATTTCCATACAGACGCCATTCGTCCATGCGGCAGGAATGCACCAGTTTGCCTTCCCAGATGGTCATATCCGGGCAGCTTTCACACATATCGACTCGCCCATCCTCCAGTAGGTCAGGCCCTTGAATGATGCCAATGCTTTGTACATACAGTGGGCGGAACAATTCGCCGGGGTGACGCAGCAGTTCACGGAAAAACTTGCCCGCTGTTTGGCGAACACCTTTATCAACAAGGCCGAGCAGGAAAGCAATCTTCGGGATGCGATGACTCGGTGAGTACACCACATAATCCCCATGCCGCAGGTGATGTATGGTCTGAAACAATTCCATCACTTTCGCGCCTACCGAACCGTACATCTTGTTCTTTGTACCAAGTTGAGCAGCAACCAACCACGTCATCTTATCCGGGTTGTGTGTTCCGCCCATATATGCGGAAGTCTCGTAGTGGTCGAACGTTTCTTTCAGGTGTGCATAAATGTCGGATGAAGTGAGATACGACTCTTCATTCGAATCGGCAATGTAGCTGGTTTGCATATTAATCTGCTTGCCGTCAACATAGTAGTCGTAATCGCCGCCCATGACAGCATTCCGAAAACCGATGAATACCAATCCGTGTACTTTATTGATGTTTTTGTTGGCCCACTTCACCATCTCTGGCACAATGTGAAGATTACCGGGATAAACGGTCATCCCGAAACTCACAAACATTCCACCAACCTCGGCAACCATATCGGCAAAGTGCTGGCGCAGTTCGAACAATTCCATTTCAGTCTTGCCCTTCCATCCCGGACGAGCCTGTTCGCTGTCAATATGGAAGGTGAAACCAATTGCGCCTGCTTTCTTCAGGTCTGCCAGAAACTCGCGGTTATTTTCCAGCTTAATTCCATTAGTCAAAATCAGGGGTTTCATACCGAGATCATGAATATAAGCGACAATTTCAAGAATATTCGGATGGATAAGCGGTTCGCCTCCGGCAATCGAAATATTGTCACAATTCCGCAGTTCCTTCAGCAGCTTAATCTCTTCCTTAATCTTTTCGAGAGATTTATGCCCTTGCATCCCATTGATGCGATAACATCCACGACAATAGGTGTTGCAGCGATCTGTAACCTCCTGCCAGCCAATCGGATTATCGTTTACCGACCAGGGAAAACGATACATATTGTGTTTTGACGGTTTCATTGCAATCTCCTTATACATATTGTTTGATTGCCAAATAGCGGTTGTGAAAATTTTAACGCACTTTATTTAGCTTGGCAAAGTAATTTTGGCCATAATGGTCTTCTAATATGTGGATAGGCAATCAAAAGTGACTGGAGAGACCAATAAACAATGTCAAACCATTCTTAATGGTATAGGGTAAAACAGTTCGGTTACACTCATTGGCATGGGTAATATTGGCTACGCTTTTCCGTTTGAAGAAGCACAGCCCTTCCCTTAAAGACAGCCACCCAGCCTTTAACTCAAACGAAATATGGACTTACTTTTCTCCGTGCCGAGGGCGAAATTATGATTGTGAACCAGCGTTATGTAATCCAAAACAAGTTGGGGGAAGGCGGTATGGGCTTCGTTTACCGTGCCATAGACCGATTAAACGGTAATCGAGAAATCGCCCTCAAACAACTTCGTGCCGCGCCTGTAAAAAACGACATCGATACTGAAGAGCAGGAAAATCGCCTGTTTATGATTGCCCGCGAATTCAGAGCATTAGCCAGTCTGCGGCATCCAAACGTCATCAGCGTTCTGGATTATGGGTTTGATAAAGACGGCGAACCCTTTTTTACGATGGATTTATTAGATAATCCCAAAACGATACTAGAAGCCACTGAAGACAGCAGTCTGCCCGAAAAAGTGAATTATTTCCTGCAACTTCTGGAAGGGCTTACCTACTTACATCGGCGCGGGATTATTCATCGGGATTTAAAACCGGATAACGTTCTAATCAATCGTGATAATGTCGTCAAAATTCTCGATTTTGGGGTGGCACAGGGGGGTGTTTCCCGCAGCATGTCCCAAGAAGAGGGAGCAACGATTGCAGGCACACTGGCCTACATGGCACCTGAAAGCTTTGCTGAAAATCCAGCAACCATTTTAAGCGATTTGTACTCTACGGGCGTTATTGCCTATGAGATTTTCGCCCGGAAGCACCCAATAGATGCCTCAAATGGCATCGCTGGTATCATCAATGCCATCCTGTTCAAAGCAATTGATTTAAAATCACTCGACGCCAGTATTGCCCCTATCATTGGCAAATTATTAAGCCGTGCACCCCAGGATCGTTATCCTAGTGCTGAAGCCGTAATCGCCGCATTGAGCGAGACCTATGATTTCGTAAAACCGACAGAAAATATTACAGCCCGTGAAAATATCCTCCAAAATGCCCCATTTATTGGGCGCGATGATGAATTTAGCCAACTCAAACAGGCGCTTCGGACATTGGTTGACATCCATTTGAGGGTGGGCAGTAGTTGGCTGCTGGCAGGGGAAAGTGGTGTCGGGAAGTCACGCCTGCTGAACGAATTACGGATTCAGGCGGTTACACGTGGGGTGCTGGTTTTAAATGGACAAGGTATGAGTGAGGGTGGCGCAGTCTACGAACTTTGGCGGCAGCCCTTGCGGTTATTGTGTCTGGAATATCCACCCAGCAGCGAAGAAGCCAGCATCCTGAAGCCCATTCTCCCCGATATAGAAACGCTCCTGGGTATACCTGTTGCGGATGCGCCCCCGGCACTCAATCCCAAAATCGCGCAGGAACGACTTCTAGCGACAGTGGAACGGTTATTTACCCAAGCCAAGCGCCCGATTCTGCTGATTCTGGAAGATATTCACTGGGCAGCAGAAAGTTTAAATATTCTCAAGCGGTTAAATCCGTTCACGACTCAGCATCCAATTATGATTGTCGCCAGTTATCGCGATGATGAAGCCCCTGCTTTACAAGCGCAATTAGCCGATATGGTGACGATCAAACTGCATCGGCTGACGCGCACTGAAATTGGACATCTAAGTCAGGCGATGTTGGGAAAGGTTGAGCAGGCAGAACCGCTGGTGGATTTGCTGCACCGCGAAACCGATGGCAATGCATTTTTTATCATTGAGGTTATGCGCGCGTTAGCCGAATCCACAGGACGATTGGATATGATCGGCGCACGAACTGTGCCGGAATATATTATCGCGGGCGGAATGCAGCAAATTCTGGAACGACGACTGGCACAAGTCCCCAAAGAAGCTACAGCATTCTTACACACAGCAGCGGTTGCTGGACGGCAACTTGATCTTGATCTTTTATCACACCTCTTCGCAGATATGGATTTTGAACGCTGGCTGCAACAGTGCGTTGAAGCATTAGTTATAGAAGTTAATGATGAACGTTGGCGGTTTGTACATGACAAATTCCGCGAAACCATTCTCAGTGGATTGCCGCTGGAGGAACGGCAGCAGTTGCATCGCAGGGTTGCCCAAACAATGGAAAAGCTGTACAGCGGCGATGCTGCCCGCGCACCGCTTATGCTGTATCACTGGCAGGCAGCAGATGATGCCGAACAAAGTTTGCATTATGCGGAACTTGCCGGAGATCAGGCAATGCTCAATGGAGCCAATCTCCAAGCGAAGACCTATTATGAAACTGCCTTGCATTTATGCAACGAACTCCCCGCTGATGTAACTCATCAACGCTTGCAAGTCGAACTATGTGTGAAGCTATCCAGAGTTGCAGCTTATCATCCAGAGGAAAGCCTGACTGATGCAATGAAAAATGCGGTCAAGCTGGCGGAAACACTCAATGATGAGGCACTGTTGGCGCGCATTTTGGGCAGCACTGGTGCTTACCATTTCATGCTCGGCCAACTCAGCGTTTCGATGCAGTTTTTCCAGCAGAGTATGGTGTTAGCGGAAAAACTTGGATTGGAAGAGCTGCTGCTGCTCCCATATAACATCATTGGACGCACGGTAGCGTTGGCAGGTAACTTCGGGCAATCGCGCATAAAACTGGGGGATGGGATTCGCCTTGCCGAAAAATTTAATGATCTTGAACTGCTCTCTGGGTCGCTGGCCTTTTATGCTCTGAGCCTGATGATGCAGGGTTTGCCAGTGGAAGCTGAAGCAGTCATCCAGCGGAGTCTGGAAGTAGCAGAACAGGTAGGCCCAAGCCGTATGACAGGCACTTTAGTCATTAACGGCTGTGGCAAAATGTGGGGTGGGCACTGGGAAGAAGCACTGCAATTTTTTAACCGGAGCGAAGCTTTAGCGACCAAGATTAATGATTTTCTGCCGTTATATTGGAGCCGGGGATTCTTGGGGAATATTTATATGCGAACCGGAAACTTGCCTAAAGCAGCCGAATACCTGGACAAAGCAATCGGGATGATCGAACAAGGCAAAACCGTTTTCCATTTACCCTTATTTCATGCCTATCGAGCTGAACTGGACTTCCTTGAGGGCAATGCGTCAGGGGCACTGGAACGCACCCAGGCAAGTCTTGAATTTGGTCGTCAAACCCAGCAAGAACTGGCAATTGGGGAAGCGCTGGCAACCCTTGGCAAGATTTATTCCAGTCAGGGCGAGATCACTCAGGCAGAAACAGCCTTCGAGCAAAGTCTGGAAAGTCATCGTCAAGGCGGGCGATTTGTCCAAATCGCTACCGTTTATATGGAACTCGGTAAACATCGCAGCGCCAACGGTGATAAAAGAGGCGCAATTGAAGCACTCGACATAGCGATTGAGTACTTTACCCGCTACAAAATGACGTGGTATTTGCAGCGGGCACGACAAATTAGAGCGACACAATAAACGTGCTGGCGAATCGACATACGGGAGATATTGCGTAATGTCCACAATCAATCAATACCCTGTTATTGATGGTCACAATGATTCTTTAATGTACTTTTCCCCACCGACCAATGCCCTGATCAGCAGTTTCTTCGAGCGTTTAGACGGCAGGCAAGTTGATCTGCCGCGCATTCGCGAGGGTGGCATGGCGGCGGGCTTCTTTGCTGTATTCATCAGCGAGGAAGAAGCCATGAATATGGTGCATAATTTTGATCCAAATGTTGAATATGTGCTTCCGGCGCTGAATTTTGACGCGGCACAAAAAGCATCCACACAGATGGTCGCTAACCTGTTCCGAATCGAAACCGCCTCGAATGGACAGGTAAAAGTCGTTCGCACGGTCGCTGATCTGGAAGCCTGCCTGCGGGATGGCGTCATTGGCGCAGTTTTGCATTTCGAAGGTGCGGAACAAATTGACGCCCATCTGGATGCGCTGGAAGTGTATTATCAGGCAGGTTTGCGTTCGATGGGGATTGTGTGGAGCCGCCCGACCATTTTTGCTCATGGTGTACCCTTTAAGTTTCCACATTCGCCAGATACTGGCCCCGGATTAACGGATGTCGGCAAGGAACTCGTCCGCGCCTGTAACCGATTGGGCATCATGATTGATCTCTCTCACCTGAACGAAAAAGGTTTCTGGGATGTCGCCAAAATCTCTGATGTCCCACTGGTCGCCACCCACTCAAATGCACATGCACTATGCCAGTTACCCCGTAACCTGACTGATAAACAATTGGCGGCTATAAAAGAGTCAGACGGTATAGTGGGCGTGAATCTGGTGACGATGTTGCTGCGCGAAGATGCTCGAGACGACAGCGACACACCGATTGAAACTGTATTGCGGCATATGGATTATCTGGTGAATCATCTGGGTATCGATCGAGTGGGTATCGGTGCTGATTATGGCGATGCACCTTTCCCCAAAGACTTACCAGATGTCAGCAGCTATCCAGTACTGATTACGGCTTTGCAGAAAGCGGGTTACGACGACGAGTCACTACGAAAAATTACCCACGAAAATTGGCTGCGTGTCTTACGGAAAACCTGGAAATCATAAAGTATTGGAGCCAAATGCTTGACTTAGCGAGGTAAACCCGGCGATGCGGATCGTTTACATAAAATTTCAATTGACATTTACTAAAGTTTAGAAGTGTGTTACAGTAAATCTTGGTAGGGTATGAAAATCACCCTGGCCAATTTTGCACCTTGTGTTCCTCCTTGTTTTTCTAAGCCTGATCACTTCTGCATTTTTGCCACGACTGCTTACCTATTCTATCGCGCAACTAATTTTACACATACAGGAGTATGTCATGGCTAAAAAGCTATATGTTGGCAATTTATCGTATAACGTCACTGAAGCCCAGATCCGCGAGTTATTCGCTCAAGCTGGCGAAATCACTGAAGTCAGCGTCATTATGGATCGGGATACTGGCAGATCAAAAGGTTTTGCCTTTGTCCAGATGTCGAATGACACTGCCGCTCAAGATGCGATACGGCGGTTTAATGGTCACTCACTGGATAACCGTGCGCTGACCGTCAATGAAGCTCGTCCACGGGAAGAGCGTTCAAACAGCGATTTCGGGCGTAACAAACGCTTCTAATCTAACGTCTCTAACACTTTAGAATCATACAGTGCAAGGAAATCTTGCACTGTCCTCTCGCCTTTATCATTGTGGGTTAAATCCATTTTCCCCTCCATACCTATCATTTCCCCCTATGAGACAGGCAATGAAGCAAATTGAATCGCTTCACACAATTTTTTCTGACACAGCAGAGATAGAAGTAATGGAATCTAAACGAAATACCTTGACCATGGAAAATAATTCAACCCATTCCGCGATCAGTCGCATCGGGTTCATCGGCAATTATTTGCCGCGTCAATGTGGCATCGCTACTTTCACCACTGACTTATGTGAAGCAATTGCATCTGAATTCAGTGAAGCAACCTGTATTGCCCTACCTGTCAATGACATTGAGGCTGGCTACGCCTATCCATCTCGTGTTCGGTTTGAGCTGAAAGAGAAGGATATTGATTCCTACCGTCGAGCCGCCGATTTCCTCAATATCAACAACGTAGACCTGGTTTGCCTTCAACACGAATATGGAATTTATGGTGGGCCAGCAGGCAGCCACATTCTGGCGCTTTTACGAGAATTGCGGATGCCTGTTGTGACGACCTTTCACACCGTTCTAAAAGACCCAAACCCGACTCAGCGACGGGTGTTGCAAGAAGTTGCAGCCCTATCTGATCGTGTGGTGGTGATGAGTGAGCGTGGCGTGGAGTTTTTGCAGGAGGTCTACAGAGTAGCACCGGAGAAAATTGACATGATCCCGCACGGCATTCCTGATGTGCCGTTCGTAGACCCCAGTTTTCACAAAGACCTGTTTGGAGTCGAGGGCAAAATGGTCTTACTCAGCTTTGGCTTGCTCTCGGCCAACAAAGGGATCGAAGATGTCATCGCTGCCCTTCCAGCCATCGTGGCTCAATATCCGAATGTAGTCTACCTGGTTGTTGGCGCAACCCATCCCAATGTTTTGCGGAATGAAGGCGAAACCTACCGCTTGTCTCTGCAATGGCTGGCGCGGGACAAAGGTATGGAAGAGCATGTTGTCTTCTACAATCGATTTGTCAGTTTGGAGGAACTCATCGAGTTCATCAGCGCAGCCGATATTTACATCACACCATATCTGAATGCTGCACAAATCACTTCTGGCACGCTGGCTTATACATTGGGCGCGGGCAAAGCTGTCATTTCAACGCCCTATTGGTATGCGGAAGAGATGTTGGCGGAGGAACGGGGGGTACTCGTACCATTCCATGATCCAGCACAATTAGCTGAACAAGTGATTGACCTGTTGGATAACGAATCCAAGCGTCATGCCATACGCAAACGGGCTTATATGTTTGGGCGGGCAATGATCTGGCCGCAGGTAGCACGCCGCTATATGGAGTCTTTTGAACGCGCTCGTGCCGAACGCCGCCATTTTGCTCCTTCTGGCTTCGCAGTCAAATCGCTGGATAAACGTCCAAGCGAACTACCGCCCCTCAAACTCGATCATTTACATCGCATGACGGACGATACCGGGATTTTGCAGCACGCGGGTTTCACAGTGCCCAACTATGCCGAAGGTTACACCATTGACGATAACGCCCGCGCACTCATTGTAGCCACGCTTCTGGAAGAACTGGGAACAGGGAATGTGGCATCAGAACTGGCTTCGCGATACATGGCTTTTGTGTGGTATGGCTTCAATACAGAGACAGGGCGCTTTCGCAATTTCATGGATTACCAGCGCCGTTGGCTCGAAGAGAGCGGATCAGATGACAGTCATGGTCGCACACTGTGGGCGTTGGGCACAGTGTTGGGACGCTCTAACAACCATGCGCTCCAAAGCATGGCTGGCTCCGTATTCGAGCGGGCATTGCCTGCTATCCTCAATACCACCAGTCCAAGAAGTTGGGCCTTCGCCGTCATTGGCATCCATGAGTATTTACGGCGATTTTCCGGTGACAGTATGGCAAATCAGATTCGGAATGAATTGGCCGAGCGACTGCTAACGATTTACCAAAAGACCCGTTCGGATAAATGGCGCTGGTATGAAGAAGGCCTAACCTACTGCAATGCTGTGCTTCCCCAGGCCATGCTCATGTGCGGCCAATGGATACCCAACCAGACCATGACCGAAGCCGGATTAGAGTCACTCAAATGGTTGGCAGATTTGCAGCGGGCGGACACATCTGATGGGCATTTTGTTCCAATTGGATCGAATGGTTTTTATCGACAAGATGGCGAACGCGCCCGCTTCGATCAACAACCCGTAGAAGCCCAAACCATGATCTCGGCCTGTCTGGAAGCCTACCGCAGCACAGGTGACGAGTGCTGGCGCAAAGAAGCTCGCCGTGCTTTCGAGTGGTTTCTGGGGCGCAACGATCTAAACCTGACGGTTTACGACCCAACAACGGGTGGCTGCCGTGATGGCCTTCACCCCGACCGCCCGAATGAGAATCAAGGGGCAGAATCCACGTTAGCATTTCTTCAAGGGTGGTTAGAACTGCGTCTGGCTGAAAACACCCTTTTATCTGTGGAGATCAAATCTCAATGACCAATCACTATCCTGAACTGTTTCATCGCCATGATCTAAATCCGATTTTGACCGCTGCGAATTGGCCGTATCCAGTTCATAGTGTTTTTAATCCTGCCGCGACTCTGCTTCCCGATGGCACAACTTTGTTGTTATGCCGTGTCGAGGATCGGCGTGGGCATTCCCACCTTTGTGCGGCGCGCTCCGCGAATGGTGTAGATAACTGGCAGATCGACTCCCAGCCAACCTTTATGCCTGATCCTCAGCACTTCCCGGAGGAATTGTGGGGCATTGAAGACCCACGCATCACTTACATCCCTGAATTGAAAAAATATGCAGTGGTCTATACGGCCTTTAGCCGTTATGGGCCGGGAGTCGCATTGGCTTTCACGGAAGATTTCCGCCAGTTTGAGCGTTATGGTGTGATTATGCCACCAGAAGATAAGGATGCCGCTCTATTACCCCATCGAATTGACGGTCAGTGGGCGTTAATTCATCGTCCAGTCAGCGGCCCGCGTGCCCATATGTGGATTTCTTACTCGAATGATCTACGGAATTGGGGCAGCCATAAATTGATGATGGAAGCGCGCTGGGGAGCATGGTGGGATGCTAACAAAATTGGTTTATCACCACCGCCCATCGAAACGCCACAAGGATGGCTGGTCATTTATCACGGTGTGCGAAATACGGCTGCGGGTTCACTCTATCGTGTAGGGCTGGCCCTGTTCGATCTGAATGTTCCAGATCGCTGCCTGAAACGCAGCGACGAATGGGTTTTTGCGCCAGAAGAACCTTATGAACGGTTCGGTGATGTAGGTTATGTCGTTTTCCCTTGCGGTTATACCATCGACAGCGATGGCGACACGATCAGGATTTATTATGGCGCGGCGGATTCCAGCATTGGTCTCGCAACTGGCAGTATTCGTAACCTGCTGAGTTGGCTTGAAACACATGGATAGAAAATTTCAGCTATAAGCAAACTTGCTCAATCGGGGATTCAATTTTGTGCTGACGAGTCAGCGGTTCATTCGTGGTCAAGCCGCCCATAACAAAGCGCGTTACCAGCAACGAGAGTACAATTTCTGCATGGATGCTAGAGAAAGAACCATGCTATGGCTTTCCGAGGGATAATGCTTCTGTTGGGTTGTGGGCTATTCCTGGCGGCCTGTGCGGGACAACCAAGAGCAACCGTCACCCCTTCCCCAACACCAGTGACAACCGATGTATTTGAAGTCGGTGGACATGTGTTTGGTTTCACCTCACCTGCATTGATGCGTGATGCAGGCATGACATGGGTCAAATTCCAGGTGATTTATAACCGGGGTGACGATCCTGATAGCATCAAGACACTCATTGATCAGGCGCAGGCCGCGAATTTCAAGGTGCTGTTGAGCGTCAAAGGGGTTCCCTCCGAGATGAGCGCCAGCAGCTATAACAGCGATTACGCGATGTTTTTAGGCAGTATAGCTGCTTTCAAGCCGGATGCGATTGAAGTCTGGAACGAAGCAAATATTGACCGCGAGTGGCCTACCGGACAAATCAGCGGTGGGAACTACACCAATCTGCTCAAACTCGCGTATGCTGCCATCAAGGCCGCCAATGCGGATACACTGGTCATCAGCGGCGCCCCTGCCCCCACGGGGTTTTTCAGCGGCAAATGCACTCCTGATGGTTGTGACGATAATATCTTTCTTCAGCAGATGGTCGCAGCAGGCGCAGTAAACTTCATGGACTGCACAGGTATTCATTACAACGAGGGGATTTTGCCACCGGATGTCCGTTCTGGTGACCCGCGCGAGAACAGCAGTCACTACTCACGCTATTTTCCGGCGATGCTCGATCTATATACACAAGCCTTCCCCTCCAAACCGCTGTGTTTCACCGAAATCGGCTATCTTTCGCCGGAGGGCTATGACGATCTGCCGCCGGGGTTTGAGTGGGCGGCCAATACAACCGTCCAAAAGCAGGCAGATTGGTTGGGCATGGCGGCGCAGTCTGCCCGCCAGAGTCATCGCGTTCGCCTCTTGATTATCTGGAATGTGGATGCAACCGAGTATGGTGTCGATCCGCTGGCGGGTTATGCCATCGTGCGACCGGGGGGCGTTTGTCCAGCCTGTACGACACTGGGAACAGCAATGAATCAAAGTGAGGGAAATGAGGGGTGAAGCTGACCGGATGCTTTCATCCAGTCAGCCTGTTGATTCACTATCGAACTATACGCGATCCCAAACCGGTTCACCCCGTAGAATACGGGCAAGTTGGTCGGGAAAACGGGCATTATCCAGCGGTTTACCTAAAAAGCCGTCAAAGCCCATATTACGAACGACGTTCATTTCGCTCACATGGACTGTGTAAGCAATAATGGGTACATGTCCCATTTCAGCCTGAAGCATATTTTTGACCGTGTACCCATCCAAACCCGGCATTTCCAAATCCAGAAAGACCACATCAACTGCGCCCAATTCGGGCAGCATTTGCTCCAGATTGACCGGATTCGAAACTTCGGTGCAGCGCACCCCTTGTTTGGCAAGCAACTGCGACAAAACACGCAGGTTTTGGGCATTATCATCAATCGCAAGTGCATGTATCTGACTCATCAACGAACCTCCACAATAGCAAAACAGTGATTAGATTACGATAGGTGCCTATCGCCGGCATACCAGACCTGTTCACCCTTGAATACAGCAAATAGCTGGTTGGGGAACTGGTGATTATCAATGGGCTTGGCGATAAAGCCAGCAAATCCTTTGGCACGTACTTTGGGCATGGCAATAGCTGGATCCATCGCGGATACAGCAACAATTGGCACATGATCATACTTGGGTACAGCACGAATCTGGTCGTAAATATCGAAACCGGAAATTCCATCAGCAAGCATCAGATCGAGGATAATCAGGTCAATACGACTGAGGTTGTTCATATGGAGCATAGTACCCTGCCCCCAACGCTCAAAATCAACCGCGGCCCCGTGACGAATTAACGACATCTGGAAAACAATCCGGTTTTGCATATTATCCTCAACGATAAATATGCGTTTATCTTTTAGGAGCATGGATCTGGAATCCTTATACAGTTATTCAATAATTCGCCAAATGGTTTCACCATTTAGAATTCGGTTGAATGTATCGGGGAAAGTATCCAGGTCAATGGGTTTGGCAAGACAACTGTGGAAACCGGCTGTCCGTAACCGCTGAACTTCCTCGTTCATCACGCTGGCCGTCAAGGCAACAATCAACGTGCCGTTGATCCATTCCTTTTCGCGCAGCATTTCCAACATCTGGAAACCGTCATAGGGCTTGACATGAATATCCAGAAAAATAACCTCTGGTTTCGGGTCAAGCGCTTCTACCCGGTTAATAAAATCTGTGCTGTCCTCAAGAATGGTCACATGGGGTAGCTGCATCCTCCCCTTGAGGAGCAATTGCATGACCTTGCGACTCAGTGGATCATCTTCCACGTACAATACGGTGGTTTTGCTGTTCATATACACCCCTAGATTGCAGGCACTAATGCTTCGGATTTAATCGGCAGCGCAATGGAGAAGGTTGTCCCTTTCCCAAACTCACTTTCCAACCAGAGACGGCCGTTATGCGCTTCCGCCAAACTCTGGGCAATCGGCATTCCCAATCCTGTACCACCAGCCTGCCGCAATCCGCTCTTGGTTTGTTTGAAAGCCTCAAATACCATCGCCTGATCTTCTTGAGCAATGCCGGGGCCAGTGTCCTTGACCGCG
The DNA here is from genome assembly GCA_019912965.1 of Anaerolineae bacterium. Lineage (GTDB taxonomy): Bacteria > Chloroflexota > Anaerolineae > Aggregatilineales > Phototrophicaceae > CFX2. Next base: position 38,082 of record JAIOHM010000177.1, read on the forward strand.
ATAACAATTTCGCCATTTGCTGCCTGAGCATTGATCGTGATTGTGCCCGCTTCGGTGAACTTGCAGGCGTTCGAGATTACATTGAGCAAAATCTGCAATATGCGCTGACGGTCGCAGCGGAGCAGCGGCAGATTTTCATCGACTTTCAGCTCCAGACTGACAGGTTTATCACCCAACAGACTCCGCCCGGTTGAAGCAACACTGGTCAACATCTGGTTCAGACTAATGCCGTCTTCGATAAATAGTGTGAGCGAACCTGCCTCTATTTTTGACATATCCAGTACGTCATTAATCAGATTCAGCAGGTGTTTGGCGCTACCAACTACCTCGCCCAACAAATCTTGCTGCTGTTCGTTGACTGGCCCGGTATCGCCATCCAGCACGAAACGGGTGAAGTTAATCACCGCGTTCAAAGGCGTCCGCAGTTCATGAGACATACTTGCCAGAAAGGCGGCTTTCACCTGTTCAGAACGCTCGGCGCGTTCACGCGATTGTTCGGCCTGAATACGGGATTTTTCTTTCTCGTCAAGGCTCTTGAGGAGTTCTAACTGGGTCTTCTCTAGTTGACGTAAATTATCTTCACGGATGCGGCCAACCAACACCGTGATACCGGTTGTGACAAGCACAAATGAGAAAACAGCCCAGGCTTCCGAGGGTAAACCACCAGCTAACCGAAACTGCGGCACCAACACAACCAGCAAAGCAGCGATAATCCCGATAATCAGGGTTTCCCGCGATGAGAGCAGCAGTTCCGCCATAATCACCGCGAGCGCCAGGTAAAACAATGAGACAACAGTTGCCAACTGCCCGGTACTGAGAATGGGAAGTACCACCGCAATCATAGGAACACTGATGGTCAGCCACGCGCCAACTGAATAGTAGCGGGTTCGGCTCAGGACATAGGCAACTGGAATAATCAATAAGGCAACAAAAATCCCGGGGTTAGGTGGGGTAAATTCCCGGCCTGCGATGATGCTGGTAACAGGATTGATAAACACAGCTAAAAATGCGAGCGGTAAAAACACCACCAGCACCGCCGATAACAGCCGCGCTTTTGGCTTGTCATTGGTATTTAACAGGCTTGCCGGTTGCGTTAGCGTATCCCATAGACTTCGGGAAGACGCCAACGGACGATCTATTTGCATTTCATCCAGTGGTTGTGCCGTCATTTTGCAGACCCTTAATTCCGATTAGCCGAAGCAGAGCATCACAATTTCAATTTATACGATAGCACACACAGCCAGCCACAAGGCTTTAGATTTCAGTATTCATAAATTTTTTATATCTACAATTGAACTTAAGTCACCCTGACAGGAATCAGGCAAGACACTTCATTGGTCAGCATCAAGCAGGTTTGTTACACTGATGCTGAGAAAGCATCAACAGGGAAAATGAATGATGATCTCGAAAGCAAAATATATAACCTGCCTCATTCTTTTTATGGCGACGACAGGTTACAGATCATCAATCACAGTAGCCCAACCATCACTGTTTCTGCCGGACAGAGTCTATCAAGTCGGTGTGCGGGCGATGCTGCTGAAGGACGAAAGCCGGGACAATCGGACATTGCAAACATTTATCTGGTATCCGGCCTTAGTCACTGAAGATGCAAAACCGCCGTATGCCCCGGATGAGAGCGGTGCGCCCTATCCACTTGTTATTTATTCACACGGTTATGGAGCAGCAAGTACTGAGGCACGGGGCGATATTGAATATCTAGTTTCGCAGGGTTTTGTGGTTGCAGGGATCGATCACCGCGATCCAGCCACCGACCGCTGGGCTGCATTTATCAACCGTCCTTTGGACATTCTGTTTTTGCTGAACCGGATCGCTGAATTGGAGGATGATCCGGTGGCTGATGTAGTAAACACGGATACGGTCGGTATCTGGGGCGGTTCAATGGGGGCATACACTGCCGTTGCGGTCAGTGGCGCACGGGTTGACCCATCCCATTTTCAGGATTGGTGCCCAACCTACAAAAATGACCCGAATTACAACGTAAACTTTGATTCGTGCCGTCTCCTTTCCGATTGGGATAACCTGCTAAGCTATCATGAACAATTTAATGCTCCTTCAACCGATGCCCTATGGGAAGCAACAACCGATGAACGCATCCGGGCTGTTCTGGGTACGGCTCCATGCTTTGCACAGATGTTTGGGGAAACAGGTTTGGCAGAAACGCACATCCCCATATTCATCATTGGAGGAACGGCAGATCGCGTCTGCCCATACGATATTGATTCAGTTTACATCTACGATAACATCGGCTCAGATGACCGGTATTTGGTAACTTTGCAAGATCGTGACCACAACGGAGCATTTTCCGAACCTAATCTGATTATCTCCTATGCAGCGGCTTTTTTCGGTCATTATTTGCAGGACAAAACCGATTATGCTCAATATCTGCTGCCGGAGTCAGCAGATGTTTTTCAGAATGTGACACTGGAATCCCAACTTGCAGGGCAATAACCGCAGCGAGGTTCGAGATTGGTACAGTCCACCATCGGGCATTACTTACCGACAATTCGCTATAATCGGTAATATGGAATGCGAATCCCCATAGGTGAGTGAGTCAACTATGTCAGGCAATCATAACGGTAAAGTCGTAACCCAGGATGATGTTGCCCATCATGCAGGGGTTTCGCGTTCAATTGTTTCCTACGTTATTAACAATGGGCCACGAAAAGTTTCGGAAGAAACCCGCAATCGTGTCTTGGTCGCCATTAAAGAACTTGGCTACCGTCCGAACAAACATGCACAGATGCTTTCTGCCACAGTGGATAACTTTGCGGAGAAATACATTGGTATTGTGCTGGCGGCCAATTATATGTTTAAACGCCCCTATTACGGCAGCATCCTCGCCAGTATGCACGAATGCGCCCACGAACAGGACTGGCATATCCGCTTTATTCGCTTGTTTGACGACTTTAGTAATCCTGCCCTGTTTAACGAACTGATCCATCCCAACGAAATCAGTGGGGTAATCCTGCTGGGACTTGATCAGGTACTCAGCACCCCGGAAGATTATGCGCTGGTTGAGCAGATTGTTGAGCGGGTGGAGCGGGTCGTTTGTGTCGAGTGGGAGTGGCCGGGGATTCCTTCAGTTCAATTTGACCGTCAAAACGCTGCTTATCAGAGTACACATCATCTCTTGATTTCACCCAATATCCACATCGCTTACATCGGCCCGAACGATAAACGTATTCAGGGTTATCAACAGGCGTTATGGGAAAAAGGTCTCCACCCCGATGAACGTTATGTTCACTTCGCCATCGACTCGCGCTCAGGCTACGATTGCTGTGAGCAGCTTATCCAGTCTGGCGTGAAACTGGATGCTATTTGTGCAGGCACAGACGAAGTGGCGGTTGGGATTTTGCACTGTTTGCATAAATACAACCTACAGGTTCCAGATGATGTTGCCGTCGCCAGCATCGACAATCTGGATATTTCTGCTTTTACGATTCCAGCGCTGACGACCGTAGATGTACCCAAACAGGAAATCGGGTTTCATGCTGTTGAAACTCTGATTTCCAACGACCCGCGTAAAAATGCTTCTGCCTTTGCCATTACGGTTCATACAGAACTGGTTGTACGCGAGTCGAGTGGTGCAGTAGCAGGCTAAAACCCGGCAGGGAAATCCCCTAGTGCCAGTCACCAACCCATTGGCTGTGGGACTGGATAAAAGCATCAACCAGCTTTATGGCCAGTGGATATGAGCCGACCAGTGGGTGTACAGCAAGGGCTTCCACCGCTAACGATTTTGACTTCTGCAAAATAGCCTTTACAGCCAACCGTTCGTAGCGTTTGATGGTACGCACGAGCAGGTATTGATCTTCGGGCAAATCGCCAACAAGGATGGGACGAATGCCGCTCGAATCCACCAGACAGCTTACCTCAACAATATCATCATCCTGCAAACCGTTAATCGCCCCATTGTTCGGGACATTTAACCCGGTGAAGTGTGGTTTATTCGTCGTAATCGCCTGAACACACCCCAGAGCGACCCCTGCATATCCTTCGTCATCCTCCTCATTTTGAGGTAGGTTTTTACCTTCATGAGCATGTGCCATATACGTTGCACTGCGTTTGCCCATCACCTCATGATAGACATGAAGGGCTTCATCGGGATTGCGAGAAGGATCAACTGCACGCAGCCGTTCCAGCAGTTCACCCGTAAGCCGCGCAACTTCCTCACCCCGTGTTTCCGGTTTAGCCAGCAGTACTTTCAGCGCCTCATCCCGGTGGTAAAAATAGTGAAGATATTCATTCAGGAACATACCCTGTGTTTGAACAATAAGTGGATGAAACATCGACATATGGGTGGAGGCAATAAAATGAGAGTCACCCAGCAGTGCAGGCAGCACTTCTTCACCACTCGTCCCATCTGGTTCGGCGTCAATCCGTATGCTCCGCGTCCAGGATAGATGATTCAAACCGAACACCTCATGCCGAATGCGCTCTTGTGGAACACCGAGGTAACGACTGGTGGCGTGCTGTGCGCCATTGGCGCTGTCGCAAATGCCCACTACCCGACGCACACCCGCATCATGCAGCCCCTGTGCCACCAAACCCGCCGGGTTAGTGAAGTTATAGATATAGGCATTGGGTGCAAGTTCCGCCGCCATTCGACAGTAGTCAAGGATAGCGGGCAGGCTGCGCATCGCCATCGCAAATCCGCCTGCGCCAGTGGTTTCCTGCCCCAGGACGCCCAATTGGAAAGCGATTTTTTCATCCAATACCCGCCCCTGCTCAAAACCGGGTCGAATGGTGGTAATGATATGGTCTGCACTATGAATAGCTTCAGGCGCAGCAGTGGTCTGGATAATTTTGAATGGTGCATCAAGCTGTTTTGCGATAGACAGGCACAAACCGCCGATCAAATCCAATTTCTCGGCATTGATGTCCATCAGCCACAATTCCCGCAGGCCAAGTTTTTCCGCTCGGCGTACCAGCGAGGGAATCAGGCGCGGTGTGCGTACTCCTGCCCCACCGATAATCGTCAATTTCATATCGTTCGCTCCTGTTTATGCAACCTCCAATGATAGTGCTTCCAACTGCTAACAGGATATAGCCATAGAAACTAGGTCAACAATCTTTTTCCTGATGGATGTTGTTATCGTTATTCCATGTGCGTAACAACATATTGTGGATACTTATACAAATCGGGGCAGCCTGTTGTGGAGATGGTTTCGATATGGGCGCGAACTTCAACCCGCGCTTCACACCTCCCCATCACAGTTCCATTCAGGGAAGCATATTCAAAGCGGACTTCTGCCCAGCAAGGATTTTCAGGATTAGGGTCTTGTGCCAGCACGGTACCCGTTTTGGTAAACTCAAACCACTTCCAGCCTTCGCGCTGCCACAACTCACGTTCGGCTGCCTGCAAAAAACCGTCTTCCAGCCCGGCCCACCCACGATAATGCCCACGCAGTTTACCCACATCATCACAACGTTCTACAATCTGATCGGCCTGTTCGGTTCCAACATAAGCCCAATAATGACCGGTCGGCATATCAATCATTGTTGGGGCAAAAACATGACCCCCAAAATGACTGCACCGCCAAACACGCACTCCCGATTTACGCCGGAGATGGTTATACAGCGGATAACCAAACTTGGCGCAGGCAGCGTCAATATTACCGTGCGTACAAACCAATAAATCGCGTCCCATATCCTCAAAGACCCGATACTGATCAAAACCGAATAGTCTGTCTTTCGCCTCAAACAACGACCAAAGGAGTGAACCCAGCTCCGATTCGGGTACAAGGTACTCGGTTTTATCGTACTGTGCGAACGCGCCGGGAGCATGTGCATAATAAATCACCCGTCGGAAATCCGGACGCGAATACTTGGAATCAGGCGCAATCAACAATGGACGGTGATGATAGGGCTGTCCATCCCGGTAGCGTTGCAACCAGATACCCAACAAATCAATCATCTCCTGTGGAAGCGCACCTGCTTCGTGATAAAGCTGGTTCTTCCAGGGAAGCCTTGTTTCGATCAAAACGGCATCCTCAAAATGACCTGCATATCCGGTTGGGTCAAGCCCTCTTTGCAACGCCAACACATTACAATAGGCTTTTACCGTCGTTTCCTGTAGCTCAACCGCCATTATTAATCTCCAACCGAGTCCTGAAAGGCATTCACCAGCACAGGATAATCATCCTGCATAAAAACATCTCGCTTTGGTTTCTGTGTCCGCCCAATAGGGACGACCAACGGTGTCCCGGTTATGGGGTCGGGTATGATGCGACAGTCAATGCCAAAAACCATCTGTACCACTGATTCCGTAACCACATCTTGCGGCGCACCATAAGCCGCAATTTGCCCATCACGAACGGCCACCAGAAAATCCGCATAACGGCAGGCATGATTCAGGTCATGCAGTACCATCACAATCGTTTTGCCACGCCCGACATTCAAATCATGCAGCAAATCCAGCACTTCGATCTGATAAGCCATATCGAGAAAAGTCGTCGGTTCATCCAACAGAATGACTTCGCTATCTTGGGCTAAGGTCATGGCAATCCACGCACGCTGGCGTTGCCCACCGGAAAGTGTATCCACCGGACGATCTGCAAACTCGGCTACACCCGTAATTTCCAGTGCCTCAAGCGTGGCATATTCATCTTCTGCTGACCACTGTTGCAACCAGCTTTGATGTGGATAACGTCCCTGTGAAACCAGTTCATGAACGGTCAATCCCTCTGGTGTAACCGGCCCCTGTGGCAGAATCCCCAACCGTTTCGCCAGTTCCTTCGTCGGCAAGCTCCAAATGTCTTGACCACTGAGAACCACATTGCCACCGCGCGGCTTGAGCAAGCGTGAAAATCCACGTAACAGCGTCGATTTCCCACAGCCATTCGGGCCAACCAATGCAGTGATCTGTCCACTGGGGATGGTGAGGCTTAAATCTTCAATGATGCAGGCATTGTCGTAGGCTAGTACAAGATGGTGCGCGTTTAATTCACTCATGGCTTCCCTTAATCAATTATCAGATAGTCAAATACCCTCGACAGCCAATTAGCATCGAGGGTTCAAGTATTGCTGGGTACCTTAGCTGGACACTTCTGGGGTCGCCTCTGGTGTTAATTCGGGCAAGGCAATATTCATGGATTGCAGCACCGAATCAACGAGGACTTCAGCCGAAAGTGGCCCACCAAAAAGCCAAGCATCACCACCCAGCCAGTAAGCCCGCTGCGACTCGACGAATGGCAGCCGACTCCAGAGGGGTGATTCACTCAGGAAGGTGTTGTGGTCGTTCTGTGCAACGTAGAAGAAATTGGTATCGCCCAATTGACTAAATGCTTCAATGCTCACTTCGGTGAAGCCATATAACTGCGGGGCATCATCCCAGGCATTTTCCAGACCAATGCGGGACAGAACTTCGACTGCCATCGCATTATCCGTAAACAGCCGGAAGGTCGGCACTTCGCTGACCATAAAGCCCTGCGACACGATAAAGGTTTCGCCAGTCCGCCCAGCAGATTCCAGAGCAGCATTGGCATTCGCAAAATACGTTTCCATGCGTTCCAAAACCTGCTGGGCTTCAGCTTCGCGGTTGAGCGCAGCAGCGATGCTCGTCAATGTGGAAGTCATTTCGTCATAATGTGACGAACCATCGGCTGGATACGGGTCAAAAACCAGTGTCGGAGCAATAGCACTCAGTTCATCATAATTGTTGATAACCCGGAAACTCACCGCAATAATCAGGTCTGGATTAAGCTCGGCAATACGTTCCAGATTCGGTTCATTGCGAAAACCAACATCTGCTGCGCTTTCGTCCAGCGCAACTGGAATTTTTACCCAGTTGTTATAGCCCTCAATATCAGCCACCCCAATCGGCTGAAGACCCAACGCCAGAACATCCTCAGCGTAAGTCCATTCCAGCACGACGATCCGTTGTGGATTTTCCGTCACACAGGCTGTGCCCATCGCATGAGCGACCTGTTTGAAACCAGCTTCACAATCTACTGTCTCCTGCGCCTGTGCAGCGGCAGGCAGCACCAATGCAACGATGAGCAATACAACCGTGCAGATTGGTTTGCTAAAACGATTCACAATTTCACTCCCTTGATGGTTGTCTTCGTACAATCAGGGATAGTAATCGTTTCTTTCAGCCGGAGTCTACGCCAGTGATTAAGGGAGAAATTCCAGCGGGGTGAGCCAATAGTTGGCAACTGACAATTTTAAGAATATACGTCCGGAAAAATGGTCATCCTGCATGGAAGTGTGCCTGTCAAAACAGACGTTAATCATGTGTATTCCACAGGTAGTACCCAAAGTTCACGGTGTGCAACCCACCTCAGAAATGGGGGGTAGTAAAAAGACTAACCTCGGTTCAAACTATCTACCTTGATAGACAAAGATCGAGCAACCCTCCCCCGGCTAATCCTCACCGAACCCGGCATCAGTTACCTCAGCAATCAAACCCAATACAAACCTGAGTTTAACCGAAATTAAATCGTGAAAATTTCATAAAATTACAAATCTAAATTAATTCTTTAGCAACTCTGAATTAACCTGATATAGGACTAATTGACCATGCCCTATTCATCAGGAGTTATCGATTCATTATGGTTCAAAGGAATTGGCGAAAGGGATCATCGAGCAGGCTGCGTGCCGCGCTCATTGCCCTGACACTTGTAATCGTCCTTACTTTCCCTGCTGCCACTCCCAGAGTCGCAGCCGACGAAACCGACCCAACCCAGGAACCGGTTCTCACTTCAACCCCGGTGACTGCAACCGAGGCACCTGCGACAGAACTGCCTCCCACTGAAATACAACCAACCGAAGCACCTGTCACCGAAGTGCCAACCGAAGCACCGACAGCCGAGCCAACTCAGGCTGAAACCCCAAGCGAAACACCGACGACCGAACCCACCGAAGTCGTCACCGAAACACCTACTGAAGAAACGACGGTTGAACCGACTGAAACCGTCAACCCAACTGCCGAAGTTACATCGGAACCATCAGAACAACCGGTAGACACCGCAGAAGAAGACCTAATGATGGGTGGTCTGGTCGTTACCTCCTGCCAGATGGAGATTAACGATGCGGGCGACAGCAACCCGTACACGTTTAATTTCGCGGCTGTCAACACATCCAACATCAGCAGCTATAGCTGGGATTTTGGTGACAGCAGCACTACAACCGGGCAAACCGCCAGTCACACCTATGCGACAACCGGAACCTACAACATTACCCTAACCTGTGTGCCAAACAGCGGTGCCAATCTCGTTCTGAGTGGATCGATTAGCATCAGCAATCAAGTGATCGCCGCCTTCAGCCTCACACCCAGCACGCAGGGTTACGCCCCATTTACCGTCAATCTGGTCAATACCAGCACGGGCATCGGTTTGACCTATCTTTGGGAAGTCACCGGCCCCGAAACCTACAGCAGCACCGACCAGCATGTCAACTTCACCTTTTCCACCGCTGGTAGTTACACCATCAAGTTGACGGTGAGCGATGGCGGCGGTCAAAGCGCAACCGTTGAAGCAGGTGTCGTCGTTCTGGTGCCGCAGCCGTTGGCCGATTTCACCTTATCACCAGCGATGGGCGCACCCGGCGTAGTAGTCACTGTAGAAGGTGTAATGGATGCTGCTAGCGGCCCAATTAACACCTGGACTTGGGACTTTGGCGATGGTTCACCAACCGTCACCGGGCAAGGGCCGCACACCCATACCTACAACACTGAAAATACCTATTCCGTTACTCTGTCTTATGTTGGCGAGGGCGGCAGCGGCAGTGTCATGAAACAGGTTGTGGTGTTCACCGCAGGTGGTGAAGTAACTGCCGATTTTACCTACACATTAATGGGCAATGATGGCGGCGGGGTGCGTGTCTGCTTTAACAACATCAGCACTGGGCCAGTCGAAACCAGCATTTGGGACTTTGGCGACGGTTCACCCCTTGTTACCGATAACAATGCGGTTGTCTGCCACACCTATGCGAGCGAAAACAGCTACATGGTCGTCCTCGAAGTCATCGGCGATAATCCCAGTGTGACCTCCACCGCCAACGCGACCGTTTCCGTCATTGGCGCACCTATTGCCCAATTCACAGCTTCCGTTACAACCCTTGAAGCTGGCGATACCGTGAATTTTGACAGCACTTCCAGTCAGGGAATCATCGACTCGTGGGCATGGGATTTTAACGGTGATGGCAGCATTGATAGCACCGATCAAAATCCGAGCAATATCCCCTTCAACACCGTTGGCGGTCATAACGTTCGGCTGACGGTAACAGGCCCCGGCGGTTCCTCCTCAGCCGAAATGACCATGATTGTCGTGCGTGCGGAAATCACCTGTGACTTCAGCGGCACCTTGAATCTGACGCCGGGGATAAACGCTAACTACGATGGTATGGTGACCAACTTGCGTGGACGCACAGCCACTTATTCATGGTCAATCACCGGGCCGCAGAACTTCAATTTCGCAACCGAAGATATAACCGTCAATTGGGCAACGTTGGGTTCATATCTGGTCACATTCGCGGCCTCAACGGCTGACGGCTCAAACTGTACTGAAACCAAAACAGTGCAGGTTTCATGGCCGGAACTGACCTGCTCAATCGGAGGGAACTTTACCCCATCGCCCAATAGCAGCAACTATACCTACACAGCCAGCGTTGGCAATCTATCTGGTCGCACTGCAACCTACAAATGGTTCATCGATAATGTCGAACAACCGGAGACCACCGCCACGCTCACCCGTTCATGGAGTCTGTCAACCACTCAGGATATTCGTGTGGAAGTCAGCACAACCGATAGCAGTGGCGAATGTCAGGACTCGAAGACACTAAACGTGCAGTGGCCGACTCTAACCTGTTCCATCGGCGGCAATGTTAATCCCCTGCCCCGGTTACCTGATGACCCCACTCGCTCGTACACCTACACTGCCAATTTGGGTGGGCTGGATGGGCGCACCGTAACCTATAAATGGTTCATCGATGGCATTGAACAGGCGGAAACGGGCGCATCCTTAACCCTCAGTTGGGCATGGAATGAAACCGGGCCATACAGCGTCCGGTTGGAAGTTGAAGCCGACAACCGCGACAGCACCATCGCTCCCTGCGATGTGACAACCAACCTCAATGTGAATATTCCAGCATTGGTCTGCAATGCACCATTGGGTGATGTTACGCCAGTGCTGAATGAATCTGTCACCTACAGCCGCAATGTTCAAAACCAGTTTGGACGCACAGTAACGGCTGACTCATGGGAATTGCAGGAATCGGATGGTTCCGGTGGATGGACAACAGTAGCAACCGGAACGGGCAGTTCACTAAGCTATCTATTCGATCAGCCCAACACACAGTATCGCATTCAGTACAGCATCACCGTCACCGAAGCCGACGATGACTGCACCAGCGCATGGCAGATCATCAACGCTGCTGGCACAGGTGTCGATTTCACCTGCGATGCTGGCCCCTTGGGCAACATGTCGCCCGCGAATGCTGGGGCAAATTACACCTACAGGGTCACGATGGATAATACCAACGGTATTCCATTGGAATTTACGTGGGTACTGGTCGATAGCAGCGGCGCAGAACGCATACTTGGCACGAATACCTCACCTATCGATGGTTCAGTCAATAGTCCGACCATCTCCGGCGCGGCACTTGGCCCGGTCGATAACTACACCCTGCGCGTCGATGTCAAAGCTGTTGATCCTGCCGACAGCACCTATGAATGTTCGCGGTCAGCAGGCTTAGCCGTCGGTACATTGACGGTCGATTACACCTTCACAGTGAACAACAATGCGGTGGAAGTCGGTCAGCAAATCTGCCTGACCAACACCTCCAGCACCAGTCATGGCGACATCAATTCGCTGACCTATAATTGGAATTTCGGCACTGCCGATAACTCGCTCGGCAGCCAAACCAGCACTGATCAAACACCACCCTGCTTCAACTTCCCCAATCCGGGTACATATAACATTATCCTGACGGGGACAAATGCTTCTGGTCTGCGTTCTGCCAGCAAGTCGGTTACATTCCGTGTGTACGGTTCGCAAAGCATTGCTATCAACCGTTCCAGCCAGACCATCGCCCCTGCGAACATGACATTCTCTGCTGTAAGTGTGAATCTGAATGCCCCCTACACATGGACGTTCCGCAGCATCGCAACCGGGTTGGTAATGGGTACACGGACAGGCCAGAATGTCAGCTTCTACTTTGCCGATGGCGGCGAGTATGAAGTAACGGTTAGCGCGGACGGCCCATTGGGTACAACCAGCGCCACCAGCCGCTTCACCCTGCTCGGCAATGATGATATCCGTGCAGCTTTCACACCTTCCAGTTACAACGGCCCTGCCCCATTGTATGTCTGCTTCACCGACCGCAGCGCGGGCAACAACATCAATAGCTGGAATTGGGACTTCGACAATGACGGAACTGTTGACAGTACCGTGCGGCATCCCTGCACAACCTTCTCAACCCCGGCACAGTCCTACCTCGTTCGGCTGACGGTCAGCAACACCAGCGGTAAAACGGCCTATGCAACCAACGTCATCCGCACATTCACCGCGTTGGAACAGAATTCAACCTTCACCATCATCCCGCAGGGCAACGGTCTGTACTGCTTCCAGAGTCAGCTTGGTGCTGGGACAACTGTTGTAAGCTGGGATTTTGGCGACGGCACAATTGTCAATACAGGTAACCTGAACTACACCTGCCACAACTACGGTGAAGCCGGCAGTTTCGTCGTCACCATGAGCATCACCAATGGAACAGAAACGGGCAGCATATCCCGTCCAGTGGATGTTGATTTAACACCCACCCCGACCACACCAACCTTAACGGCCAGCGGTTCTTGCACCATTGGCGGCGGCGCGGTTTTCACCGTCACCAATACAGGCACAACCAACATGCTCACACCGGACAGCCTGAAAATCACCGATACAAGCGGCGCAGTGGTGGTAGTGGACGACTCACTCAAACTGAATGCGGGTGAAAGCAAAACCTACACAGTCACCGATCATTACGGTACACTGACACTGACTACACTGGATACAGGCATTAGTGCATCGACCTACTGCGATGACCCGCCGCACCTGTCAGGATCAGCAGTTTGCCAGGCAGATGGTTCAGCCATCTTTACCATCACCAACGCCAGCATCGACACCGACGCCAACCAGAGCTACACCATCACTGATGCAGGTGGAAGTACCGTACAGACCGGAACAATCACAGCGACCGCAAATGGCGGAACGCAGACCATCACCGTCGCTGGCGTTTATGGCGCACTAACGCTGACCAGCACAGGTACACCCGCTGGCACAACAACGCTGAACGTCAATTCCAACTGCGGCGAACCGCCTGTCTTGACGGCAAGTGCAGTCTGCCAAGCCAACGGAACAGCCGTCTTTACCATCACCAATTCCAGCACCGCCACCGATGCCAACCAGAACTACACCATCACCGGCACAAGCGGCAGCATCCTGCAAACCGGAACAATCACTGCGACAGCCAACGGCGGAACGCAGACCATCACGGTGATCGACGCTTATCAAGACAGTCCGCTGACCTTGACCAGCGATGGTGGCGCACAGGGCGCAACCACCGTCATCAACTTCACCCATGACTGCGATGAACCGCCAGTACTCAGCGGCAGCGCAATCTGCATTGCCAACGGTGCGCAGTTCACCATCATCAACACCAGTGACGATACCGCCGCCAGCCAAAACTACCAGATCGTCAACAGTAGCGGTGGCGTCGTCAAAACAGGCACGCTAAACATCCCGATCAACAGCAGCACCACCATCGAAGTCACAGGCGAAATGGGACTATTGACCTTCATGACCAGCAGCCCAACGCAGGGCACAACCGCCAGCCTGACTATCGACTCGCGCTGCGACGAAACCGCCGTAGCCCTGTTGAGCGCAACCCTCGAACCAACCGTTCTACCCGCTGAATCAGACTCCGGCATTCCGGTGAATGTGACCGGGGCAACCTGCTCACGCGGCTGTGTGGATGTACAGATTTACCACACCAACCGCAATGGCAATTGGGACATCTACCGTCTGGTGGATGAACCCGAAGGCTCACCAGATGCCGATGTCAACCTGACCGAAACCGAAGGCGATTTCGACGACATGGCGCCCAGCCGTTCGCCCAATGCCGAGTGGATTGTGTTCACCAGCAACCGCGATGGCAACTGGGAACTCTATCTAGCGCCGACTAATGGCAACACCGACCAAACCCGGCGGCTGACCTATAACGAATTGGCGATTGATACCGACCCCGTTTGGGGGCCAAACAACTTCGTGGTCTTCGAGACTAACCGCAACGGCAACTGGGATTTGTACCTGCTGGATATGACCACAGGCGAGTTCTACCAGTTGACCAGCAATGAAGGCAACGACATCAATCCGTCATGGTCGAACGAAGGCGATAAACTGGTTTTCCAGAGCGACCGCAGCGGCCAATGGCAAATCTATGAAATGGACATGACCACCTTCCAAATCCGCCTCCTGAGCGATGGCACAGGCAGCGATATGGATCCCGCTTATAGCGAGGACGATACCCGCATTGCCTTCCGTTCGGAACGGGACGGTGAAACCAGCGTGATCTACATCATGAGCGCCAATGGTGCGAACCCGACTCCCGTTTCTGACCCGGCAGGCTACGCCACCAATCACGCATGGTCGCCAGATGACAGCCTGATTGCTTATCAATCAGATGCCGATGGCGATTTGGATGTGTATGTCTACGAAGTGGGCAGCGGAGAAACCCGCAAACTGACCGACAACGCCATCCCGGATTATGCTCCGACATGGCGCTGCGGCACGGATGAAGTCATCTTCACCTCGGATATTCCCGGTACGCCGGACATCTTCAAGGCCGAAGCGCTGCCCATCACCGATCCCGGAATCGCCGTTGACGAAGAAGCCGACCGTATGACCGACGACGAGATGGATGATATCTATCCCGAAGGTCACCCGGTGGAAGAAAACGCCAGTCGTGAAGGCCGCCTGCCTGATCTGCAAGGCAACCTGACCGGGGAAACCAGCTTCCTGAAGCCCGATGTCTCTATCCTCCCGCCCGACCTCAGCCTGGATACAGGCATCGCGTGGGAAGACATTGGCGACACCTGCGCGCCAAGCGGTTTCCGTGACGACATTATCCCGATGTCGCCGGAAGCAAACAGCTAAAGCCCACAAATAAAAATGGGGCATCCCTAAAAAGGGGTGTCCCATTTATTTTCCTACTCACGGATATACAATGCATCTGGCGTAGGGGTGGACTAAGCGCAGCGCATGTCCCCCCATGAGAAAACAACAGACGGCATTTGTTTTGGTTTATCCGTCAGTTGGCCTTGACCTGCTTGTTACGGACATAATCCTCCAGATTACGCAGCTCCTGCTTATATAACCGACCTGCAATCGAAGGCTGGGTCAGGCGTTCCATAACCCCCTTGAATCCCGGACTGGCTGGCGTTTCGGAACTAATTGTCACCCGCGTTTGCTGACCACCATTCAGCGGTTCCAGCGTAAACTGCGAATACTGCCCGGTTTCGATATCGGTTTCGACCAGCACCCGCCCCGGCTCTGGCTCACTCACCCGCTGATGATAATTCAGCTTCTGCCCCCAGATAGTCACATGAAACCGGAGAACGGTTCCCGCGCCTTGCCCGCCCTGCTCAATCGTCAATTCGGAAAAGTACGGCTTGGGCAGAATTGCCGGATGCCCGACGCGATAATCCGAGATAACCGCGTAAATTTCCTCTGGACGGGCATTAATAATGTGTGAAGCCTCTGCATGGATTGCGTTCATTTGAACATCCCCTTGATTGATCTTTGCTTCGGTCAAAATTGGATTGATCGAAATCAGAGTCACCCCCAGATCACGGCAGCGCGCCAGCAGGCCGTGCAAAGCCGCTTGGTCAGCCACTAAACCCGTGAGCAGCGTATCGCCGTCCGGCGTATGGGAGATTGAAAAATCCCCAAACCACGCCGATAACTGAGGGTCAAGCTGCCCTTTGATGCGGATTTGGTAGCTGGTAGACATAAACATCCTGCGCTGTTCTGATTCGATACCAACAGCTTACGATTTCTAGGGAATGGATTGACCCATCAAAGGGTGGGAAAGAGGGGTGGGGAAACCAATGTAGGGG
>JAIOHM010000178.1 GCA_019912965.1 Anaerolineae bacterium
ACGGTGGAGCGCCCGGTTGTGGTCATTAATGGTGTGTTCTTTCTCATATTTGCGGCGGATTTGGATGATGTAACCCCGAATGTCTTTGGTGGAAACATCCTGAATCTGGTGGGTTTTCCATTCCTCCATAAAAGTAGCCAACAGGGAGCGATACCAATCCAGAGTGGCTTCCGCCAGACCGTCCGCTTCACAGGCTTCTAAAAAATCCGCATAGGCAGTTTGAACGGTGGTCATCTTTAATCCTTAGTTGTGAAAGTATAGGGAAAGCAGCTCACCAGGTAGCCGCTTTCCCAACGGTTTCTTTATTAGGCAGAGGGCATTTTTTGTGCCACTTCTAGCAGTTTCATTTGGGAAATGAGGTCATCTGTTCCCACATATCGCTTATGCAGCTTGCCAAACACACGGCGATAGGCGTACCAGTGCCCACGCCCTGAGCGAATCTCTCGCCGTAGGGTCATCTGCATGTTGATGTCCTCTTTATAGCTCTATGGGTAACTTTTAAATCGCTAAAAATCCCCTGAACAGGTTGAACACAAACCATTCACAACGGTGTGGGTGAGCCTATGACAGCCTTTACATTCCGGCAGGTCGTAGGCTTCCGCGCTCCATTCCTCATTGTCCGAGTCGTAGGCTTCCCACTGTTGCCAGATGTGACCACAACCAGCGCAGTGACAGCCTGCCAAAATCTGATCAACTTCCTGATCGTTAGCGACCGCGCTAATGCGCCCGCGTTCGCCCTGATTCCCACAGTTAGGACACGTTCTCATGATTAGGCTTCCTTCAATGTTGCGAACATACGGAGATTACGGTTATTCCACTCACATTGACTGCACAGGATGTAAGTGAAATCGTGTAGCTTCCCTGTGCGGATTGATATAAAGCTGTCTGCTTGGGCGGACAGACTTCCAACTGCCCCACAGCATGGGCAGGGATTGGGTGAAGTAGTGGCGGTTGGTAGCGTTTCCTGAATATAAAAATCCAGCCGTGCGCCCGACCGGGCCGTCCAGCGTTTGGCAACCGCCAGCGGTAACACCCCCCAATCAGGGTGACATTTCGCCTGTTTGCAAATACCGCCAATGCGATGCCAGTGATTAGTAATCACTGCGCCCTGATACCACCACTGGCGGGACTGGTGATAATCCACAGACACCTTGATCGAACGGAATGGGCGGGGCGTTAGTTGAATGTGTAGCATTTCCTGTCTCCTTTTTGATTCGCTATAATCAGTAGCCGGGGGCACCTTGTCGCAAATCAGAGCGCCCCCGGCAGTTCTAAAGCTGGGGAGGCTTAAACCTCCCCCGCTTGCCTACCAACTAGCTTTCTTCAGTTTGGCCACCCGTTGGTCAACTTCTTTGTTGGTCAGTTGGGGAGCACTCTCCACTACTGGGGTTTCTACCCCTGTTGCAGACAACGCCCGTTCCACATGTTCTTGCACATAGCCCGGCAAGCTATCTACCAACTGTCGTGTCCAGGTTGACCATTCGGCGTACAATTCATTTCGCAGCGCCTCCAATTGTTCGGGGGCTACCACGCCTATGGGATGAGCAGTCCGGTTGGGCGTTGAATCAGCCAACCCAACCCCGGCCCGTAAAGCCGTTTTCAGGGATTGGTGTCGCTCCTTTGTGGGCAAACTGGAATACCAACCAATCAGGTCATCATCTGCCCCGTACACCATTTGAATGGTCGCTCCAACGCGATTCTTGCTAGTCATGAGTTCATCCCTTCGTTTCGCTGCCTAAAGGTGTTTACACCCTGTTTACACCTGTAAACACCCATTCCAGCCTTATCCCCGCGCGGTGAAATTGGCATAGGCCAGATAACCCCGTGCGTTGGCCGTCTGGGAGTCATCCAACAGGATAGTTTGCTTGTAAACCTCTTTCACCTGTCGGGCGACCAATTCCGCACCACCACCAGAGAGGTAAATCACATCCACGCCCAACCCGGTCTGCCACTTTTCGCTAATGAGGGCGAGCGCGGCACTGCGGATGGGGTCAATGGCATGGTTGACCTGCTCACGGTAATCCACTGTTTGCCCGTGTGCCCGCAAACAGCCCGTGCGGAGAATGTTTTCTACCATTCGGTAGGAGGGTTTTTCCCGGTAATCCCGTTCAATGGCGGATGCAATTCGTTCTTGGGCCATATGAACACCGGATTCAGTGCTGCCACTCATGGCGTCCACATATTCCCCATCATCATCCAGGGCAAGGTCTACGGTGTAAGTCCCCACATCCACCACGCCCGTGCGTTTGGCCGTGTGGCAAGGGTCAATAACCCCGTTGGGCTTCAACATCTTGCTGTAGATGGTGCCGTAGGGTTGTGGCATCACCATCACATGGGTGATGTTGGCTACAAATTCCGCGTTATCCGTCTGGATAAGGTGCTGACCAACCAGCGCGGCTTTTAGCTCGGCTGAATCACGCATGTGGTCAACAGGTAGCCCGGTGGCAATGCGGATGTGGATAGCCGAACCATCCTGTACACCTGCGAACAACTTGCCCAATGCCACTTTCGCCAGCCGTGCCCGGAATACATTCCCCAACGATGATTCGTTAGCCGTGCGACCACGCAAGCGGAGCAATTCAGCGGGGCGGGCTTGGCTCATTGCCAGCTCACCCACAAACCAAGTACCCTCATCATCCATCAACTGATCGCCGGGGTATTTCACGGCGATTTCATCCGCCTGAAATTTGATTTCCCGGCTGTAAGCTGTGACGGATGGGAAAATCACCGGGTCGTGATTGTCCATCACGGCTTTGGTGACACCATACCCCACGTCCAAACCCACCGTGTAAATATTGGGTTCGGGCTGGGCTTTCAATGCGTTGTTGGTCAGTGCTTTACGTGTTGCCATTTCTGCTTTTTCTCCCGTGATAAATTGATCTGAATTGCAAACCTGTGAAACGCTACACTTTCGCATTCTTCCCTCAAATGACGTGAAAGGTTTTGAAAGTGCTTCCCTTGCTTCCCCATAAAGAGGATTTTTGAATGCTTCTATATGAAAACCTCCCTTAGATAACGTCTGATTTGCCAACTATGGGGGGGTAAAGTGCTTCCCCAAGTGCTTCCCCATTGAGAGGAAAGTGCTTCCCCAAGTGCTTCCCCAAAAAGGGAAGCAGTAGAGGCTGAGATGCTACTTTGTGTTTTTCATAGAAAAATTCCACGTTCTTGAGGTTTGGTGCGTAGTCCAATCCACACAGAACGTCCGTTGGATTTCACGCGCTTGAAGCCGAGTCGCTCCCAATCGGATCCAACCTGATTGTTATTCTTGGGGCGAAAGCCATTGTCCTCGCAATAGCTACGGTACTGGCGGTACAGTTCCGCGCCTGCAATGCGGTGCTCTGGGCCAATATCCATGCATTCGGTAACAAAGCTGCGTTCAGTGTCGTTTTGTTCGCTGTAGGCTTCTCGCCATGCCTGGGAGCGTTCCGGGTTGGTGAAGTGACCCGCCCGCAAGAGGCGCTTGTATCCCAGCAGCAACCAATTGAATACGCCTGCTCGTTCTGCTTTAAGCAGCTCACTGAGATTGTTGATCCGTTCGGATTGGGGAACGCTGCGGTCAAACAAAATGACGTGTAGGCGGTTGAGAGTGGCGCCGCTGCGGTCGTTAAAGCGGGGGGCAGAGTTCATTGCCCACCAGAATTTGGCCGTTGGCACGAAAGCGATTCCGGGGCGGTTTTTCACATCCACATAGATTTCATCTTGACCGCCTACCATTGCCTTATACAAGGCGTCAGGGATAAACAAGTTGCTATCTGCTTCTGTGAAGGTCACAACCCGTTTGCCCACGATGCCAGAGAGTAAAAAGCGGTTGGTTGCCAACTGATTCAGGTCAATGGTGGCATGTAAGCTGCCCATCAGGGAGCGGATGAAACCAATCAGGGTGCTTTTACCACTGTCTGGCTTGCCCACACACCAGAACGACGCTTTTAAATCGGTTCTGGCGGTCATAGAGTAGGCTAGGGCTTCCTGCACTAGCTCGATCATCCGTTCATCGGGTACCCCATCGGCTGTTACCAGCGACGTGCGGAGGTAACGGCGAAAGGTTGGGCAGTCTGTATCATCATCGAAGTCAAAATCCAGTTGGGTGGTGTCTAGGTAATCTTTGCGGTGGGGTTCCAGCTTGAAGGTTTCCAGGTTGAATAGCCCGTTTTTCAGATTGATGTATTTCGCGTTTTCTTCTTGCATGGCGGTTATCTTCCTATCTGGTACATAAACATCGTCTTTGAGCATGGTGGTAACGGCTGACACACGCGCCTGGCTCACACCACCTTTGCCAAGCTGCTCCCGGTATTTCACCAGAAATTTGCGGGCATAACGGCTGACTTCCTCCCGGTCGCGGGGTATCCAGCAGCCAGCCTCATATACATGGAATTGACCGTGAAAGTAGGAAACCTTTCCGTCCCAATCTTGGGTCAATACAGCCACAAGCTGGTCATCGTCCGGGTTGTAGGGCAGGGGGCCACCCAATGGCAGTGCCCCTGGTGCTTTCGCTTTCTTACGCACGGTCTTGAGCCTTTCCCATGCCGCTCTGGTAGCCCGTTTGGATCATGTTTTGTCTGGCACGTTCGTCCAGATCGTGGTCTGACCAACCCGATGAAGCTCTAAGCAGCTCTGATTCAACATCGGGGTAATCTATCCACCCCCGCGCGGCGAGCTGGCCCATACGAAAGGCGGCGGTGTTCAGGGCAATAGCGCGGCTGCCAGTTTGGGAACGGCTGACACGCCCGGATTCATCTGATAGGGCATATCGGGCATAGGCGCGACCGTTGCGGATGGGATTTCCCCGCTTGTCTACATACTGATGATTGGGTTGGGGAGCTGCTCCCGTTGGAACTGGCGACGGCTTGGCCGGACGTTGCGGGGCGGTCTGTTGTCTCCGCTGGATAAGCCATTGTTGTAACTGCCGTAGGTCAGGCAGGTGCAACGGGGGCAGGGGGCGGGCCACCATGTACGGATGTTTGCTTTCGGGGTGAATGCTGGGTGGGGCTACCACATATAGCCCCTCTGACCGCAGTTCAAAATTGCCTTCAACCCCTAGAACGCGGGTTGTTGCGGTGGGTTCATTCGTGTAATAATACAAATGCATCCCCCGCATTGTCCGCACACTGAGTGTTCCGCAAAGATCGGGGAAAGCGCCTTCAAACGACTCGACTGCGTTTTCCCCATCCAAATCCAGTACAACCAGATTGCCACTCACACGCCCGCAAATAATCCCAATGTTGGGGTTCTGGGTTGCGTTCCAGTGCCACCATCGTTTGGCCTCTACCGAAGTGGCGCGCGTGTGCTGATACCGTTCCCACCGATACGGCGGTTTCTTGCCGTTTAGTGGGATGATGGAAATGCCCAACCCCAAGTAACCTAGCGCGGCCTCGCGTGGTAAGGGGCAGAGCATCACGCTTAGTAAAGACATATCTGCTCCTTTCGATAACAGGCCAGCATTCCCCGATAAGTTTCCGGGTCGCTGGTGATGACCAGTTGCGACCGCTGGCCCAATTCGTTGGTAGGAATGACAAAGGGCACGGCCTCAAAGTTGCTGTGGGTGGGAAGCAGTACAACCACATCCGAGTCGCGGTAGTCGGTGTGCCCGTGTTTCCACAAGCTAAAGCGCCATTTGCGGTCAACACTGCGGAGGGCGGTTTTGACTTCTACACGCCACAACTGCCCGGTGTTAGGATGAATGACGTGTAAATCCCCTTCATGCGGGCGGCCAAGCTGCACACGGTAGCCCGCACACTCTAAGGCATTCTGGACGGTTTTCTCACCCATCCAACCCAATGTGCGACGGAATGGCCGACCGTAGATCAGTTTTTCGAATGTTGGTAGGCAAGGTTGGTGAAAATTGCACCCATAGAGCTTCATTGCTTATCCCTCAGATTCCAGCTTTTCCACATAGGCTTTGCCCGCCTCAGTTAGCTTGAATTTGCCGGGTGCTACTTCCTCTAGGTGCCCTTGCTTAATGAGTAGAGCAACAGCTTTTTCCACGATTTCCGCAACGGTTTGGGTTTCCCCCCCCATAGTAGGCTTGTCGCTTTTAAAACTGTTCATCCGGCCACCCGCTCATTCTGCTGAATAGCTTCTAACCGGGCGCGAAGCTGGTGGTACAGTTCATTTGACTGCTTACGCAGGGTTTCCAGTAGGGCGCGGCCCTCCGGGGTGTTGATGTCGCACGTCAGGATTCTCATGCGAACATCCCGTAACTGATAAAACACGGTCATGATGTTGGTGGTCATTCCTTGCTTTCCCTTTCCATTTGGAGGGCGTCCTCTTCCAATTCGTCGTGCAGGCATTCCGCCAGAAACCCCATCAACAACGGGATATTCCAGCCAATGCCATCGTGGGTGTTCAGTAGCTCCAGATGGTTGTCATAGCGGTATTGGTTCTGAACGATGCGAATGAATCGCCCCTGTTCACTAATCCCGTAGGCAATCACCAGCATTTGGGGGAAGGGCACAAAACACACATGGGTGGTGTGGGTGGCCCGGCGCTGGAACTGGATAACCAGACTCTTCATTTGGAGCGCGTCATGGATTTGCCAGTTATTCATGGTTCTTTGCCTTTTCATCTGTGATTAACGAGGCAATGAAGCGGTGCCAACCTGCAAGTCCGATGGAAGAAAAAAGGGCTGTGAGTAGGATTCGTTCCAAACTCCCATCGTTGAGAGCGTTTAGGTATGCCATGCCCATACAGAAGCCAAAGACTACCGACCCAATATGGCTAAGGGGATGCGCCCAGGTGGATTTATTCATCCCTCACATCCTTTCCCTGTACAACCAGTTTGCCTTTTTCGATTTCCACGTTCAGATTGAAACCGCCTTCAGGAATGACATTTTCATCCTTCCGCCCGTGAATCAGTTCCATCACCGAAAACCCGGTTAGCAGGGCTAGTAGGGCAGCAAACCCAATTGCTGCCCCATACAGAACCAACCAAAGCGCCTGTTCAATTACTTCCGGCGAGAGGTTCACTTTTGCACCTTCTTGGGCTGGCGGGGCGTGGTGGCAACGGTTAGCACAACCATCAACAGGGAGCCGATTAGCACGGTGGTGATGGTGGGGGAAATCACCAGCGCCCCCATCCATGCCACCATCAGAACGGCGAACAAAAATACACGCTTTGCTTTGCTCATGAGGCTTGTATCTCCATCTGAATTCCAATTTTGCTGTCGATGCTGACAGCTTTACTGTCAATTTGGGCTAAAAAAAACCCAAACGCATTGCGCTGCACATCTGCCATCGTGACTTTCTCTTGATCTGCGATTTGCGCGATGCGTTCCCGCATTTCCGGGGTACATGGGGTGGCTGGTAGGCGTGCAGTGAGTCGTTGCGGCTTACTTATCAGCATTTTTACAACCTCCTTAGATCAATTACATCACCAGTAAAGCTATCATATATCAACAATGTTGTCAATAAACCTGTCAACATTAACCGTTTCCAAATGATAGAATAACTGTCATGGGCGACTTGAAAACTGACTGGATGCGTGAGCAGAGAAAAAAGCTCGGACTTAGCCAACAAGATTTGGCAAACCAACTTCAGCTACAAGGGCTTGAGGTGTCCCGTTCGTCTGTCTCAAATTGGGAGAATGGAACGTTTAATCCTCCCCTTGAGAATCATGACTTTAGATATGCTCTTTCCAAATCCCTGAAGTTGAGTGTAGCCGAAATCCTGTCTCTATCTGGTTTTGAAACCTCCGATGAATTGAGTGAAGATGCTATCAGAGCTGCGGTCATAGTTGACCAAATCCCTCCCAATAAAAGGAAAATGGCGTTGGGGATATTGGAGCAAATCTTGAAAGAGGGTTAATCCCAATGGCAAAGCGCCGTCGCAAAAAGGGTATGTTTGACCCTGACTACCGTACAAAGGGCTGGAATAAAAGCACCTTTGCTCCCAAAAACAGTTCCCTCTCCATAACCCAACTCAGCCTTGCCATCGCTTTTCTGCTTTTTGTCAGCCTGTATTTCATACCAGTCACCAAGCCCGCCATGATGACCATGCCTGGTCTAATTGCGGCGGGGGTTGGGGCGTTGGTGCTGTGGATCGTGTTAGCTTTGCTTCTTAGACGGTGGGCCGGACGGCGGGTAAAACAACCAAGCCAACCCACTGAAATCACCTTCGATGAACCCGATGAACTCGCCCCGCCAGCAAAGGTTAAAACATTGATCGATCCTCAGAATTCGGTAGCTGCTTCCCCGCTGATAAGTCCGGTGGATGCTCAAATTCAGGAACGGCGCGCCCGTTTGCAAGGGGTGATAGAACCCCCTGCTATGACGCCCCGTGATTTTGAGCATGAAGTAGCCTGGGTGCTGAATACCATAACGGACTATAAAGCCGTTCCAGTGGGCGGCGCGGGGGATAGAGGCGTAGATGTGAAGGTGTACCGGGGGAGTAAACTGGTGGGGATTGTGCAGTGCAAACGTTTCACCACCAAAAGCCCCGTTGCACCCGGTCATATCAGGGAGCTATCAACAGTGAAAAATCAGTTTGGGGTAAAAACCGCTTATCTGGTCACAACATCCAGATTTACCCCAGACACCGAACGCGAGGCCGCTAAGTTGGGAGTTAAATTGATCGATGGGAAGGAATGGGAGCGAATGTGTAAACGTGCCCGTGAGGTACAAGGCCAGCTTCAGCAAAATGAATTGGGCAGCAGCTTCTAATCTGTGTCATTAATGGATCTATGCCCCAAAACCCGCATAACCACCCAACTGATGGTATCCATACACAGATGACCAAACAGGGCTATGGTTCCGCCCAAAAAGATCATCTCGCTTTTGCTGGATTCTGAATCGGGCGCGACGGAAGCGAACGCCAAACCAATGGCTACCCCAAAGCATAACCATTCCATATGCTCCCAGAAGTTCCCCGGATACAGGGATAAGCGGTGCAACACGGCGAACACCAGCCCGGCCACCACTAAAACCACAAACACCATAACGGCCCACATGTCAGACTCCTTCTGATAGCAATCCACTAAACGCCCATACCCCGGCATTGATGGCACTCGCCAGACTAAACAGGATGTTTAAGCCGCCTTCGGGACTTTGCAGGTAGATGAACACCGCCGCGCCCAAAAATAACCAACAGGACATAGCGATTATCTGTTTATAGGTCAGCCAGTGCGCGATGGAATGCATAATCACCACAGCCATTCCAGTGGCTAAAACAAACACATTCACCCACTGAATCAGGGCATTGGTAAAATCCCGGTCTAGTTCGGATAAACTCATATTATCCGCCTAAGAATCTGTTGGTTTAGAAGCTGCCCGACCACTCATTTTTAGGGCCTGATTTTTGAGGTGTTCGCGCCATGCGGTGGAACTTAAGCCGCCCCCACTGAAAATGAGGAATTCCCTGAAGTTGCCCGAATGGTAATGGGTGGGGTTATCAGTCAAGCCCAACAGATAATCGGTGCTTACCCCAAAGAAATAAGCCAGGGCTATCAACCGAAAGCACGAGGGTTCTACCCGCCCGCTTTCCAGTTGGTGGATCTGCCCCACGTTGGTTTTCAGGGCTTCCCCCAATTGGTAGGGGGTCAACCCCCGTGACTGCCGTAAGGCTTTTAGTCGGTCAACGCGAATCATTTAGTTTCTGCCTCCATACATCCGTTTGGCCTGATAGTATTCCTCTTTGTGGGGGTCGCTCTCATAAGCCCCTTCAATCGAGTTCAGCCAGTTCCGAATCCGTCGCCAGTAATCAATCTTGGGTTTGGGCAGGTGTTTGAGAAATTCCGGGGCGGTGGTGTTGGCATCGGTTAGCAGCTTGCCCGCCTCGTATTCATCCCGCGCGATACCCGCCAGTAGAATCAATTCCGCGTCCGCATCCAACCCGCCCAGGTCAAACTCATTTCGATAGCGGCCTTTCAGCCGGGGGAGATTATGCTGGCGGCTGGTTCTGGTCAGATAGCGGTAAAGGGTTCTCATTCCGGCGTCACCTCTGCTGTGATTTCCAGTGTGGCCGTTTCCGTTGGGGTTGGGGTCAACGTGGGGGTTTCGGTCGGCACTAATGTATAGGTGGGCGGCGGCAATGTCTCCGTTGGGGTTTCGCTCGGTGTGGGCGTCTCCGTTGGAGTCTCCGTTTCGGTTGGGGTCAATGTATGAGTAGGGGTATGGGTAGCAGTCACCACAATGGGCGGTTGTTGAATCACCACAATCTGCGTAACCACCTTTGGCGGCTGCACAACGGGCGGGGCCGCAGTGGGCGCGGTATACACC
>JAIOHM010000179.1 GCA_019912965.1 Anaerolineae bacterium
AACCTCACCCCCCAACCCCCTCTCCGTAGTAACAGAGAGGGGGAGTTTCAGACCTTTGTCCAAAATCGTGTGCTGGATGGCGATGATGTCGCCCATCTGGCGGACGAACCACGGGTCAAAACCGGTGGTCTGGCAGACTTCTTCCAGCGACATTCCGTTAAAGAGGGCGGAGGCGACTTGGAAAAGGCGTTGGGCGGTGGGGACTTTGAGCATTTCCGGCGTGGCTTGGCTGAGTTTGCTGCCGAAGCCTTTGATGCCAATGTCGAGGGCGCGGATGCCCTTTTGCAGCGCCTCAGAGAAGGTGCGGCCTATCGCCATGACCTCGCCAACGGCTTTCATCTGCGGGCCGAGGACTTTATCCACGCCCATAAATTTCTCGAAGTTCCAGCGCGGGATTTTGACGACGACATAATCCAGCGAGGGTTCAAAGCTGGCGGGCGTGACACGGGTGATGTCGTTGGGGATTTCGTCCAGCGAGAAGCCGACGGCTAACAATGCGGCGATTTTGGCGATGGGGAATCCGGTGGCTTTGCTGGCGAGGGCAGATGAACGCGACACACGCGGATTCATTTCGATGACATAGACTTCGCCATCTTCCGGGCTGACGGCGAACTGGACATTCGCGCCGCCTGTCGCCAAACCGACGCGGTCTAATACGACGCGGGACATATCGCGCAGGCGTTGGAGTTCTTTATCGGTCAGGGTTTGGGCAGGAGCAACGGTGATGCTGTCGCCTGTATGGACGCCCATCGGGTCGAGATTTTCGATGGAGCAGACGACGACGAAATTGCCGCCTGTGTCGCGCATGACTTCCAGTTCGTATTCTTTCCAGCCGATCAGACTGACGTCGATCAGGATTTGCCCAACCGGACTAAGCTTGATGCCGCGTTCGGCAATCTCACGCAGGTCAGCTTCGTTATAGGCGATGCCGCCGCCGCTGCCGCCCAATGTGAACGAGGGTCGGACGAGGACGGGATAACCGATGGTTTCAGCAGCGCGCAGGGCATCGTCAATTGTGCCGACGACTTCGCTGCGGGGCGATTTGAGGCCGATTTCGGTCATGGCGTCTTTGAAGAGTTGGCGATCTTCCGCCAGTTGGATGCTGGTGAGGGATGCGCCGATGAGTTCGATGTTGTGCTTTTGCAAAATGCCGTGTTCGTGGAGTGCAAGCGCGAGATTGAGCGCGGTTTGTCCGCCGACGGTGGGCAGGATGGCATCCGGCTTTTCCTGCTCGATGATGCGTTCGGCGATTTCCGGCGTCAGCGGTTCGACATAGGTGGCATCGGCAAATTCGGGATCGGTCATGATAGTGGCCGGGTTGGAATTGACGAGGACGACACGGTAGCCTTCACGGCGCAGGACTTTACAGGCCTGGACGCCGGAGTAGTCGAACTCGCAGCCCTGTCCGATGACAATGGGGCCGGAGCCGATAATCATAATGGTTTTGAGATCAGTTCGTTTGGGCATTTAGGGAGTTTCCAGTTGTCAGTTGACAGTTATCAGCTTTGGTTGTTGGTTATTCGTTTTTGGCTGCCAGAAATAGGCTTCAAATAAGGGATATTTTTAATGAGCGATTTAAAGATAGACATGTTTGGTTAGCCAGATTGACTGGGCGTTCGTTACGCAAGCATCTCGAACGATAAATGTTCGCGGGAAATAATCGTCAGGGAGTTTTAAACGTAATTGATGTTCTCCAACAGCATCCAAGATGATGAGCATATAGGTCTGATGTTTCGATAACTGCTCAACAAGTGTTTCAAGGTGAGGTTGAGCAAGGTTATCTATGATTTCATTTATGCCCGCATCTTCGTTTTCCGAGATGGGTGCGTTGAAGCCAAGTTCGCGCAGTAAATCTATTCCCGTTTGGTGGCTGCCCATGAGCCAGGATTCGGGAACAGCAAAATCAAGATTAAGTATGCCGTATTTGGCAAGTGCAAGTTCGCGATATTTTTGCTCTGGCTCAATCAGGCGAGCCTCAGAATTTATCGACAGAGTATTGCAAATATCAGCTTCGATTGATGCCAAGC
>JAIOHM010000180.1 GCA_019912965.1 Anaerolineae bacterium
CCTTCCCCCGCACGCAGGGGAAGGGAGCAAAACAAGTTGTTTGTGACTGTGTACAGTAGTTTATGGATAGGTTCTAAATCTATAAGAGATGGTTTGCGGCGATTGCGGCGATTGCGATTGCGAAAATGGGTTTGCGCGCAAAGGGCAGGATTGTCGTCGTCGTCGGGATGGGTTTGTCGGACAAGTATAGGTTGATAATATGCGAAAAATTCTGCAATTTCTGCAAATGCAGCACAGCATTTTGTGCAGATTTTGCAGTTTGGCCGGGACGCAACATGTTACACCCCTACAGACCATCATAGAACAAAAGGGCTATGCGGTCAAGTTCGGGTTCGGTTAGAATATGGGAAATTGAAAACTCATATCCAAGATGGAACAAGATCATCCGTAACTGTTGACTACTTTGAGCTTCAAAAATTGTGATGATAACCATAGCGAAGATTGAACAACCCACGAGCCTTGTGCGTTAGAAGGGATGGAGCGTTTAATTCTTCAGCCCCTTTCACTCCTGCGGCGCTGCCTGTAACACACTACATGGCAGCGTCAAATTTTTCCGGCTAGAATCGCTACTCAATATGTTATGGCCTTTAACCCCCATCCCCTAGCCCCTTCTCGCTCATGGCGAAGGGGAATAATAAGGTAGATGGACTTCATAACACGCTCTAAATTGTACCTACACGGGAACTAAAACGGATGACCACTGTAAGGCTTCACTTTTCCTGCGATTCTTCGATGGCAGCGGGCGAACCGCTTTTTGCTACCGCGCCACGTACTGATACATGGCTGTTATTGGAACATGATGCGAACTGGGGCGCAAAGGCTCTGGACGAAAGCGACCTCGCACAGCCGATCAAGGATTTCCTGAATGGCTATCTGAGCAAACAGCAAAACGGGCGATTCCAGTTCATCAAACAGCCGGGGCGGATGGGCGGAATCCGTTTTTATGTGGTGCAGTCAGGCAAATTATATCGTTTTGATCTGGCGGATTATGAGGATTTAGTGGGTCTCGATCTGGATAAATCGATTGCGGATGCTGCGCCAGTCGATGAAAAGCTGTTTCTGGTATGCACCAATGGCAAACGGGATGCGTGCTGTTCGCGGCATGGACTGCCCTTGTATCAGGCGATGCGACAGGCGGCGGGCGAGGCGGTCTGGCAGACCAGCCATATTGGGGGGCATCGTTTCGCGGGTACGCTGGTGAGTCTGCCGCGTGGTCATTATTACGGGCGGGTGTCGCCCTCGGATGCAGTGGGGCTAGTTGAGGCGGAACAACGGGAACAGGTTTTGCTGTCGCACCTGAGGGGACGATGCACAGATGATTCGTTTGTGCAGGCGGCGGAGTATTTCCTGCGGGAACAGACGGGCATCATGGATTGTAATGCCTTGCGGGTCGTGGGTGTCGAATCAGTGAGTGAAGATCGCTGGCAAGCAAGGTTTGCTGACGAGAACGGAACGCATCATACCGTGATCGTGCGGCAGGCACTTTCTGAAATAGCGGTTTATGAAAGCACTACCGACGCCGATAAAAAGCAGCAAAAGCAGTTCTATCTGGATAGCTACGAAAGAGGCTGATATGGAACTCGAAGTTCTTTCCAGGCAGGCGACAGGTCAGGCAAAAGCGACGCCGATTTTATTTGTGCATGGGGCATGGCATGGGGCGTGGTGCTGGGAAGAATATTTTTTGCCGTACTTCGCCGGGCAGGGTTACAGCAGTTATGCACTCAGTCTGCGGGGACACGGTGGCAGCGGGAAAAACAAGGCACTGCGATGGATGCGGGCGGCGGACTATGTGGCGGATGTACGACAAATAGCCGAGAGCATCACACCACATCCGATTCTGATAGCCCATTCGATGGGTGGGTATGTGGTGCAGAAGTATCTGGAGCAGTACCCAGCACCTGCCGGAGTCTTGATGGCTTCGATTCCGAGGTGGGGTTCGCTGCCGTTCACCCTGCGGCAGATGATTCGGCATCCGCTGATGATGCTGCGGGCATTTGGGACACTGAGTTTGTATCCGATTGTGGATACACCGGAAAAAGCGAAACGGGAATTCTTTTCGGCGGATATGCCGGATGAAAAGGTGCGGGGTTATGCAGCGCGTTTGCAAGATGAGGCGTTTTTGATGGCGCTGGACAGCGGGCTTTTGCATCTACCACGTCCGAAACGGGTGAAGACTCCGCTGCTGGTGCTGGCGGCGGCGAATGACAAGGTGTTTTCGCTCGGTGAGGAACAGGCAACCGCGCGGGCATATGGAACCGAGGCGGTCATTTTCCCGAATATGGCACATGATATGATGCTGGAAGCTGGATGGCAGTCGGTGGCTGAACATATCGTGGGCTGGCTTGGGGGGCGAGGGTTGTAGAATGCTGGAATTTGCGTGTCATACATGGGCGTTTAGTGATCTGACGCTGCCGGAGGCGCTGGGCACGATTGCGCGGATGGGTTTCCGGTATGTGGATATTGGCAGCGGGGCGAACCTGAATACGCAGCGCGCGGCTGAAAATCCGCGTAAAGAAGCGGCGGATATTCGGGCTGATCTGGACTTGTTTGATCTGAAGGTGAGCGATCTTTATATCCTGCTGCCGCGCATATCGCTGGCGGATGAGAGCCGACGACAGAAAGAAATTGATCTGTTCAAGGCGCTGGTACCGTTTGCGGTGGCGCTGGGTACGGCGGGGATCACGCTTTCGGCGGGATTAACGCATCCGGCAGAGGATACAGAAGCGTATGACCGGACGGTGACGGCATTGCAGGAGATGGTCAAGGTGGCACAGGCGGCGCGTTTGCCGATCAGCATTGAGCCACATATGGACTCGATGGCACAGACGCCGGAATCCGCGCTTAAATTCGTCAACGATGTGCCGGGGTTAAAGCTGACGCTGGATTGGGCGCAGATGGTGTGCCAGGATGTGTTTCATGAGGACATCCTCAAACTGCTGCCGCACACCCGGCATATTCAAATCCGGCAGGCGGCGCGGGCGCAGCTCCAAACGCCGTTTGACCGGGGGCGCATTGAGCCGGCGAAGGTGGTCAAAGATGTGCTGGCGGCGGGCTACACGGGTTTGATCGGCGTGGAATATATGAATACACCGGGGTGGCACGGAATGATCGCGGTCAATGCCGTGCAGGAATGCGTGCGAATGCGCGATGCATTACGCGAGGCACGGGACAAAAAAGACACCAGCAAGCGCTAATTAAGTTCGTCTTCTTTGCCGAGGATGGCCGCCAGTAAATCATCCAGCGTGATTTCCTGTGCCAATTGTCTGGCATCCACGAAGACGCGGGGGCAGAGTTCGGCTTCCAGATCGTCATACAGGGACTGGGCACGGCTGCGGGTTCCAGCACGCATGGGGTACTGGAGCGCGATGGTCAAAATTTCGGCGGCGCGTTCTTTCTCGCCCTTATGAACCATCAACTCGGCCATTTTTACCAATGTGTCTATTACCATAAGCATCGCCTCATTCTTCATGGCGATTCGGAGCGTTTTATGAAAGCGTTCCATTGAATTGAATTCAGTATCCATCCACCCGCATCCAAGTCTATAGTTCGTTACATTTACTAACTATAGCCTAACCATGTCGGCCTTGCGACAGACTTACGGGGGGATAGTACCTTGTGACTACGATAACATTAAAACGTGATTTTCCGGCGTTAAGAAATTAACCGGCTGTATCCGGCGATGGAATCGAGTCGAGATGGGCAGCAACCCGGTTGAGGGCCGCCTGTACCGCTGGATTAGGCAGGTCTTCCAGCAGGCGAGCCACCCAATAACGGTCGTTCATATTGCTGGCGTAGATAGCGTTGAGGTTGGTGTTGTTGATGCCGTAGCCGATCAGCGTTGGGTATTCGTGGGTGGCATGATAGCGGACGGTCGCCAGCGCGGTTTCCAAACTCATCACGCGGCCATCCAAACGGATGCGGGTCTGCTGGCGCTGGTTTTTATCCAACCCATTTTGCTCGACAACTGCATACAGATCATCCATTAACCGGGTAAGCTGGCGCGACCAGTGCATAATCGCAGGTGCGGCAGATGGTTTTTCGCCCCGGAGCGTCATTTGCAGGGCGCGGATGAAAGCACGGAGGTAGCGGCGAAGTGGGTTCATCGACGGCCCATCCGGCGTAAAAATTCAAATCCGGCCAACAGCAGCACCCCGATCTGTACTACCAGCGCAATTATGAGCCAGGGTGATGTGCCAGAAGGGGTTATGACTCCGTTGGCAGCAAGGTTGGTCATAATCGGGGTTTCCAGCATGGCGATTTCGGTCGCTGCGGGCGAAGCGGTGGCGGTTGGGACAAGCATGACCAACGACTCTGGTACGGAGGCAGCAAGCGCTACGGATAGCACGGTTGGGGTTGGAATAATGCCCATATCGTCGGCTGTTGTGGGTTCGGGGGTGGTTTCCTGAACTTCGGTCGGCGGGGGTGGTGGTGTGGCAGTGGGTGGTTCACCGGGTGTAGGTGTGTAGGTTCCGGCTTGAGGCGGCACCAAGAATATTTCACCAATTTCCAGATCCCGGTAATCGGCTTCGGTCATGCCATTGAGCGCCAGCATCGTCGGAATATCCGCCCATGTGTAACCGTAAATCAGCGCAATCTGGCCGAGGGTATCGCCTTCCTGAATCTGATGCTGAATGTTGCCATGTTCATCCGCGCCGACTACATACGACGGTGGGCCGGATGGGGCAGCCGATTGTGAATCGCCGGATGAGGCTGCCTGTGCAGGCGGGACATAAGCCGGGCCGCCGGGATTGCCGAACACCAAAACATAACTAGTGCCAGCCGCACCGGAAGCCGAACCGATTCCAATTTCTTTATAACGGGCGTTGACCAAGCCAGCGTAGTGAATGCCGGAATTGATCCAGAATATCCAGGCGGTGTCGGCACTTGCCAGTCCGCCGCAGTAGATGTTTTCGCTCACTTCGTCTGTGCCATAACCAGCAGCGCGGGCACGGCTGCGGGGATTAGAGCCATCCGGGCGGGTGTGGGCAATGGCGCAGTCGTTATCGATCATCCATTGGGCTTGATTCTGGGCAGCCGCCGCCAGCGAACCATTGAGGGCGTAACCGGGCAGGCCTTTGGATGCACGCAGGTTATTGATGCGTCCCAGCAAATCGCTGGTTGCATCCTGCGCCGAGGTTTGCACCGCTGCCAGCAGCCAGCCGCACAACAGTAGGGTCATGAGACGGGACACAGTGCTGCGTGTCCCAATAGTTATCCATCGCATAGCGGCATATTTTAGCACGTCTGCCCGCTGCTGGATATGTGTTAGATGAGACTTTCGTAAATCGCTGTAACTTATGGATGAATCAAGGGTTTTTTAAATTATCTTTAGAAAGTTCATGTTATATTAAACTTACGAGCAAGCAGGAGGGTGGAGGTATGATCGAAGCAAATGGTCTGCATATTATGCTGGTGGTTGTCATCAGCTACCTGTTAGGATCGATTCCAACTGCCTATCTGGTCGCTCAAAAGCAAGGCGTGAACATTTTTGAGGTAGGCAGCGGAAACATGGGCGCGACCAACGTGATTCGCGCGCTGGGTTTCTGGTGGGGCATTCTGGTTTGGGCGGGTGACAGCCTGAAGGGTGTTGCCGCCATTGTGATTGCCCGACTGCTGCTGCCGGAACATTGGGAAGCGGCTACTGTCATTTCTGCGACTATTGCTGTGATTGGGCATAACTGGTCGCTGTTTGCCACACTCATCACCGGGACACTGCGCGGCGGTAAGGGCGCGGCCATCTGGTTTGGGACGCTGTTGATGATGGCACCCTTTCAGATGATTGTCGGGATGTGCATTCTGGGCGGGTTCATCATTGCGGCGACGCGGTATGTATCGCTGGCGGTGCTGATGATGTGCGTGCTTTCAATCCTGTGGGTATTCGTACTCATCAACCAGAGTTTGATGCGGCCTGAATATATGCTGTACTTCGTGGCGGTCGCCGTCATGATTTTCTACCGCTTCCGCGAAAATATTGAACGTCTGCGGCTGGGGACGGAACGACGACTGGGCGACAATTAAAAGCCCGGTCAATCCGTAAAAAGGTTAAGATGGAGCGTGCCATAGGGTTCGCTCCTTTTTATTGGGTGGATTACAATGACGGGATGCGTATCTTTTTATCTTCCCTCACTGTGGTCATCATCGGCCTTCTGCTGGCGGGGTGCGGTGGGGCTGTTATTAACTCACCTAATGGAACTGCTGTGGCACAGGTTTCTACCCCGATTCCGTTAGTACCACGCGCGACACTGCCGCCGACCTGGACGCCAACCGATACGCCAAGCCCTGAACCCCCAACCGCGACTCCAACGAAGACAGTCACCCCTAGCCTTACCCCAACCCTCAGCGCCGAGACGATTTGCGCGGCTTTTGAGCCGATACATAATCTGGCATTAACTTCCGGGCGTTTGCGGTACTTCGGCTGGGATAATGTGGTGACGATTTTCGCCAGCACACCCGCAACCGAAGCGAAAATTCAGCTTACATTCCAACCTGTGAGGGCGGGCGAGGGTTTTGGGGTTGAGCTGCCCGGCGGTGAACAAGTTGTGATTCAGATTCCGTTGAAGCGGCTGGGTAAACCGGGACAATATGACTGGACGCTGCGTGTGCAGAGCGAAAGTTACGGTGAATTATGTACGCAATCCGGGACGTTCGTGCTGACTGGTTCGGAATCCACGCGGGCAGATGAGCGCGAGATGCGATAGCATTATTTCAGGATACGGTTGGGAGGCGGGCAAATGAAGATAAACCAGCACAGAAATCGGCGATTGGCAATCTGGCTGGGCGGCTACCTGCTGGCGGCGCTGCTGCTGGCGCTGGTGGACGTCCGCACTGTTCTGCCCGGTGGCAATACGCCCACTTTTACGCCTACCCCAGATTGTTCAACCTCACTGCTGCGGGTTGAGTTCGACAGCTTCCTGCCCAATGGACTGGTGAAGTTTCAAGTAACCACTGGCCGCCGGGTTACGGCCTTGCTGAGAGATTTTTCCATTGCATGGCGGCAACCTGCAAATACGAGGTTGCGACTGGCGTTGGTGGCACTGGTGACCGGGCCTGACGAAGATGACATTTACCCTATTTGGGAATCGGACAGCCGGACTGAAGACCGCACACCGCCGACACTCGGACGCCGCGAAGGCGAATGGCTTGAAGATTACTTCTTTGAGCCAGGCAGCACGACCGATATGTACCTCGTATTTGACGGGACTGAAGCCAGTTTGGACATGTTAGGTTTAACCGAGGCGGATTTTGAGGACACGATTCTATGTGCCACACGCTACGATGGCGGGACGAGCAACAACAGCAGTGACCCTACCGATGATGATCCGGGCGTGAATGCATCAGAAACATTTGCCTTCACCGAAACCCCAACCTCTGAACCAACAGCGACTATAACGAGCACATCTAGCAGCCAACAAATTAGCGCGTCTGACACACCAACACCAATCATTCCCGGCGTCGAAACCATGATGGTTATGACAGCTGGCTTTATGACCTCTCAAGCTCAAACTCAGACAAATCCAGAACCCATCTACCTAACAGCGACGGCATTGGCGCAAGCATCCGCAGGTGATGATCCCACGCCAACCCCGGAAGGTGGGGCACAATTACCAACTGAGCAAACTACGGCAGCGGTTGTCGCGGTTGCAACCGATACACCTCCCCGCCCCACACTGCCGCCGACTTGGACGCCGACGCCGCTGCCAACCGCATCACTAGCCCAACCGACTGCCTCATCTACGCCGCTGGTGATTGCGGATGCATCGGTGCTGGTTCGGAGCGACGTTTCCGGGCAGGTGATTGGGGATGGAACGCTGCGAATTTATGCTCCGTCTTCGGTACGCTACCCGGAAACGCTGACGGTTGAACTGGAACTGCATCTGGATAACCTGTATATCACGCCCACGCCGAACGGATTGCAAGGCACACCCGTACCGCGTGCCACCTCGTCAGCGGCTAACCTAACTGCTACACCGCGCCTACCCATTCTCACGGACAGTGGGCTGTTGATTTACCAGCGCATGGGGGCGACTCTGCTGTGCTCAGAACAGAGTTTTGAGGGCTGCGATGCCGAGCGCAATTTTAATCAGGCCAAATTGGTCACATCGAGCCTGACACGCTGGTCGTGGATTTTGACCCCACAGGAAATCGCCAGTGGATTGCAAAATCTGAATCTCGAAGTCTGGATTATCCAGCGCAATCTGGACGGTGGCCTTGAATATCTGGATATTGAGGGCGGGCAGTACAGCCTTCAGATTGAGGTGAATCCCGCAGGTGGCGGCCTTAACCCAGCAGTGATTGTTCTGGGGCTGGCCGGGTTAGCAGTCATTGTGGGCGGTCTGGTTATGTGGCAGCGGGGAAGCAAATCGGAAGTCGCATCTCTGAGGAGTGCTTCATCCAAATCGCCGCTGGTGTTTATCAGCTATCGGCGTGGGCCAAGCTGGGGGCAGGCACGGTCGATTGAGCAGAGTCTACGCCAGCGTGGGGCAAATGTGTTCATCGATATTGATGACATCAATGAAGGACACTTCGCGGAAATCATCGAAAAGGCGATTAAAAACTGTGACTATTTTGTGGTGGTGCTTGCACCCGGCACACTGGAATCCGAATGGGTAAAGCGGGAAATCCAATCTGCATTATCACTCGGCAAGACGATCATCCCGCTGTTGGTGGACAAGTTCGTTCTGGATAAAGACCAATTGCCAGAGGACATTCAGGATATTGCCAGTCACAATGCCATCACACTGCTGCCCGAATTTTACGAAGAGGCCATGAACAGGCTGGCTAAACGCTTCCTGCGGCTGAATTAGCCTCCGGTTTGTAGCGTTAGAACCGTCCGGTCATGGCTTGCACATAGCCGGTGAGTTCGGCATAGCCATAGCCCGTGACATCGCCGCCGATTTGTACCGCCCCTTCCCAATAATCGGTACCGCCGCTGCCGTGCAATTCCTGATCGGCCAACAGCGGGGTGACAGTCAAGTTTAGGGGGGCATCGTCGCCTGTATCAATGGTGATGTTCCAGCCTGCGGGATATGTCGCGCCTGTATGGGGACTTTGCCATGTGCCAGTGACTTCAAAGGTGAAATCGGTGCTTTTGAGGTAGCGAGTTGTGCCATCGGGATTGACTAAAAGGCCGCCGAATGCGGGTTCGCGTTCGCCATCGTTCAGCCGGATTTGACCAAGCATCAATTCGCGGTCATCATCCAATTGCAGGCCGAACCAATCCCAACCGAGAGCGTTTGTGCCTAAAGCGCTGGTGCTGAATTCGTGATCTTTCCAAGTCGTTCCAGTGACGGTGAAGGTCTGATCGCCCACGCGGATTGTGCCTTCGGTCAGCAGACGGGAGAGCGAGTAATAGTAGCTGGCATTGCCGGGTTCGGCGCTCTTGGGACTGAGACCGTTTTGGCCTTGCAGCGCGGGCGGCTTGGTCTGTTCGAGAGTCAGATCAACAGCGAAGGATTCGGCATTGGCGCTGATGCGCGTTTGTGCGGCTTGGTCATCTTCCGCGATGATCTGCCAATCTTCCAGCCACACATGATACAGCGGGTCGGCAGTCGCCCCGGCTAAATCCGCCCCACCCCGGCTGAAACGCTGCTCATGATAATACTGCCCGCCCTCAATATCCGAGACAGCGAAATGTGCCATGTAGACCTGATCAGTGCGCCATTCGGAAGTGGTGTCGAAGGACTCCGGCAAGATGGCACGGCGGAAGATGGTGAACTGGTAGCCAAAACGCCGTCCATCGGCATCCTCGATGTTGCCTGTGTAGTACCACCACTCGGTCTGGAATTCGGGGTGTGCGCCGAAATCTTTGGGAAATTCCCAATTCCAGGGATCGACCGCGCGTTTATACAGGCTGGTATCGTCGGCTACACTATCGAACTGGGTATTGGCGTTGACGGTATCTCCTGCTGTCGAGTCGATCAGGCTAAAGCCGAACACCACAATACTAATGGCGATTAACGCCAGCAAAATCCATCGCCACATAGGTTACAAAGTTCCTTTTACTGAATAGCTTGATTGTAGCATAGGCCGATGACGAGAGAGGTTAGGAGCAGTATAAAAAGAAAAGAGGCACGGTGTGTTGTGCCTCTCCAAAATGGATTATGGGATAAGCGTTAACCCCGTGCGGCGGCGAGGGCGGCTTTGATCTGGTCGCAGTGCTGTTCGGCGTGGCGTGCCATGCTGTCGATTTCGAAGTTAATCCACCACAGATTGCTTTTACGGGCTGCGGCTTCCGCCGGGGTATGCCGCAGCAGGGCGACGGTTTCTGCCCACCCACGCCGGAGTTCAGCCAGCAGAACGTGGGTGTTGGTATAGGTGGCGGTGATGCTGGCGATGCGGGCGCTGTAATTGCCTGACCAACCTTCGGCCTCGCCTGTGCCTTCCATGACCGTGCCGATCCACTGCTGCATCCAGCGGTCGGACAGAATCAGATGTGCAAGAACTTCCATCGCACTCCATTCTTTTTCGGCAGGTTTTTGGGCCGCTTCAATTTCGGAAACCCCGTCGAACAAGGCCGACAGTTTGCGGTCAAGGTCAGCATAAGTGAGTTCGGTGCGGGCAGCGAGGGCGGCAAAATCGGCGGCAGTATCGGGTACTGGATAGCCAGACAAGATCATGGGGGCTGTATGTTTCTGACTGCCGCGATAGTAGGTGATTTCGACCGAATCGCCGGGGCGGTTGTGGCGCATGTGCATGAACATGGGCATGGTGTTGGTCACAGTCTGCCCGTTCACGGCGACGACGACATCATCGGGTTTCAGTCCGGCTTTTTCCGCGCCAAAGTTGGGGATCAGATTGCCGACGCGAGTCCCTTCGGTGACGGGGACTTCCAGTTTGGCGGCGATGTCCGCATTAAAATCCGCCGGGTAGATGCCGATGATAACGCGGCGGGTGATGCGGCCATCTTCACCGCTTTCCAGCGCGAGTTTAAGATTATCGAGGTGGGTGTTCCATTCGTCATAAATCGCGTTCACATCGGCATCCGGCGCGAAACCGCTGAGATTCAGGGTCAGGTCGGTGCTGCCATTCTGTTCCTGAAAATCGGCTTCGACCAGCAGTTCGGCGTTATTTTCACGCCATGTAAAGGCCACCTGCTTGTGCTTTTCGACAACCGTGAAGATGCCAGTCACATGGCGGTTGTTGAACCACGTCAGCAGGAGATGTCCGCCAACTTCGGCACGAAGATAGACTTGATCGGCCAGCCAATCGGAGAGGCCGTCTTTGGTGGCGAACGACTCGTCGACCTGAGCGAGAGGAGCGTTAATTTTACGAGTCAACGTTTGAACGGGGTCGAGCGTAACCATTTTTCATCCAATCTACTTTTTGGCGAATAATGCATTTAGCTGATTTAATCACTTAATCGGGTAGATAAAGGTTCAAAATTGGAGACAGGGGCATTCAAAGGTGGCGAAAAGCGAAGGGCATGATGCATCTGCCCCACTGGAAATCAGCGGTTAGTGGAGGGGAAAATCAGTTATCTGGTGTAGATGTTACTCCAGAAAATTGTTTCGCAGTTTTTGGAGGGTTTCGTCATCCAGCCCAGCAGCCGTCCGCAGATAATTCTCGATCCCGCCGTGATAGCTCCGAACATGCCCCAATGCCAGCCGGATGTTGTTCGGGTCAGCCACCAACAGCGGTTGAATAGCTTCTGCCCGAATACCCAGCCATGCCAGCGGGCGTACCATCTGCTGCCCATATTGGTAGAAGTTATCGTAATACAGATTGCTCAAGGAATAATCCGCGATCACGACATCCTCCGGGACTCCTAACAGCGTTAGCAGCAGCGCCACACCAACACCCGTGCGATCTTTTCCGGCGGTACAGTGTATGACGGCAGGCAGGTTAGCCGGGTCGGCCAACCGTTTTAAAATCGTCCCGTACAGGGCTGCGTTCCGGTCAATCATCACCTGCGTATAAAAGACGGGCATCATCCGCATCAGTTCGCGGCGGTTAAAGAGCAAGGCACGCAAACGGCGGCGGCGTTCTTCGCGCGTATCGGCATCCAGCGGCAAATGCAGATATTCAATGCCATCCACCAGATTATCCGGTTCGGTCTGGGCTTCGTCCCGGCTTCGCAGGTCGCAAACCAGCTTGATGCCGATCTTATTTATGGTTTCCCAGTCGGTCGGCGTGAGGTGTCCCAATGCGCCGCTGCGGTAAATCAGACCTTTTCGCACCTGTCTACCTTCAGCGGTTCGATAACCACCGGCATCACGGAAGTTGGCGACGCCTTCCAATTTCAGGATGCGTTCCGGCATTTCATCACCCAAGCGGATGATGAGCGACTGCGGATCAATCGGCTCCACCTGATTGCGCCGCGCGATCACTACACTTGCCAGCGCCGCCGCGCCGCCTGCCAATAGTATCGGCCATGCTCGAACTCTCATCTCAAGATTTCTCCTATGCGTTCAGAGGCCAGTCGCGCCCCAATAAAATTGCGCGCGACCGGGCCGATTTCCAGTTCTGCCAGCGGCCCAGTAACATATAAGCCGGGCGACCAGCACAGGGTACGATCAATGATCGGGTAGCCATCTGGCGCGGTTGGCAGTTCATAATTCTGTATTGCCACATCCAGCCACTCACCGCCGGGGCGATGTGGGGTGAATCCGGTTGCAAGCACCAAACAATCGGTTGTCAAATGGTCACCGCTGGCTAAATGCAGGTTAATCCCGGAAGGTGTGCGCTGTGCCCCAACTACTTCATCCGTTTGCTGAATCAGCAGGTTATCCTGGACGGCGCGTTCCAGTTCTTTCGCCACATCAACGGGCAGCGAACCCCGGTGGCGCGCCTCGACAATCATTTTGCGGCGGGCAGTGTAATCTGACAGGTGATAAAAACCATCCAGATAATGCGGGGTAATCCAGCCTGTATCTGAGTCAAACTGGTGAATGCGGGGAGTATGTCGCATCAAGAGTGTAACCGTCCCCGGCGCGCGCAATGCCAGCGCAATCGCTGTTTGTGCCGCCGTGATACCCCCACCAACGACCAATGCCTGTTTCCATAG
Organism: Anaerolineae bacterium; assembly: GCA_019912965.1. Classification (GTDB taxonomy): domain Bacteria; phylum Chloroflexota; class Anaerolineae; order Aggregatilineales; family Phototrophicaceae; genus CFX2. The sequence goes on from JAIOHM010000180.1 coordinate 13,004, forward strand.
GGGCAAATCCTCCCGGCTGAAGGTTGGGTCAAAAATATGGTGAACGTTGGTTCCCAAATCATGTGCCCATTCCGGCCAGTAAGGCTGTTCGGTCATGCCGATACACAGCACTACCCGCCGCGCCTCGACTGCTCCGTTATCGGTTTCCGCACGCCAGCCATCCGTCAGCCGGGTTAAACCTTGCAAGCGTCCTGTCAGCCGCAAATCAGCCAGCTTATAACGGTCAATCAAACGGTCGCTGTGGGTATTGAACAATTCGAGTGCCGGACGTCCATAGGGTTCGATGAAGCGTGCCAGCGGTTCACCAACTTGTGTCCGGGCAAATGTCACCAGCGAGAATGGGTCGAAATGCAGGTTGTGGGCGTGCGGCGACCGCAGAAATTCCATCCCGGTGTTGGTCGTGAATCGACGCCACAGTGCCAACGGTTGGGGGTGTGGGTCGAGCACTCGCACTGACTGTACACCCCGCCGCTGCGTCAGATAAAGGGATAGGTGGGTACCATGAATCCCACCCCCAACAATCAACCAATCAAGCATGTAAGGAAAACCGAGCCTCCAAAGTTTGTGCATATAGTACCACTAGGTTAGTGTCTTACAACCCGTATTGGTGGACTCGCTTTAGATTTTCATGTAAAATTAAAAAAACCTTAAATCCGTAAAAGTAGTCTTAGATGGCACTTTACAAACTGGTTTTTTGTAGTACGCGCCAATCGCATTCGTACAAGGGGATTGTTCGGACTATCGAACGCGAGGAACACAATGAACCCGGAAGACGAACACGTAGTGACCAGTCCAGATATTATTAAAGTATCAGCCAAGTCTCGTTCGACAGCGGTAGCAGGCGCAATTGCCGGGGTAATCCGTGAACATCGCTACGCCGAGGTGCAAGCTATCGGCGCGGGTGCGGTCAACCAGGCAGTCAAGGCGCTGGCGATTGCGCGGGGATACCTCAGCCGGGACGAGATCGACATCGTATTCACTCCATTTTTTACTGAGGTGGATATTGATGGTCAGGAACGAACGGCTGTGCGATTTGCGGTTGAGCCGCGTTAGAGCCAACGTCTGCGACTGGATTTACACACGCACACGGTGGTATCCGACGGGCAGCTTACGCCATCGGCATTGGTTCAGCTTGCCCGGAAGCGGGGTTTGAACGCAATTGCAATCACCGACCATGATACGGTCAGCGGAATTGCAGAAGCACAGCAGGCGGCTTTAGGGTCGCCTGTTTTGATTCCGGGGATTGAAATCAGCGCTGAGGCTGATGGCGAAAGCGTCGATATACTCGGCTACTACATCCAGCCGGAAAATCCAGCTTTGCAAACTGCCATTGTCCGTTTCGGTAGTGATCGTTTGTCCCGCGCACAACAGATCGTCGAACGGCTCAATCAGTTGGGGATTTCGATAGCCTGGGAACGGGTGCTGGCGATTGCTGGCGAAGGTGTGGTTGGGCGGGTTCATATCGCCCACGCACTGCTGGAAGCCGGGCATGTGGAGGATGTACGTTCGGCCTTCGACCGTTATTTAGGGGAAGGCTGTCCGGCATATGTCCTGCGGGAACGTCCATCGCCGGAAACAGCTATCGCGTTGATACACGGTGCGGGTGGGGCAGCAGTGCTTGCACATCCCGGCCTTTTAAGGAATTATAGAACGCTGGTTGAACGACTGGTTCCGGCTGGTTTGGATGGTGTCGAGGTTTTGCATCCCGCCAACGGGCAGACTGTGCGCGCGAATTTGAGGGGACTGGCACGCGCTCATCATTTGGTCATCACGGGCGGCTCAGATTTTCATTATCGAACGGATGCTTTGGGGGCATATTCCCCGCCGCCGGAATGTCTGCGTGATTTACGAGGGCGGGCATCACATTGGAGGATGACTTGAACCCCACATCACAGGTTCGTGCCGATTTTGACCGCATCGCACTGGTTTCCGGCGAAGGCTGGAATCACAACGATCATTACCACCCCTATCTGCTCAAACATATACCTCATAACTGTCAAACGGCTTTGGATGTTGGCTGTGGTACAGGAACATTTGCCCGTTTGCTGGCAGCCCGTTCACAGCAAGTAGTCGCTATTGATCTTTCGATGGAGATGATTCGGATTGCGCGGGAACGTTCCGGCGACTGCCCGCAGATTGATTACCGCGTGACGGATTTGATGGAATGGGATATTCCCAACGAGTCGTTTGACTGCATCGCCAGCATCGCCACCTTGCATCATTTATCGCTCGAAAGCGTTTTACCCAAACTACGGGACGCGCTCAAACCCGGCGGCGTATTGATGGTGCTGGATTTGTATCGGGCGGAGACGGTTGGTGATGTGCTGCGAAGCCTCGTTGCAATGCCCTTAAACGCGGCCTACAAATGGGCCAAAGCAGGCCGGGTACGTCAATCGGAGGAAGCGCGGCAGGCATGGGAAGCACACGGCGCGAATGATGTCTATCCACCGGTGAGCGCGGTGCGTGCCTGCTGTGATCAATTTTTACCCGGTGCAGTCGTTTGCAAGCATCTGTTCTGGCGCTACTCGCTGATCTGGCACAAGTCCTTGGCTCAATCCGATTGAACCTCGTTGGGTTCATGCCAAAAGTGGTGTTTGTGAACCTGATGGCGCGCTGACACCCTCCATCTTACGAAGTCGCCTGTGTACTCCCTTCAGGACACAACAGTTCTCAACTTATTCAATTTTTGATCGCTGATTTTGCACTAGGAGTATGGAAAGTTGTTATTGATGTAGCAAATAAACGAGTAGTTCATTTCCAATTTAGAGGAGGGTGAATGAAATTTACTCTATACGACGATCACATACCCTTAAACGGGAAACTGATCTATAACATGCAGGAGTATTCTTTTGATTTTATTGCCAAAGATGAACATCTTGCGCAGGGAGGAATGACCTTATCTATAGGAACATTGCAAATCGAAGTTAATATCGAAGACCGATTTCTGCTTTTCCCTTGGGGTCTTCACGCTTATACAGCGTGGGTTAAGGGAAGTCTTCCACAAGTTATAGCTAAACGTGCAGGTGTCAAAGTAACATTTGGGGATTCTGTCAAAGCGGGTGTTGCTGTCAAAGTTGATACAGATAAAACGTGGAAAACCCTATTCGACCCACATATCGGTTGGATCTGCGTGCATTCTGATAATAAGTTTGACCAATATCAAAACGTCGAATTTGCTGAAGGCTCTATAATCAGTTTGCATGAGAGTCAGATCAAAGCTTTATGGTTGCAACCCTCAAATCACGCAAGTATAAACTTCTAAGAAACTTACGCGCATGCGGCAGTCTGAGGAAGCACGGCAGGCGTGGGAAGCCCATGGGGCAACTGATGTCTATCCACCTGTGAGCGCGGTGCGTGCCTGCTGTGATCAATTTTTACCCGGCGCGGTCGTTCGTAAGCATCTGTTCTGGCGCTATTCGCTGATCTGGCAGAAGCCTATTTGAAAATATCGCTCACCGCTAACCTAAAACCGGGCAACACATCGCCACCGTTTAGCACAGTGTCCATGCCGAAATTCTGCACATCGTTGTCACCATCGTAGACCTCGACTTCTTGCTCGTCTGGAAAAACCAGCCAGACGAGCTTTGTTCCAAATGCCAAATATTTTTCGGCTTTTTTTCGCATTTCTCGTTTTGAATCAGTAGGGGATTTCACTTCAACTGCGAAATCGGGTGGCACAGGTGCTTCTCGATGCGGTTCTTCTGGAAGGCGTTCTCTTGAAATATAGGCAACATCTGGCATAAACGAATTCTTATCTGACATGACGTAGCTGCCATCTGCACCTGTCACGTAACCGAGATTCTGTTCGTCAACGAAATTACCTACAAAGCGGTTAATTCGTGAACCAATTTTAGATGGGGTAAAACTTGCCACTTTTTCGATGATCCCCCCCTCAATAAGTTCGAGCAATCTGCCCTGATTTTCTGGCAAATCCTCAATGGTGCGAAATTCATCAAGTGTGTAAGTTCGTGTTTGGTCGAGTACCATAAATATGCCCTCTGACTACTGGTAACAACTATAGCACGGTTACCTTTATCGTCCGGCGCTGAGACCCGGATAATCGAGGAACATCACCTCCAAAGCGAGGCGCAGATTTAGGTTCATACTGAGGTTGTTGAGCATGGTGCGGGTGGCTTGCAGTGCTTTCAGTGCCTCGCCCGGTTCAATTGTCCTGACCAATTGTTCCAGCGATTCGCGGCGATCACCGTTGGCGGGCATATCCCCTGCACCTTCGGCCAGCAGCACCACATCACGCCAGTAGGTTTGCCAGAGTTCCAACAGCGGATACAGTCCCAGTTTGTCTTTGCTCAAATCTTCGGCCATTTCAAATCGTTTGGCGCGGTTTTGGTGCAGTGCATCTTCTAACAAATTGAGCGCACCTGACCGCTGTTCCAGAATGGCCGGGTCTTCCAGCGCCCGAATCGCCCAACCCATACGTCCGCCGCTGAGTCGCGCCAGCAAATCGGCTTGTTCCGGTGCTGCACCCTTATATTGAATTAAGGATTCTCGAACGACTTCTGCCGGAAGCGGGCGCAGGTGAATCACCTGACTGCGACTGGTGATGGTTGGCAGTAAGGTTTCTGTGCTGGGGGCGACCAGAAACAGCAGGGCATGAGGCGGTGGTTCTTCCAATGTTTTCAGCAGGGCATCCTGTGCTTGTCCGCGCGCATGGTCAAAATCGCGGAAGATGGCGATGCGGTAGCGGGCTTCGTAGGGTTTCAGAGCCAGTTTTTGCATGACAGCACGCACTTCTTCAATCCGCAGCGCTCCGGTGTTGGGATCAAGTTCGGAATACAGCATATCAGCATGGCTGCCTGCCGCGATCAATTTGCACGAACGGCACTCGCCACACGGACGGGCGGCTTCGTCATCGTGAGTGCAGTTCAGCGCCATCGCAAATGCCCGCGCCAGCGTTTCGCGGCCAATGCTTTCTGTGCCGACGATCAGGTAAGCGTGTCGAACGCGCCCGTTTGCCAGTGCTTTCTGTAAATGTTCAACTGCCCAGTGATGCCCGTAAACAGGCCAGTGATGTGTAGTCATGGTGCTTATTATATCCAGAACCATCAAGGTCAGAATAGGATTGTGGCTTTATAATACGTAATGAATCGAGTTTGTTTTTAGAGGTGTAGTGATTATTCCGCAGTCATCTCATCTGCAACGTCTGGGCGAACATATTCGCCATCTGGTTGAGCCATTTACACTAGAACGCCATGAGGAAGCGTGGTTGACGGCGCGTTTTCTGGCGTCGCTGTTTCTGGTGATTGGTTTGTTTTTGATTTTTGTGATGCCGTTCCGCTATTTGACGATTGAGGATAGTGGTCATCGTTTGTTGTCGATGGGCACTTCGGCAGTGAGTGGTTTGTTGGTGTTGTTCACCTATTGGCTGACGCGCAAGGGATACTATCGGTTCGCCAGTGGTTTAGCCGTTGTGTATGCCTCGCTGCTGATCTTTGTTTTTACGGTGGTGAATGCCGAAGGAACGCACCTCCGCACCTTGTATTATCTGATGGTACTCACGTTGTTCGGCAGTCTGTTCTTGTCGTCGTCGGTCACGGTTTTGATCGGTTTGGCGCAGGCGGGCGGAATGCTGATCTTGCCCCAGTTTGTTGCTGATCTTCCACTGCACGAGGTTGTCGAAGGGCCGCTGATGTTCAATCTGCTGCTGTTGTTCTTTCTCTTGGCGATGGGCGCTTACCGGGGGCGATTAGACGCTGCCCGTCGCTACCGTCTGGCGGAGATGGCGGCACGTTATCGCAGTCTGGTGGAAGAGGTCAATGATGTGGTTTACTCCTTATCTGCCGATGGTGTTGTGGTCGCCGTCAATCAGGCTTTTGAAACGATTGCGGGTTGGCGTGCTGACCAAGTGATTGGCAGGTCATTCACCCACTTCATTCATCCTGACGATCTGGTTAATGCCCGCGAGGCGTTCATCAAAGTGTTGAAAGGCGATACCAACCAGATTTTTGAAATGCAGGTGCTGACCGTTCAGGGCGATTATGTGCCACTTGAACTGCGTGGGACGCCGCATTATGTGAACGGTAAATTGTTTGGCATTAGTGGTGTCGCGCGCGATGTGACCCGGCGTAAACAGGCGAACGAACAGGAATTTAAATATGCTTTGCAGCGGGAACGCCTGTCGATGGTGACGCAGTTTGTGCAGGCCATTTCGCACGATTTCCGCACCGCCTTAGCCACCATTGAAACCAGTCGCTATTTGATCGAACGCTATGTCAATCTTGCCGAACCGAACCGGATTGAGGCAAAGCTGGATGTAATTCGGCATTCGGTTATGCATATGAACGATCAACTTGAAAATCTGCATACGGTGTCGGCTCTGGTTGATTTGGAGCGTATTCCTTGTGACATCAATACGCTGGTTGAGCAGGTTATCTTTGAACATTCGGTACAGGCACGGGCGCGTGGGCAGATGATCGTTTTCCTGCCGAATCAATATGTTCCCAAAATCGCAGCCGATTCGGGAGAGCTGCATCAAGCGATTAAACATCTGTTGGTGAACGCGCTGAACTTCACACCGCCGAACGGCACAGTTACGCTGCGAACGTCGGTTTCCGGCGGGCAGGTGATCCTGGAAGTGACCGATACGGGCATCGGGATTCCTGAAGAACAGCAAAACAAAATCTTCAATCTGTTCTACCGCGTGGATGAGGCGCGCCGTCTGGAATCGGGCGGCGTTGGGCTTGGGTTGACCATCGTCAAACTGGTGGCAGAGGCGCATGGTGGCGATGTACAGGTTGAAAGCCAGCCGGGGCGGGGCAGCACCTTTACCCTGTATATTCCGGTGGAACAATCGGCGGCCTGAGTTGTGCTAGACTAACTTCATTGTTTGTTTACACGCTCAGGTCATCATGAATGCATCGCTACCTCGCTATGTGCCGCATCTGATAGCCCTGACGATCATTGCAATCGTCACCATCCTCTACACTTTACCGCTGCTGACTCGATTAACCTCTGCCATTCCCGGCACAGCTAGTGACCCTGATGTTGCCACAATGGTCTGGAATGTCGGTTGGGTGCGGCGGGCGCTGAATACTGGGACGGATTTGCTAGGGACGGATGCCGTTCTCGTCCCTTTCAATTCTGATTTACGACTGCACACTTATGGACTGCTGCAAGGCTTCATGGCCTATCCATTCACGGGCATTTTGGGCGTGGTGGGTGCTTATAACCTCATCCTCATTCTGACTCTGTTTCTGAACGGACTCAGTTTGTATCTACTGGCATACAACTATGTTCAACATATGTTGGGGGCGGTGATCGCGGCAGTGTGGGCGATGATGGGCACACCGCTGCTGTTTCAGTTTACGGTGGGACGGCCAACATTTGGCTCGATCTGGATTGTGTGTCTGGCACTTCTGGTCATGAGTCGTTTGCTTGACCAGCCGAAATGGCTGAAAGGTGTGGCGCTGGGCGGCCTGCTGCTGGCTGCGCTGCTGACGGATTTTCAAATCGTGCTGTTTACGGCTTTATGGCTGTCGGCTTATGGACTGTATCGCTTGTGGCGCGACCGGCGGGCGATTCTCTCGCCCCGACATATTCTGATATTGGTTATCGCAGGACTGGTCTTCGGCATCCCGTTTTTTGTCATTTTTTACCCATCACTTTCAAGCGCCAATACATCTGGTTATCAACAACCCGTACTCGAAAGTATGATGCTGTATTCGTTCCGGCTGAGTGATTATGTCACCCCCGGCATACTGGAACTGGTTTATGGTTATGAACTACTGTTTTCGATGCTGCTGGCGCTGATTATGTTTCGCTGGCGCGGGGCGTATCGTTTCTGGTTGATGGGGGCGGTGGGAATTCTGGTGCTGGCGCTTGGGCCATATCTGCAATTGGGCGAAACGCGGCTTACGCTGCCATTTGCCATGATGAGTCTGTGGTCGCCGATGAGCAACTTTCGCACCCCTTATCGTTTGGCTATGCCCGCGCTGATTGGGCTGGGGATGGTTGCCGCATATCTGCTTGCATATCTACTCCCGCGCATCCGTTCAAGTCGTTGGCTAGTCCTTGTGGTCATTTTGGCGATAGGTGGGCGTTTAGTCTTTGCGATATTTCATGACCCGGTGCGCGTTCAAACTTACCCGGAATATGCGATTTATCACCAGCTTGCTGATGAGCCGGGTGATTTCGTTATTCTAGAAGTGCCTTTTGGGGTGCGCTCCGGTTTAGATCGAATCGGGCGGGGTGGCGAGATTCTGCAATATTATCAAGACATCCATCAGAAGCGGCTGCTCAACGGCATGATCGCCCGTCTGCCTGCTTCCGTGTTTCAGTTCTATCGGGAGCATCCTTCGCTGCTGTTCCTCAGCGGCGAATTGGCGTTTTCCGATTCGTTTGATGCCGATTTTGCCGATGTTTTGGGATGGTCATCTGCGCGATATGTGCTGGTGCATAATCGCCTTCTCAGTCAGGAATCTCAAATGACCATTGAGGCGTTTTTAAATCGTCAAATCCAATTGCAGTATGTTGGTCAAGAGGCTGATCTGCTGATTTATCGCGTGATTTCTTGAGCCACACCTATGCTACACTGTAGGAAATAATTTGAGGTCAAACTGATGATACAAACACCATTGTTCGAACCTGTTCCACTGGTCATGACGCCGGAAGGTGTGCTGCGCGTTGGGAAAACGCGCGTCACGCTGGATACCGTCATCTATACCTACCGCGAAGGGGCAACACCCGAAGAAATTGTATTACGGTATGACACACTCGAACTGGCAGATGTCCACGCTGTAATCGCCTATTATCTGCGTCACGAGACGGAGGTAAACGCCTATTTGGAAGCCAGTGAAAAACAAGCTGAAGCCGTACGTGCCGAGGTTGAGACGCAACAAAATATGTCGGAATTCTGGAATCGCTTGCGGGAACGCCGTAAGAGCAATGAATGATGCTGCGCTTCATCGCTGACGAAAATTTTGATAACGGAATCATAGAAGGTCTATTTCAACGAAAAGCGGACATTGACCTTGTTCGGGTTCAAGATGTTGGTTTGAGAGGTGAAGACGATCCAGCAATTTTGGAATGGGCTGCCAATGAAAATCGGATTTTACTCACCCACGATATTCATATGATGACTCATTTCGCATATGAGCGAGTACGAAATGGGCAGTTTATGCCGGTCGTGTTGGAGGTGCGAAAATCTCTTTCTATGGGGGTAGCGATTGAACACATTATCCTTGTTGATGAATGTAGTTTTGATGGTGAGTTAGAGAATAAAGTGATCTATATCCCTATAAAATAAGCTACTCCGGCGGTGGCTGACGGTAGGCTGCCTGATACACCATACCCGCTAGTTGCTCTGGTGTGTAATCATTCGGGGTCTCCGCCCACCACACCATCAGCCGCACGATTGCCCCAGTTATGAACTGCCCCATAAAGGCTGGCGGTAAATCCAAACCGGATTCATAAATACCTTCGCGCAAATTATCCTCATGCAACTGCGCCAGATAATCCTGATAGCGTTGGAGCAGTTTGGCGCTGCCCTTGCTGCCAAATATGGCGACAAATCCCTCACGCACTGTCTCAACGTAGCGGAACACATAAATCCATGACTGATATTCCCGATATGGAAAAGGCAGATGCGCGATTTGTGAATCCACATGGATACGCCACTGTTCGGATATGTCATAGACCACCGCCCAGACAATATCGTCTTTATCCGCGAAATGCAGGTAAAACGTGCCATAACCCATGTCGGCTCGATCGGTGATCGCGCGGATGGTGAGGGCATGGTAGCCGATTTCATTCAATAATTCGGCACAGGCGGTTTTAAGCTGTTCGTGGGTATTCGCGCGGCGGCGTTCAGCGCGGGTGGTTGAATTGACGGCTAAAGATGACATTGTGTTCAAAACTGATAAGTTGACGAGCAATTTGATTATAGCGTATTCTGTAAACAAGTGAAGAATGTCACAAATGAGGATGACAAACCACATGACTCCTACCCAACAACACCCACCCGGCGAAACGGTCGGTTTTCTGCCCGCCATGAAGATCATCTTGTCTGGTGAGAAGTTCGATCAGTTGACTTATGCTCGCCACATGTCGGATACCTATGGCGGTTTTGCCTTTACCCGGTTCGCCAACATCGATTTCTATACTATTTCTGACCCGGAACTGATGCATGAAATTCTGGTGGAACGCGCCGACGAATTCAACAAGGGCATCATCACCCGCGTCTTTAAACCAGTAGTGGGCAACGGTCTGCTGACCAGCGAAGGTGATTTCTGGAAGCGGCAGCGTAAATTGGCGCAGCCTGCGTTTCACTACCGCCGCATCGAAAGTTATGGCACGATCATGGCCGAGCATACCCTGAAACTGCTGGAAAGCTGGCATGATGGGCAGATGCGGCTGATCGACCGCGAGATGATGAAGCTCACCTTGAGCATTGTCTGCAAAACACTGTTTGATGCGGATGTTTCCGGTGATGCCGAACGTGTCGGGAACTTGATGATCGGTGTGCTGGATGCGGCCAACGAACGCACTAATGCCGCGCTCCGTTTGCCGGACTGGATGCCGACGCGTAAACGCATTGCTCAGCAAAAGCTGATTGCGGAATTGGATGCGATCATTCAGCGGTTTATCAGTGAACGGCGTAAAACGGGCGAAGATCGTGGTGATCTGCTGTCGATGCTGCTGCTGGCACAGGATGACGATGGACAGAGCATGAATGATAAGCAGCTTCGGGATGAAGTGATGACCCTGTTCATTGCGGGACATGAAACCACCGCCAACGTGCTCACATGGGCATTCTATTTTCTGGCGGAACACCCGGAAGTCCGCGCCAAATTGGTTGCCGAAGTTGACCACGCGCTGAATGGCCGCACACCGACGCTTGCCGATCTCAAGAATATGCCGTATACCGAAATGGTCATCAAGGAGGCTATGCGGCTGTATCCGCCCGCGCCGGGCGTCAGCCGTTCACCCAATCAGAATCTGCAACTGCGGGGCTACACCATTTCGAAAGATGCGATTATGAACCTCAGCATGTATGCCATGCAGCGCAGCCCGCGTTACTTTGAGAACCCGGATGCTTTCATTCCCGAACGCTTCACGCCAGAGAATGAGAAGAACATTCCGCGTTACGCCTATCTGCCGTTCGGTGCAGGGCCGCGTGTGTGTATCGGCAACAGCTTTGCCATGATGGAAGCTCGCTTAATTCTGGCAGCGATTGTCGCGCGTTTTGATCTGACATTGGTGCCGGGGCAGCATGTGGTGGCGGAACAGTTGATGACCGTCCGCCCGAAAGAAAGCATTCGGGTGCACCTGCGTAAACGTGAACAACCCATCACGGCCAACAATCCACCAGTGATGATGAGCATGATGTAAAGGATCAGGAAATGGGGAGGCAAAAGCTCCCCATTTCGCTAAAACAAAGGTGGCATTTGATGCCTTAAACAGCAACGGGGAGTTTTTCCAGCGCGCGGACGACGAGGCCGCCGCGCCACCGCAGCGAGTCACGGGCTGTCGCCAGATGCAGATTAGGCATCCGCCGCAAAAGATTCTGGATGGCGATCTGGCCTTCCATACGCGCAAGGGGTGAACCAAGGCAGTAGTGAATGCCGTTGCTGAAGGCGAGATGACGATTGTTCTCGCGGGTGATGTCCATTACATCCGGGTTTTCGAATTGATTCTCGTCCCGGTTGGCGGAGGCCAGCACCGCGAATACCAGTTCCCCGCGCGGGATGGTTACACCTTGCAGGGTGATGTCCTGGCTGGCATAACGTTCGGTAGCGTTTTGCACCGGGGTGGTATAACGCAGCAGTTCTTCCAATGCTGATTTGATGAGCGTAGGATCACCCCGCAGTTTTGCCATCTGGTCAGGATTTTCCAGCAGCGCAAGTGAACCGCTGGCGATCAGGTTGACGGTAGTTTCGTGTCCAGCTACCAGCAACAGTACAACCATGCCAAGCAGTTCATCCTCGCTCAGACGGTCGTCGTTTTCGCGGGCTTGTAAAAGTGCCGAAATCAGATCGTCCTGTGGGTCGGCCCGGCGCTGATTAATGCAACCGCGCAGATAAGCGATGAAACGGTACATCGCCGGAATCAGGCGCACCATATCAATGGCTGAGGCTGTGTTGACCATCATATTCGACCAGCGGTTAAATTTGTGATGATCTTCCGCCGGGATGCCTAACATCTCGGCAATGATGGTGGTCGGGATGGGCAGTGCATAATCCCGCACAAGATCAATACTGCCTTTGCGCTCGGCGGTATCCATCAATTCGTTGGTGAGCCGTTCGATCCGTTCGCGCATATGCTCGATGAGACGGGGTGTAAAGGCTTTATGCACCAGCGCCCGTAAACGGGTGTGATCGGGCGCATCCAGATCGAGCATGTTGCGCGCTAAAGGCTTCATGAAACCGGGCACCCAGGGCTGTTTTCCCAGTTGTTCCGAAGTCATAGCATTGGTGCGGTCTTTGACAAGGCGTTCATCCTTGAGCACAGCGACCACATCATCATAACGGGTGACCAACCAGGCGGGCTGTTTACTGGGTAGCATAATGCGATGCACAGGTGACTCTGCCCGTAGCTGAGCATAGATCGGATACGGATTTGCCTTAAACTGCGGACTGGCGATGTTAATTGGATTCATGATTTTTCTCCTCCCAGATTAACTAAAACCGACACCGTAAGAAAATTTAAAGGGGCTTTCAGAAGGCGCGCAGCATCTACTCGGATACGGCGCACAGCGCCAGATCGGTTGAGTATTTCGGGCTACCCGGTTACTAAATTGAGTGCAGGAGGCTGCTGGTATCGATACTCGTCGGTTCTTCGGCGTTAATTTCCTATACCGTCCAAAATCATGTCGGTCAGAAAATCAGGCAGTTCATCCCAGCGGGTTTCCAACGTTTGATCACCCATGATGTGTTCCAGAATAAGGCCAAGCACCATGCCAG
>JAIOHM010000181.1 GCA_019912965.1 Anaerolineae bacterium
GGTTAGGGTGGGGGTATCCGATAACTTTCTTGAAGCTACTTCTGTGGTTTAATCTCTTCATTTTCTTCTCTCGGCGGTTAATTCGTCTTCAGCAGCGCCGCATCCTCCGCCTTTGCCACTGCGACACCCTTTGGCACGTTCACCCGCATCAGCAAAAACCCGCCGATGATAAAAAATGCGATCAGGCTCAAAATCGCCGGACGGCTGCTGCCCAGTGTTACCGCCGCGAACGCGAACAGCAGCGGCCCAATGATCGAAGAAAACTTCTCCATGATCGCAAACAGGCCAAAAAACTCCCCGCTTTTAGCTGCGGGCGACATTGACGAATACAAACTTCGGCTCAACGCTTGACTACCACCCTGCACAATCGCCACCATCCACGCGAGGAACCAATATTCCACCGTCGAATTCAGGAAGAATCCCCAGATGGCAATCACACTGTAAATCACCAGCGCCAGCAAAATACTCCGCTGCGTGTTCAGACTTTCCGCCAGCTTTGTAAACAGCGGTCGCCCCAGAAAATAAGCGAAGACTGCCCCAACTGCTTGAATGACCAGCAGCCCTACAATAATCAGCGGCAGACTGCTCTGGCGAATCGGTGGCAGCACTTTCACCTGCCCAATCGTCATCACAGTGCCGCTGCTGTCGGGATTCTTTTCACCCGTATTGATGAGCATCAGCGTATGTTCCCCAGCCGTTTCCGCCTCATATTCCACAACATCCCCGTGCCGCACAGTCGAATTATAGCCATCAATCGCAATCGGCAGGCCATCTTCATCCAATAATGCCGCACCATCAATCTCAACTGCCCAAATCCCATGATCGGGGCCGAGGCTGTAGGTTAGTTCCACCTGCTGCCCATTAAACGGAAAATCCAACCGCGCTCCAATCTCATCACTTGTTGCATAAACCGCGTCCGCTGTGGCATCCAATTCTGCCGCCGGAATCGTCTCGTTCGTCCATGCCCCGCTGTACTGGGTTTCCGCCCCGTTCGCCAGATAAATCCCTTCACCGAAATTGCCGTTGACCGTGACAAACGGCTCACTCGGCGCGCCGCTGATGCTCAGTGGCAAAACCGCCCGCCCTGCGACGCCCGCAATCGGCAGCGCGATCAAGTTAAAGATGATGAATGCCAGATACAACGGACGCCGTTTTTCCTCTTGGCTTGGCAGTTGTCCAAAAATCAGGCTGAATGGAATGCCGACGAACTGCACCAACAGCAGAGCCAGAATCAATTCAACGGTCCCAAATCCTAATTCCGCCCCATAAATCGCTGCCACGCCGATGATCGTCCCAATCGCATCGTTGTAAATCAAAAACGCGATCAAAAATTTGAACAATTCACCATAATGTTGAATATCTTTCATCGTATCCCGCAGGCGTTTGATGCTCACACCGATGACCGTCTCACCCGGCGCAAGTTTCGCGCTGGCGGAAGCTGGCTCAGGCACTTGTCGAAATAGCGGAATCGAGAAAGCTGCCCACCAGATCGCCACGCTCAGGAACGATAAACGCGGCCCCCAGTTATCCGGCAGCGCGAAGATCATCCCCACATTAATTGCCAGCAGTAAACCGCCGCCCAGATACCCCATCGCATACCCGCGCGTCGAAACCCAGTCTTGATCTTCTGGCTTGGCAACATGCGGCAGCAGCGCATCATAAAACGAGAGCGACCCGTTAAATCCGATCCGCCCCAGCACCGCCAGCACCGAAGCCAGCGCCCAATCCCCCGTATCCACCAGCACCAGCAGCGCTGTTGCTATAATGCCAATGCCTGCAAAGATCGCCAGAAAGCGTTTTTTGCCGCGAATCACATCCGACACCGTACCCAGAATGGGCGACAAAATCGCCACAATGAACAGCGAAACACTGAGCCCCAAACTCCAATAAGAGGTTGCCACCGCGCGGCTCGGCAGCGTTGCCCCTGCTACTGCGCTGTAATACGTCGGCAGAACTGCCGCTAAAATCGTCGTGGCGAAGGCCGAATTCGCCCAATCGTAAAGTGTCCACGCCCGTATCCGGCGCTTATATTCACGTTCATCAACCCCTGCAACCGCCGCCATGATGATGATCCCCTCGTTATAAAAATCGCGCGGCAGTAATTATGCCCCATCCCTCACCCCACGCCCACCGCTTAACACGACCTTAACCCGTATAATCCATTGCACACCGGAATCCGTTCGTCATGCTCACATTAGAAGCATGAACCCAACTGCGGGCAGATGCTCGTACCAATGTATCATCGTTCAGGAAAGACCCGCCACGCAGGATACGTAATGTCGATTCATCCTCTAGGTCTTCACGTCCATCGTCCGCCTGATACGGATATAAATCGTAAAAACTACTCGTCCACTCAGCCACATTTCCACTCATATCCAGCGCCCCAACCCATGAAGCGCCAATCGGCTTACTACCTGTCTCCGCTGTCTGGTCGCTGCTGGATATCACATTATCCGCTACAAAATCATGCCCCCAGGGATAGGTCAATGCATCCGGCCCCCGCGCTGCATATTCCCATTCCGCTTCGGTTGGCAATCGAGCTTCCCGTTGTATACAGAAATCTCGCGCTTCCATCCAATTGATACGCTCACGTGGATAATTTTCGTCAATCTGGTTACTTTCTCGGTTCGCTGTACCGCCAAACACTGCAAATTGTCCGTTTGTTACCTCAGTTTGGTCTATCCAGAACGCCGTTTGGAAACACTGCCAGTGAATAGGTGCTTCGTCGGCAGCACCATCGTCGCTTCCCATAAGAAAACAACCAGTGGGTACAAGAGCCATTGGCACACCATTAATCTGGCGAATAAGCGGCACCCAATCCGCATTTTGTTGAACGGTGAGTTGCGCCAGTTCATCTGCGTTTATGGGCAGTGGAATAGGCGTTGGTGTTATTACAATCGCCACCAAAATCGATGACACATAACCCGTGGTTCCATCAGCCAATTGCACCTTAATCCATGCCCCGTCAGGTGGAGACTCCAGTACAATCAGTTGTGTGCTTGGGGGAATTGTCGTCACAACAGCATAAGCGGTACCCGGCCCGCTTCGAACATTAACATGCACATCAGCTTGAATAATTCCGATTGTTGCATTACTCACGATGGAAGCTAGAGTAGGTGTGAGAAGCAATTTAGGTGAAGAGACTTCGGCTGCCATTGTCATTCCCAGTGTCAGCAGCCCAAACAATACGGTTACCATCACCACGAGAGAAATACCTGATCCAATACCGCGCCTAAGTAAATAAAAAACAGGTGACATAATCTATTCCCCAGCTGCAACCCTCATCACATCTGTATTATGGCTTCGCTCATATCCAACCTGCAAAATCTATTTCCAAATCCAACCTTAACCCATATAATCCATCGCACACCTAAAACCAATAGTGCTACCTTTAATTTGAGCATCAACTATATAGCGACGATCGGTGCGAGAACTTGACTCAGAATCATCCCATGAACCACCTCTCAGAATTTCAACTCCATCAGGCTTTTTGCGGTTGTCAAAATCAATTCCAGCAGTTCCATCAACCCATTCCCAAACATTTCCACTCATATCGAAAGCACCAATCCATGAAACTCCGCCTGGTTTACTGCCGACAAATGCGGGATGTGATCCTGAATTACTGTTAACTACAGCGTTAGAAGCAGTAAATTCATTCCCCCATGGATAAACATAACCATTAGGCCCGCTTGCCGAATAGAACCACTCCATATCTGATGGCAAACGAGTTCCACGCTTTACACAATATTCGGTAGCCTCAGCATATGTGATGTCAACGCGTGGAGAAGTATCTCCCCAATTAAAATTTATTACTTCAGCATTACCGTTAAAATATATGAATTGTCCAACAGTTACCTCTGTTCGATCAATCCAAAAAGCTTGTTGAAAACAGTAACTTAGATTGCTTTCGCCATAAGTTGATTTTGCACAACCAAGCGGAACTAACATCATATCCGTGCCGTTGATATTTCTAATAACAGGTGTCCAATCGCTATTCCGCTGAACGTGGTTTTGCATCAGTGATTCTAGTGCTGCATCCTTAGTGGGAGTTGGCATCATCGTCGGTAATGGTATTGGTGTAGCTGTGCCAACAATATCTACTAGTGTCGCCAACACCCACCCGGTTTTGCCATTCAATAATTGAACATAATACCATGCACCATCCTCGGATGTACTTAAGACAACTAATTGAGTCCATGGTTCCAGCACTTCTACAACTCCAGATTGAGTGTTTGGGTCACCTCGTAAATTTACATCTTGATCTACTATAATTCTTGCAATTGGAGCTAGGCTAGGTGTCAGCCCCGCTTGGGCAGTTTGGGTCAGCGCAGTTTGGGCATCCTGCACGGCCCGCGTTCCTTCCGTAGCCAACGTTCCCTCTGCATACGCTGTTCCCATAGCATCAACCGTTGGCGTTGGGCTATCTGTCGGCTCAAGGGTAGGTGTTGCAGTCAGTGTCAGAGTTGGAGTTGGTTGGGATGTTTCCGTTCGTATCTCAGTTGGTCGTGGAGTATTTGTTGGTGCATTCGCTGTCGCCAGAGCATCATTAGTTGCCTGTATTTGTGTTGCCGTCGCATCAATTGCGGCCTGAACACTAGCTGTTGCTCTAAAATCTTCAGTCGGCGTTGGGCTTTCTGTTGGTGTATTTGAGGGTGTATAGGTTGAAGTAGGTGTATCCGTATACGCCTCTACAATTGCGGTTTGGGTTCCAAGCACAAATTGAGTCAAAATGGCATCAACTGTCCCGGTTAAGTTAGCCGTTGGTGTTGCAAGCGCGGCAATCGCCTCGGCTGTCAAGGTCTGCACACGGTTCTGTGCCACGATAATTGGATCAATCGTTGACTGAACGCCCGTTGGCAGTTTAACAATTCCTGATGCAACCAACCCAATTGCTGCCACAGCAAGAAGCCCAGTCCCTACCCCTACAATTGAAAGCGTCCGCCGCTGTGCCTTACGGCGCACATTTTGATCGCGCTGGTCAATCGCCCGCAAGTTATAAATAAGACGTTCCATATCTCGATCAAAATCCGGATTATTGCGAATCGGAATGGCATTTCGGAACAACAGCTCATGCAGACTTTCAGGTAATTCCTCAGCGGGCGGCATCGAGGCATTATTGACCAGAACTGGAATAACCGTCACACTATCCCGGTTCAGCCCATATTCCACTTCAATCCGTACAAAATCATCTGGATTATTCAGTCGAGGATTGCCACTGGCATCGGTAACACTTGCCCACTGCCGTCCAATAATCACCAATTCCACATCGCATGAACTGACTTGGCTGTTCAAATACTGGCGAAAATCCACGCCCGGTGGAATATCTTCCACATCTTGAAAAACATTTTTTCCGCCAAAAGCTCTCGCCAATCGTTCTTGGATTCGGCCTACAACAGCTTCACTATCCGCCCGACGATATGAAATAAAAATGCGTGGCATAAATGATCTATTCCCCAGCAGCAACCTTCATCACATCTGTATTATGACTTGCTCATATCCAACCTGCAAAAACCTATTTTCCACCTTGACAAATACAGCCCATTTGTTCTAAAATAGACTAGTGGAATCGCCCACCTCGCCACCAAATACCCGCGATTCACGAATTGCACAAAATCCCTGTGCAGAATTTGAAGAAATTGCAGAAATTTGCAAATCTTCCCCGTATTTTTCTGGAAACTGGAAACTCGCAACTGGTAACTAAAAAACCCCATCGCTTGGACGGGGTTTTGAAAGGTCGGATGGTTCGGAATTAGGTGAGGCGGGTGTAGAACTCGACGACGAGTTGTTCGTCCACTGGCACCTGAATTTCGCCGCGTTCTGGAATGCGGGTGAGCGTTGCCGACACGGTGTTGGTATCCACGCTCAAATACTGCGGCGCATAAGCGTTGGATTCCAGTGATTCGATCACATG
>JAIOHM010000182.1 GCA_019912965.1 Anaerolineae bacterium
CCGCAATCGCAATCGCCGCAAAGGGTTTATTCCCCACTCCGGCTTAGAGTGGCGTGAGGTGAATTTTCTGGAAACTGGCAACGCGTAACTGGCAACTACACGCGCGCTTCCTCAGCCACCTGCCGATCAATCAACTTCTTGATCTTCGCCCGTGTTTCTTGCCAGCTAATTGGGCTGAGTCCCAGCTTCTCGCGGACGAATTCATCATCCAGTTCGTTCCGTGTATCCCGAACGGCGCATGTCCAGCGCATCATCTCGAACGAGAGTTTCGTCGGAATCCCCGCCGCCTCCCCAATATCCGTCAAGATGTATTCGAGGTTGCGCGCCGTACAGTTAAAAATCGTATTCTGCGGTGCATACTGAATCATATAATGATCGAACAGCATCACCCAATCCGGGTCAAGCTGAATTCGGCGCTCTTTATACACATTCCGCGCCTTGTGCTTCACTGTCAAAATCGGCGCGCGAGGGTTGCTCCGGTCAATATCTTTGGGGGTAATCGCTACTGCTTCGCTCTTTTTAATGCCCGTATCCAGGATCAACCGGAACAGCATCTCCGGGCGGGTATCAATTTCCTCACCCTTCCGCATCTGCCGTGCCGCCAGCAGTGCATCATGGATTTCGCTGGGGGAAAGCACGGTTGCCAGTGGTGCAGGCCCGGAACGCTGGAGTACTGGTTTAGCTGGATCGTGGGGAATTGCTCCAACGGTGTACAGCCACTTGAAATACACCTTCAGCGTTGTGACCCGCCGCGCATACGACTTCCGGCTGCACGGCACACCCCGCCCGTTTTCCAGCCAGTCCAAAAAGTCGTTCAGAATCGTCGTCGTATATTTACCCACAGGCGTATCATCACCTGTGTGTTCCGCCAGCAGTTGTAGATCAGAAGTAAACGCATTCACCGTGTGCTGCGATTTGCCCTCTTTCACCAGATTTTGCTGGAAAAGCGCAATGGTATGCCGCAGTTCTGTATGACGATTTAAATCCGCTGGAGATGTAGGCTGATTTTGGAACAGAGGAAGTTGGCGAACATCAGACATATGAACACCCGACTCATAGTGGACAAATGACTCAAACTCAGGATAAACATAATCGTAATATTTGTCAAGTTTTCAGCGCCGCCGTGTCCACGCGGAAGTTCCGTACACCTGTTCGTATAAATTTTGGGCGCGAATTTGCTCCGAATCCGAAAGTCCCTGCTGTTGAAAATCAATCTCAAATGTCTGGCTAAACCCTTCCACAACTGCCTGAGCCGCCATTTCCCAATCAACTTGATTATTCGCAGGGGAGAGTCTAAGACCCTCCCCCATCAGAACCCCAGCAAGTGTGATTGCCCGCACCCGTACCTGTGCCTTGCCCATCTCACGCTCGGCTTGGTCGGGGTAAATCAGACCATCACAAATCCGCCCCAAGTCCCCCAACAGAGGCAGCGAACCATGTTGTAAAACACCAGCCTTACGGCGCATTTGTGCGCTGCCAATCAACTTACGCCCGTTCACAGTAATCTCGTAATGAGAAGGCGTTTCAAAACAGACCGGGCCGCCTGCCTCGCCGCGTTCTGCCCGTTTATCTGCTTGCGGCTGAACACCTAAACTTTCCAGCCCTTTAATCAGAGCCGCGCTAATTCGACGGTAACTTTCGACGATGCTTCCAGCCGCAATCGGGTCATCTGCCGGGAGCGATAGGCTATAGGTCAGTTCATCGGTATGCAGGATAGCCCGCCCTCCGGTAGGCCGCCGCACCACATCCCAACCCAACGCTGCAATGCGCTCAAAATCTACATCGGCCACCCGCTGTCCATAACCGAGCGATAAACATGGCGGATTCCATGCATACAAACGCAGCGTCGGGGGCTGCGTACCTGCCGAAACATCTTCCAGAATCGCCTCATCAACTGCCATATTCAGCGCCCCAACGGTGGGGGAATCGTAGATCAAGCGCCATTGACGCATATCACCAGCCTGCCTATACTGTGCTTAAGCAATCATGTGTTTATTGTAGAGTGGATACCGAATGTCCGAAAAGTGGATGCCTGACGATCAGGAAACGCTCACCAGCGCCGAAGCCCTGTATGGCGCTCCTGCAAATGATACCCCTCAGCCTAAAGTCACGGTACTCAACACCCCGCCGATCAGCCCGACGACCCTGCCCCGCACAGACATGCTGCGCCCGCCGCCACCACCAACTGCTGCCCATCAATCGGCAGCCCGTGAACGGATGCGCCGCCGCCGGGTAAGTTCACGTCGAGGTGGTGAGTGGGCTTGGGTGGTTATCGCCGGGACACTTTTCAGCGTAGTGGTAGTCATCAGCATGAGTGTATTCGTCATGCTTCGGGCAGCACAGGCACAGGAAGCTGTCGTACCCACCGCAGCCGTCATCCTGCCGACTCCCGTTGATGCCCGCGATCTGACAATTAATGGCACACCGGTAGATGGTCAACAGCTCACAATGGCTGATGGCCGCAGTATTATCCTGACCCCTTGGGATGGCACATCACGGTTCACAGTTCTGGTGGTCGGTCTGGATCGCCGTCCGGGTGAAACCGGATTGGCCTATCGCACCGATACCATGATGCTAGTGAGTATTGATCCGGCGACTAAAACGCTTGGCTTGCTCAGTATCCCACGTGATCTTTATGTCGAAGTGCCTGGTTACAGCGAACTTCAGCGCGTCAACTCACCGATGGTGCTAGGCGAACTGCGGCAGCCCGGTTATGGCCCAGAACTGATGAAGCAGACCGTTCAATATAACCTGGGCATTCGGGTTCACGATTATGTGGCCGTTGATTTCAACACCTTCATCACGATTGTAGATGCAATTGGGGGCGTTGATCTCGATGTTCCATATGCTATCAGTGACCCGCAGTTCCCCAACATGAACTATGGTTACGATCCGTTCTACATCAAAGCGGGCTTACAACATCTGGATGGCATAACTGCCCTGAAGTATGCCCGAACGCGGCACGGCGACAACGATTTCCAGCGCGCCGAACGCCAGCAACAGGTGCTTTATGCCATCCGGGATAAGGTACTTAGCCTCGATATGTTGCCACAGATGGTAGTACAAGCACCTACGATTTGGAGCGCGATTCAAGAGGGGATGAGCACTGGATTGACGTTCGACCAGATCATCCAGTTGGTTTGGTATCTAAAAGATATCCCATCGGAGAACATCAAAACGGGTGTCATCAACGAACGCTTCACCATAGGCTATTCAACCCCGCAGGGCGCGTCGGTACTTGTACCAGATCGGGCACGTATGGGTGAATTAATGGTCGAGGTATTCGGGGCAAACTACTCCGAGTAAAAAAACCCCACAAATAAATACAGCACGCCCATTTGGAGCGTGCTGTTTTATTTCAAGGTGCCCGCTATGCCGTGTAACGCGATGTTTTTGAACCTGCTTTCGCAGGGCGGGCATCTGACTCATAACTCGGTCTTGGCTACGCAAGCCTATCACCTTATTGCGAGACGTTGACGCCCAAAAGAAGGGTGTTGGCTCAAACGCATTGCGCCATCACGCGCACAGCAGGTTAGAACCTGTTATACCAGACCGCCTGTAGGGTGTAAAGCCTGAGCTTGCAGTTCTTAAGCCAGCCATTAAATGGGCTTAAACAGTTATCCACTATGGGTGTTAAGTAGGCTACAATCCAAACATCGTATTGCACCATCCTCATCAACCCAAATTGGACAGATAACCATGAATTTTGAAGCGATTCAAGCTGCCAGCCAGCGCCTTCAGGGTCAGGCACATCATACTCCCATTATGACCTCCCGCACGCTGAACCAGCGCGTCGGTGCGGAGGTCTTTTTGAAATGCGAGAATTTCCAGCGAGGCGGAGCTTTTAAGTTTCGCGGAGCCTATAACACCATCAGCCAACTTACAGACGAGGAAAAAGCGCGCGGCGTCATCACCTATTCATCCGGCAATCATGCTCAGGCAGTAGCGTTGGTGTGCGGAATGCTCGGCATTCAGTCAACGGTTGTCATGCCAGATAATGCCCCCCAAACCAAACGGGCCGCGACTGAGGGTTATGGGGCAACCGTTGTCGCCTACAATCCAGACGAAGAATCGCGCTCTGAACTAGCGGAAAAATTAGCCGCCGAACACGGCTATACGATAGTCCCGCCTTACGATCATCAGGATGTTATCGCGGGACAGGGTACAGCAGCACTGGAGCTACATCAGGAAATTAGCAGTTTGGATATGCTGCTTACCCCCTGCGGTGGGGGCGGCCTTCTGAGTGGTTCGGCCATAGCTACGAAAGGAATCGCTCCAGGCTGCAAAGTGATCGGCATTGAGCCGGAAGTCGCCAACGATGCGGTTCAATCCTTCCGTACAGGAACATTGGTCACAATCAAAAATCCGCCCACAATAGCCGACGGCACTCGGACACCTTCATTAGGTAAACTCACATTTCCGCTGGTGCAACAGTATGTCGATGATATGCAGGATGTGAGCGAAGCAGCCATCATCGAAGCCGTACAATTTCTGTTTTATCGCCTGAAATTGGTGGTAGAACCCTCCGGTGCTTTGGGACTAGCCGCACTGCTCAGTGGAAAAGTACAAACCAGTGGGCGTGTGGGAATAATCCTCAGCGGCGGAAACATTGATAGTACGACCATCATCAGCATTTTGAATCACAGCTAACCAGACCATGTAAAACCTCTCAACGTAAGCACAAACCATTTTGTAATATGATGGATGTATCAACAGAAGTGAGAGGTTTTACAGAATGCCAATCCATGTGAATTGGGGAAATGAGGCGAAGACTTATACAATCTTCACCTTTAGTGGGAATTGGACATGGGAAGATTACCACAAAGCTATCGGGCAGGGCGCGGAACTGGTAAACGAGATTCCCTATACGGTCAATATCATACTTGATCTGACCAACTGCAATTTATTTCCGAGTAATATGCTATCCCACTTCAACACGTCTATGCGGCAGCCGCCCAAATCCTTTGATCTGGCAGTGGTTGTAACCACATCCGGTTTTGTTCAGGCAATTGCCAACATGATTGGGGTGCTTTCTGGCAACAAGAATGTCAAATTCAAGGTCGCTAAAACAGTGGAAGAAGCCCACAAACTCATGCGGCAACAAGACGCGCAGAAAGTCTAGCTTCCCGCTTCCATCCGCGCTTTAAGAATACGTGCTCTAGCAAGTTGAACCGCCTTTGCCTGACTAACAACAAAGTTCATCAACAGCGCTGGCGCAGCAGCTTTCACCGTTTCAACCACGAGCGTTCCATTCGCCTGTGGCTGAAAATCAAATGTGAATTCCACCTGTACATTAAATGGACTATCAACATTCGAGATCATCTGTCGTTCTGGCTGGGTGAATGTGGTTACTACACGGATGTGATTGTCATAGCGAATGAAACCCAGAAAACAAAATCGTTCAATAGAAACATACGAGCAGGTTTCCCTACCCTGCTCATCATGCCCTTGTTGGACATCGCTAACCGCCACAATGAGTGGGGATAACCCTATGTAGCTTTCAGGCTGTTTCAGGTGAGCATAAATCTGAGCTATGGGGGCATTAATGAAATACTGGTGCTGGAATGTTTGGGCTGCCACGTTCGACCTCATGAGCAGGAATCGCTAGCTGTGCAGATGCATCCTCTCAATCATTTATCAAAAAGCCCAAGCATACCCTTAAGACTATGTTCCATAAGGACGAGAATGCAATCCCGTCCTTATGGTGTCTATGTCAACCAGACTAAGTGGCGGTTTCTTCTTCCTGCGGGACGATAGTGATGTGAACTTCCTCAAGTTGAGCGTCGGTGGCAAATGATGGCGCATTCACCATGACATCTGCCCCTGTCTGAGTCTTGGGGAACGGAATGACTTCGCGGATGTTCGGTTCACCTGCGAACAGCATTACTACGCGGTCAAGTCCCCATGCAATGCCTCCATGCGGCGGCACTCCATATTCGAAGGCTTCTAACAAATGGCCGAACAGCTTGCGGGCATGTTCCAAATCCTGACCGATCAACTTCAGAATGCGCTCCTGAAGTTCGGTTTTATGGATACGAATGCTGCCACCTGCTGTTTCGTAGCCGTTGCAGGCCAGATCGTACTGCTGTCCACGCACTTTGCCGGGGTCGGTTTCCAGCAGAGGAAGGTCTTCCCACATCGGCGCGGTGAACAGGTGATGCGATGGCTGCCAGCGATTTTGTTCTTCGTTCCACTCCACCAATGGGAAGTCGATCACCCAAATAAATGCCAGAATATTCGGATCAGTCAGGTTCATCTGCTCTGCCAATGTCCGGCGCAGAATATCAACGGCGGCATAGACAATGCTGCGTTTATCTGAAAGGAACAGCAGCAGGTCGCCAGGTTGTGCCTCTATTTGCTCGAACAAAGCTAACTTCTGGTCAATCGTAAAGTATTTGCCAATCGGGCCTTTGACTTCTTCAGCTTCGTTTTCCGGCAGCGCCATCCAAGCCAACCCCTTCGCGCCAACCGTGCGAACCAGCGATTCAAGGTCACCCGTCTGTTTGCGAAGCAGCGTGCCACTCACCTTTGCCCCACCGGGAACACGAATCACCTTTACCGGTTTGCCTTCCACGACATTGGTCTGGAATATGGGAAAAGCGCTTTTGCCCGCCAGTTCGCTCACATCAATTGCTTCTAGTCCGTAACGCAGGTCAGGCTTGTCCGAACCAAAACGTTCCATCGCCTCGTGAAAGGTTAGGCGTTTAAATGGTTTGAACAGCAGCTTTTTATCAGAGACTTTCTCAACCAGTTCAATCATCAAACCTTCGATAAGCTGCATCACATCTTCGCGTTCGACAAAGCTCATTTCGAGGTCAAGCTGGGTGAACTCCGGCTGACGTTCGCCGCGCAGATCTTCATCGCGAAAGCAACGTGCAACCTGGAAATAACGTTCGTAGCCGGAAACCATCAGCAGTTGCTTGAACTGCTGCGGGCTTTGTGCCAGCGCATAAAACTTGCCCGGATGATAACGGCTTGGCACAAGAAATTCGCGTGCGCCTTCTGGTGTAGTCTTGAAAAGAATCGGTGTTTCAATTTCCACGAACCGCTGTTCATCCAGATAATCGCGGATAAACTTGATGACACGATGACGCAGCACTAGATTTTGCTGCATACGCGGGCGACGCAGATCAAGGTAACGGTACTCCATACGGCGTACTTCCTCGATTTTGTCCTCTTTATTGATGTAGAACGGCGGCGTTTTGGAAGGATTCATCAATGTGATTTCCTCCGCCAGCACTTCCACATCACCAGTTTCGAGTTCAGTATTGACCGTGCCTTCCGGGCGACGGCGAACCTTACCAACCACCTGCAACACATATTCGCTGCGGGAGTCGCTGGCAACATTATGGGCATCCGGCGTCGTTTCCTGATTAACCACCACCTGGGTAATGCCCCAGCGGTCGCGCAGGTCAATAAAGATCAAGCCACCCTGATCCCGGCGACGATTGACCCACCCCGCCAGCGTCACTACCTGCCCATCATGTTCGACTCGCAGTTCACCGCAGTTATGTGTCTTCAACATGTTCCTTGCTGCTCCTGACCGAAAGATTTGCCTAATGAGGGTTCATAAAAGATCATAACAGAGCATACAAATAAGTGTCAATGAATGTGTTATGATCTTGATACATCGCAGACCGAAAGGATAGCACGTTCCCTAACAGAAACAAATAGTCATATTGTTGAGAGAAGCAGGCGCTTTGAATCGTGCAAAGTGTGGTATATACTCCCATCCATGTTGAGCAATAACTTCACCCTAACCAAGCGCCACCTCGGTCTCATCCTCCTAATCGGTGGCATCGTAGCGTTCGCTGGCATCATTGCGATTGATCTACTGGATGTTGGACGCGAAGGCGGAATTGGCCCAGCACAGCAAATTGCACTGGCATTCAGTGCCTTTGCTACCCTTCTCGGTTTATCCCTCATTCCCCTTGGCAATACACCTGCATGATCGAAAACCAGCCATCAGCTTTGCGAAAACTGCACTATATTCTCGTGATCGCCGCACTCGTCATTTTGGTGTTTCATTTCGTTGTGTATGTCGTCTATGCCGCGAACTTAATCCAATTCCCCTTTGATTACGATCAGGGCGAAGGTTTTGAACTGGTGGACACAATCCTGTTCAGTCAGGGGCAGTGGCCTTACCGGGATACCGAAGCCTTTCCGTTCTATTCCAGTAATTACCCACCCCTATTCCATGTTATCGCTGCGCCATCTGTCTGGCTGTTCGGCCCAGCTTACTGGTATGGACGGTTATTAGGATTTTTAAGCACACTGATTACGGCTTCGGCTATTGGCTATGCCGTCTACCGATCAGGCAAAAATCGGTGGATTGCCATACTTGCCGGATTAGCTTTTCTGGCTTCCAATACGGTTTACCATATTGGCCCATTGTTTCGGCAGCACATCAGCATGGTGATGTTTGAAACGCTGGCAGTGGTGATTTTGGCTGTTGTCAACGAGATCGCTGATACGCGCCAACGCCGAAAGATGCTGGCGTTGGGACTTGGCCTGATTCTGGCAGCAGGCTACACAAAACAATTGGCCGCAATTACCGCTTTAGCCGCTGGGCTATTCTTATTCATCCGTCAACCCCGCCGCGCCATTGTTTGGGGCATCCTGGCAGCGATTGTGGGGGCAGGAATTTTTGTTTGGATGAACCTTGCCACTAATGGAGAATGGTGGCGACAGGCGATTCTGGCAAATGTGAATGAACTCAAAATTATTCAAACCATCGCGTTATTCGGGCAGTGGTTCGGGCTGCATGGCTTTTTAATTGTCCCTGCTGTATTGATGGTCATCTACGAAATCTATTTTGATCGTCTGTCAATCTACAGCCTGTGGTTCATCGCAGCAGCAGGTATTAATGGAGTTGCATCGGGAACATGGGGCGGCGGTGATAGCTATTTCGCCACCTCAATTGCAGGGATGTGTATTTTAAGTGGAATCTTCGCAGCCCGAACACTGAATCAGGCATGGCACTTTCCAGATAATTATCTGAAGCGGATATTCATTCAACCATTCCAGCAATTCGCACCACAATTGGCGCAAATAGGATTAGTCGTCATCCCCCTGTTCTATCTGGGTTATGGACGGGCTGTTCTTCATATGCCAACTGACGGCGCGGTATTTGGCACACTCGCCCAAATTCTAAACATTACACCCAATGCTCAAAATGGCTTTTACGATTCGGCGCGAACGCTAGATGGTCAATTTGCGGGTGGCTATGCCAATATTGGTCATCTGGTAACACAAGCAGATATAGATGCTGGTTGGCAAATTGTTGAGCGCATCCAACAAAGCGAACAACCTGTTATCAGTGAAGATGCCGGATTCAGCCTAATGGCGGGGCGTGAGGCGATTACCAATCCAACTCAACTGCTCAACCTCGACAAAAAGGGGTTCTATAATGGCACTGAATTGGTCAGCATGATTGAGGAACAGGCTTTCGGTCTCATCATCCTACGGGCGCAGTTTTACCCGGATATAGTCTTGCAGGCCATCAGCCGCGCTTACGATCAGGATGAGAGCATCGTTATGAACGGATTCAACTACCTAATACTCCGCCCCAAAAACGACTGAACTTCACGCACCACCAACACCAAATAAAAACCGCCCTTGAGTTGGGCGGTTGGGGTTAATCTCGAAAACCGAATGGATTATGCCGAGGTGCTTTTTTGGATTTGCCACCTGTGTTGACCAACCCAATGGGACGGCGTTCGCGTAAGAAGTCATTGCCAGAACGAATTTGGCGCAGGAGGCTGTCAATGGACTGCTGCAAAAATTCCAATGTTACATCCGTGCGATGCTCATGAGCAGCCAGCATTCGGGCGTGCAGCGCAGCCTCGCGCACGAACGCGCCCGGTTGGTCAATAAGCTGTGAAGCAACAGCCAGATGTTCATCCCGCCATTGGTCAGCCATATAGTGACGCAGCATTTGCTCAGCATGGCTGCTGTCCTGAATAGTCGGGATGACGAAAATGCGGTCAAGTCGTCCCGGACGCTTGGCAATTCGCTCATCAATCACTTCCGGGTAATTGGTGGTTGCCAACAGCAGTGCCCCTTCTGGATTGTTGGGCGATTCGACACCATCCAAGACATTGAGAACACGCGCCTTATCATCCCCCTGCAAATAAGCGTCGATTTCCTCAACAATCAACAGAACAGGGTAACGCGCTGCTGTTACAGCCTGCAATGCGCGTTGAATCTTTTCAAAGGATGCCCCATCGCGATCAGAGCCTGAGACGTAAACAACGATACGCCCGTGACTAATTGCGAGTTTTGCCATCGCAGCACAAAGCATGGTTTTGCCAGTGCCGGGAACGCCTGCCAACAGCAGTTTGCGGAAGGGGGCGAGTTTTAGTTGACGATAAATCTGGACACCTTTGGTGAAAAAGGCTTCCATATCATCTGAGAGTTCGTCCTTAAGGTTATCCGGCAGGATGACATCATCCCAATCAACAGTAGGGTCAAAGAAAGCGTCCGTTCCGCCAATGATATACACATCACGACGGCGACGAATACGCGGACGTACCGCGCGGGCACAGGCAAACTCGAAAGCTGCCCATGTTTCCAGTTTATCAGCTGGCACAATAGCAACTGCCGTCAA
Source organism: Anaerolineae bacterium (assembly GCA_019912965.1). GTDB lineage: Bacteria > Chloroflexota > Anaerolineae > Aggregatilineales > Phototrophicaceae > CFX2. The sequence goes on from JAIOHM010000182.1 coordinate 10,610, forward strand.
ATCCTGTACATCATCGTCAAAGTAGGAGCTGGCATAGACCACTTCAAATGGGTCTTCATTAGCAACCGAGAATTTAAACAGGTAAGCACCTGCAGTTGCAGTCAACATCATTTTCTTGCCACGTGAACCATAGTCGCTAATTGGAACAACCACGGGGCAATCTAATGGTTGCAAACCATCATAGCGCGCTTTACCACGCAGCTTTCGGCCGGCCCGAATTTGATTCTGGGCAATCATATTGCTGCACTCAGCTGATGCCCAGATGGTCACAAATTTCCGACCAGGCCAGCGTTCTTCCCAAACTTCTTTCGCCCACTGCACCAGGCGTTCATACTGCATATATTGTCCTGCCCTCCTCAAAGGCGCATCCAGGTCATATACCATTATATCAAGTTATGGGAAAAGTTGAGGCTTGCCCGATGACGAGGATAATTCCCTTGTACGCACATTATAAGTCCTTTTTCTATTTTCGGTAGGGTACTTGCCTGTTTACTCATTTACAGTCAAAATCAGCGTCAATACATTGATTTGATCCTGGAGTCTTCATGACCACCGTTTACGTTACCCATCCTCGCTACCCCGAACATCATCTACCCGGACACCCCGAACACGCTGGACGAATCCGCGCTGTGTGGTCACAGATGGATGCTGCCGGACTCACAACACGAATGCTCAAAATCGAGCCGCAGCCCGTCTCCGAAGACCTGATCTTGACCGTACACACCCGTGATTACCTCGAACTGCTGCGCTGGGTTGACGAAACCAAACAGAACAATGTTCACCTGGATGCCGACACATATGCTGGGCCAACAGCCTTTGAAATTGCGCGGTTGTCGGCAGGTGGCGTTGTACAGGCAGTGGATGAAGTATTAAGCGGTCGGGCGTCCAATGCGTTAGCGGCAGTGCGACCACCAGGACACCATGCCATGCCCAATCATGCGATGGGATTCTGCATTTTGGGCAATGTACCCATCGCAACACGATTTGCCCAGAAAGTGTATGGTCTGGAGCGGGTGATGATCGTGGACTACGATGTTCATCATGGTAATGGCACAGAGGCTATGTTTTACGATGATGACAGTGTCCTATTCATCTCCACTCATCAGTCACCTTTTTACCCCGGTACTGGGGCAATTACTCACACAGGTAGTGGTAAAGGAACAGGCTATACGCTAAATATTCCGCTGACTGCCGGACATGGTGACTCAAGTTATGCCACATTATTTGAGCAGGTTGTATGGCGTGCTGCTGAACGCTTTAAACCTCAATTGATAATTGTCTCCGCCGGGTTTGACTCGCATTGGGCTGACCCCATCGCAGGAATGCGTTTAAGCCTGAATGGGTATGCCCATCTTACGCGCGAACTCATCAAAATGGCACACCAGTTTTGTGGGGGTAAAATCGTGTTCGCTATGGAAGGCGGTTACAATCTGGATGCACTTAGTCATGGTGTGGTCAATATCGCCCATGCATTACTCGGAGATGCGACAGTCATCGATCCATTAGGTGCGCCGCGTGGCAACTCGCCTGAGCCAGATATAACGCCAACGATTGAACGCATTAGGAGCATTCACAAACTCTAGATCAGCAGATTATTGAGGTTCCACTGGATCGTCAGCGCCTTTGCTGAAACGACGGACAACAGCGAGAACGATCCAGATAATCAGGGTTGCGCCTAGTGCAAGAAACCATGCCCCTACCCCAACGGCCATACCAACCGCCGCCGTCGCCCAAATACTGGCGGCGGTCGTCAAATGGTGTGCAGAGCCTTTGCGCTGAATAATTGTACCTGCGCCGAGAAAGCCGATACCAGCAACAACCTGAGCAGCGATACGTGCCGGGTCACTGTCACCAAAAGCATACAACGAAAGTACGGTGAACAGGCACGAACCCAATCCAACCAGCATATGGGTACGTAATCCGGCAGGTTGATTACGGCCTTCACGATCCAGACCAATAATCATACTCAGTAATGCCGCCAGGATTAACTGGATAAGAATTTCGCCCTGTAACATCAGAGACATAACTCTGACTCCATAGACAATACGGGCGACTATCAAGTCGCCCTGAATAATGATTACGAGTCAAGCCTAATGACTTTTTTCAATCCCTTCGCGCAAAGTGGTCAACTGACTGACATGAGCTCGCAAAGCAGATTGCTGCGCTGCATAACGCTGCGACAGAACTTCCAAACGGCTGAAAATGGGTGTGAGCACCTGCTTACCATACTGGGTCAGACGATTGCGCTCTTTCTGTGTGAGATCATTGAGCGATTCGTCATAGGTTTTCTGAAGCTGATCGATTCGGAGGTGCAAATCGCGCTTGGTGTCGCTAACGACCCGGCGATAATAGCGGAGCGCAAAATAGCCCCCGCCTAGCACAATTGGTGCACCAATTACAAAAGCTGGAAAAGCCAGAGGCGCAGCCCCCACTCCCAGCAACGGGCCAGCAGGCGCAAGAGCCAATACAACCAAAATTAAGCCACCCACAGTTGCCAGAACACTGGTGGTAAAACCAGCACTGTTGGTCTCGAAAATATCCTGCATTTCAGCCACAATTTTGCCCGTCGAGTAGGTTTTTAATTCACCTTCGGCAATACGAATGGCTTCCTGTAACGCTTCACGCTGCTCGGCATAAACGCCCGAATCCAGCCCCGTCAATTCCTGTTCCATCAAATCGCGCAGTTGGTTCAGTCTTTCAATTACACCACGCCAATAGAGACGACTGTTATCCACGACAGCGTTGATATAACCGCTGGTTGCCTCACCAATATCACGCAACGCACGACCGATCACTACTTCCTGAAATTCTGACTGCAAAACCTCACGGGAAGGCGCACGGCCAATCTTGCGAATGGAAAGATTGTTGTCGATAAAGTGCATTCCGCGCTGGCGCATTCCCTCGAACACAGCATCGATTTCACCACGGGCAACTTTAAGTTGAGCATCCAATCCTAACGACTGCTGTTCCAGTTCACGCTGAACTTCTCGGACTTTCGAGGTATCTGTATTGACTAAATCGGCCTTACGCTGAACGGCATTCTGGTAATCCTTCACCAAACGATCAGCTTGATCCAACTGCGCCAACAATTTTTGCTTGGCAGGTGGAGCTTCGTTAAAAACACCGCGCAGATGGGCACGAACTGCATCAATGCCACCCGGATCACCAACTACAGCACCGCTATTTTTGGCTGCGTTTAAAGACTCTCTAGCGGAGACCATAAACAAGAGTGGACGCAGATCCAGCAAATCTTCGACCTGCCGCTCGATAAAACGACGCACCTCGTTCTGCTCTTTAGGCTGTAACAAATCAATCTGGTTGACAACCAGAATAATTTTTTTGCCGTAGTTCCTTGCCAATTCCAGATAGAGACGTTCAGTTTCGGCAAAAGCACGTTTGGCAGAAACAACGAAGATCACCAAATCACTTCGATGGAGGAAAGATTTGGCGGTCTTTTCGTGTTTCTGGAAAACCGAGCCTGTCCCCGGCGTATCGACCAGCGCAACACCGGGCGCACCTGTATTGGGATGTGTCCATTCACGAATTCCATCTTCGCGAATTGTCGGCTTGCGATTGAGTTCACCATAGCGGATCAGCTCAATGGCTTCAGTAGTAGGGGTAATGCCAATTGGGAGCAGGCTGTCACCTAGCAGCGCATTAACAAACGAAGATTTTCCAGCGTTAAATTCCCCAATCACCACCACCAAGTAGAACATATCACGCAAATCTTGGGCAACATCCAGCAACCGCTGTCGATCTTCCTGAGCGGTGTCTCCCATATCAGTCAGCGTAGCACCGATGTCAGCTAATAAACGGATCTCCGATTCACGTAAGGCTGCAAGTGTGCCTTCCAGCGTATTTAACAACTTACTATCCTCGCAATCCGGGCAAGCGTTTCTTGCCCAGCGAAGTCAGCGCCGATTCGATGCTGACCATTTCCTGTTCAATGGCTTGCAATTTGGACAATTGCTCGGTCTGAATCTGCGTTTGGGCTTCAATCAAGCGCATCAGAGGCAGAGTCGCATCCCGACGTAAACGCAGACCGTATTCCACCTGTTTATCAGCAGCACGAGTCAATATTTCGATATAACGCGACTGGAGTTTCAACATACGATTGGTGTAGGCGGACTCCAGCAATCGACCACGCAGCGGCATATAGAGCAAACCCAATACACCTAGACCAAGCAAAAAGAGAAGGATTAACCAAGCGCTTTGCCGCTGATCAGGTGGGAGCAAATTTGCGCCGCCAGCCAACAACACTACCCCAAAGATAACCAGCAACAATTCAAAAGTTGCTAGATAGAGCATGGAGTTCCGCAATGTTTGTTCGAGGCGTTCAGTTTCAACCTGACGAGCTTCGTTTTCGATCATTTCCAATGCTGGGCGAACTTCCTGCAAACCAGTACGATCATATTGCAGGGGTGGTTGCACATTACCGATGACTTTGCCGCGTATCGACTGTGGGAGTGCATCAATTTCGCGGCGCGCATATTTCACCAGATCATCAATATCCTGAAGATCCTTACCTTCTAAACGCGGCCCCAATTTATCGACCACATTAGGGAGTTCAGTAACGGGTTCAAAGGCTTTACGCCGTTCAAAAGCCAACTGAGTGTTAGATTTACTACCACGCCGAATCAGTCCAGAAAGGCCAATCAATTCTAATATACCGCCTCGAATCGAACGAAAGGCATTGGAGAAGCGAAAAATATCCTGAATGGCTTCACTACCCCGCATAGCCGCGGCACCGAATTGATCACTGATTTCAGTATTGATATCGCGGATGATTTTTTCCTGCTCCCGCTTCTGTGCCCCCAATTGCTGATCAATATTGCTGGCAATGCCCTGATACTGGTCAAGGGCAGACTGATTAGTACGCACAGCCGACAGTGCAGATTGATTCACATTCTGGGCAATTTGCAAAGGCGTTTGTAATTTCTGGCGCAGACGGGCAACATCATTCAACTGATCGTCAACATATTCCTCGATACGACTGAGGCCACTGGCCTTCCACGCTTGTTTATCCAATTCACCATTGCGACGTGCAGCCATTGCCTGTTTAGCTGAAACCAGCCAAATATCCGGCTTAAAACCCAGGCGCGACTGGCTTTGTTCCTGCACATACTCGCGGACAGATTCGGCTTCCTCAGTGGTGAGCAAATCGGCTTGATTGATAACCAGAATAACTTTTTTGCCGTATTCTTTCAGGGTTTGCAGATATTCAAGGTTACGGGCAGTCATAGCCTGAGTCGCCAGCATCACCATTAGCACTACATCAGCACGATGCAGAAAGCGGCGGGTAATGCCTTCGTGCTTCTGAAAGACCGACTCCAAACCCGGTGTATCCACCAGGCTTACTTTTTCCAGTAAGGGTGAGGGATAAAAAACCGTATCAACCTCCCCACCCGAACTCATACGCTGCACCTGTTCACCCCAGCGTAAAATGCTGATGCGGTCAGTGGTAGGTACTGGCCCAATTGGCAGGAGATCAGGTTCGCCAAGAATAGCATTGAGAATGCTGGATTTCCCGGAACTGAACGGCCCAACCAACACAATTAAAAATGGATGATCTGCATGGAACAGAGCATCTCGCATATGCCCCAAGCGGTCTTCACCGAGGTTGTCCACCTTCGGCAGGACATCCAGCATCTGCGAGATCAATTCATACTCACGGCGACGGATGACTTCATAATCCGATGCCAGTTTTGTCTCGATGTTTTCAGTAGCCAAATGGTTCTACCTATCCTTACAAGCCAGCCTGCGCGTTCTTTGCTATACTACAATTCAGAGCATACCGCGCCTTGATAGACCAAACAACACTATAGCATAACAACATCCGAACGATACAGGGTAAAAGCATGTCCACTGATTATCAACAGGCCTTCGCTCAGAAGGAACGTGAACTCCAACTCGTAATGAAAATAGATCGAGTTCGTGACTCGCTCCATGATGATGAAGACCCGCAAGATATGTTCGATGATATTGTGGCATTGTTAAAAGACACCTTCAAGGCGGAAGCCTGCGGCATTATGCTGGTGACGGAAACCAGTGATGATGTTGAACTGGTAGCAACCGTTGGAATGCCCAAAAACATGGCGATTGAATTGTGCAGGGCAGCGATGGAAGAACCGGGAATTAAACCCATTCCTGCACCTTGGTCACAAACGCTGGGTGCACAAATCATTCTGAACGATTTCCCGATGGGCGGTCTGGTGATAGGCCGAGGGAAGTACGAATTTACAGATGAAGACCGAACACTTCTAGAATTAGTGGAGAGCCAGTTGGATTCAGCAGTGATACAAGCTCGAACCATCTGGAAGCTAACGCAACGTAACCGCGAATTAGAAGCCATATACGAAATTGATCGCCTGCGAGATCGGACATCAGGCGAAATGGATTTAATTAGTGGGTTTACAGCAGTTGCACTCCAGAACTTTCAGGCGGAATTTTGCTTGATCCTACTGGCACAGACCGACAGTGGCGAAATGACCATTCGAGGCATCATTGATAAATATGATCTATCCGCGGAAACACTCAACCAAATTCGTGAACAAGCACGACAATTAACCATTCCACAAGTGATTCCCACCCCAACAGGCATCAATGATCTGGTACTGTTGGCAGCCCCATTTATCGTGGCGGGTGCTCGGTTAGGAGCGGTGGTGGTTGGTCGGAAAAACGGGTTCAACATTGGCGACCATCGTCTATTACATGCCATGATGAGCCAGATGGACTCAGCAGTGGTGTATTCACGGATTACGCAACAACTTTCCCAACGTAAAAAAGAACTGGAAATCATCTATAAAATTGATCGCATCCGCGACCGGGAAAAAGATTTCGATGCGATGCTTCAAGGTGTACTGACTGAATTATGTGATTCAGTCGCAAGCGAGATGGGTTACATCATGCTCTATAACCAAGAGCAGGAGCAGGAACTTGAACTCCGGGCTTACACCAGAGACGGCCAACTCACATCGCCAGAATATCTGGATATTGTGCAGAGCTTTTCACGCAAGGCACTGGAAAAAGCTGAGATGACATATTCCAACCAGCGAAATGGTTCTGTTCGATCAATTGTGGCTGTGCCCCTTATCCTGAACGAACGCATTATTGGTGTCTCTGGAGTTGTCAACAGCACCCATTCAAGAGGATTCGACGCAGAAGATCGACGAATGTTAGCAGCCATCACAAGCCAGGTGGATACAGCCATCTTTGAACGGCTGGAACATCGACGGATGAGAACACTCTTGAGTCGTTCCGTTGATCCGAAAGTGGTGGAACATCTGCTGCAAAAGGCAAATATGAATGTGCTGGATGGTGAGCGGGTGGTACTAACTGTACTCTTCGCGGATTTGCGCGGTTCGACCGAATGGGCAGAACGCACCCAACCAGAAGAACTGGTCAAAACTCTGAATATTTACCTTGGTCGTATGACTGACATTATCTTGGAACATGGCGGAACTCTCGACAAATTTGTGGGTGATGAAGTTATCGGATTATTCGGCACACCCGTACAGATGGAAGATCACGCTTATCGAGCAGCGGCAGCGGCACTGGATATGCAGCATATTCATAAAGAACTTCAAACGAAATTGGCTGAACAAGGGCGCGAACTGCCATCAATGGGCGTAGGTGTAAGTTCAGGTGAGGCAATTGCCGGAGAAATTGGACATCGAATCCGTAGCGAGTTCACAGCATTGGGCAGCATCGTCAATTTGGGATCAAGACTGTGTGGAGCCGCAGCAGCCGGTCAGGTTTTCATCAGCCAGACAACCTACGAGATGACCCAAAATCTGGTAACTGTTAACGAATTGCGACCGCTGGCGCTTAAGGGCATCAGCCAACCGTCGCCCGTTTACGAACTCTTGACGGTGAAGAAATAATGCTGAATGAGTCGATTTGTTATCGAGACGGGAAATTGTTCTGCGATGATGTTCCAATTGCTGATATTGTAACAGAAACCGGAACCCCTGTTTACATCTACAGTAAGCGACGCACACTCGACAATTTAAAACATATACAAACTGCCTTCGCTGCCCTAAATCCTCACATCCATTACAGCGCTAAAGCGAATGCCAATCTAGCTGTACTGGGAGCGATAATTGGTGCGGGGGCAGGCGTTGATGCAGTAAGCGCAGGTGAAATTCATCGCGCGCTGCTGGCTGGGGCAGCGGCTGAAGAAATCGTGTTTGCGGGAGTGGGGAAAACGGCGGACGAACTCACTTATGCTCTTGAACAGAGTGTTGGCTGGATTAACGTAGAAAATATGGGTGAGATGAAACTCATCGACACCATTGCTTCCAGGCAAAATCGTCCTCCAGCACGGGTCGCGCTGCGCTTCAACCCGGATGTTACTGCTGATACCCACCCCAACATTGCAACTGGACATGGTGGCGCAAAATTCGGACTGTCTGCTGAAGTCATCCGTGACATACTGGCGCGGCAAGCAGAGTATCCTAACATTCAAATTGAAGGTATTCACATCCATATCGGCAGTCAATTGCACAATACTGCCGCTACTCAGCAAGCAGTCGAAGCCACACTTGAGCTGATTGCACCCTACCCTGCCATTCGCACAGTGAATATTGGCGGTGGTTTGCCCGTCGCCTATAGTCCTGAAGAACATATTCCTGATTGGGAAACTTTCGCCTCTGCTTTGACACCGTTGCTGATGGGGTATACCGTCATGCTCGAACCAGGACGATCAATCATTGCGGATGCGGGGATACTGGTTGCATCGACGCTTTATGTAAAAGAGCAGGCTGGACAATCTTTTCTGATTACTGATGCAAGTATAGCAGAACTCATTCGTCCAGCTTTGTATGAAGCACATCATGAGATTGTACCTGTCAAAGAACCGTCAACAGTCAGCACTCAACCCTATCATGTAGTGGGGCCAGTATGCGAAACGACAGATGTGTTGGGGAGAGGGGTTCGTTTGCCCAAAATGGAGCCCGGTGATTTGGTAGCTGTACTGACGGCAGGAGCGTATGGGATGGTGATGGCAAGCAATTACAACCAGCGACCGCGCCCTCCAGAAGTGGTCGTTCTGGAAGACGGGCAATCGTGGCAGATTGCTAGGCGACGCGAAACATGGGATGATTTGACTCGATACGAACTTTAGCCACAATCGATCCTACACCTGATAAACAGGCAGGAATAGGTATTATTACAGATTATTTCAAATCATGTGAGGCACAATGACTTATAACAACACTCCATTGACGGCATCAGTAAAACTGGCTTATGAAACACGCGGCAGAGGCACACCACTTCTGCTTCTGCACGGCTACCCGCTTGACCATTCAATCTGGCATGAACAGGCGAGTGCGTTACAATCCAAATGCCAAGTCATTACACCCGATTTGCGTGGACACGGGAACAGCCCTGCCCCTGAAGGCAGGTACAGCATGGATTTGATGGCACGGGATGTGCTGCTGCTGCTGGACACTCTCCAGATTGAGAAAGCCGTCTGGGTTGGGCATTCAATGGGTGGTTATATCACACTGGCGGCGTGGCGAATGGCACCGGAACGGTTCAGCGGATTCGGAATGGTGGCGAGCAATTATCTGGCTGATTCAGCAGAGGCCAAAGAAAAACGCTATGAAATAGCGGAGAAGGTCAGTCAACTCGGCGCAGAGGTGGCGGTCAATCCAAAATTGTTTCTGGAAGGGACACCTGCTGATGCCCCAGAGGTCGAACATGCACGGCGGATCATGCTGAATACAGCACCAGCAGGCATCATCGGGTCGCTGCTGGCAATCGCAGAGCGTCCGGATTCGACTGAAACGCTCAAAACCCTCAACGTTCCAGCATTGGTGATCGGTGGCACGGGCGATCAATTATTCAAACCAGAAATCCCGCAGCAGATGGCGGCTCTTATTCCAGGCGCTGAACTAGTGATGGCAGAACGTTCGGGGCATATGCCAATGGTGGAAGAAGCTGCGTTGGTCACGCAGGCGTTGGCGCGATTGGTTGAACGCGCCAAGTAATTAGCGCAACCAATTGGGGTTATCGAAGCCACCATATTCTTGTATCGCACCGAAAATGTGCTGAACAAGATCGGTGCGATACACCGCAACGCCACATACCCCATGCTCAAGGATACTGTGTTGTATTTCACTGCCTTTTTTGATGTAGGTTTTGCGATGGTTTGAACGTGCCAGATTTAGGCAATTGAGCCAGAAATCCTCTATTGCGTACATCTCATCAGGATCACTTGTGTGACAGTGTATATAAATAGTGATCTCGGAGTCTGTTACGTTGAGTTCTTCACGCAGGAATCGAATAAATAACTTCTGCATGTTGGGGTCAGAGTTAGCGAAATAAATACGGTTGCGCGACTTTGCACCTTCTGCCCAATAAAGCATACACCCCATCATGTGCAAAGGACGCATTTCCTGCGCTTTAATCTTGCCGGTCTCTTGGTATGAAACTCGCCTTTTTCGTCCATTCTCACGATTTGAAGCTGCACCAGCATTTTGAGCACCATAGAGACGTTGGTTCGCTTTGAGTGCCTCTACCTGCGTTTCTGAAAGGGTAATGTCGCGTACCCACGTGCTAGCCGAGCTAAGCGATATATTCAAAGTTTTGGCGATTTCGCGGACAGACATACCTTCTGTCCGTAAACGACGGGCTTCTTCTCTCAATTTACGTTTCATTGTAGATATACTAAATGCTATTCTCATGAAACTATATTGATGATTCGAAATAAATGCAAATAAAAACCTGCTTTGAAAGCAGGTTTTTGTGTCTTGGTGATGACTGGACTTGAACCAGTGAACCTACGCATTATGAGTGCGTCGCTCTAACCAGCTGAGCTACATCACCATTTAAGTAGCGGGGACAGGACTCGAACCTGCGACCTCCGGGTTATGAGCCCGACGAGCTTCCACTGCTCTACCCCGCATCGATAGGCAGTATATTATCAGTGGGGTATGGGAGTGTCAATGGCGAGTTCATGAGTAATTCAAGTGTTTATGGATTACTCATTCCGCGTCACGTTTGGCTTAAGCATCGTTTTGGTCGATGGCGGCATGAGTCACCTGATAAATCTCATCCAAGGTTGCACCACGTGCTTTTTCCAGGCGTGAAAGACGCTTCTGATAATGCATCATGGCATAGGTGGCAAAATCGTCCACCTTGAGGCCAAAGGGCATCGGGTCATAGCAGGCAAAGGCTTCGGTGATTACGCCGAGTGCAGGCATCAACAGGGTGGTCATGGTAGTTTGGGCGACATCCCAGAGGGAGTCATCAGCAGCAATCAGGCGGGAGAGCAGAAAAATGCCGTAAGCGATGTGGCGGGATTCATCCTGTTTGAGCAGGTCGATGGCTTTGGTCGTACCAGGCATCAGGTTATTATCACGCAAAGCTGTGTAGTAAGTATGATAGCCTGTCTCGGCCAAAACACCTTCAACGACCATATTGTAGGTGACAGAAGCGATGACCTGAGCAGCGGGCGAATCATCAGTACGCAGGCGATTCAAAGCAGCAGGCAAGGCGTCATAGAAAATAGCGCGGTAGCTATCGGTATGGTAATGGCTTAGATCGCCGGGGCTACCCGATACTTCGACCAACCAGCGATTAAAGAAGTCGGTATGTTTGGCTTCCTCCCACAAAAAAGTGGTGAGAAACATTTCTTCTTCAATACGCCCTTCTTTGGCAACGGTCATCATCAGGGGAAGCAGGTCAAGTGTAACCGCTTCTTCGCCGGATTGGAAAACAGCGGTCAGACGGAGAATGGCATCTTTCTCGTCAGCAGTCAGTTTTTGCCAGTCGGTTTTATCTTGTGTGAAATCAATATCAGAGGGATTCCAGATGCCATAACGTTTGGCTTTCTCGAACAATCTCATGGGAGGAATATCGCGCTGGAGGCCGCGCGTGGTGGTCGTAAATTGGGTATGGGTCAACACTGCATTTTTCCTCGCAAAATATATTTTGGCGTGAGTATACTCTGCTCACCTACCCTTGCCTACTTCACAAGAAGAAGATCATGCTCACCACAGAAAACCTTCTCAACCTTATTCAATCCCTACAGCAAATGACGACCCTGCTGGCGATTGTCAGTTCGCTCACTATTCTTGCACTGGCGACCGCAGTATCCAGCTTCCGCAGCGGCATACTACGTATGTTGTTTTACTTTGGTCTGGCAGCGGTCATGTTCTTGCTGGCAACTGAACTCGAAGGCATAAACAGCGAATTCTTCCTGAACATCGGGATTGAATTATTGGGAGCAGTGATTACGGCAATTCTGCTGGGCAGTTGGGTTACAAGCCAACGATGGCTCTTCCCTATCATTATGTTCATCTCAATCCTGAGTACACTGCCTATAGAGATGGCGGATGATAGTTTAAAACCTTTCTTTCTCAATCTGAGCACACAGATTGTAGGAGCGTTTCTGATTCTCATTCTGATTCATAAGCGTGACTGGCTATGGGACAATCCAAAAGCAAAAGCACGCCGCGAACGGCAGCGAATGCACGATGAAATCACGCTTAATCTTCAAAGCTGGAAGGAAAAGGAAATTGAGAAGTTACGCAAGGAGATGCACACCGAGATGAAATCATGGCAAGCCATGAGCCAGCAGTGGGATATTATGCTCAAAGTTGGAGGCACCAGTCAAAATGAGGTAAAAACAAAGCTCCTGCAAATCAAACCCAATCTGAAAAATATCAAGATCCTTGAAGTCGAAACCGATGCCGATTCACAGTTAATACATTGCTACATGGTTGCTACCGTGCGGCAGGGAATATCATAAGGTTGGGGCGTGATTTTCAGGAGCATCTTCAGTATAATCAGGTGTTCCGCCCGAACTGACGTTCTGAAAGTGAGCGTACTATGACCGCCTTCCAGCTTGTCTCCGAATTCAAGCCAACTGGTGACCAACCGACTGCAATTGAAGGATTGGTTGAAGGCATCAATCAAGGGTTAAAACATCAAACATTACTAGGAGCCACGGGAACGGGAAAAACTTTTTCCATTGCTCAAGTGGTTCAGACAGTGCAGAAACCGACGCTGGTGCTGGCGCATAACAAGACGCTGGCAGCCCAGCTTTATGCCGAGTTCAAAGAGTTCTTCCCCAAGAATGCGGTGGAATACTTCGTCAGCTACTACGATTACTATCAACCAGAAGCCTATGTTCCACGCATTGATCTGCATATCGAGAAAGAAACGCAGATTAATGAGCAGATTGACCGGCTACGGTTAGCGGCTACGGCAGCACTGTTCTCGCGGAGGGACGTGCTGATTGTGGCATCAGTATCGTGCATTTATGGTATCGGCAGCCCCCAAGCATGGGGACGGTCGATTGTGGAGCTGAAGAAAGGTGACACCATCCGGCGGGATACCATCCTGCGGAAACTGGTACAGATTCAGTATTCACGTAACGATATGGAACTGAAGCGGGGTACATTCCGAGCGCGGGGCGATACACTGGAGATCATGCCTGCCTACGCGGAGATCGCATACCGCATCTATCTATTCGGGGATGAGATCGAACGCATGGCGGAATTCGATCCGCTCACGGGCGAACTGCTGGATGAACACGCTGAATTGAAGATATTTCCGGCCAAGCAGTTTGTGGCTGATGAGGACAAGGTGCGGCAAGCCGTCCACAATATTGAAGTTGAACTGGAAGAGACGATAGCCGAATTCAAGCGACAGGGGAAACTGCTGGAGGCGCAACGCATCGAACAGCGGACACGGTATGACCTCGAAATGATCCGCGAGGTGGGGTATTCGTCCGGGATTGAGAATTATTCACGGCATCTCGATCTGCGCGCACCGGGTAGTCCGCCTTCGACATTGGTGGATTACTTCCCCAGCGATTACCTGCTGGTGATCGACGAAAGCCACATGACGATTCCGCAGTTGCGCGGGATGTACAACGGCGACCGGATGCGGAAAGGCACATTAGTGGAATATGGATTCCGATTACCTAGCGCGATGGATAACCGTCCGTTGAGCTTTGAGGAATTCGAGCAGCGGATGGGGCAAGCCATCTATACTACCGCAACGCCGGGACCCTATGAACGCGAGATCAGCCAGAAAGTCGTGCAGCAGGTTATCCGCCCAACAGGTGTGCTTGACCCCGAAATCAGTGTGCGTCCGATTGAAGGGCAGATCGATGATTTGCTCCAAGAAGTGGCTCTGCGCGTGAAGAATGGGCAGCGGGCGATCATCACCACCCTCACCCAACGAATGGCCGAGGAGCTTTCAGGTTACATCAATGAACTGGGCATTCGCGCCCACCATCTCCATGCAGAGATCGAGACGCTGGAACGCATCGAGATTCTGCGCGATCTGCGGCTGGGTGTATACGATGTACTGGTGGGCATCAACCTGCTGCGCGAGGGCATCGACCTGCCGGAGGTTTCTCTGGTGGCGATTCTGGATGCGGACAAAGAAGGTTTCCTACGGTCGGAGCAGGCGCTGGTACAGATCATCGGGCGGGCGGCACGGCATATTGAGGGTAAGGTTATTATGTACGCCAACCGTATGACCGACTCGATGCAACGGGCGATTGATGAGACAAACCGACGCCGGGGCATCCAACAGAAATACAATGAGGAACATCACATCGTCCCGACGAGCATCATCAAAGCGGTACGTGACCTGACCATGCGCGTAAAAGCGATGGCATCCGAAGATGGGCTGATTGAAGACGGGAAACCATTGGACATCAGCGAACTGTCGAAGGATGAGATCAACAAGATGATTAAGGAACTCGAAAAAGAGATGCGCGGGGCAGCTCAGAACCTCGAATTCGAGAAAGCGGCTGCGCTACGCGATCAGATTGTGGAGCTGCGCGGGGCGCTGGTGGATAAGGATGTGGCGGGAATATTTTAATGTAACCGCCAAGACATCAAAAAAGAAAGAAGAGGAGAGATTCACCGCAGAGACATAGAGGACACAGAGGTTTCGCAGAGTGTTGGGTTTTAGAGCAGGATAGCAAACGGTAGTGGGTTCGAACCCCTTTCCAGATGGAGAGGGGTTTTTATTTATAGTAACGAGGGATGAGGGATGAGTAAAAAAGGATACTCAATAACAAAAGGTGTTAGAAGGTAATAGGATTCAATTTGTGCAAAATTGCCGTAGGGGTTGTCGGCGGGAAGACGGGAGGGAGGCACGTCACAACTGTCATTGTCGGCGGTTGAGACGGGGAGCGCCGTAGTGTGCAGCGGCTATGAGGGAACATGCCGCCGCGTCGTCGGTTTTGTCATTGTGCAGCGGCTACAGGGGAGATTGGCGCTGTTTGGTAGTTATTGGTTTTTGGTTCTTGGTCATTGGTTTACAGAAAAATATGGGATAGATGGCGGAAATGGTTGTCAGTTATCGGTTTTCAGTGAAATACGGGGAAGCGTTTGCGAGATTGGCGGCGATGGCGGCGGCGGCGGCGATGGCGGAAGGTCGTTTTGGCGGCGACCGTTATGGGTTGATAATATGTGAAAAATGCGGCACAGGATTTTGTGTTTGCACATTCCTCATTGGGTAGACGGGCGGGCGATTGGCGAACGGGTGGATATGCGCTTCGCTTAATCCGCCTCTACAGCACACTATAGCACATATATTCGTATGCATCAATTATAAAATGGTTTGAAAAATGGGCGGGTATTTCTCCCTACACTCCCCAGAGATCAGGGAGATGGGGGACGACACACCACCCGAAAGCCGAGATCGAAGTCACGATTACCGGGATGGTAGTCGCTGCGGGACGCGGCGCGCGCAAGGCCTCGATTGAAGTACCACGAACCGCCCCGCACAACCCGCGCAGCATCGCCAGTCAGATCAGTCTTATCTGTACCCCATTCGCTCAAACACCATTCCCAAACGTTGCCAATTATGTCTACAACACCGAATGGACTAACACCGTTGGGATATTTGGAGACGGATGTTGGACGTTTAAGACCGCTTTCAGATGTGTTGCAACGATTTTGGTCGAAGTCATTGCCCCATGGATAGGTGCGATTGTCGTCGCCCTGCGCGGCACGCTGCCACTGCTGCTCAGTTGGGAGCGTGATTAGTGCTAGGTTATCCCCACCCCCTTGAGCAGCAGTGG
>JAIOHM010000183.1 GCA_019912965.1 Anaerolineae bacterium
GCCACGCCAACTGCCACATGAATATCAGGCGCAACTTCAGGATAAAGCTTTGCACCGAGTGGTGGCTGATTACATCGCGGCTATGACAGATCGCGGGGCTTTGTTAGAATACCGACGTTTGTTCGATCCGCTGACACGACCTTAGTATCTATCCGTAAACCGTTTACCCCTAACCCCAGCCCTTCCCCCGCACGCAGGGGAAGGGAGCAAAACAAGTTGTTTGTGACTGTATACGGTAGTTTATGGATAGGTTCTTCGCTTATCGATGTTAATGAAATGCCTACCGCAATCCCAAAAAACAAGCATAAGGCAGGAAGAATATGTCCTTAAAGCTGAACGTGATGATTATGAGTGGCGTTGATGATGGTTCGCTGCTCACCTATGATTCTGATAATGGCGATGGAGAGTTGAAAGATGATGGAAGCAAATGGTTAATCAGTATTGGAAGAGTTGAGGACAAGGATATTTGCTTACGATACGATACTTTCGTTTCTCGTCAACATGCCTATCTCATATGGGAACAAAATCAATGGTGGTTGCAAGACTGCGACAGCACGAATGGTTCTTTTATCGAATCAGGCGATGAGGATGCCCGTATTACTGGTACGATTCCGGTTAAACCCGGCGATTTGTTCAGGATTGGACGTACCTCAATGTGTATTGAGAATATGCCAGAGTGAGCAATCAATGTATTGATAATATCGTCTGCAATTCGCAGCGGACAACATACAAAAAATCAGTTTATCGCGATTTGGGTGATGAAAGCGGCTAAACGGCGGAGTTCGTCACGCAGTTCCGGCGGATTCAACACCCGCAGTGGGCAGCGCAGCCCTACCAGAAACCGCGCCATCCAATCCAGATCGCCCGCGAAACAGCGCAGCATCACCCCACCCTCAACCGCTTCCAGCAGCGCCAAATCGCGCGGCACACGTCGCCGTGCATCTTCCAGCGTCGTCATCAACAGGACTTCAATCGGCCAGATGTTGGGGATGGTGGCAATCGATTCCCATAAATACTGTAGGGGGTCGAAATGCTCTGGCGGGGTAAAGGTGGTTTCCAGCGGCTTCACCTGTTTCATCCGGTCGATGCGGAAAATTCGTAAATCTCCGCGTAAATGACAGTACCCAACCACGTACCAGCAGCCCGCATGAAACACCAATCCGTACACATCGACCACGCGCTGGGTGTTTTCTTTTCCAGCACCCTGATACTCGATCCACACCTGCGTATGTTGATAAGCCGACGCGGTGAGCAGGGCAATCAGGGTTTCGGAGGCTGTGAGGTTCTGTGATTGAATATCCAGCGACAGGACACCCTGCACCGCCCGCACCCGTTCGCGCAAATCCTCCGGCAGCACGCGCTCAATTTTGGCGGTGACGCTTTCCACACCCAACGCGCCGGATAATCCTAAATGCCGCACCGCTACCAAACCCAAAATAATCGCCAGCATTTCCGGGTTGGTGAACATCAACGGCGGCAAACGGAAACCGGGGCGCAGATAATACGCCCCATAACGTCCTGGTTCGCTTTCCACCGGAATACCGAGATCGCGCAGCATGGTGATGTAGCGGCGCACACTGCGACTTTCGACGCCTAATTTTTCGGCTAAGACTGGCCCGCTGATGCTGCCCTGCGCTTGCAGCAGTTCCAGCACTGTCAGCAGGCGGGTGGTCGGGCTGTACATCACCCCTCCGCGCTTCATGCGATTTTCAAGCGTGGATTATAACCCTACAGCAGTCCCGAATAGCGATCATTCAGATAGGCATATTTGGCGGCGTCATCCCGTTCGGAGAACAGATAACGACTCCATGCTTCGCGTTCATGCCAGACCGCTGTCAGTTCCCAAACACAGAATGCGGGTAAATGGCTACCCTCAAATACTTGTGGCTGAAAACCACCGCCATTGACCAAATCCTTGAAGTAAAGGGTTTTCCACAATTCGTTCTCGTTGCGCCACGTATCCACGAACAGGAATACCATCGTATCGCACTGGTGGAGCATCACAAAGCCCAGTTCATTTTTGAGGGCTAATCGGCCTGCTTTGGATTCAGCCGCCAAAAATTCCCGGCTTTCCTGACGCAGGGCGGGGCTAATGCTGACTTCGGCGCGGCGGATGTCGTACCACTTCAGGTAAGCGCCGGGCAAACTCAGGTCAGCGCCGGGTGTGACCAACCGCAGATGATGATTGTAGGCTGGCGAAATGTTGCCGAGTTGGCTGATCTGCGGAATGTTTTCAATAACAGGAATATCAAGTTGAGCATTGAACATGTTGATTTGCTCCTGATGATCTACCGGGTAAATTCCATAATCCAATTCGTGTCCCACGTTTGACCGCCATCGGTCGAGAAAGCCTGCTGCCAGCGGGCGCTGGTCGGGGTGATGTTGTCCCACGTAAAGCGGACGTGCAGCGGCAACCCATCCGCTCCATCCATGACCTGCAAAAATGTGCCGACTCCGTTTTCAAATCGTCCGCGCAAGGGGCTGAAATCCGGCGGCTGACGGTTATCCAGCCAACCGATGAGCCATTCCCCCTTATCGGCATCGTAGGCGCGGATGGTGATGCCCTTCACCAACTGCCCATTGGGGAAGGCCGCTTCGTAATGCTCGATATGTACTTTCCCATCCAGATATTTTGCGCCGGTATGTTTGGCGGGGAATTCTTCCCACGGCAGTTCGGCGTTGCCCTGTGGATTATCGGTCAGCAACCGTGCTTGCTTGCGCCGATTGTGGATATTCCATGAGCCGACCAGAAACTCGAAATCACTTGCGCGCACCTGTGTAGTCATTGAAAAAACCCCTCGTGTAAAAGCTATAGTTTCACTGTAGAGGTTAATGCGGATGAAATCAGTCCTCATTGAAATTGCGTTTGGAAAATAAAAAGAGCGCCCCGCAGGACGCTCTCGATTGGCAATGGAAGCTGTTAGCTTTCCTGATATTCGCGCAAGCCTTCCAACGTGGCTGCCCCTACACTCAGGTAAACCTCATCTTCGGTCACATGCTCGACCCAATGGATCGGCACGAAACGCTTTTCCTTCATGATGAGGCCGCGTGAAATCAGGAATCCGGTCACGCGATTGGTCGCCGAATCGGTGAACACCTGCTCAATCGTCCCCACGCGCTGGTCATCGGCAGCGATGACGTGCGCCCCATCCTTAACCGCGATGGTGTTGTGAGGGATGTTCTGCTGCGTCTCCTCAATGTACGGCAGCGGGAAATCATACCCCATCCAGCCGCCCACCGGTGGATACCAGTAGAGGGGGTAAGCCTGTCCAGCCAAATATTCTGCCGAACGCGCTTCGGCTTCATTCAAGGGGATGTAATGGGTTTCCTCGAACGGCGGCAAGGTGTCCAGATCGCCTGCATCCGGGCGCAGCGTAACCCGATCTTTAGTCGCGGCGCTAATCAGACTGACGGGGACAATCTTATCTTCGGTGAACAGAAACCCCTTCCGCACCACGATATGTGTGGCCTGTTTGGTTTGGGGGTTCAGTACCACCCGGTCAACACGCCCCACATCCCGACCATCGGCTGTGAAAACACTGGTGTCCTGTTTGAATTGCATGTTACTGCTCCTCTCTCAAGATTTCGCAGGGCAGGAAATTACCCGCCTGCAAGCCCTATGAAACCACAGTCAAATGAGTGTAATGTCAATTTTAATTAAGCAAACAATGAGAAAGCTGTTGTTTTCGTCCCCGCCTTGAATAGGTTATATTCACGCGAAAAATTCTTGAAAAGGATTGCAAAAAATATGGTCGTTCAGACCCAACGGGATTACAGTCTTTCCAATGGCTACCATAACGCAGTAGCGCTTGATGATGAGGCCATCGAAGCGCAGGTTGAAAAAACGTGGTGGTCGCCGGAAATTCCGCGTGAGCAGTTAAAAGCCCTGATGCAGCGGAAGGATGCCCCCGCCCTGATGCACTTCGGGTTATGGATCGCTTTGCTCATCGGCAGCGGTTATCTGGCAGTGTTGTCGTGGGGAACATGGTGGGCGATTCCGGCCTTTCTGCTCTATGGCACGATTTATTCATCCGCTGATGCCCGCTGGCACGAATGCGGACATGGCACACCCTTCCGCACTCGCTGGCTGAACGAGTTTTTTTATCACTTCAGTTCGTTCTTGACCATCCGCGAAGGCTATCTGTGGCGCTGGAGTCACGCGCGGCATCACACCGATACCATTATCGTCGGACACGACCCCGAAATTCAGGTGATGCGCCCCGCTGATCTGCTCAAAATTGCGATGGATTTTTTCTACCTTCGCAGTGGCCCGCCGGAAGTTTTGCGCGTCGTCCGCCATGCTTTAGGCAAGCCAGATGCAGATGTGCGTAGTTATGTGCCTGTACAGGAACTCAATAAGCTGTACTGGTCGAGCCGTATTTATCTGGCAATTGTGGCGGGATTTGCGTTGTGGTCACTGGCGATTGGCAGCTTTTTGCCGATGATGTTTGTGTGGCTGCCGCGTTTTTACGGCGGCTGGCTGCACCAGTTATTAGGGCTGACGCAGCACGCCGGATTGGGCGAGGATACTTACGATCACCGCGAAAATACCCGCACGGTGTACATCAATCCGGTGTTCCGCTACCTGTATATGAATATGAATTATCATCTGGAACATCACTCAACCCCGATGATTCCGTTTCATTCGCTGCCCGCCTATCACGCCGCTATCAAAGACCAGACTCCGCCGCCCTATCCCAATTTATGGACAGTTTATAAAGAAATGATTCCGGCGCTCATCAAGCAGGCGACGGAAAATCCTGATTATCACATTGTCCGCCCGCTGCCGACGCCTGCCATCAAACCTCAAACTAAAACTGCCGTCAAATTCACAGCCGATGCAATTGCGGAAGATGGTTGGGTGAAAGTGTGTACAGTACGTGACATCCCCGAAAATGATGTGGTCGGTTTGGAATACAACGGAAACGTTTACGCGGTTTATCATCTCAAGGGCGGCAGATTTTATGCTTCGGATGGCATCTGCACACATGGACGGGCGGAACTTTTTGGCGGCCTGGTGATTGATAGCTGCATCGAATGCCCGAAGCACAATGGGCGTTTTGACATCCTGACGGGCGAAGCAGTGCGGCGTCCGGTGCGTCAGAACATCACTATCTACCCCGCCGAGCAGCGCGGTGATGTGGTGTTCATTCGGATAACGCAGGAAAACACTGATATACTGTTATAATTGCCAAGACATAAGCGAAATCGCCACCTTCGTGAGTCTATGAATACAGAAATTTCACAAGCAATCGATCAATTGAAAACGATGGGGTTTGTTGTCAGATGCGATGAAACCGAAGATTGTATATCGGGAGGTTTTGATCGACATACAGACCCACTTGTATTGAAATTAGGGGGGTTAGTCGATGGCTTTTCTATTCAACTTTCCCCTCAAGGCAGTTGGGTTGTTCATAAAAGATACTATCAACTCATGATCAAAATTCCGTACCCCACCTTACTTGAAGCAGTGAACAGTGTTCAGAAACTTTATGAAATTTCAGATGGTTTTGATGATAGTTCAATAACCAGCGAAGAAGCTGTTAGGAAGCTCAAGCTACACGGATTAAATAGTAAGCTGGTTATCGAAAAGAAACTACAAAGCATAGATGTCTGTTTTGATATCCAAACTGGAGGCGATTGTATTCGAGGATTGAGTATTTGTCGGAAAGGTGGCTATTTCATCATCATTAAATATGGTGATAGAAAGCCTTCCGTGATTCTGCATTGCGCGGAAAAGCTGATAGATGCGGTCGATTTTCTTATAGCTTTGAATAACTAGGTTTATTCCTACTTCAAGCCGCTGGATGCAAAACTTTCGATGAAGCGTTTCTGGAAAGCCATAAACAGCACGAACAGCGGCGCGATCACCATCAGCGTCCCGGCCATCAGCAGACCATAATTCGCCCCGGTGTCGGAAGTGTTGAACAATTTATTTAAGCCGACGGTCAGCGGGCGGACTTCTTCGGTGCGCGTCACCACCAGCGGCCACAGCAGTTCGTTCCAATGGCTGCTGACCGAAACCAGCGCGAAGGCGATATACGACGGAATGCACAGCGGCACATAAATACGGAGCAAAATCCGCCACAATCCCGCCCCATCAATCCGCGCGGCTTCTTCCAATTCATACGGCACTTCACGGAAGGCCTGCCGTAAAAGCAGCGTCCCAAAGGCCGAACTCCAATACGGCAGCATCAGCGCCCAACGGGTATCGTACAGACCCAATTCCCGGATGGTGGCAAAGTTCTGCACCAGCAGCACCCCCGGCGGAATCATCAGTTGCAGCAGCACCAAAATCAACAGCACCCCACGCCCGAAAAACTGCATCCGCGCGAAGGCATAGCCCGCCAGCGTCACTGTCACCAACTGCACCGCCAGCGTCCCGACCACAAAAATCACGCTGGTGACATAATGCCAGCCCCACGGCGCAACCTGTAGGGCATCGTTATAATTTTCCAGCGTCAAATGGGTTCCAAAAAAAATGCTGCCGTTGCTGATCGGTTCGTTGGGCGGGCGCAGGCTCATCAAGATGCTGAAGATCAATGGTAGCAGCCATAAAATAGCCGCTGTCATCGTCAGACCGTCAGCCACCCGGCTGCCCCAGTTCTGGCGGTTAGCGCTCATCTTCTTTATTCCTCTCGAACAGGAAGAAATTGCTGACCGTGAAAATCAACAAAATCCCGGCTAAAATCACCGACATGGCATTGGTATAACCCCAGTTGCGCCGTTCCCCGATATTTTGAAACACGAAGTACAGCAGCAGATTGCCCCGGTCGCCGGGATTGCCCTGCCCCAACGCGCTCAACTGCTCCACCGTCTGGAAGCTGAACGTCAGCGCGATCACCAGAACGAACAATATCGTCCGGCGCAGCAGCGGCAAAGTCAAAAACCATAACTGCTGGCGATAAGTCGCCCCATCCAGATCAGCCGCTTCATAAATATCGCGCGAGATGGTTTGCAATCCGGCGAGGAAAAATATCATGTGATACCCGGCCTGCTTCCAGA
>JAIOHM010000184.1 GCA_019912965.1 Anaerolineae bacterium
GATGACGGCAGTGACCAGACGGAGGCCGCCGAGGAGACGGGCGACGGATTTGGGGGTTGGGCCTTCGGTGAAATCGACATACTGAAGGTGAGCAATCGCGGGTGGGAGATCGGTTTTGGACTGCATCAAGACGGGAATGACGGGTTTGCCTAAATGAACGGCCTGCCCAAATTCCCACTGACACCATTCAGATTGGACAGATTCGGGCGTGAGGGCATAGAGAAAGGCATCGCAGCGTTCGATAGCCTTATAAAGTTCGGCTTTCCAGTCGTGACCGGGCATGAGTTTATGGTCGAACCACGGGTCATAATCAGCTTCGCGGAGGACATCGACAAGCTGGCTGACCTGAAATTTATCGACATGGGCATAGCTGATGAACAGGCGCATGACGGATTCCTGATAATTTAGACGACAATGGTTCTAGAGTGCTTCGATCAACCTCACCCCCCAACCCCCTCTCCAAACTGGCGAGGGGGAGTCAAATACAGCGGAAAACACCCTTCCTAAAAAGTACCCGATCAGTGAGGGGAACAAAACCAAGCATTATTCCTCGGTGGCGCGGAGGTGGGGCGGCATGTGTGCGCCGTGTGCCTGCGCGGGGATGCCGTCCGGGTCTTCGGGCGCGGGGATGTCCTGCAC
Source organism: Anaerolineae bacterium (assembly GCA_019912965.1). Taxonomy (GTDB): domain Bacteria; phylum Chloroflexota; class Anaerolineae; order Aggregatilineales; family Phototrophicaceae; genus CFX2. The sequence continues at coordinate 640 of JAIOHM010000184.1, forward strand.
CGGGAGGCGGAAAGAATCGGCGTTTTGCAGCACTTCTTTGAGATGGGCGAGAAAGGTTTCGGACGCGCCCTCGGAGAAATTGGGGACGGTGTATGGGCCTAAGACGCCGGGGACGCTGGCGGTTTCCTGCAAAATGACCGGGATCACGGGCTTGCCTAATTTGACGCCCTGCGCACACTGCCAGCGACACCATTCATTGGCAGATGAGGCAGGCGAGGCGGCATACAGGACGGCATCGTAATCGCCAATGGTTTTGGTGAGTTCGGCTTTCCAGTCGGCACCGGGCATGAGTTTGTAGCCGATGCTGGTGTCATGGCCGAGGGATTTGATGGATTCGGCGAGTTGTTTTAGCTGTCCAAAGTCGTGATGGGCATACGCGAGAAATAAGCGCATGATTCCTCCTTAAACGAATTTTGAATAGGAGTATAGCTTATTTTTAAAGATTTGAACCACAGAGGACACAGGGAACACAGAGAGATAAGAAGAGGGAATTGATTAGCTCGCCGTAGCCCCCAACCCTTCCCCCGTAAATGAGGGAAGGGAGCAAAACAGAATGTCTTAAATTTCAGGTTCTTGAGCAGGGGAAAAGCCGCTCAGGGTTAGACGACGAATTCGCCGTTTTTGTAGAAGAGTTCGCCATCGACATGGATGGTGCTGTCGTTCCGCATGTCGCAGATCATGTCCCAATGAACGGCGCTGCGATTCTTGCTGCCGGTTTCGGGGTAGCCCATGCCGACCGCCATGTGGATTGTGCCGCCGATTTTTTCGTCAAACAGGATGTTTCCCGTAAAACGGTTGATGCCAAAATTGGTGCCGATGGCAAATTCACCGAGATAACGCGCGCCTGCATCGGTGTTGAGTTGGGCTTGCAGAAGGTCATCATTGGCTTCGGCTTTGGCATGAACGACTTTGCCGTTTTCAAAACGGAGTTCGATGCCGGAGACAGCGCGGCCTGCGACGATGCTGGGATAGTCAAAACGTACCCATCCATTGACGGATTCTTCGACCGGGCCAGTGAAGATTTCACCGCTGGGCATGTTTTTGTGACCGTCGCTGTTGATGAAGGTGCGGTCTTCGATGGAGAGTTGCAAATCGGCATTCGGGCCTTGCAGCTTGACATGCTTTTTGCCCTTGAGCCAATCGACCTTGAACTGCTGCATGGCGGACAGTTCGCGCCATTTGCCTGCCGGATCGTCGAAATTGAGGAACATGGAGCTGTAGACAAAATCCTCGTATTCTTCGAGGCTCATGTTGGCTTCCTGGGCGCTGGATTCGGTGGGATACCATGTGCCGACCCATTCAAATTCCAGACGGGCAGAACGATTCAGACGGGTATCCAGCCAAGAACGGATGGCAGCATTGCGCTGCTGCACACGCTTGGGATCGATATTGGTCATGGCGCGGGTGTTGGTGCTTGAGCCTATGCGAATGTAAATATCGGCTTTTTCGTAGTAGAGGGAGCGGCTGGGGTCAAGCCAATTGAGCTGGTCATCATTGGCGGCGCGGATGAAGTGGCGATCCATTGTGTCGTCACTCATGAACAGCGTGGGATTGCCACCGTAACGCAGAACTTCTTTATAGACTTCACGCAAGGCCGGCAACGTGACGACATCCCCTAAAATGCCAACCCACATACCGGGTTTTACATCACAAGCATAGTCCACGAGGACATTTGCCAAACGCTGCAAACGAACATCAGTCATTATATGAACCTTTCTAGTGGTGCGAATCGCCATGCTGCCGATACAAAATCAGGGCATAGGCAACAACGGCTACAGCCAGACCATAAAGCAGCGTTGAAAGTGGATCGTTGCGTTCCAGAAAATACTTCAGAAAAGAAACGGCCAAAATCAACACCACAAGATTACTCAGAATTGTTTTGAGCTGATCGAAATTCTGGATCAGCAACCATTTGGGTAGATCAAGTTCGTCGATGAACAGTTCATACATGGCGACCGTAAAAATATAAAGCACGGCAGCCATCAAGAAAATATCCATCAACTGAACAAAGTAACCAACAGCGGAAGAAGCATCCTCATATTTGGTGAACAGGGTAATTAACACCTGTATGGTTTCATAGACACCCCAAATGGTGGCGGCGACGGTTGCGACGAAAGATGAGAACACAATCAGCAGGACGACATAACGACTTTTTTCCAGTATTGCTTTCATGATGACCTCAATGCAAAGCTCGACTCAAACCAATTTTTGCACAGCGGAGAGCGCAGCGACGAAATTAATTTCTTCTCCGATGACAGGCACATAGTCCACAAACTGGACAACGTTATTTTGATCGACTACGAAACAAGCTCGCTGGCAAATCCGCAAATCTGTGACATGTACGCCATAAACATCGGAGAAGTTCATATCCTTGTGGTCAGACAGGGTTACAACCCGTTCGATCCCCTCCGCCCCACACCAACGGCGCTGGGCATAGGGTAAATCCGCGCTGATGGTCAAGACAACTACATCATCACCAAAGGCAGCAGCTTCTTCGTTAAAACGGCGGGTTTGGGCGGAACAAACACGGGTATCGAGTGAGGGGACAATGCTCAGGATTTTCACTTTTCCAGCATAATCGCTGAGGGTCTTCATCGTCCAGTCGTTGGCGGTCAATTTAAAATCGGGGGCGGGGCTGCCAACTTGCAGCATCGCGCCCTCGACAGGGTGTTCCATTGTGCCGATCTTCATTCCGGGCCGATTGGTCATCATCTCGCTCCTTATTGATATTTCATAACCTGTGTAACGCGGGGTGGGCGATTCCGGACTCTTTCCTGAAATCGCACGATGGATTATAACAATGGTTTTTTGCTTGTCTATGACCGTCGTCCAAGAGGATGATTCAGTATGAACAACCGACTACGTGTATTTCTGATTTTGCTGGGTGGGCTGGTGGTGGCAGCAACGTTTACCTTCCCGCTGTGGCGTCCGCTGCTGGTAAACGATGTGGTGGATGAGATACTGCCGGGGTTGAATGCGGAACAGCAAAACCGCTTTGAGCAACTTCCAGCCGATGCACAAAATATGTACATGGAAATGATGAGGGCAGATTCGGCTATGGGGCTGGCGATGCTGCAAGCGGCAACCAGCCCGGATGTGATCGTTCCAGAAGCCGAACAGGCGATGCCCAATATGACTGATCCGGCGATTGTGGCACGGGGGACGTTCACCGAGATTGATCTGATTCACAAGGGCAGCGGAACCGCAACAATATATCAACTGGCGGATAACAGCCGCATCCTGCGATTTGAGAATTTCAGCGTGACGAATGGGCCAGATTTACGGGTGATTCTGACAGTGCGATCTACACCACGCAAGCCGGAGGAAGTGGGCACGGATTATATTGAACTCGGCCAGCTTAAGGGGAATATCGGCAATCAGAATTATGCTGTGCCCGCCGAGGTTGATCTGAATGTGTATAAGGGAGTGGTGATTTACTGCCTGCCGTTCCAAGTGATTTTCAGTACGGCAAGTTTGGGATAAAGAATTGGAATCGCCAAGTCGCAGAAGTAGCTCCAAGAAAGTTATCGGATACCCCCACCCTAACCCTCCC
>JAIOHM010000185.1 GCA_019912965.1 Anaerolineae bacterium
TGATCTCAGTAATTCCAGGAAAATACTGCGAAAATCACGCAGCCCAAGTATTGATTCCCTCCCTCGTTTACGGGGGAGGGTTAGGGTGGGGGTATCCGATAACTTTCTTGGAGCTACTTCTGTGGTTCAAATGTCATTGTCAGCGGTTCGCTCCCGCATATCCGCCCGACAATGACAATACCGACAAAGCGGCGGTATCCTCCCATGTAGCCGCTGCACACTACGGCGCTTCCCGTCCCAACCGCCGACAATGACACTTGCGACATGCCTGTCTCCCGTGTTTCCGCCGACAACCCCTACGGCTAAATGTGCAAATTGTGCAAAAAGTGAATCAATTGAATCAAAAGGAGCGACCAATTGATCGCCCCTCTCACGGCCCATCATTCGTTACTTTGCTTCAACGACTCCAACCATCATCGTCCGCACCGCCGCCAACTCATCCTCATTAACCGTATGCCCCATATTGGGATACAAACGCGCCGTAACGTTACCCCCCAATTGCTGAAGCACCTCTGCGCTGTGCTGTACCCGCTCTTTCGGAATGTGGAAATCAACATCACTGCATCCCAAAAACACAGGTGTCCCATCCAGCGAACCCGCATAATCGCGCGGTGTGCCATCCGGCCCAATCAACCCACCGCTTAACCCGACTACCCCGCCATATCGCTGTGCATTCCGGGCAGAAAATTCGGTCGCAAGGCACGCCCCTTGCGAAAACCCAAGCAGGATAACCTTCTCAGAAGGAATGCCTGCTTCATTAACCGCCTTCAAAACACTGCCCACCGTCTCCAAAGCCGAAGATAACCACGGCTCGTTGCTCGGAATCGGCATGAGAAAGCTGTTCGGATACCATGTATAGTTAGCCGCCTGTGGGGCAAGATACGCAAACCCCGGTTGGTCGATTTCAGGAACGAGCGAAAGAATGCTTTCAGCCGTCGCCCCGCGCCCATGCACCAAAATCATCGCTGCTTTCGCCTGTTCCAGTGGCGCTCCTGCATGTAAAACAGGCTGCCCTTGATGGTGTTTCGTCATTCCTTATTTCCCTCTGCTCCAACCCCGGTTAATGGTCGTAGATATGCGCTAATCGCCTCGCGGTCTTTCTCCAGCCACGGCGGCAATTTGAGTGAATGCCCCAATTCAGCTATCGATTCATCGAATGGAAATCCGGGGCCAACCGTCGCCAGTTCCACAATATGTCCATCAGGATCATTCGTGTAGATGCTTTTGAAGTACACCCGATCCATAATCGGAGACACCCGATAGCCAGCCGCCATCAAACGTTCACGCCATGCTTGCTGTTCAGCCTCATCAGCCACCGCGAATGCAAAATGATGAGTCTGACCTGCCCCCATTTGAGTACGTCTTGTCTTAGTAGGGTCGCGTTCAAAATACGTGATTAATGTTCCCGGTCGCCCATCATCCACACCCCAATACCAGTGTGCCGAATTGGGATCGTCAAAATTCGAGGTCATCTTCACTCGCCGCAGTCCCAATACCGTGCTGTAAAACGAGTGTGTCCGGTTGATGTCCGAACTAATGGCGGAGATATGGTGCATCCCATCCATCAAACCCATATCACCCGTGATGGTCGCAAGAGGCTCAGGCCACATTTCAGCCTTGATGCGTCCCTCATCCCGATTGTTTATCAACATTTCCGCTGGCGGGTCACGATGCTCAGTTCCGATGCGGCCAGCTTCTTCATCCACCGCCCACCCCGGCCCAACCGTCGCAATCTCTACGATTGTTCCATCTGGGTCACGAAAGTAAATCGACTTGAAATAGTGACGGTCAAATGGCCCATCCACCTGAACCCCATGATCGACCAACCACCGCTTCCACTTCAGCAGGCTATCATAATCCTTCACCTGAAGCGCGAAATGATGCGTTCCCCCTACTCCCGGATACCCTTTACGCGCCCCCGGCCATTCAAAGAACGTAACCGCTGTTCCCGGTCGCCCTGTCTCATCTCCAAAATACAGATGATAACTGCTCGGATCATCAAAGTTCACGGTCTGCTTGACCAGCCGTAAACCCAGAATTTGCGTATAGAAATCGACAGTACGTTGGGCATTGGAAGCCACAATCGTGATGTGGTGCAGCCCAAGTATTTTCATGGTCTCCCTCATTTGTTTATTGACTATAGGAAGTTATATACATTAGACCAACACCATGCTCTAATTCTTACGAGGCAAAAACCATCACCGCACCAATCGAATACACAATCAACATTTGTGCTGGCCCATACAACCCCCACACCACATCCCCAATCAAACGAAAGTGCAGCCCGTTAAATAACTGAGCCGCCAGCAGCAGATCACTCAACAAAAATAACGCCGCCCCAAGTGCCAGTCCGATAAACCCATTGGCCTGTAACGCCAAACCTAACGCCAAACCCGCCGTGCTGGACAAAAGCAGTGCGTAAGGCAGCGCGGCATAATGCAGTGGAGTGGCCTTCTGGCCTCGGAAAACAACCACATACCATCCCACGAACCCAACCAGTAGCCACCCGATCAAAGCTCCCCAACGAATATTGGCTGCATTCAATCCGAATTGATCGCCAAACCATACAAAAGCCACGATATACGCGATATGTCCCAATCCAAAACTCCCAATTCCACCAAGAACGTGTTCTTTCATCGGAATAAGCCGCGCCATGAACAAATCCCCCACCCATCCTAGCGTCATCCCGATAGCCACCAACAGTGCATAAGATTCCGACGGTGTTCCGCGCGAGAACACATACCAACTCCACCCCGCCACTACCAGCGTGAATGACGAGAACATGCGCGCCCACGTAGGAGTTCGATGTGTTCCCTCGCGGTTTAATCGTCCAAATGCCATGCCGCCAAACAGCAATGCCGCCCACATAACCAGCAGCAGAATCATCCATATGCGCTGGCTATCACTCGAGAGTTCGGTAAACATATCCAAATTCCTTACTGCATTAAAAAGAGCAGGTTATACTCAACCTAAATTTTGAGTGTCAAATTGCTTAAAGGTTATCATGAATACACAAGATTACATCGCCCTCGAAGAACAATACAATGCCCATAATTACCACCCGCTGAACGTTGTTTTAGATCGAGGGCAGGGTATCTGGGTTTGGGATATAGAAGGCAATCGCTACTTGGATTTTCTCAGTGCGTATTCAGCCATTAATCAGGGGCATACCCACCCCCGCATCCTCCAAGCCCTGATCGATCAGGCCAGCAAACTCACCCTCGTATCCCGCGCTTTTCGTAATGATCAGATTGCCCTGTTAGCCAAAGAACTTTGTGAATTGACCGGCTTCGATACCATGCTGCCTATGAACAGTGGTGCAGAAGCCGTTGAAACCGCCCTCAAAGCCGCCCGTAAATGGGGGTATAAAGTTAAAGGTGTTCCAGAAAATCAGGCGCAAATCATCACCTGTGAGGGTAACTTTCAAGGGCGCACCATTAGCATTGTCAGTTTCTCAACCGAAGCACAGTACAGGGATGGTTTCGGCCCATTTACGCCCGGTTTTGTCACAGTTCCCTATGGTGATGCCGCCGCACTGGAAGCCGCCATCACGCCCAACACAGTTGCCTTCTCCTTAGAACCAATTCAGGGAGAAGCCGGCGTCATCATTCCGCCCGATGGCTATCTTCAGCAAGTACGCGAAATCTGTACACGCCACAATGTCCTCATGATGGCAGATGAAATCCAAACAGGTCTGGGACGCACAGGCAAACTTTTTGCTTGCGATTGGGAAGGCGTAAAGCCTGATGTTGTTACCATTGGCAAAGCCCTGTCAGGAGGGTTCTACCCTGTTTCGGCTGTTCTTGCCCGTCAGGATGTTTTAGGGGTTTTTAAACCCGGCGATCACGGCTCAACCTTTGGAGGTAACCCGCTTGGCGCAGCCGTCGCCCGTGAAGCCCTCAAAGTCATCGTTGATGAAAATCTGATCGAGAATGCTGTCCAGCAGGGAGAATATTTAAAAGGTCGGCTCGAACGCATCGAAAGCGAACACATCGCCGAAGTGCGTGGACGGGGATTGCTTATCGGCGTCGAACTAAAGCCTGAAGCAGGCGGCGCACGTCGCTTCTGCGAGATGCTCAAGGACGAGGGATTGCTCTGCAAAGAAACCCACGACAATGTAATTCGTTTTGCTCCACCCTTGATTATTCAGCGTGAAGACTTGGATTGGGCGCTGGAACGGATTGAAAAAGTGCTGATGACTGCATAACCATTTTGAAAGTCAATTTGTTGTCAACGCTGTGTGAGTGTATTACAATCTGGCGTCAAACCTGAACCTATTGACCGCAAAATAGCTACATATACTGTGGACTTGTCTTCAATAGTGTCTCTGCGTTTGTCTTCTTTAGTCCATAATGAGGAGCATTTTTATGAAACGTGTTTTTCGTGTTTTGCCGCTCATCCTCCTGACGGCAATTATTCTTGGCTTGGTGATTCCAACCACCGCCCAGGATTTGCCTTCCGTTTCCGCTGAGAGCTGCGATTACGGCGGTGAACTTCTGGCGGTTGAAGCAGTAGATGCACTGACCGTGAAGTTTACCCTCTGCTATCCTGACCCGGCGCTGCCCTCAAAGGTGGCATTCTCGGCCTTCGCCATTCACTCGGCTGATCATCTGAATGCGACCGGTGGCGGTGGCGAAGCAATGATCAACAACCCGATTGGTACTGGCCCCTACAAATTGGAAAGCTGGGATCGTGGTAATGAAATGGTTTTCACTGCCAACGAACTCTACTGGGGTGAACCGCCAATCGAATCCACTGCGATTTTGAAGTGGAACTCAGAAGCAGCCGCCCGCTGGACAGAACTTCAGGCTGGCACCGTTGACGGCATCGACAATATTGGCCCAGCCGACTTCGCCGCAGTTGAAGCCAACCCGGATTTCAAACTCTATCCGCGTATTCCCAACAACATCTTCTATCTCGGCATCAACAACACGGTTGCGCCCTTCGATAATCAGTTGGTACGGCAGGCGCTGGCCTATGGCATCGACAAACAGCGCATTGTCGATAACTTCTATCCACCTGCCTCGACCGTCGCCAATCAGTTCATGCCTGCCAGCATCTTCGGTTATACCCCCGATGCCAATGTCATTCCTTACGACGTAGAAATGGCGAAGCAACTGTTGGCCGAATCCGGTGTACCCCTGCCTATTGAAACAACCATCAGCTACCGCGATGTGGTACGTGGATACTTGCCCCAACCGGCGGTGGTTGCAACCGATCTTCAGGCACAGCTTGCCGAAATCGGCATCAACGCCACCATTACCCCTATGGAATCAGGTGCGTTCCTAGACGCTGCTGATGCTGGCGAACTCTCGCTCCACCTGCTTGGTTGGGGTGCAGACTATCCAGATGCCACCAATTTCTTGGACTATCACTTTGGTGCAGGCTCAAGCGACCAGTTCGGTGACAAAGATCCGGTTCTGACCGATCTGCTCACACAGGCTGGGCAGCTTTCCGATCCCGCCGCCCGTCTGGAGCTTTACCTCCAGGCCAACAACGAAATCGCCAACTTCGTTCCAATGGTGCCGATTGCCAATGGCGGTAACGCTGTTGCCTTCGCCGCCCGTATCGCAGGAGCATACTCCGGCCCATTCGCGGGTGAACAGTTCCGCGTGATGGAAGACCCCAATGACGATAACATCATCTTCATGCAGAACGGTGAACCAATCAGCCTCTTCTGCAATGACGAAAGCGATGGCGAAACCTTCCGTGCTTGCGAACAGATCAACGAATCCCTCCTCGGCTACGAGCTGGGTGGTGGGGCGGTTGTTCCAGCACTAGCGACCGAATGGTCAGCCAATGAAGACCTGACCGAATGGACGTTCACACTGCGCGAAGGCGTTAAGTTCTCGGATGGTTCAGACTTTGATTCTGCTGATGTGGTTGCCTCATGGGCTGCCATGTGGGATGCTGCCGACCCCAATCATAAAGGGCGCGATGGCAACTTCACCTACTTCAACGCGTTCTTCGGTGCATTCTTGAACGCGCCACCAGCGTAATCTTCTTTCACCAGTAATCGAGGGGTGTGGGGTACCCGCCCCTCGATTTTTCATGAGTACAATACGTTATGTCGAATTTCATCCTCCGTCGCTTGGTCTTGACTATTCCCGTTCTCTTCGGCATCCTCTTCGCGACTTTTATGCTGGGAAGATTAATTCCCGGTGACCCCTGTCGAGCTATCCTCGGCGAAAAAGCCACTGACGAGGTATGCGATGCCTTTATCAAACGTAATGGTCTCGATCAACCATTGCCAATTCAATTCGGTGTTTATGTACGTAACGTAATGAGTGGTGATCTTGGGGATTCTATTCGCTTCGGTCGCCCTGTCACAACTTTACTGGTAGAACGGCTTCCCGTCACATTTGAACTTGCTGTATTCGCGCTGCTGTTCGCCATTACATTAGGCATACCGCTGGGTATCATATCGGCCTATCGTCACAATTCTGCTGTGGATGTAGGCACCATGATTGGGGCAAACATAGGGGTTTCAATGCCCGTCTTCTGGCTAGGCTTAATGCTAGCCTATTTCTTTGGCGTCATCCTAAAAGACACACCTTTTGCCCTCCCCCCGTCAGGTCGATTAACGGCTGGCGCAAGTTATGATCCCTTTTATACCGTCTGGGGATTGGCAGCAGCAGAAGAGGCCGCGAGTGGGCTGATGATTTTTCTCTCTCGCCTCAACATTCTCAATGCAGTGTTGACCTTGAATGGGGCGCAATTCGTCGATTCCTTGCGACACATTATCTTGCCTGCCGCCGCTGTTGGAACTATCCCACTTTCCATCATTGCGCGGATGACCCGTTCCAGTGTACTTGAAGTGCTGAATCAGGATTATGTACGAACCGCACGAGCCAAAGGATTGTCCGAATACAAAGTAGTGATGCGACACGCTGTTCGGAATGCTTTACTCCCCGTTGTAACCATTATCGGCCTCAGTTTTGGTGGTCTGGTCGCTGGGGCAGTCCTGACTGAAACCATCTTTGGGTTCTCCGGCATCGGTAAAACATTATCGGATGGCATCACAGCCCGCGACTATTCACTCGTACAAGGTGTAACCCTGATTACAGCCATAGGCTTTCTGTTCATCAACTTGGTGGTTGACGTACTCTATAGCTATCTGGATCCGCGAATCCGGTTGACATAACAGAGAGGCACACTCATGCAGCGCGTTGAAACCACAATAAATCTTCGCAAAGAAGCACAAACGGTCAAGCGAATCCCCCTCACTCGGGCAATAACCATTGTCATCTTTTCAACTTTTCTAATTCGCGGGCTGTTAATTGGGCTTGCTTCGCTGGCCGATCTTCTATCTGGTTTTATCCCATTATTAGGGCTGCCAGCTCAGGCCATCATATTCATCAACAATCTCAATTATTTAGTGGCCCTGCCGCTAGGGATCATTATCTATTATCTGGGGCAAGGCAAAGAACAGAATACCCCCTTCCTCGAACTGATCACCAATATTCTCCGCAACCGTTCTGCCATATTCGGTACGGTCATCATCAGTCTGTTCATCTTCGCAGCCGATTTTGCACCTCTGATTGCGACCCACGATCCTATTCTGTCCATGATCGGTCAACCCGGCGAAGTTGGCAGACTGCCATCAAAACCACCTTGCCTTACCCTCACTGGTTGCCCCGATCCACAACACATTATGGGGTTGGACTTAAATGCGCGTGATCTCTTTAGCCGTGTGATTTACGGCGCACGCGCTTCGTTGACGGTTGGTATCGCCAGTGTTTTATTCGCCATTGTGATCGGCACATCGCTCGGTCTGGTTTCCGGTTATGCAGGCGGGTGGGTAGATAACATCATTATGCGCTTTATGGATGTATTGCTGGCTTTTCCATCGCTCTTGCTGGCAATCGCCATCGTCACCATTCAGGGTCCCGGTTTGGAAAACGCACTCTTGGCTATCGCCATCGTCTCTATCCCGGTTTATGCCCGCCTGACCAGAGCCAGCGTACTTTCAGCCAAAGAACTGGAATTCGTTACTGCTGCCAGATCGTTGGGCACGCCATCCCTACGCATACTCATCTTTCAAATATTCCCGAACACCTTAACCCCCATCATTGTACAAGGAACACTTGGCATTGGCGGCGCTGTATTAGAAGCCGCTGCCCTATCATTCTTGGGTCTAGGGGCGCAACCGCCAACACCTGAATGGGGGCAGATGTTAAGCGAGGCACGCAATTACATTTTTAGCGCGCCCCACATGGTATTCTTCCCCGGCATAGCGATAATGTTCACCGTGTTAGGGTTTAATCTGCTGGGTGATGGCCTGCGCGATGCAATGGATCCGCGCCTAAATCGCAACTAGATGTTTACCAATCGCATAACTTCATCAAACAGATTGCCATTGGTAGCAATGGATTCGCCCGCATAAATCGTGGGGGTGCCTTTCCAGTCGGTAAATGTACCCCTCGCCTCTTCCATCACCACTTGCAAAGGCCCGCAGTCCCATACGGCCATTTTGGGATCAACCATAATCTCTGCTCGTCCAGTCGCTACCAGCGCATACCCATATGCATCACCCCATGTTCGATGAATAGATGTGGCAGACAACAAACGCTCCCATCCTTGGGCTTTATCCTCAGCATATTTAGCTAGGGCGATTTCACTTCCCAGCAATGTGGCCTCTTTCATCTCACTCACATTGGAGACCTGTGTTCGCCGCCCATTCCAGAAACACCCGCCACCACGAGTTGCATAAATAGTTTCATTGAGTGCCGGGAAATGCATAACCCCAACCAACGGCGCTTGCCCATCTGTTAAAGCCAGCAGCACTGCATACAGAGGCACACCATGCACAAACGACTTCGTGCCATCAATCGGATCAATCGTCCAAGTCAGATTTCCCTTTCCGGGTTGCTGACCAAACTCCTCGCCAATAATCCCGTGTTCCGGCCAATAGCGTGTGATAAGCTCACGCAGTTTTTGCTCGGACTGTTTATCAGCAATAGTCACAGGAGAATCATCTGCCTTACGCTCAAAGCCAATGCCCGTTTGAAAGTAGCCCAATGTAATCCGGCCAGCTTGCCAGGCAGCATCCAACGCAAAATCCAGCACTGATGAAAGCGGCGGTAAGCTCATGAAAACGCATCTCCTGTCAAATCGGTTATCGCGGTTATGATACCGTTCAGCCGGGATTGGGTACAATAGGTGGTCTAAACCTTAATCTTATGCGGGGAATTTAATATGAAAATACAGGCCGCGCTTTTGTTGGGCGCACATCAGCCTTTCCGTGTCGAAGAACTCGAACTGGAAGAACCGCGCACAAGCGAAGTGCTGGTAAAAATCGCTGCCAGCGGCGTCTGCCATAGCGATTATCATCTCGTCTCCGGCGCAACCAACCACCCGATGCCTGTTGTTCCCGGTCACGAAGGCGCTGGTGTGGTCGAAGCCGTCGGCGAAGGGGTAACCCGCGTCCAGCCGGGTGATCATGTAACCCTGAATTGGGCACCGGATTGCGGCCAATGCTTTTACTGTCTGCGCGGAAAACCCAGCCTTTGCGAAACCTATGTAGAACCCATCTGGGCAGGCACAATGTTGGATGGAACGACCCGCCTCCGTTGGAATGGGCAGCCTGTTTATCATTTTTCTGGGCTTGCCAGCTTTGCCGAATATGCGGTCGTCCCCCAGGAAAGCTGCGTTCGCATCCGCAAAGATGTGCCGTTAGCCGTCGCCGCATTGGTCGGCTGTGCTGTAGCTACAGGGGTTGGTGCAGCCATGTACACCGCCAATGTCCACCCCGGCGAAAGCGTAGTTGTGTTCGGATGCGGTGGCGTTGGATTAAATATCTTGCAGGGCGCAGCTTTGTGTGGTGCGGAAACCATTATTGCAGTAGATACCAACCCCACCAAAATGGAAATTGCCCGCCAGTTTGGTGCAACCCATACCGTACTGTCGGACGATAATTCGCTCAAAGCCATCCGCGATTTAACAGGTGGTCGTGGTGCGGAACATGCCTTTGAAGCCGTCGGTATCCCCGCCCTGCAAGAACTGGCTTTTAAAGCCATTCGTCCCGGCGGAACGCTCACCTTAGCTGGCCTGTCGCCAATGGGAACCGGAACAAATCTGCCGGGTGCAGTCATTACCCGGCAGGAAAAAGTCATCAAAGGGAGTTACTACGGCACGATCAACGCCAGTCGGGACTTCCCCCTGCTGCTCGATCTCTACATGGCGGGCAAACTCAAACTGGATGAACTCATCACCCACCAATACCCACTGACGCAGATTAACGAAGCCTACGAAGCCATGTTGAGCGGTGCGGTTGCGCGCGGCGTCGTGGTTTTCCAATAAGTCATTCACCCTTGAACTGAGGGGGGCGCTTTTGCAAGAAAGCTGCTACCCCTTCAGCATGGTCAGATGTCTTGCCAGCCAACTCTTGCAGAGCAGCCTCTTTAAAAAGCGCCTGCTCTAAAGTGCTGTGCAGCGCGAATTCAACCGCTCGCTTAATGTAGCCAACAGTTTTAGTGGGCGCAGCAGCAAACTCAGCCGCTACTTTCCCGATGGTTTCCATCAACTGGTCACCAGACACAACTTGATTGACGAGTCCGATTTCCAAAGCCTCCTGAGCGCCGATTTTGCGCCCACTCAGCATCAAATCCATTGCGCGGGTCATACCCACCAAACGGGGCAGCATCCACGTTGAACCACTGTCAGGCACAAGCCCGATTTTGACGAACGCCTGTAAAAACGAGGCATTATCCGCCGCAATCCGCATATCACATGCCAGCGCCAAACTCATACCCGCGCCAGCAGCCACCCCATTAATCGCCCCAATAATTGGCTTAGGCAGATTCCGCATCCTCAAAATAAGCGGATTGTAATTATTGATGAGGTGTTCCCGATAAGGAAAATTTCCATTTTCCACCCCGGTTTCCACCACACCCGCCAAATCTGCCCCGGCACAGAAACCCCGCCCTGCCCCCGTTAGCACAACCACTCGCACCGATGGATCATCCCCTGCACACTGAAACGCATCCCCCAATTCATGCAGCAGAGTATCTGTCATCGCATTCAGCTTATCAGGACGATTCATGGTAATCTTCAAAATCGCCCCATCCTGCTCATAAAGCACTGTCTCATAACTCATCAGAATAGTTTCCTTTGCTCATAAAGGCTTAAATTGTTCAAAAGGCTGCTGGCAAGCGTTGCAGTAGAAAATCATGCGGCACGGCGTTGGGCCAAAGCTATTGCGGATTGTCGTATTCTCCAAACCGCAGTACGGACACGCTACAACATCCAGCAGAGTAATCTCAAACTGTCCACCATGATGCGGTGCAGGGGCAACCCCAAAAGCCCGTAATTTTTCTTGCGCCGCCTCCGTAATCCAATCACTCGTCCACGGCGGACTAAACGTTGTTTCGATCTGTACAGCTTCAATACCACAAGCCTGCAAATGTGTGACAATATCAGCTTTCATCGTATGCAGTGCGGGGCAGCCTGAAAATGTCGGCGTGATCGTCACAATCACTTTTCCATCTGGCAGTACATCAACCTGACGGATAATTCCCATCTCGACCAACGAAACAACCGGCAGTTCCGGGTCTTTCACCGCTTCGAGTACTTTCCAGATTGCATCAACCGTCACCATTGCTCACCACTTCGCATTCGGATACAGATGCGCCACCTGCTGCATAGAACCCAGCAGTTCGCTCAAATGCTCCGTATGCCCTTCACGATCATAATCTAACGGCTTCACACCATCAGGGATTTTTAACCCCGATTCACGCAAATAGGATACAGCCGCATCCAGCCATTCCTGTCGCAGCACACGTGATTCAGGGATATATCCAGCTTCGACTAAAAGCGGTTCATGCTTTAAGGGTTCAAACAGCGCCCATGCATACGACCATAATTCATCCAGCGTATTCTGCATCCGCTGGTTACTTTCATCTGTTCCCAATCCCAACCGCTTAACCCATGCCGATGTGTGCCGCAGGTGATAAATTTCCTCCGCCCGCATCTTAGCAGCCGCCTCCGCCAGCGGTTTATAAGCACTTTTCAATAGATGCTCCAACTGGATTTTCTCCGCCAGATCAAACAGATACTGCCGCAGCATCGTGAATGCCCAATCACCTTTTGGTAGCTCAACCAGCGAAGCACATCGGTATGCATTCGCCTCACGCCAGTAAACCAGTTTATCGGGGTAAATCTCTCGATCTTCACCCGTGAGATCTGCTAAAAGCCCGTACCAAACCTGAGCATGACCGATCTCATCCAACGCAATATTGGCAAAAGCAATATCTTCTTCCAAAATCGGCGCATGACCACACCATTCTGAGTTCCGATGACCGAGGATAAGCTCATCATCAGCCAGCGCCATCAATTGTTGAACGAGAGCATCTTGTAGTTCATGATTCATCAATAACGATTTCCTGTGTTCGGGTCTTAATCTTTTGCAGCGCTGATACAGTATGAAAGATAGCCTGATCGCGGTAGGTTTTCGTCTGTGCAGGCGCAAACAACACTTCAATATCCTCAGGTGTCGAACGGGTTACACGCCGCGCAGGACAAACCCACCATACCTTACCGCTAGGGAACTGAACTTGTGCCGATGCTAATGCCAAAATACCACTCGCAGCTTCAACATCTCCCGCATAAAATAGTGTTCCCTGATGAGTGGTCTTCTGAAAGATGTGATACATTTCTACCATCGGATTTGGTGGATCAATAGATTGCGTGTCCAAATGTCCTTCTTCAGCCGTGCGCGTCAACACCGCATTCGCCGGAACTACCCATAAACTGACACACTTGGGTCGCCGTACGAACACATCCCGTGCGTTCATCAACGCCATTTGAGCATCCGCCGCATGTACAGAACCCGCATATTGGTGCAGAGCATCAATTTTTTCTTGATGAAAGACGATATAACGCGGCCACTGTGTATCCATCAAACACCGTATTTTTCTGCATAAGCCGCTGCTGCTTCCCGAACCCATTGACCATCTTCATGAGCTTTGCGCCGCGTTGCTAATCGTTCCGCGTTGCACGGCCCATCGCCCTTGACGACCTGCCAGAATTCATCCCAATTGATTTTGCCGATCACCCAGTTGCCTGTAGTTTCGTCATAATGCAGATCGGGGTCAGGAATTTGCAAACCAAGCGCCTGTAAATCCGGCACAAGCTGATTGATAAACATCTGTCGCAGTTCATCATTGGTCTTGGTTTTGATGCCCCAACGCATCAAAACGCCGCTGTTAGGCGAATCGCTGTCGGGCGGCCCAAACATCATCAAAGTCGGCCACCACCAACGATTGAGCGAATCCTGCATCATCGCCTTTTGCTCAGGTGCACCCGTTGCCAGCGTAATGACAATATCCTGCCCCTGCCGCTTGTGGAAATTTTCTTCGGCGCAAATCCGCAGCATCGCTCTGGCATATGGTCCGTACGAACACTTCGCCAGCATCGTCTGATTTAAGATCGCCGCGCCGTCCACCAGCCAACCAATCGCGCCCATATCCGCCCAACTCAGCGTCGGATAATTGAAAATGCTTGAATACTTGGCTTTACCTGTGAGCAGAGCGTCAAGCATTTCCTCGCGCGTCGCACCAAGTGTTTCGGCAGCATGATACAAATATTGCCCATGCCCAGCCTCATCCTGAACCTTCGCCAGCAGAATCAATTTACGTCGCAATGTTGGTGCGCGCGTGATAAATCCCCCTTCAGGCAGCATCCCAACAACTTCACTGTGAGCATGTTGCGAAATCATGCGGATCAGTTGGCGTCGATATTCATCCGGCATCCAGTCGCCCGGTTCTATTTTCTCACCCTGCTTGATCCGCATTTCAAATGCTTGGAGTTTTTCATCCTGTGCCTGCGTATCTTCAACAGGATCGACGGTTGCACCGTACATAACGCCCTCCTACCCCAGATTAACCCACACCGTTTTCACTTGGGTATAAAGTTCAATCGCATCCTTGCCCATCTCGCGTCCAAAGCCGCTTTCCTTATAACCGCCAAAAGGTGCAGCCGCGTCAATCAATCCATACTGATTAACCCATACTGTGCCAGCCTTCACTGCCGCTGCAAACCGATGAGCGCGGCTGATGTCCCGCGTCCAAACACCCGCCGCTAATCCATATTGAGTGGCATTAGCACGGGCAACCAATTCATCCCAATCATCAAAAGCGCTTACCGCCACTACGGGCCCAAAAATCTCCTCTTGAACCACTTGAAGTGAGTCATCATGATGGGCAAATACCGTCGGAGGCAAAAAGTACCCATCCGCCAATTCACCGCCCAAACGTTCCCCACCAGTAACCACTTCAGCGCCGCCGGATTTACCGCTGGCGATATATCCCAAAATGCGTTCAAGTTGTTCTTCCGAAACCACTGGCCCAAGATGCGCCCCGCTAAATCCGTTACCAATACGAATTTTCTGGGAATCCGCCGCCAACCCTTCCAAAACCTGATCGTATACTGGGCGCTCAACAAATAAACGTGTGCCTGCAACACATTCCTGTCCGGTATTGCTGAACACCGCCCATGTAGCACCCCGAATGGCTCTGCTCATATCAGCATCAGCAAACACCACATTGGGCGACTTGCCTCCCAATTCAAGGCTGACACGTTTCAGATTGCTTCCCGCCGCAGCGGACATAATTTTGCGCCCAACTTCGGTTGATCCTGTAAAAGCCACCTTGTCAATACCGGGATGCGCGGTGATCGCCGCCCCAGTCGGCACGCCATATCCAGTTAGGATGTTGACGACTCCAGCCGGAACGCCAGCCTCAATCAAAATTTCACCCAACCGAATAGCCGTTAAAGGAGTTTGTTCAGCAGGTTTGAGGATCACCGTATTGCCACAGGCTAACGCGGGTGCAAGTTTCCAGGCCGCCATCAACAGCGGAAAATTCCACGGGATGATAAGTCCCACCACCCCCATCGGCTCACGAACCGTATAAACCAGTTGATTGGGAAACGACACCGGGATAGTCGAACCTTCAATCTTGCTTGCCCACCCCGCATAGTAGCGAAAATGTTTAGCAGCTTGTGGAACATCTACCCGTGACGAAACACGTAGTGGTTTGCCGTTATCCAGCGTTTCCAGTTCGGATAATTCATCGGTATAACGTTCAATCAGGTCAGCAATTTTCCACAGCAGATTACCGCGATCAGCGCCGCTCATCCTGTTCCATGATGCGTTCTCGAATGCCCCACGCGCCGCTTGCACAGCCCGATCTACATCTGCTGAACTAGCCGCCGCAACTTGAACTAATCCCTTTCCATTCGCAGGATTGATAGACTCAAATACTGCCCCATCAGCCGAATCCAACCATTCGCCGCCAAGTAACAATTTTTTAGGGCCAGACTCCAAAAATTGAATAGTTCCCGGTTTCAATTCAACATTCGGCGGCGCAATCGACATAATCAACCTTCTTCCTTTGCAAATGCATTCTTTTGAATTATGAGCAGCATTATATCGCCACTCAGCAAATTTTTTCTACAAGGTCTATGTGTTAAATCATCCAAATCTGGGGACAAATTTCGTAGTCACATCAAATTAAAAGGAGTACCATAGTGTACGGTAAGAATGATTTGGACGGGAGATCGTTATGAAACGCATTGCAGTCCTGACCAGCGGCGGGGATGCCCCCGGCATGAATGCTGCTATCCGTGCAGTAGTACGCACCGGACTCTCCAGAGGTTGGGAAGTTTTTGGTGTTCAGCATGGCTATGCAGGACTCATGTCTGGAAATATTCGCTCAATGGGTCTGCGCGATGTTGGCGGCATTATTCAACAGGGCGGCACTGTACTGGGTAGTGCCCGCGCCCCCGAGTTTAAAACATTGGAAGGCCGGACAAAAGCCTTGCGAGAATTGCGCCAGCGAGAAATCGAAGGCTTGGTTGTCATCGGCGGAAATGGCTCACAAACGGGTGCTAATGCCATTTTTGAGATGGATTTTCCTGTTGTTGGGGTCGCCTCCACCATCGACAACGATCTCTATGGTTCGGAGATCACCATCGGTGTCGATACGGCGCTCAACATTGCATTGGAAGCTATTGATCGTCTAAAAATCACAGCCTCATCTCACCAACGGGCTTTCTTGATCGAAGTCATGGGGCGTGATTGTGGTTATCTCGCGCTGATGAGTGGTATTGCTGGTGGGGCAGAATCGATTGTCATACCCGAAGTCCCCACTGAACCAGAAGCGATTGCTGAAGAACTACATGCTGCTTACGAACGCGGCAAAGCTCATGCCATCATCGTTGTAGCTGAAGGTGCAAAGTACAATGCAGAAGCACTGATAAAGTATTTCAAAGAGCATCAGGCTACATTGGGCTTTGAAATCCGTGCATCAATTCTGGGTCACATTCAGCGGGGTGGAATGCCCGGCGCATTCGACCGTTTACTGGCAACCCGTTTTGGTGCAGCGGCGGTTGCGTGTCTAGAGCGAGGCGAACATGGTGTTTTGGTTGGTTTGAATAAAAATGAAATCACCACCACACCGCTTTCAGTGGTTGTATCCAGCAAAAAGAATCTGAATCTGGACTTGCTTCAACTGGCTAAAGAACTCGCGCAATGACCAAGTCAAAAGCCCCTCGTAGCTGAGGGGCTTACTTTTAATCTTTAGCCAGTCGCTTCTAACGCGATAATAGTTGTGCTGTACGGCTCAAGTTTTGCCAGAGGCAGGTATCCACTAATCTCACCTGCCCCTACTACCTCCAACACCCCCGGCTCACCTTCTCCATAAAGCAAAGTTGGATTGAACGCGCCACTCAAAGCACTTTCCGCAGCACTCAAACCATAATCAGTTACAACTTCATCGGATAGATTAATGACCACCAGCAGCGTTTCATCAGCATGATAACGAATGAAACTGTAAACAAAGGGCGAATCGCTGCTTAACACCTGCATATCGCCAACCCGCAGTGCCACATGTGCATTCCGCAGTTGAACCAGATCACGATAATGACTCAACAGTGAGTTAGGATCATCCGTTTCATCAGCCACATTTGCCACATCAGGATTCATTTTGCAGTTTTTACCAGCCATAAATGCTCCATCACGCGGCTCAGAATCCCACTGCATCGGAGTACGGATACATTCGTCCGGTTTTATCCCAATCATGCCAATCTCTTCACCATAATAAATAAACGGCACGCCGGGATTGGTCAACATCATAGATGCCGCCACTTTATTCTCGTCAATATTTTGGTTCACCTCGTTCATGACCCGGTTTTGATCATGATTGGTCAAGAAGGTTGCATACTGCCCTGCCGGATATAACCGCAGCGCCCGTTCCTGAATAGGTGTTACACTCCCCGCAGTACCACTTTTAGCCGAATTCAGCATCGCCGTCGCCAGATCGAACTCAAATGCAATATCTACCCCACCCGGCACATAAGGAGCAACTTCGAAACTGCTCGTCCATATTTCACCGACTGTTAATGCCTCTGGATTGATGGAGTTAATCTGCTGCTGCCATAGGTCAAGCCAAGTCAGTGTTCCCGGCGCACTTGCCAATTGATTCCCATCTTCCACCAGATAGCGCACCCCATCCATGCGGAAGCCATCTGCTCCCATATCCTCCAGCCAAAAGCGGGCAATATCATAAACCGATTGCGTAACTGCCGGATTGCGTAAATTTAAATCCGGCATTCCATCCCAGAAAACACCATAAAAATAACGATTACCCAGCCCATGCCACACTTGCTGCCCCCATGGGCCAATCTGTGCAGGATTGGTCACGCTCCACCGATACCACGAATCGTGGCCTGAACCCGGCGCTTGTGCATCCTGGAACCACGGATGCTCCCGCGAAGTATGGTTAATCACCATATCAATAATGACAGCGATCCCGCGTTCATGTGCCGCAGCGACCAGCGCCCTAAAATCATCGTTCGTCCCATAATCCGATTCGACAGTCATGTAATCGATGACATCATAACCGTGATAACTGGGCGACTGAAAAATCGGCATCAACCAGATTCCGGTTATGCCCAAATCACTCGTTGTATTCGGGTCGCCATCATTTAGATAATCCAGTTTATTGATGACGCCCTGTAAATCCCCGATACCATCCCCATCACTATCCTCAAAACTGCGGACAAATATCTGGTAAAACACCCGGTCATTCCACCATGACATTTCACTGGTGGCCTCAGTTTCCTGAGCACCCGCAGGGAAAGAAACAACTAAAAATAGAGTCGCTATAAAAATACAAACGAACTTTTTCATCTTGTAGACCTCTTGCGATAAACACAACTGGCAGGGGAATAATCGCCCTGCCAGCCTATTCTAAATCAACCAAATCGCTTTGACGATAACTTACGACGAAACACTCATATCCGGCACCATCGCCCGATGCCGTTCCACCAATGCCCGCAGATGATAAATCAGATGGTCGATTTCCGCTGCCGTGCTGTGTTTGCCCAGCACAAACCGCATCTGCCCGATCAGCCGGTCAGGATCAACCCCCATCGCCAACAGCACATGACTCGGTTCTTGCTGACCAGTCGTACACGCACTCCCGCCGCTTGCCCCGATGCCAACCTCGTTCAAGTCCAGCAGAATTGAATCCCCATTTAAGCCCTTCATCGTAAAGCTCGAATGACCGGGAAGCCGTTCGGTTGGATGCCCTGTCAATTCCGCTTCAGGGATCGTTTCAATAATTCCAGCGATCATTTTATTGCGTAGAGAAAGCAACCGTTGAACCGTTTCTTCACGTTCCGCCTCAGCCAATCGCAGCGCTTCCGCTAAACCAACAATTAGAGCCACTGGTTCAGTTCCACCTCGACGATGATTTTGCTGTCCGCCTCCAATCGTCTGCGGAGTAAGTGCAACAGCGCGGCGAGCATAAAGTGCCCCAATACCCTTTGCACCATAAAACTTATGCCCGGAAATGCTCAACAAATCCACATTCAGCGCTTTCACATCCAATGGCAGCAAACCCGGCGCTTGCACCGCATCCACATGAAACGGAATCCGTTTACCCTTCACCGCCGCACCGATTTCTGCAATCGGATTGATTGTTCCAACTTCATTATTGGCATAAATCACGCTGACCAATACCGTATCATCCCGCACGGCGTCCATAACCTGCTGTGCCGTCACCCGCCCATACTGGTCAACAGGCAGAAACGTGACTTCAAAGCCCTCGTCAGCCAATTCTTTCGCCACATCCAGCACAGCATGATGCTCAACCGCCGTTGTGATGATATGGCTGCCCCGCCCTCGAACGCGCATCCCCTTTGCCACACCCCGCAGCGCAAGGTTATCGCTCTCCGTGCCGCCGCTGGTAAAGACAATTTCCACTGGATTGCAGTTCAGAATTCCAGCAATTGTCTCTCTGGATTGAGCCAAAGCCGCTTTTGCCGATTTACCCGCTGCGTGCAAACTGGATGCATTACCGAAAACACCTGTCCAGTAAGGCATCATCGCTTCCACAACCCGCGGATCAGTCGGCGTTGTCGCGCTGTGATCCAGATAAATAAATGTATCAGCCATCATTCACCCTTTCAACGACTCATGCGGCTGGCAGGCATTTCGGTAAGCTGTGTTTCCGAAGACGGAGAATCCGCCCGATAATGCGCTCCCCGGCTGACCTGATTGCGCTGTGCCGAAAATGTCACAATCCGCGCCACCTGTACCGCATTTCGCAAACCAATCAGCGCATCATTCAACCGTTGGCTGCGATAAAACTCCTCAATCTCGTGCCACAAATGCCGCAGTTCACGTTCCGCCCGTGCCATACGTTCAGCCGTGCGAACCAGACCCACATAGTGCCACATCACATTTTTAATCGTCGTCATATCGACTTCAATCAACGCCGGATCAGGTTCGGTATCGCCTCGGTAAACCCACCCCGGAACCCGCGCATCTTCAATCGGGTCGCGCGGATTTTGCTCAATGTGAATTGCCGCCCGATGTCCCCAAACCAAGCCTTCCAATAAACTTGTACTGGCAAGTCGGTTTGCGCCGTGCAATCCAGTGCAGCTTACTTCACCCACAGCATATAAATCCGTCAGGCTTGTCCTGCCCCACTCATCCACCAGTACCCCGCCACAGAAATAATGTGCCGCCGGAACAACCGGAACCAGATCAGTGGTCGCATCAATCCCATAATGGGCGCATGTTTCAACCATTTGTGGAAAGTGTTGGCGGATAAAATCGGCTGGTCGTTTATGAGCAATATCGAGGTATACATGCTCATACCCATGTTCCAGCATTTCCGTGTGGATAGCCCGTGCCACCACATCGCGCGGTGCAAGGTCTTTCCACTCTGGCGAATACCGTTCCATAAATGGATCGCCATCCGGCGTCAGCAAAACCGCCCCTTCACCCCGCACCGCTTCGCTGATCAGCACATTCGGCGCGCCACGCACACTCAAAGTCGTAGGATGAAATTGAATGTATTCCGAATTCACTACCCGCGCCCCGGCCCGCCACGACATTGCCAGACCGTCACCCCGCGCCCCGCGTGGATTGCTGGTGTTCCGGAAAATCTGTCCTAGCCCGCCCGTTGCCAGCACGGTATGAGAAGCCAACAACCGGATGATCTCTCCAGTTTCGCGGTTAAGTACATATGCCCCATGACACGTAATCGGGTCATAAACCGCTACCGGGTCAAGGGCATGGTGTGGAAACGTAATCAGATCAACCGCTGTGTGGCTGTTCAGCAGTGTCACATTCGGACGTGCCGCCAGCGTATCCAGCATCCCTTTGACGATTGCGCCGCCCGTTTTATCGCCAACATGGATAATGCGCCGGACGCTGTGTGCCCCTTCCAGCCCATAAACCAGTTCGCCTCGTTCATCCCGGTCAAACCGTACACCGCAGCGTTCCATTAAGATCGAACGCACCAACTCTGGCCCTTCTTCTGCCAGAATACGGGCAGCACTTGGCGAACTCAGCCCTGCCCCCGCTTCTAAAATGTCATGCACCAGCAAATCCGGCGAGTCATCCAGACTGCGGGTCACAATCCCGCCCTGCGCCCAAGTGGAATTGGTATCGGCAGGGTCAGACGCCCGCGTAATAATCGTGACCTGATGATTCGGGTTATCGCTTAATCGCAGTGCCGTTGCCGCGCCTGCAATCCCACAGCCAATAATGAGTGTATGCGTACGTATATCATCCATGTTTGGCTACTTAGGGATCGTCAGCATGCGGTCAAGTGCCAGCTTCGCATTCCGCTTCACGTCTTCTGGCACAAAAATCTGGTTAATCACCCGTCCCTCGGTCAGATTTTCCAGAACGTTAGCCAGATCAAGCGGACTAATGCGGTACATCGTGCTGCACAGGCACGAAAACGGCGAGAGCAGCTCTACCATCTTGTCCGGATGTTGATTCTTCAGACGGTTGACCAGATGCATTTCCGTTCCAACCGCCCATTTGCTGCCTGCGGGTGCATTCTCGATCATCTTCACGATGTAAGACGTTGAACCGACGTAATCTGCCTTATCCACCACTTCCATCATGCATTCGGGGTGTACAACCACGTTCACATCAGGGTGGTGCCGCTTCCACAAATCAATATGCTCAGGCCGGAATTGCTGGTGAACGCTGCAATGCCCGCGCCACAGGATGATTCGCGCGTTGCGGATTTCGTCGTCTGTCAAACCGCCATATGGCTTGAACGGATTCCACAGCACCATTTGCTCCAGCGGAATGCCCATTTTCTTGCCCGTATTACGTCCCAGATGTTGGTCAGGGAAAAAGAACACCTTCTGCCGCTGGGCAAATGACCATTCCAGAACACCTTGAGCGTTGGACGATGTACAAACCGCGCCGCCGTGTTCCCCCACGAAAGCCTTCAAATCAGCCGCGCTGTTCATATAGGTGATTGGCATGACCTGATTTTCCGGGTCATCCATCAGCACATCTTCCAGTTCAGACCATGCGGTTAAAACCTGTTCCAGATTCGCCATATCCGCCATACTGCATCCCGCCTGCATATTCGGCAGGATAACAGCCTGATCGTCACGGCCTAATACAACCGCGCTCTCCGCCATAAAATGGACGCCAGCGAATACGATGTACTTGGCATCAACTTTCGCGCCTTCTCTGCTCAACTGGTAGCTGTCACCCTGAAAATCAGCGAATTGCACCACCTCATCCCGTTGGTAATGATGCCCCAGAATAACCACATCATCACCTAACAATGGTCGAATCTGTTTGATTCGTTCGATTGCTGTTGCTTCCTGCTCAATCAGGGTTTCATTCTCCGCCATTTCCAGCGGCATAACCATCTCTGCCATTAAACCTCCCTTTACAGTCGAACAATCCGCATCGACAAATCCAGCGCCGCCGCCGAATGGGTCAGTGCTCCAACACTGATGAAATCAACGCCGGTCGCCGCTACTGCTGGAACCCGCTCCAGACTCATATTCCCGGATGCTTCTAGCGGAACTTGTCCTTGAGTGATTTCGACAGCTTCCCGCATTTGTTCCAGTGTCATGTTGTCCAGCAGCACACGGTCAACCTTCAATGGCAGCACTTCCCGCAATTCATCCAGACTGCGGACTTCAACCTCAATCGGTATTATCCCATCTTTCAGGTGGTCACGAACCCCCTGTACTGCGGGTGTAATGCCACCTGCCCCATCTATGTGATTGTCTTTAATCATCACCATATCATACAAACCCATCCGATGATTCTGCGCGCCGCCCATCCGCACCGCATATTTTTCCAGTGACCGCCAGCCTGGGGTGGTCTTGCGGGTATCCAGAATAATCGCCTTTGTGCCAGCGGCAGCGGCCACAAATTGCGCCGCCAGCGAAGCAATGCCGCTTAAGCGCTGTAAAAAATTCAGCGCAATCCGTTCGCCGCTTAAAATAGATTGTCCAGAACCACGCACTTCACAAACCAATTTCCCCGGTTGTACCCTGTGCCCATCCTGAATGCTCAAGCGAACTTCAACTGCTGGATCAATCCGTTGATAAACTTTTCCGACGAGGGACAGCCCAGCAATGATGCCTTCCGCCTTTGCTACAATCTGCCCACAAAGCTGTGTCTCAGGAATCAGGGTTGCCTGCGAAGTCACATCACCGCGTTCGCCTAAATCTTCACGCAGCGCCATCTCGATCAACATTTCAGCAGCAGATTCATCAAACATTTTGATCTCACAAAAAATCAGTAAACCTATAAATTAAACTCTGTGCGCCCACGCCGAGCGCACAGTCATTATCAGTTTGACGATTCACAAACAGCAGGCATTACCCAAGCGGTTCCAATGGCTGAGGACGATGCCCAAAGGTCACACTTTCGATACCGCTTGGCGCTGCCCAACGAACCCCATTTGCAATGACCCGCTGCACCTCTGCTTGGTAGTAAGTCGGGTAGGTTTCATGGCCGGGACGGAAATAGAAAACTTTACCCTTGCCACGATGATAGCAGCACCCGCTTCTAAACACTTCCCCGCCCTTAAACCAGCTCAACAGCACCAGAGTATCGGGGGCAGGAATATCGAACCGTTCCCCATACATTTCTTCATGTTCAATCTCAAAATACTCGTCCAGACCTTCTGCAATCGGGTGTCCCGGCTCAACCACCCAGATACGTTCTTTTTCGCCAGCTTCGCGCCATTTCAGGTCGCAGGTTGTACCCATCAGTTTCTTGAATATTTTCGAGAAGTGCCCGGAATGCAAAACCACCAAGCCCATCCCTTCCAGAACGCGCTGATGAACCCGTTCAACAACCTCATCCTTCACATCCCCGTGTGCCACATGTCCCCACCATGTAAGCACATCCGTCTGCGCCAGCACATCAGCAGTCAACCCATGTTCGGGTTCATCCAGTGTAGCCGTGCCAACCGTAAAACCCTGTTCAGCTAAGGATTTGGCAATAACGCTGTGCATCCCCTCTGGATAAACCTTCTGCACAGCAGCATTCGTCTTTTCATGTCGGTTTTCGTTCCAGACCGTTACGCGGAGCGGTGTCATAATTTTCTCCTGATTGCACTGAAATACTTCTCAAAAGCGAAGCCACGATATTAAGCAGCGCCCATTCTACCCCGACTATCCATACCGTGTCAGGCAAAAATAGAACCAAATGTGAATGAAACAAGTAATAACCATGAAGCAATGCAAAGCATGTGCTTTACTCCCCAGTTCCCCTCTGATAACACACTATCAGAGGGGTTTTTCTGTCAATAGGGTTTTAATGCGAGGCAGTTTTTCGCTGGACAGTCGGAGTGCATAACCATTGTCAACCGTTGGAAGAAAGGCAAAATCAGGTTAAATAATGGTTCGTAATACAACCTGATATCGCCTGTTTATCAGGCTTTAAAAGTGAACACAAAATTAAGTGGTTAGGCTACGCGCTTCTTGAGCCAACAAAATATAAGCATCCTCTAGGCTTGGCTCAATCGGCGTTGCTTGATAAGCCGAATCGGGAACACCAAGTACGCGATATTGCACCCCATTTTGCATTTGCAGCGTAGAAACCACCAAAAGCCCACCGTTCGGTTGTGCTCCATCTGTGGTAATTGACCATACTTTACCACGCGCTTTCAACACCAGTTCGCTTGGTGCACCCCGGAAAATCACTTTCCCTTTGTTGATCACAGCCAGATCGTTACAGCTATGGCTGATGTCCTCAACAATATGGGTAGACAGAATCACCGTACACCGTGCTGCCATTGAAGACAGCAAATTACGGAAGCGCACCCGTTCTTCTGGATCAAGCCCAACCGTTGGCTCATCAACAATCAGAAGCTTCGGATTACCCAGAAGCGATTGCGCTACCCCGATACGCCGTTTCATACCACCAGAATACGTCTTTAAACGACGATCAGCAGCATCGGTTAAGCGAACTTCTTCCAGCAATTCATCAATCTGGCGTTTTCGCGTTTGCCGGTCTGTTACACCCTTTAGGATGGCGATGTAATCCAGAAACTCGCGTCCAGTCAAATTGGGGTAAAGGCCAAGCTCCTGTGGCAAATAGCCCAGCACAGCCTTCGCCGCGAATTTGCCTTCCATCGTACTCATATCGTGCCCCAAAACCCGCACATTGCCGGTACTGGGGCGAATGAGTCCCGCCAATATACGCATCAACGAGGTTTTGCCCGCACCATTTGGCCCGACCAACCCAAACATGCCGCTTCCGATATTCAGATCAATCCCGTCCAATGCGCGTACATTGCCGGGGTAAACTTTCGTCAAACTGTTTATTTCGATCATCATCTAATCTCCACACCAAAACATATCCCTGTTACGACCAATGAGCCATTTCGTTCATTGCACTATCGTTTTACATCCTGTGTACGCAGCCAGTTCCATGCCCATCCCCCTGCTATAAGCAGCACGAGCAAACACCCAAGCACCATAGAAACCACAAATTCCAGCGTAATTCCCACCACGCCAATTATTGCGCCGCTGTCGTTTTGAATTAAAGCGCTCTCAGGTGTCACAGACGCCATTAAAAATTGCATCAAGGGCGATGTGGAAAATAGATGTACAAAAATCGGAATGCACGCGAAAACGGTCATCACAGCTAAACGTCGCGTCGCATAGCCTGCTGGAAACAATAACCCTACGCCCGATGTAATGAGTGTCATTGGTGCCACGCCAACCACCCACAACAAAGCCCAAACACGCAGACTGAAAGGGCCATGCATGAAACGGAAGACAATTCCCAAGCCGACAGCCGCAACCACAAGCGTCAGGAGTAATCCACACCACACCCCCAACACCTTACCCAATAGATAAACCCTACGCTCCAATGCCAACGTATCCAACAAATCCCGTACACCAAAATGTCGATCCAGCGGAAGACTGTCTGCAACCAATATGGGCAAAGCAATAAAAACCAGCGGAGCAAGGGGCAGAACCATTAAAATAGCCATTGATGTAAACCGGAACTCCGCACTGTAGGCATCTGACCACTGGGTTGCAGACAGATCAAGTTGCTGTGTGGAAGCCAGTATCAAGAACATCGCTAAAAGTGGGGCAAGCACAAACATCACGAGAATGAGACGAAGTGCACCCCGCCGCCATTGCATCAAAAATTCATAATGTGCCATTCCAAGTAGCTGTGTGATACGCATAAGATTACTTAGCTCCGCTGATCTCGCAGCCGCAGCCATCCCCACACACCTATTGCAAGCACGGCAACTTGAATCAAGCCAAAAGTGATCGTCCCTATAAGATCAGACGAACTGATTGCTACAGAACCACCGGGCATAAAAAATCGCATAATAGCGGGGCGTGATACGCTCAAAAGATCAAGCAAAGTCATTGGGGTATTCACAATAATCCCACGTGCACTGCTTGCAAATGCTACTAAGCATAATAAAGCTAGCAGAGAACCAATAACGATCGCTCGACGGCGTGTAGGTTGTCCAGCAGCCAATAAAAGTCCCAATGTTGAGTTCAAAAAGGCAATAGGAAGTGCCCCAACAAGCCACACACGCAAAAATAGCATCAACGCATATGGCCCCAGTACGATCCATGTCCCAACTCCAATAATCACCATACTTAAGAACAGACTCACCAAAATACTGAGGAACACACCAGCAATCTTGCCAAGCAGATAAGCTTTATGAGTCAAAGGAAGACTATCCAGCAGTTCAGCTACTCCAACTTGGCGATCAATAGGAATGCTATCTGCGGTCATCGGCCCAATGAAAGACAAAGCAACCATGTAAACAGCGACCCAAAAAAGAGGGACGATATCGGGTAAAACAGAATCAGAAGACAAAAATCGCCCCCCCGAAAAAGTATCCCGGCTGAAAACAATCATGAGCAAGCTCAAAACCACCATACTCAAGGTGGCGACTATCAAGGCACGCCGTCGCCAATGCATCCGAAACTCATAGAACATCATCGCGCCAATTTGTGTGAGCATAAATTTATCCTGTTTCGCTTTTTGTATGCTGCTTTGATTTACCGACACTAAATAACACCCATTCTTCATCCCTTAGCTGCAATACACTCATAAGAAGCAACACTACCCCCACACTACCAACAGCAATGCGGTTCAACCAATAATCATCAATTGCCAGCATATTGGGCTGTAAATAAGCATGGATTGCCCATAAAAATGGCTGAAATAGACTTAACGGCCACGTAGTTGGAACACCCGGCAGCAAGGCTGTGCCTAGAAAAGCAAATGTAAACCACGCTATTCCAGTAACAGATGCCCCGAATGCCGGGTTACGGGAACGAAGTGTGGTATATACCGCGATCCCACTCAAGAAGAGGGATGGAGAAAGCCACCGCACAACAACAATCGCCCAGTTCTGAACACCATCTGTTCCCTGACTAACAAGAATTCCGATCAATGCGACTATTGTTTGAACCAGAAATAGAAGAAAAAATCGCTCCATCAGTAGCCAGGAAATCTGCCTGGGGCAGGCTAGTAATACTTCTAAGCCCGGTTCATCATCTGGCGAAAACAAGAATGCTGCTTGAAGACCTATCACTAACGGCACAATTGATTCCACTGCTCGTACAGCACCAGCAATAGGTATATTTTCCGGATTGCTAATCGTCATTAAAAGAATCCCGATCAGGCTCCCCAAAATCCCAAACCAGCCAATAGAACACAACGCCATCCTCCAGGCAATTTGGGTATAGCCTCGAAAGCCAGCCCTTACTGCCATTCCAAGGCCCCACAATCCAACAGCAGCAATAATAAGAGTTGCGCCCGTTACCACTGGGCGTGTCTGTGATAGTTTCAACTGTGTATCGCGGGGAATTTGTGTAATCACTAGCAGCAGCACCCCAACAACAACGACTCTACTTAGCCAACTTAACCGCCAGTCGAAACGCAAGAACCCCATATTGCCCATCGTCTTCGATTCTCCAGATAAATTCATAATGTCTCCCCAAGATGGCGTGAGCTGCTTCCCCCAATCCAGAGTGCCAGCAACACCAACAAACCCGCTAAAACAAACAATACAGGGCGGCTTTCTGGCGCAGAAAGCCCCGGCCAGGATAGGAGATGCAGAATAAGATTGCGGTCAGGTACATAACGGATAAAAATATGCATTCCCCATAGGAACATTCCGGCTATCGATCCAAAAGTAGCATCTCTGGCTACAACGCTAGAGAAAAAGGCCAGCGCTGAAAGAAATGACATTGGTACAAGCCATGACATAATCAGAGGCAATAACAAAACATCTGCATACACGAGAGACAGCAGCAAACTCGCCGTCATTCCTAAGGCTAAATTGAAACCAAAAACCAGTGTTAGACGAGCCAGCAACAGCATCCGAACCGAGGCTGGGGTCGAATTTTCCAATTCCATCATCTGTTCCGAGTCATTGTCATAAAGAAAGGCCACCCCTATAGCAGCAACCACAGGGGCAAGAATGACAATAGGAAGCGTTTGCTCAGATGTGCCAGTATAAGTTCCCAAAGTAACCAGAATACCCAAGAGCATCGTCAGTAAAGTTGCAGCCCAAATTTCTCGTCGCACAACCCGGATTTGTGAACGCAGGAGCAACAACGGCCATACATCAAACCAATGCTTTTTATGAACCGATGGCATTTCCCTAACTAAAACATCCACAAGAGAAAGTGTTGCTTTTTTGTCCGGTTTTGGTGCTTGCCAGCGATTCAATAGCAGAGCAACATCTAACAGTGATTTAACATCTTCAGGGGACTCTACATCTTCCTGCAAAATCGCTTCCAAACGTTCACGGTCATTCAAATACTTATTTTGCTCATCCATCGCCTACTTCTCCTGTTCAATCAGCATTTTCCGTAAACGTCCTAAACCCAAACTCACCCGCGATTTTACAGTTCCAACGGGAATGGCTAGTGCCTCGGAAATCTCAGCCAACGACAGTTCTTGGCAGTACCGCAAAACGATCACTTCTCGCTGATGTGCTGGCAGCATGTGCAGCGCCGTCACCACTGCTGCAACCTCAGCATCTAACAAAAGTGCATCTTCCGGCCTCAGTTCAATCTCGCCAATGAGTTGTACTTCGTCTTCGGAACTCCCCATGACGTACCGGGTCTCCGCACGTTTGTAGTAATCACGCGCTAAGTTGGTCGCGATCATGTACAACCACGGTTTAAACAGACGAGGATATTGATATTGATGAACTGACCGCAACACCCGTAAAAATGTTTCCTGAACTAAATCTTCCGCCAAAGAACGGTCTCCACCTGTCATTCGATATAAAAATCCCACCAATGGACTGTGATGGCGTTCAACCAACGTCGCAAGGTCAGCCTTGTTGCCTCGTTGAATACCCAATGCCAATTCCTCATCATTCCGCAAGTGTTGCGCTCCAACCTTTGGTTGCATAATGTGTCCCTGTTACGATGTAATACCAAGAAGGTTCACTGGTTGATGGATTAGGATATAATGGCGGTCAATTTGATTGTCCCCAAGACCGCATAAAAGGATTTAAAAGTTGGAAAAGCAGCACATTACTGCTGAAGACCTATACAAGATTATCCATATTGAAGACCCTCGCATCAGCCCCGACGGTCGGTGGATTGCCTATGTTCAGGTCACAGTGGACAAAATGGATAATGGCTATAAACGGAATATTTGGCTCATCGACCCTAATGATGGCACACCTATCCAGATTACCCGTAATGGCAAAGACACTCAGCCACGCTGGAGTCCAGATGGAAAGACACTGGCCTTTACATCCGGACGAGATGAAAAGCCACAGGTTTATTTGATGCGGATTGGTGAACCGGGTGGCGAAGCCCGTGCCCTCACTAATATGCCCAACGGCGCAAACAGTCCAGCATGGTCGCCAGACGGAACCTTGATTGCCTTTTTAGCTGGAATGAATGCGGACGGACGCGGCAAAGAAGACCGGGGCGAAGCAGACCCTAAACCAGTCGATAAACTCGATGCCAAGCAGCGTAAGGAACGGCGCGAATTTGATGAAACTCAACGTTGGGATCCTCGAGTCGCTTGGCGAATCCCTTACCGAACTGGCACTAGCTACTTGAGTGATCATTTTGCACAGATTTATGTGATGCCTGCTGCTGAAGGAATTGATAAAGAGGCTGCCAAGCCACAGCGCTTGACCAATGCTAATGCAGATCACAATCCACCTGCATGGACTCCTGATGGTGAATACATTTTAACAGCCCGAATGGGCGATCCAGATGGAGATGAACCTTGGAGATGGAGCAATCTGTATCGCATCAAGGTAGCAGATGGCACACACGAGCAGATCACTGACGAAACTCACAGCAGCCAAAATCCCGTTGCCTCGCCGGATGGTCAATGGATTACGTTCACTCGTTTCCCACGTGAACACCTGAGCCAGCGCATTGCTCGCCTGGCAATTATGCCCATATCAGGTGGCGAAATCCGAGACCTAAACGACGCATTTGATCGTTCTGTCGGCGAATTTAAATGGATACCTGATAGCAGTGGATTGTTATTCACAGCACTCAGTGATGGCAACATAGAACTTTACACCCTCCGACTATCTGATGGTAAGGTTGAACCTGCTATCACAGGCAATCTGCACATTGAGAACTTCGACGTGCATCCCGAAACAGGTGTTACCTATACACTCAGTGCCTCAGCTAATCCTTCCGAACTTTTTTGGCAATTGTCCAGCGTAGATTCACCAATCCAGATCACTCATGTGAACCAGAAATTTCTGGACAGTGTTTTTGTGCAAGAAACCCACGAGATTCGCTGGCATTCCCCCAGTGGAGTGGAAATTCAGGGCTGGTACATGCTTCCCGTAGATTATGAGGAAGGCAAAACCTATCCTCTTGCGCTCAATATTCATGGCGGGCCGCATGTCATGTGGGGGCCAAGCATGAAATCCATGTGGCATGAATGGCAGTTTCATGCGGCGCGGGGATATGTGGTCTTCTACTGTAATCCTCGTGGAGCAGAAGGCTATGGGGAAACTTTCCAAAGAGCACTACATGGTGCTTGGGGCCCAGTAGCAATGGACGACATTATGGCGGGTGTCGATACAATTCTGGAAAAAAGATTTATCGACCCCAAACGTATGGCAATCACGGGTGGTTCATACGGTGGCTTTATGACTGCTTGGATCACGGGACACAGTGACCGTTTCATCGCTGCTGTAGCCCAGCGGGGCGTTTATAGCCTGTTGAGTTTCACTGGGACTACCGATATAGCCAGCTTTATTCCCACCGAATTCGGCGTTGAACCGTGGGAAAATCCAACTTTCCTGTGGGAAAATTCGCCGCTGGCACATGCCCACAAAATCAAAACCCCGCTCTTGCTAATCCATAGTGAAAATGATTTCCGTGTACCAATCGCGGAAGCGGAACAGTTATTTACTTATGTGCGACGCAGCGGCGGAACAGTACAGCTTGTCCGATTCCCGCGCGAAGGCCATGAGATGACACGCTCTGGAGAACCAGAACATCGGGTCAGCAGCTTAACCCATATGGTGAATTGGTTCGACAAATACTGCTTCCCATCTGCACCATAAAAAATCAATTTAATAACCCCTCTCGAAGTTGTCATCGAGAGGGGTTATTGTAGTTACAGCTTATTGATATCCACCAACAATTACAGACGTCGCCCGCGTAGACCGTTTCCCCACAATGGCGGAAGTGTCGTCATGAAGCTGGCAACCTCACGTAAATCTTCTTCCCATGCTGATTCAGCAGGCAGCACTACATAAATGCGCAGATTCTGTTCCCGAACCCGATCCACCAGATTATTCCATGGAATACCTGTTGCACCATCAGTCAATAGCAAAGCCTTGTGAATACTTGGTGCTACATCCAAGGCATGTTCCAACACACAGTTGATATCTGTACCACCCGTTGTCCTCAACTGTCCATTTTGAAGCCGGGCGACGGGCAGTGGCTCAACAATCGTCGAAAACTGAAAAATATCCACCTGCCCTGTCAGAACATAAGGCAGGATTAAACCCAGCAGATGAGGCAGCACCTCAGCCATCGAACCCGATACATCCAGATATACGTGTGCCTTGCTTGGCACTTCTGGTACGCGCGCTTTTACTGTTCCCGGTTGTGCCCAGATGGTATTAGGAATACCGAGTTGGCGACGGGCAGTAGCGAGGCGGTCGCGGGGGTTTGGCAGGACACTCGTTCCGCTAATGGCAGGCACGGGCGTCTTTTGGCGACGTCGCTGCCCTCCTTGTCGCGGCCCTAAACAACGACGCAAAACATGTGAGAAGGCTCGACGCGTATTCTCAATAGGCGGCGCGAGATTACTCATCCAATCACCACGCGTTCCACCACGTCCCGGCTTTTGCCCACCGAATTGTGACGGCATCTTGCTGGCGATTCGCTTCATAGTTTCACCAAGAATTGGATCGACAAACACCTGCCCTTCCGCATCTGATTCGCTATGATCGCCAAGCAAAAACGGTTCACCATCAACCCAAACCCACCCATTTTGCTCGGCATGTTGCCGCAAAAGCTGCAAAATCTCCTCATAAAAAGGCATTGATGCCTGCTTAGCGTTACCCGGAGGGTATAAGCGCTCCAAAATCTGGCGCGTTCCTGCTGGCCCGACATCTGGGTACTCTGGCTTATTCGGCCAGCCTACAGGTGGTCGTAGAAGAACACTGGGAAATTTATCGGCTGGATTCAAAGCCTCAAAGAATCCGCGATACTCTGGTTTGTCATAATACTGCCGCGACAGCCCAGCATTGATGATGGCGTCAAATGCTACATTATGTGCTGGGGTAACGCGCGGATACAAACGTGTATGAGCCAGGATAATGTGCCAGAGTTCGTGCATCACCAGCAGGAAAAGATGTTCATCCCGCTGGCAATACTTGGTCACAAAATCCGGGTTAATTAGCAATCGTGGACGGCGGACACATTCGACTGCTGCCGTTGGTATATTCTGGCTAACTTTAATTCCAGCCATGCGGCACAATGTTTCCATCTCAACTGTTGCCGCTGGAACGCACCCAACCAACCGAGAGGCCAAGCGGGTACTATCATCTGAATTACCCAACCGCATTTTTCGAGAGCGGCCATTCATTTCAGTGGCTCCTCAATCCATCCAGTTGCCTGCGTCAGAGTCAACAAACGCGGATCATCAGTGTAAAGTGACTGTCCAAGATACTGCTGTTCCAACGCCAGTGGAGAATCGGGCAGCAAAATATTTGATCGCGTTCGCGCCAGCACGTTCAATACTAACCACAAATCCAGCGACCGCAGCACCTTTGGCGGCGTCCGTTTATCATCATCAAAATATTCAACTTGTGGTAATTCTTCGTCATCATCAGTTTCATTGATGACTTGCCCGATTAAAGTTAAGCGCAAATCTTTGCGCCAGGGATAGAACAACATTGCTCCCTTGAAATCGTAACCGCCCCATGCGGCATCCAGTTTATCAACCATTTCTGTGACTTCGGGAGTATTTACTTCGAGCGCCTTAATGACAGCCTCCTGGTCACCGAAATCAATCGACAAAGGCTTACCCAACAAACGGTAAAATGGATCCCCTAAACCCTGCAAATCAAAACGGACTAAATAGGTAGACAATGGGACTGTTCGCCAATTCATTTTGGTTGGCCCAATACGAGCAGCCAAACCGGTCGGTCGTGGTGGGGCAGGAGGTGGTGTTGCGGGTTGAGTAGCCGCTGGGGCAGCTTGTGGTGCGCTGCCAAATCGACTGACAGGTGCTGGAGTTCCAGAAGGCGGTGGTGCAGCACTTCCAGGACGATTACCAACTGAAGCAAAAGGATTTGATGTTGGGCGAGATGGCTGGTTAGGTGTCTGAGTCATTATTTTATGCCTTCCTCGATGTTGAACACTATCAAATCAGCACGAAAACGTTCCAATGCCTCCCGCCAATTCTCACGACGCCACATTTCTGGAAATCCATTTAAGACAAAATTTCGTTCCAGACGAACAAGCGTTCCCTCTTCCTTATCCTGATTCATCAT
Organism: Anaerolineae bacterium; assembly: GCA_019912965.1. Lineage (GTDB taxonomy): Bacteria > Chloroflexota > Anaerolineae > Aggregatilineales > Phototrophicaceae > CFX2. Next base: position 33,801 of record JAIOHM010000185.1, read on the forward strand.
CCAGTCTTTAATCTCCTGCCAGGTTGTCATGTCCGCCCCAGGACGCACAAAAGTTGTCATCGCTCGCGCTTCCATCAATCGCGCCGAGAATTGCGCCAGAGGCTCCCAAGCAGCAGGTGTCAGATTACGCCGTTCACGATAAGCAAGGAACATCACTGCACCCAATCCAACCCGTCTTGCCTCTGAATTTTGCGCGCCTAGTGCCTGTGTAATCAAACGAGAGATATCGCTGTCATTAAATTCCAGTTCATCGGCTAAAATCACACGCTGCACCTGATCTGGTTCTTCAAGAATCTGACGCCAGGTATTGTCCTCCATCAAAGATGCTATTTCCCAAGCCTGCTTATGCACTGCTACTACAGTTGCTTGGGAAGGGGGAACATCTGCCGCTGTCTGTGGTAAACCAAAACCTAATGCAATTTCGGCACTGTCTTCGAGTTCAGACTGTTCTCCCTCCAAGACCAAACGAGCCGCATGAACAGCGACCACCGACTGTGCCAGCATTCGTGCTCGTCGCGGACTTTGTGGAAGTTGCGCCTTTTCCAGCAAATCCACAACCAGAACTATGTAATCGGAAAGCCACTCATCCAATTTATCTTGTAGGTCGGGGATAAGTTCCGCGCATCGATCTACCAGTTCTGGGAGAAATGTCGCATCGTCGGGTGGCATATGAGAATGTTCACCATTCGGTTCTTTCCATGACACCAAACGACGGCGATCTTCCTTGCTTAACTGTTTCCAATCGGGAACACCCACAACAAATGGGAAACGATCGGCCAACGCTGGATCAAGCGGTTCAGAGCCAAGATAATAAGTCACCTGCTGATTGCCACTATTTGTATCAAGATCATCTGGTGCGGGAGGATTCATGGCTGACCAACGATGCTGCAATTTCTCCAATGCAATTCCTGCAATACGTCGCTCATGAATAATCGGGAACATCTTATTTTGCAAATCCGGGCGGCAACGAGAAATTTCGTCAAAGAACACAAACTCTGCCCCCCAAATTGAGCTGGGAGTTGTGATAAACCGCAAGCTGTCATTGTCCTCTTCAGGGACAGGGATGCCTACCAGATCGTCATAATTAAGCAATGAAGCATTGTAGTGCCGCATTGATAAACCCAACGCACCTGCAATCCGTTCGATTAACAGCGACTTTGCTGTACCATGCGGCCCAACCAACAGCACAGGTGAACGGGTTGCCAACGCCGCTAACAATACGGGGTCGAGATGACCCCACCCTTGTATCCCAAGTGAACGGGTGATTTCCAGTCTCACAGACTGATCCTGTTTTATCTTCATATTGTTAATTTTCCGGGGATAACGACTTCGCTGTAATTTGCGAAATCTTTTGCGATGGGGGTGTGGTGTGTAGAATCTCATTATACCCTAACCGTGTGTCTGGGGTTATTAGAGCCTATTAGAGATCAGTTTTTGAAAACAAACGATTGCCGCATACCTTTTCCACTTATTGTGTTGCGCTTTAAGTTAGCACATTCCACATTGGAAATAACACCCCACTAAGTGGGGGAAGGATTTATGAGTCCGCTTAATATAGGAATACGAGAAGATTTGTTATACTCCTCTCATCAAACTGTTAAGGAGTAAAAAATGATCCCCATGTTGGAACAAGCCCAAGAAATGCAACCTCAAATCACCGCTTGGCGGCGCGATATTCACATCCACCCGGAATTGAGTTTTCAGGAATTCCGCACTGCTCGACTAGTCGTTGACACGCTAAATGCGATGGGCATTGAAGTCACTGCTGGTGTCGGAAAAACAGGCGTGGTTGCCCGTATTGGTGAAGGTCATCCAGTAATTGGCATCCGGGCTGACATGGATGCGCTGCCCATTCAGGAAGCAAATGATGTTCCTTATGCCTCGCAAACACCCGGTGTCATGCACGCCTGCGGTCATGATGCACATACAGCCATGTTGTTGGCAGTTGCCCGCTTGTTAAATGAGAAAAAAGACCGTCCAGCGGGTGAAATTCGCTTACTATTTCAGCCCTCAGAAGAAGACGAAGATACCGAACATAAAAGTGGTGCGGTTCGTATGATTGAAGATGGCGCAATGGAAGGCGTTGATGCTGTTATCGCGCTCCATGTCGCCAGCGGTATTCCGACTGGGCAGATTCGTATCGCAAGTGGTTATAATTCAGCATCAGTGGATTCATTTGCTGCAACAATTATTGGCGAAGGTGGACACGGAGCATATCCACACCAAACGATTGATCCCATTCATATTTTGGCGCAGGTCATTAACGCGATTCACGGTATCCGAGCGCGACGCATCAATCCAGTACGTTCAGCGGTCATCTCGATTGGTTCGGTTCATGCGGGTGAAGCCAATAATGTCATACCGAATGAAGTCAAAATGACTGGCACAATCCGCAGCTATGATGATGAAACACGGCATCAGTTGTGGGCAGAATTAGAGCGTGCATTTAGTGTCTCTCGCGCGCTCGGCGGTGACTATAAACTAGAGATCAGTAAAGGGTATCCGTCTCAGTATAACGACCCGGAAGTCGCAGCACTTATTCGGGATATAAGCAAGGAAGCATTGGGCGAGGAAGGGTTGTATCCAGATGAACCGGGTATGGGCGCAGAAGATTTCAGCTACATGACTAAACTTGCGCCGGGAGCAATGTTCAGCCTCGGCGCACAGTACGATAACATGAGGCGTCCGCATCACAGCCCTATCTTCGACCTAGATGAAAATGCTTTCCCGATTGGGGCAGCAATTTTGGCAGAAACTGCTTGCCGTCTCCTCAAACTTAAAGCCTAATATGCATTTTTATGGGCGTCTTTTGTGAGACGCCCTGTTGTATCATCAATTTTCATAATTGCGCCTAATTCTCTTTCTGTTCCACAAAATCCAGAGAAGGTGCTGGACTAATGGCTGACCACCCTCCATCTACAACCAGTGTTTGGCCCGTAATCTGAGATGCAGCAGGTGAAAGCAAAAACAGTACAGCCTGAGCAATATCAAACGGAAAAGCTGGGCGGCCTGTTGGTGTAATTTTCCCCCAAACCATTTCATAGTTTGGATCATCCGCCAAATTACGAGGAGTCACAGTGGCTCCCGGCGCGACACAATTTACAGTAATGCCATAAGGTGAAAGCTCAACAACAAGATTTCGCGCCAGCATTTCAAGGGCCGCTTTGGACATCCCATACGCAGAAAGATACCGAATAGCCTGATGCCCGGTCACCGATGACATAAATATAATACGTCCACCCGTTCCTTGTAGCCGCATCTGTCGGGATGCCGCCTGTGCTAAAAAATACGAACCTTTGAGATTAACACTCACGACACGATCAAACATTTCAGGAGTGTATTCAAAAAAATCGCCCCACGCTGTTAGCCCAGCATTAGCTACTACATAATCCAGTTTTCCAAATAATGCGACTGCATGACCAACCAGTTCACGTAACAAATTCATATCGGCTATATCACCTGCAAAAGGATGGCAAATACCCCCTGATTCTGTAATTCCCTGTGCAGCTTTGGATGCAAGCTCCGCATCAACATCATTCAAAAGGACACGCGCACCTTGCAATGCCAATTGACGAGCAATTTCGTAACCAATACCAACACCTGCTCCGGTTACGATTGCAACTTGTTCACCAAAAGGCTTATCCCCCATATCCAGAATTGCTCCTATCCCATCAGTCACGTTATCATCATTGAATGTTGATGATAAACGAAAGCCAAGCGTATGCAAAATACACCGTTGATGCCATCCCTGGAAGAAATTTTAGATAGCCGTGATTGGAAAACCCGAACGAAAGGCATTCCCCCAACAGGAAGACTCCCCCTCACAGAAAACATGTTGTTGAATGAACCCAGTGGCAATCTTTTTGGCCTTACCCAGAATGTAGCTATGGGTTGGAATCCTGAAGAAGTTGGTCGAGAACAGTTTTTAATTCTCAGCACACATGGTGGTTTGCGCGCTTCAGACGGCCATCCGATTGCATTGGGGTATCATACGGGACACTGGGAAGTCAATCTTCTCGTACAGGCTGCTGCCGAAACATTCCGCAAACAAGGTACAGTTCCGTTCGCAGCATACTGTACCGATCCTTGTGATGGGCGTTCGCAAGGGACGGAAGGCATGATGGATAGTCTCCCCTATCGCAATGATGCAGCAATGGTTATGCGGCGCTTGATACGGTCTTTACCTACCCGCGATGGGGTGATGGGAATCGGAACCTGTGACAAGGGCTTACCAGCAATGATGCTTGCGCTGGCTGGATGCACCAATTTACCGGGCATTATTGTACCCGGTGGGGTTACACTGCCAGCAGAAGATTCCGAAGATGCTGGGCAAATTCAGACGATTGGGGCACGTTTCGCACAAGGGGTTATCACGCTAGATTATGCTGCCGAGATGGGCTGCCGTGCCTGCGGTTCAAGCGGCGGCGGATGTCAATTTTTAGGAACGGCTGCTACCTCTCAAGTCGTGGCAGAAGGATTCGGATTAACGCTCCCACACAGCGCGCTTGCACCTTCTGGCGAACCCATCTGGTTAGATATGGCAAATCGATCTGCATTAGCTTTATTGCGATTAACGGCCAATAACCTTCCGCTTTCATCTATTCTGACACAGGCAGCTTTAGAAAACGCAATGTTGGTTCATGCCGCATTTGGTGGTTCGACGAACCTCTTGCTCCACATTCCAGCGATTGCTCATGCTGCCGGATTAAAACCACCAACAGTGGAAGATTGGCGGCGTATCAACCGCAGCACCCCAAGATTGGTCGATGCTCTACCTAATGGCCCACGCTTTCATCCAACTGTGCAAGTTTTCATGGCAGGTGGAGTCCCAGAGGTGATGCTGCACTTAAGGAATATGGACTTGCTGAATCTGGATGTAGTTACTGTAACAGGTGAAAAACTAGGGGATGTACTTGACTGGTGGGAAAGCAGCGAACGCCGCCAACACCTTCGCGCCCAGCTCATTGAAACAGATCATGTAGACCCCAATGTAGTTATTATGGACGCCGACTCAGCACGACGAGAGGGACTCACCAGTACGGTGATATTTCCCGGCGGCAATCTCGCACCACAGGGTTCAGTCATTAAAGCTACAGCGATTGACCCAACGATGGTAGACGAAAATCAAATCTATCGGCATCGTGGCCCCGCACGGGTTTTCACCTCAGAGAAAGCTGCTATCCGAGCCATTAAAGGGCAATCGGATAATCCTGTCAAACCCGGTGATGTGGTCGTTCTTATTGGTATTGGCCCTTTGGGAACAGGTATGGTGGAAACAGCCCAAATCACCTCGGCACTTAAATATTTGGATTGGGGCAAGCACGTTGCCTTGCTGACTGATGGGCGTTTCTCCGGCTTTTCAACCGGAGCGTGTATCGGTCATATTGGCCCGGAAGCGTTGGCAAATGGGCCAATAGGAAAAGTACAGGATGGTGATATCATCGACATCGTCCTTGACCGCAACATACTTCAAGGCTCAATTAATTTAGTTGGGGCGCAGGGCAAAGCAATAACACCCGATGAAGCTGAAATTCTGCTTACTACTCGTCCATCACACTCTGAACTCGCCCCGCACTCACGCTTACCAGATGACACTCGGCTCTGGGCAGCACTGCAAGAAGCCAGCGGTGGCACATGGGCGGGCTGCATATACGACACTGATCGAATCATTGAAGTTCTAAAAGCTGGCATCAACGCTCTGCAATCTGAAACAAATGACCCGCTACTTATGACCAAAGACCAATAACAAGGAGTTCCAATGTACATACTTGGAGGCGAACTCGTCGCCCGCGCTTTGGCTGCTCAGGGCGTTTCAACTATTTACACCCTTTGTGGTGGTCATGTGATGAACATCTATGATGGCTGCGCTAACAATGGCATCAAAGTCATTGATTTTCGCCATGAACAAGCAGCAGCCCATGCCGCCGATGCACATGCGCGATTAACACGAAATATCGGTGTAGCAGTGGTCACGGCGGGACCTGGCGTTACTGACGCCCTGACGGGTGTTGCCAATGCATATGAAGCGCGCAGCCCAATGATACTGATCGGCGGAGCAGCGCCACTCAAAACAAAAGGTATGGGGGCACTCCAAGAAATCCCTCAGATAGGAATGTTCCAAGATATCACCAAAGCGAGTTTCACCATCATGAGTACGGAAGAAATTCCGGCTAAGATGCACGAAGCATTTCAGATTGCCCTCAGCGGACGCCCCGGCCCGGTTTTTATCGAGATTCCATTCGATGTGCTGTTCAATGCTATAGAGCCGCCCGAAATATTCCCCAAAGTTAGCATACAACCTGCACCACCAGAAGTCAGCGATGTGGCGCGGATGTTTGAAATTCTACGCACAGCGCAAAAGCCGATCATCATTGCAGGGACGCAGGTTTATTGGGATGGGGCGCACAGCGCGTTACAAGAACTAACCGACCAAACAGGGATTCCTGTGTTCACAAATGGTGCAGGGCGCGGCACACTGCCCATGAACCATCCAAACTGCTTTAAATCTGCCCGGAGTGCTGCCCTACGCGAAGCCGATGCAGTTATTTTGTTGGGCACACCTTTGGATTTTCGGCTGAAATATGGGCAAGAAGGCTGGAATCCAAATGCTAAACTCATTCAGATTGAAAGCGATCCTAAAGAGCTTAACCGCAACCGTCAGGCTGATGTGGCGCTTTCTGCCGACTCGCGGCTAGTACTAGAAGCACTCTCCGAAGGTCTTCAAGGTTTCCGGTTTGATGAATGGCTCAAGCGTATTCAAGACATCGAAACCAAGAAAGAAAATGAACAACAGCAATGGGAAATTTTAGATGATTCACCGGTCAATCATTTCCGCTTTGGAGCAGAACTCAACCAATTCATTGATGAAAATACGATTGTTATTGGAGATGGCGGGGATATTGTTACAGCCTGTGCGCGCGTAATTGATATAACGCTACCCGGTCAGTGGCTTGACCCCGGCCCACTGGGGTGTTTGGGCGTGGGTGCGCCATTTGCCATCGCAGCCAAACATTTATATCCAGAGAAAAAAGTTCTGCTCATCAATGGGGATGGCGCTTTCGGATTAAACGGTTTCGAGTTTGATACGGCTGTGCGGTTCAATTTGCCGATTGTGAGTATTGTTGGAAATGATGCCGGGTGGGGTAATATCCGTGTGATTCAAAAAAGTATGCTGGGACCAGAACGCGCTTTTGCCACCTCACTCGCCCCCACCCGTTATGACAAAATTGTGGAAGCGATGGGCGGTCATGGCGAGTATGTGGAGAATCCAGCAGATATTCGCCCTGCACTTGAACGGGCATTCGCCAGCGGCAAACCATCCTGTGTAAACGTAACACTTGACCCAGAGGGATTGGCTAAAACAGCCCCCAACATGGCCTACATTATGTAACATTTTCAAGATGGGCAGGTAGTTTCACCTGCCCATAAATACACTTGGTTTTACTATTCGGAGTGTATATTCCCCTTCAAAACGCCTTCAAGTTGTTCTTCTGATATACCGTTGCAAACAACGCCTTCCGGGTAGATAACCAAATTAGGTCCTGCCCCGCACATGCTCAAACAGTTGGCTGTCTCCAGTTTTATAGGCTTGGGATACTGATCACCATTGATTGCATCAACCAGTATTTCCAATTTCTTGTAGAGTTTATCTGCGCGTCGCCCCATGTTGCAGTATTGGCCACGACAGAGGACGATGCGGTGCTTTTTCATCTCGGCATTCATTATTGGTTTACAACCCATGCACAGATGGAATGCATTGTATCAGACACAGAAACTAAAAGGCTGCCACTTGTCCATCTTTGCGTGGATCACTTCCACCGAATAACACACCCGTTTCTGAGTTGCGTCGAATGATTTGCCCATCGCCAAATACACCGCGCGCACGACCGGAGACTGGACGAATCTGATGTCCCAACTCCGCTAAACGTGCCATCGTTCCTACGGGGATACCTTCTTCCAATGCCAATAAACTATCGCCTGTACCTTCTTCCAAGCAAAAACGTGGACGGTTTAATGCTTCCTGTGGATTTAGCTCATCATCAACCATCGCGCTGATCACTTGAAAATGTCCCTGCGGCTGCATGAATCCGCCCATGACACCGAAGCTTGCCCAGAGTTCGCCATCTTTCAAAGCCATTCCGGGGATGATTGTATGATATGGGCGCTTGCCACCTGCCAGCGCATTTGGATGATTGGGGTCAAGGCTGAATCCTGCACCGCGATTTTGTAGAAATACCCCTGTGCCTTTGGCTACAATCCCTGTGCCCCAACCCATATACAAGCTGTTGATGAATGAGCAAGCATTTCCATCACCATCGACCACGCTTAGGTACACTGTGTTCGAACCGCCGAAGGGTTTACCAAAGGAAGGCGGTTGCATGGCTTTATCGGGCGAAATCAACATTCGGCGTTGAGCGGCATAATCCATATTTAATAAGCCATTGGTGGGGACAGGTGACTTTTCCGGGTCAGCGATATATTGCCGCGCATCGGCAAAGGCTAACCGCATCGCCTCAACCATCAAATGCAGACGCTCAGGTGAATCCCATGCCATCGCACCGAGTTCCCAAGCAGAAGCAATATTCATAGCGATGAGGGCAGTCATCCCCTGTCCATTCGGGGGATGCTCATACACAATCACGCCCCGATAATTGGTTGAGATCGGTTCTCCCCAAGTTGAAGTATGATTCTTTAAATCCTCATGGGTCATTTTACTGCCCAATGATTGGAGCGTGGAAACAATCGCATCGGCAGTCAGCCCGGTGTAAAAGGCTTCCGGCCCGCCTTCAGATACCATCTCAAAGGTTCGCGCCAAATTAGGTAACTTCATAATTTGACCAATTTTGGGTGCGGCCCCACCGGGCAAATAATCTTCGGTATTGTGACTCTGACGCAGAAAGCCTTCGGATGCCTCCCATGCTGCCCCAAACACAGGATGTACGGGATAACCTTCGCGGGCATAGTAGATTGCATCTGCCAGCACCTCTTTCAAGCTCATTCGACCGTGACGCTTGAGTAAATCATACCAGCCCATGGCTGCCCCCGGCACGGTTGCGGCGTGTGGGCTGCGATCAGGAATTGCATTTAAGCCTTGTGCGCGCAAATCTTCCAGTTTCAAAGCAGCGGGTGCCCGTCCGCTACCATTTAGCGCGGTTACTTGTTTGGTTTTGGCGTCAAAAAATAGAGCAAAACAATCCCCACCTATCCCAGTTGAAGCGGGTTCAGTGACATTCAGCATAGCGGCTGTAGCTATAGCGGCATCTGCGGCGTTGCCACCCTGACGCAAAATGTTTAGACCAGCCTGCGAAGCCAATGGATTACTCGAAGCGACCATCCCACGCCGCGCCGTCACCATCGAACGACGGGAATGAAAATTAAAGGACATTGTTTTCATTAATCAAAGACCTTCCCAGTATGTTTTCGCCCACTATACCCAACCACTTTGAATTATTCAGCAATCCAATTCTTTGGCTCTATTCGACTGAATGGATTTCAGCAGGAATGAGGCATTATTTTATTATCTTTTGAGTTACCGTTAAAATGCCGCACACAACTTGACACATGAGGGGCAAACATGAAATATTCTTCAGAAATGATTGATGACATTGATCGGGTAATTTTGCGCGAAATCCAGCAAGACAGCGCGATCAGCCAAGTGGAATTGGCACGGCGGGTTTCTCTCTCGCCACCAGCCGTCCATGCCCGGATGCGACGGTTGGAAGAACTGGGCATCATCCGGCAGTATGTTGCCCTGCTCGACCGGGAAAAAGCAGGTTACGACATGTTGTGTCTGGTCAATGTGACCTTGCAGCGGCACCAGCTAGAGCAAGTTAACAATTTCCGCGCGGCTGTACAGCAGATGCCAGAAGTGCTTGAGTGTTTTTTCGTCACCGGGGATCATGATTACTTGCTAAAGATCATTGTCCGCAACCGGAAAGAACTTGAGCAATTTCTCATGGACAGGCTCACCCCCATACCGGGCGTCGCCCGAATCTCGACCAGCCTCGTCCTGAGCGAAGTGAAAAATACAACCGCTATTCTTATCGAGTGAGCAAAAAAATGGTTACGCTACACCTCAGCCACGAATCCGCAAACTTAAAACGTTCGGTCATCCGCGATCTTTTAAGTGTGGCTTCTGCACCGGATATTATTTCATTGGCAGGAGGTCTGCCTGCCAGCGAGTATTTACCTATCGAACAGTATCAAGAATGCCTCGATACCGTTCTAAAACGTGAAGGCAGCCGAATCCTTCAGTACAGTCCGCAGTATGCTCCCTTACGTGCATGGATTGCCGAGTATATGGTCAAACGGGGTGTGACCTGTACACCCAGTGAAGTCATCATCACCAACGGGGCGCAGCAGGGGTTAGCAATTCTTTCCCGGTTATTGCTCGACCCCGGTGATCCGGCGGTGATTGAACAAATTACGTTTACGGGCATTCAACAGGTGACGGTTGGACGCGGGGCAGCAGTTATCACCGTCCCCACTGATTTAGAAACGGGCGTTGATTTGGATGCGCTCGAAAAGGCTTTCCAACGGCAACCTCGTTTAGCTATCCTCATCCCGGATTTTCATAATCCATTGGGCGTCAGCCTGAGTCTGGAGAAAAGGCAGCGTATTGCCGAACTTTCCGCCCGATATGAAGTTCCAGTTATTGAGGACGATCCGTATTCGGCACTGCGCTTTGAGGGCACACCCCTACCCCCGATTAAGTGCTATGATGAGGAAGGAACGATCTTCTATTTGGGATCGTTTTCCAAAATGCTCGCACCTGCCGTCCGCCTCGGTTGGATTGTAGCCCCCACTGATCTTATCCCACGGATCACCGCCTTACGTGAGTCGTTCGATCTGGAATCATCCATCCTCACACAAACGGCTGTTTATGAATTTCTAGCACACGGGTGGATGGATGAGCATTTACGGACTTTCAACGCAGCCAACCTTGTTCGCCGGAATGCCCTCATCAATGCCCTACAACAGCATTTCGGAGGTGAAGTCAGATGGACAGAACCAGAAGGTGGTTTATTCATGTGGGTAACTTTCCCAGAAACGGTGAACACATGGGAAGTATTCGATCAAGCAGTCAAGCAAAAAGTGGTTTATGTGCCGGGTGGAGCATTCGCAGTCGAGGGCGGTTATACCAATACCATGCGACTGAACTTCAGCAATGCGCGACCAGAAATTATCCAAGAAGCGATTTCCCGACTGGCAACCGTTATCCAAGCTACGCCCGAACTGTTATAGAAAGCCGATTCCTTAAAGGAGCATTTTTATGGTGACCGCAACTCCGGCCCGTTCTATGACCGAAGAAGCCGATTTCCTAAAGATTAACTCGATTGACCATATCCACTGGTGGGTTGGGAACGCCAAACAAGCGATGTATTACTGGTGGAAGGGATTTGGCTTTCAACCTGTAGCATATTCCGGTTTGGAGACTGGCAATCGACAGTTCGCATCCTATGTGCTGGAATCTGGCAAAATCCGATTTGTGATTTCTGCCCCATATAAGCCCAGCAGTGAGATGTCTGCCCACCAGATGCTACATGGTGATGGGGTAAAGTATGTAACGCTGGGCGTGGATGATGTGGAAGCGGCCTACCGGGAAACTACGGCACGCGGCGCGGTTGGGGTATGGACAGCACGAGAAGAACGCGATGAATACGGCGTCATTCGCACTTCGGCCATTCGCACTTATGGCGAAGTAATCCATATTTTTGTTGACCGCAGTGAGTATGATGGCGCATTCATGCCGGGTTATAAACCGCTGGAATTACCCCATGAGCCAGCGGGATTAGCGGCTGTTGACCATATTGTTGGGAATGTTGAACTGGGGAAGATGAATTACTGGGTCAACTTTTATCATCAGGTGATGGGCTTCCGGCAACTGCTTTCGTTCGATGACAAGGACATCAGCACCGAGTATTCCGCTTTGATGTCCAAGGTAATGCAGAACGGGAATGGGCGGGTGAAGTTACCAATCAATGAACCTGCCGAAGGAAAGAAAAAGAGCCAGATTGAGGAATATCTGGATTACTACATGACTCCCGGCGTCCAGCATATTGCTATGGCCTGTAAGGATATTCTGTTCACTGTGCGCGAGTTGAAAGCACGCGGCATTGAATTCCTACGTGTGCCGGAAAGCTATTATGATGTACTGCCAGAACGGTTACAAAACATCCACATCAAGGAAGATTTGGAAGAGATCAAGGAACTGGGCATTCTGGTGGATTACGATGATGAAGGTTATCTGCTTCAGATTTTTAGCCGTCCCCTGCAAGATCGGCCTACAGCATTTATTGAAGTGATTGAACGGCATGGCAGTCAGGGCTTTGGGAAGGGGAATTTCAAAGCTTTGTTCGAGGCGTTGGAATTAGAGCAAGAAAAACGGGGCAATCTATAGGCTATGGCAAGAGCCCAATTACCAACCATCAGAAGCCTGCGGGATTTCTATGCTTTTGAACAGCATGTTAAAACGGCGAACCAAAACCGGGGGCGAGAGGTACCGAAAGAATGGTACGCATTCCCGGTGTTTTACTTCGCCAATCACAACGCGATTTTTGGACATGAGGATGTTATCCCCTACCCCTCTTATACAGAAGCGCTGGATTATGAACTAGAAGTGGCGTGTGTGATCGGCAAGGGCGGAATCAATATTCCAGCGGATAAGGCCGAGGAACACATCTACGGCTACACGATTTTTAACGATTGGTCGGCGCGGGATGTGCAGCGGAGAGAGATGGCGGTTGGGCTTGGGCCAGCGAAGGGAAAAGACTTCGCCAATTCGTTTAGTTCGTATCTGGTGACACCCGACGAACTGGCTGATCGTCATACTGGGCGACCGGGGGTTTATGATCTGGAAATGGTGGCGCGGGTGAACGGCAAGGAATTCTCACGCGGGAACTGGAAAGATTTGTACTGGTCGTTCGGGCAGATGATTGAACGGGCTTCGCAGGATGTGATGCTTTATGAGGGGGACGTGATTGGTTCAGGGACGGTAGGTACAGGCTGTTTGCTGGAACTGACCAAAGGGCAAGGTTCGTGGTTACAGCCGGGGGATGTGGTGGAACTAGAAATCGAACGGTTGGGCATTCTGCGAAACACTATTGGAGAGAAGAAATAAGAAAAGATTGAACCACAGAGAACACAGAGAACACAGAGAAATATTTAATGTGGTATCTGAGACTGTGGTGAAAAGGAGTTTTTAAAGTGCCTTTTTATCATAAACTTGGTCAAGTACCTCATAAACGGCATACGCAGTTTCGTAAGCCAGATGGGGGTTTGTATCGGGAAGAAGTGATGGGATTGGAAGGGTTTCACGGCATTGAGTCGATTCTGTATCATCAGTTCCTCCCACCGCGCGTCCTGAAGGTTGAAGATTTAGGCGCGGCCTGCGTCGAATATACGGATTATGGGCCACTGCGTCACCGGGCATTTAAGACGGCGGATGTGCCTGCCGGGGGTAATCCGGTATCGGCACGGCGATTTCTGCTGGGCAATTCGGATGTGACGTTGAGCGTGAGCCGACCGACACAGAGCATGGATTACTTTTACCGGAACGCACAGGCTTATGAAGTGTGGTTCGTGCATGAAGGGAATGGCAGCCTGCGGACACAGTTCGGCACGATGGGATTTGTGCCGGGGGATTACATTGTGATTCCATTCGGGACAACGTGGCAGATGGTGTTGGATACGGCTGAAGCCCGGTTTTTGATAATCGAGTCACCTTCACAAATTGAGCCTCCCAAACGCTACCGGAATGAGTGGGGACAACTGCTGGAACATTCCCCCTACTGTGAGCGGGATATTCGGCTGCCTGATACGCTGGAAACATACACTGAGCGCGGGGAGTTCGAGGTGCGGGTGAAGGTGCGCGACCGGATCACACGCCATATCCTCGATCATCATCCGCTGGATGTGGTGGGATGGGATGGGTATCTGTATCCCTGGATTTTGAGCATCCATGATTTTGAGCCGATTACGGGACGAGTTCATCAACCGCCTCCGGTTCACCAGACGTTCGCGGGGCACAATTTTGTGGTGTGTTCGTTCGTACCCCGTTTGTTTGATTATCATCCGCAAGGGATTCCAGCTCCGTACAATCACTCGAATGTGAACTCGGACGAGGTGATTTACTACTGTGATGGAAATTTCATGTCTCGGAAGGGCATTAAACAGTACGATATTTCTTTACATCCGAGTGGGTTACCGCACGGGCCGCAACCGGGAACTACTGAGGCATCTATCGGAAAAGAACGGACGGAAGAACTAGCGGTGATGGTGGATACTTTTCATCCCCTGAATATTGCTGTTCCGGCGTTGGAGTTGGAGAAGCCAGAGTATATGGACTCGTGGTTAGAAGGTGACGGAACGTAAATACAAAGTACTGAGAAAAGAAGGTATGAGGTACGAGGGATGAGGGATGAGTAAAAACAATACTGAGTACCGAGTACTAGGTACTGAGTAAAAAACATAAAAGTGCAAAAGATTCGCAAAATGCAAAATTTGCACATTTTGCCGTAGGGGTTGTCGGCGGGAATGAGGGAGGGAGGCATGTCGCAAATGTCATTGTCAGCGGTTGAGATGGGGAGCGCCGTAGTGTGCAGCGGCTGTGGGGGAGTGTGCCGCCGCGTTGTCAGTATTGTCATTGTGCAGCGGCTATGAGGGAGGTTGGCGCTGTCAGGTGGCGGCGAAGTGCCAGGTGCCAGGTTCATCGTTACCAGTTGCCAGTTACGAGTTTCCAGAAAATTTACCTCACCCTTAGCGACTCTCCGTACCTGAGCGGGGAACAAAACTGTTTGCGGCGATTGCGATTGCGGAAAGATTTTGCGCGCAAATGATTCGCAAATTTCTGCAATTTCGTCAAATTCTGCAATTTCAAAATGAGATTTGTGAATCTTAAGCAATCGATAGTCATTAGTCGGAAAAATGCGGAAGCACGGCGGAGCGGTTGGCGTGTGGGTGTAAATCACCTCATTTTTAGGTCATTATTATTTTAAACCAGAACAAATATTCGGTCAAGTTCGGATTTACCAACATAGGTAGACTGCAATAAGTGGTGGAGATCAATTTACCCCACCCCCAAACCCCCTCCCCGCACGCGAGGAGGGGGCTTTAAAGACCGCTACAGATCATATTGTCACCCTGTTTAACCCAAAATGCGTTTCCACCGTTTAGTGTGGTGCTACCCCAACATATACAAATTTTGTGCGGAAATAAAAGGGACACTCGATATTGTGTCCCTTCGGGTTTTGAGGGATTAGCTTTCGCCCAAGTAGACTTTCTTGACCATTTCGTTGTTCATGAGGGCTTTGGCAGAATCGCTCAGTGCAATTGTTCCGGTTTGGAGTACATAACCCCGTTGCGCTACTTCCAAAGCCATGAGGGCGTTTTGCTCTACCAGCAGAATAGTTGTGCCTTCGCTGTTAATGTGTTTAATGATGTCGAATATACCTTCGACCAATACAGGAGCGAGACCCATTGAGGGTTCGTCCAACAGCAACACACGCGGGGCGGACATAAGCGCGCGGGCAATCGCCAGCATTTGCTGCTCACCGCCGGAAAGCGTGCCACCTTTTTGAGCAACGCGCTCCCGCAAGCGGGGGAATAACACAAACATCTGCTCCATACGGTCACTAATGACTGACCGGTTAGTCACATTCCACGCGCCAATTTCGATATTCTCGCGCACCGTGAGCAACGGAAAAATACGACGCCCTTCGGGAACATGTCCAATACCCAAAGCAGCGATTTCATGCGGTTTGACGGCGGTGATGTCCCGCCCTTCCAAAAGCACACGACCCTGCTTGGCACGTACCATTCCGCTGATGGTACGCAGCGAGGTGCTTTTGCCTGCACCATTAGAACCAACCAATGTTACAATCTCGCCCTCGTCAACCTTGAGGCTGACTCCCTTCAGAGCGTGAATATGTCCGTAGTAAGTATGGACGTTTTCGAGTTCAAGCAACGTCGCCATTGAGATGTTCCTCGCCATTCATATCCGCAGTACCCGCCGCATGGCGGCCCAAATAGGCTTCGATCACGCGCGGGTTGGCGCGAATGTCTGCCGGAGAACCTTCCGCAATTTTCTGACCATAATCCAGCACGGTGATGGCTTCGCTGATGCCCATCACTACGCGCATATCGTGTTCAATCAATACAACTGTGATTCCTAATTCATCCCGGATGCGCCGGAACAAAGCCATTGCCTCGACACTTTCGTTGGGGTTCATCCCCGCTGTTGGTTCGTCAAGGAGGATGAGTTGGGGATCACTGGCTAAGGCGCGGGCAATTTCGACACGACGCTGATCGCCGTAGGGAAGGTTACGGCTGATTTCATCACCCTTCCCTGCCAAACCCACAAAACGCAGCAGGTCGCTGGACTTCTCGCGCACATGTTTTTCCTGAGCGTTAAATCCACCCAGACGGGTGAGTGATTCTACCAGCATCCGCAGTTCTGTTCCCGGCTTATCGCGCAGCCGGGAGTGCATACCAACCATCACATTTTCCAACACGGTCATACCGGGGAACATGCGAATGCTCTGGAAAGTCCGTGCCATACCAGCCGCATTAACCTGATCGGGACGCAGACCAATCAAGGAACGACCATTAAAAACGATGCTGCCCTCATCGGGTTTATAAATGCCCGTCAGCAAGTTGAAGAAAGTGGTTTTGCCCGCACCATTCGGCCCAATAATGGCACTGATGCTGCGTTCTTCGATACCAATGGTTACATCGTTTACAGCAGTCAAACCACCGAAGCGTTTGACCACATTACGAACATCTAAAAGTAGAGCCATAAGTCTATTCCTTCCCGTCCGCTTCGGGCAGTTCTTCGGCAACGGAGGCTTTCTCCTGCTGCAACTCCATACTGCGGCGCGGTTCTGGCAACAATCCCGCAGGCCGGAAGATCATCATTACAATAAGCAGAAAACCGAAAACCAAGCGCTCATATTTGGCAAGCTCCAACTGGGCAGGCCATCTATCAAAAGCAAATTCGGTGGGTTGGGCGAGGATTAACACGCCAACAATTCCCAACAACGGGATAAACAGCGCCAAACGCATCCTAGCCGGAGTCATATTGGTTTTTACGAACCGGGTCACCAGCGGAACAAGCAGTTTTGCCAACCACCACAACACCAGCGCAGCTACGACAATCAGAATAATGGCTACCAACCAAGATGGCAAAACCACATCGCCGTTTTTCCAGTTGGTGATTTGCAGTGACATATTTTTGAGCATTTGCAGGTTAAGCAAGGTAACGATACAAGCACCCAACAATGCCCCGCGTATACCGCCGATGCCGCCCACAATTACCATCGCCAAGATGCTAATGGATTGATTCAGACTGAAACTTTCCGGGCTGACGAAAGACTGTTTAGCAGCATACAAGACACCGATTGCCCCGGCGAAGGAAGCACCCATCGCAAAAGCCATCAATTTCAACCGTACCAGCGGCACGCCCATCGCTATTGCCGCAACTTCATCTTCGCGGATAGCCGTCCAAGCGCGACCAATTGGTGAGTTATCCAAACGGCGGGCAATTACGATAATGATGGCAATAATCACGATGGCAATGAAATAGAACAACATTTGCTGAGCGAGGGATTGAGCATTGTTGATAGGTATGCCCAAGCCCGACTCGACCCGTGTGATTATTTCGGTGATGAACGGCGGAACAGGCGGCTTTAGCACTCCATCCAAACCCTGTGAGCCATTAGTAAAATTGGTGGGGCTATTGGCATTCACCGCCAAAACCCGAATCACCTCGCCAAAACCGAGCGTCACAATCGCCAGATAATCACCGCGCAGACGAAGGACGGGCAAACCCAGCAAAATGCCACCGATACCGGCGACGCCAACCCCGATGATAACGAACAGGTAAAAAGAAGTGGCAGGAACCAGTAAATTGTTAATCTTGAAGTAGGTATCCACATTGGATGTGAACATCGCCCAGAGATAAGCCCCGACCGCAAAGAAAGCCACGTAACCCAAGTCGAGCAATCCCGCAAAACCGACGACAATATTCAGCCCCAGCGCCAACCCAGCAAAGATACATATCTGGATAACCAACTCGAAGTAAGAACTGTCGTACATGCCAATCAGCGGCAGCAAGATAAACAGTACAACCAAAACGAGCAGACTTTTATACCGCCAATCAACATTCGCTCCCAGAATGAGAAACGGCGAGAGTATCAGCGGCGGAAAAGCCAGTGTACTTTTAATTGGGAACAATGGATCCTGGCGACTCAGACTGCGTAAAATGAAGTATGCGCCTAGCAGATAGATAATCAGCACCGCACCTGCAATCCAAGGATTGCGGAGGGCTGTTCGAATACTTTGGATAAACTGACGCACAGGTGAACCCGAATTTGGAGAAATTGTTTGTGTTGCCATGCTTATACCTTTTCGTCCACCCGTTCGCCAATCAGACCACTTGGACGGAAGATCAGAATAAGTATCAGAATCGAGAAAGCGAAAATATCGGTATAACGCTGTCCGAAGGTCGGAAAATAGACCAAGATACCGTTCAAGAAGGATTCAATCATGCCTAGCGCCAGACCACCCAGAAGTGCGCCCGTTACATTACCAATACCGCCAAGCACCGCAGCCGTAAAAGCTTTGATGCCGGGGATAAAGCCCACATAAGGTGTGACAGTACCCACGTTCATCCCAAAAAGCGCGCCCGCTGCACCACCGAACGACCCACCAACGAAGAATGTGAGCGAAATCATCAGGTTGACGTTAATCCCCATGAGGGCTGCTGTGCCCATATCCTGAGAAACCGCCCGAATACCACGCCCTAGCTTCGTGCCATTTACGAAGTAGTTCAACGCAACCAGCATCAACACCGCGCCGATAACCACAATAATTGAGGTGACCCGAACATTGACCGTGGTTTCGCCAAATACAACGGGAATGGGATTTTTCATCCAGACAAGATCGCTGGTTGGATATGTCAAATTGAATTCGCCACGAATGGCTGCTTCAATGGCACGTACCAGATCGGTCAGCAAGAGCGAAACACCGATTGCAGAGATCAGGGGGACAAGCCGAGGCGCACCCCGTAATGGACGGTAAGCAATACGCTCGATCAAAACCGCGAGCAACCCGCTAAACACCATCGCAATAACCACCACGAAAATCACCAGCAGTGGCGGACTCCAAGCCTGCAATGCCCCGGCATCACCCAGACGGCGCATCACTTCAAACCCGATGACCGAGCCAAACATAAAAATCTCGCTATGGGCGAAGTTGATGAACTTCAAAACGCCATAGACCAGCGTATAACCCAACGCAATCATCGCATACACAAATCCCAAGCTAATGCCCGCAATGAGCATACCCGGCAATTGACGGTTAATCTGGTCGATCAGGATGATGTTGGGACGGGGTTCGGGAAAGAGAATTGCCAGGATATAAGCAAGAACAGTTACAACAACTCCTGCCCCGATGATAAATACCAGCATTTGGCCTACCGGGTACAGGATGAAACGATAGAGCCAGTCAGTAGCACTTCGAGCTGACAGCATAAATATGCTCCAATGAATACGCTTTAAAAAAAAGCGGCGGGCTGCGTTTTTGGGCGCAGCACCACCGCTTCCAACTTCTAACTTATCTACATACCTGCCATCATGGCATCTTCAAGAGCCTTGAAGGGCGAGGGAATTTCCAGCGTCTCCAGAAGGGTGTTTGAACCCCATGCCGCCGGGTCACTCGAACCAACCTGAATGACATAGTACAGACCGATTTCAGGATCACCATACGCATCGAAGGTGATATTGCCGGTCAGCCCTGCGTAATCGTGGGTGCCACGAGCAACCGAAGCGACTGCTGCACGTGAGGGAACATCACCAGCGAGTTCTGCGGCAACCTGAATGGCCTGCAGAGCAATGGCGGTCGCATCATAGGACTGAGCCGCAAATGGCTGTGGGTCTTCGCCAAACTTCGCCTGGTAATCTGCGACGAACTGGGCAGCATTCGGGTAAATTGAAGCTGGGCCAGCGACAGAGGTGTAGAAGGTGCCAACACCTGCCTCACCAGCAAGCTGGGCGAATTCCGACGAGTCAAAACCATCCGGGCCGACGAACAGGCCAGTGTAGCCAGCGGCGCGTGCCTGATTGATGAAGATACCCGTCTGTGAGTAGATACCACCGAAGTAGATGGCATCCGGTGCCAGCGCCAGAATTGGCTGGATAACGCCTTCAAAGTTGGAGGCTTCGGTTGTGCCTTCGAAACCGAGGACGGTCAGCCCCAAATTGGCGGCTTCCACCTGGAAGAATTCAGCAACACCCTGTCCATAAGCGGTGGTGTCGTGCAGAACATAAACCGAGGCAGCACCCTGGCTGGCAACGAAGCGCGCACCCGTCGGGCCTTGCAGATCGTCACGTCCGCAGACACGGTTAATGGTGGTCAAACCACGATCCGTCACACGGGGGTTGGTATTGGCCGGGGAAACCATGAGCAGATTGAACTGATCATAAACTTCCGACGACGGGATGGCGACACCGCTGTTCAGGTGACCGACGACTGCCAGAATGGCCGGGTCATTCACCAGATTGTTGGCATTCGAAACGCCAACATCCGGGGTAGCCTGATCGTCGAAGGGCACGTATTCAACCGTGTAACCCATCTCGGTCAGTGGGCCGGAAAGCTGCTCAACCGCCAGCGCAACCGCGTTGCTCATGCTGCTGCCGAGAGCCGACTGTGGGCCGGAAAGCGGAGTCTGCGAAGCAATCTTGATGACCTTCGCATCCTGAGCACCGACGACGGTTGCACTGAGCGCCAGCGCGACCACCATCAGCAGGAGAAACAGACTAAATCGTTTGACCTTCATATACTCTCCCCATAATTGGTAATAAGTGGGTCAATGCAGATATTCTATGCGGCGCTGTACGATAATTAACCCCAATAGATAGACGAGAATTCACGTTACTATTTGGTAACTTCGTACAGACCGCCAGTTCGCAAGAGAATACCATGCATTACAGAAACCTACAAGATATTCAAATGAGAGGACGAATTGATGTCTAATATGTTGAAAGGTGCTATATACGGACTAAGTGCGGCTGCCATATGGGGCGGCATGTATGTGGTATCCGATGTGGTGTTAAAGATCATTCCACCTTTTACCCTGCTCACGATTCGGCTGCTGCTGGCGCTGCTGGTGATGGGTATTATTGTTTATTGGCGGCGGGAGAAACTGCGGATGCCAAATCGGCGTGAAGCCATCCGGTTGATGGGTGTTGGATTGCTGGGATTCGGCGTAAGCGTAGGGGCGCAGTTCGTCGGCACCGATTTATCCAATGCTATTAACGGGGCGCTTGTGACCAGTGCTTCGCCAGCATTTATTCTCATCTTCGCGGCGATAATTCTACGGGAAAAGCTCACCATGCAGCGTATCGCCGCAGTTACGCTGGCAACGATCGGTGTTGTGGTCATTCTGGATTTGAGCAAGGCGGATTTCAGTTCGGCGGCTTTTGTCGGCAATCTGGCGCTGGCAGTGGCAGCACTAACATGGGGCTTATTTTCTGTGCTGCTCAAAAAAGTGAGTGCGGCAATGGATACGATGGTCGTCACACTATTCGGGTTTGCAGGCGGGCTGTTCCTGACTATTCCAGCAGCAGCAATTGAACTCACACAACGGCCAATTGGCACAATTGATGGTGGGCTGATTCTAGGCATTCTGTATCTGGGTGTCGTCTCAACTGCCGGGGCAATGTGGTTCTGGAATCAAGCATTTACGCTGGTAGACGCTTCGGTGGCATCGTTGTTCTTCTTCGCCCAGCCTCTAGTGGGCGCAGTGCTGGGAGTGATTTTGCTGGGTCAGGAGATGACATCGAATCTGCTGATGGGAGGGTTATTGATCGGAATTGGTGTTCTGCTTTCGATTTATCCGTTGGAAAAAATCGTAGATCGGTGGGCAGTTAAAGCGCCCGAAAAAGCAGGTTGAAAATGTTCAATCCTAAAAATCGCAGATTAGCGGCGAAGTCGCTTGCGAACTACCGGCAATAGGTCTATCATCGCCCATAATATAACGTTCATTACATCGACAGACGAGGTACCATGAACATTCGCCTGCCCTACTCTCTCAAGTTTGCCTGTTTGCTACTGTTGGTTTTAGTTCCCTTTACTATTACCCAAGCACAGGATACCCCGACGACTTTAACCATTGGGACAAGCTACATCATCGATACGCTGAATCCGACGGTCGGCTATTACGGGTACAACATTCGCGGCCTGCTCTACGACACACTGGTTGAACAAGCAGATGGCAGCAATGTTGAAGCGGGGTTGGCGGAAAGCTGGAGCGTTTCTGATGATGGCTTAGTCTGGACATTCAAAATCCGTGATGGGGTCACTTTTAGTGATGGAACACCCCTGACAGCGGTTGAAGCGGCATGGACACTCAACTGGGTTATCGAAAACGAAATCCCAACCATGTCGTCATATCTGAGCAACATTATCGAGGTTGAGGCACCTGACGCGACTACGCTGAAAGTCACGCTGGATACCCCGGTTTCCAATATGATTAGTTCCAAGCTGCTGTTTGTTTTCATTCTGCCGCCGCACATTTGGCAAGATAAAACGATTGATGAAATCATGGAATATGATGACCCAACAGCGGTAAGCATTGGTGCAGGGCCGTACACGGTACGAGAATTCCAGCCTGATGAGTTCCTGATTCTGGATGCAAACCCGAATTACTGGCGCGGCAAATCACCCGTAGACGAGATTATCTACCGCCACTATGCAAATGATGATGCATTGATTCAGGCGATGCTGGCTGGCGAAGTCGATCTGATTACATCACTGCCCAGTTCCGGTGTTGTGCCGCTTCAGGGGAACAGCAACATTACTGTAGCAACCGGGAATATCGGCTACTTTGCTGATCTGGCGGTCAATTCGTATGAAACTGGTACACACCCTGCCAGTCTGAATGATCCGGTTATTCGCATGGCGATGGATTATGCGATTGATCGCCAGCAGATTACCACGATTGCGTATCAAGGTTATGCACAACCGGCCACAACCTTCATTCCGCCTTCAATGGGCATTTATCACAATACGGACATTGCCGGACTGCCTTATGATGTTGCAGAAGCCAACCGCATTCTAGATGAAGCAGGCTATCTCGATAACGATGAGGATGGCGTCCGCGAATATTCAGATGGCACCCCGTTGGAATATCGTTTGTGGGGGGATGACTGCTGTGCATATTATGTTCGAATGCTGGAAATTATCGCGGATGGGTTCGCCCAAATTGGCATCTCGGTTGTGCCTGTGACCCAATCGACCGATACACTGATCGCCGCGCAGATTGATTATGATTTCGATCTCGTCCTTTGGGAGTGGGCGCCGGATACCGATCCTCACTTTTTGACCAGCGTCTTCACCTGTGCAGAAACACAGGATGGTGGCTGGAATGACAGCGGTTATTGCAACGCGGAGTACGATGCATTGTTCGATGTACAGGCTACAGCACTTGACCAGCAGGCAAGGAAAGATGCTATCTGGACATTGCAGCAAATGATTTATGATGCACGGGCGTGGATTATGATCGCCTATACCGATTCTATCAGCGCGTATCGAAATGATCGGTTCAGTTTCCACCCGAATCTGGCTATCGCCGGTGTGAAATGGGCCTTGTTCAACGATTTCGCTGTGCTTTAATCTGGCGGCAAATCTGATAATCATTTACCAGGCGTCCTGTATGGACGCCTTTTGTGTACATTAGGATTGTTACATTCGTGATTCGGCTTGATTATTTATTCCGCAAAATTGCATTTGCGCTGATGACACTGGCTGTGGTTGTGGTCTTCAACTTCTTTCTATTTCGCATCCTGCCGGGAGACCCAATCAAACTGCTGTTTCGCAATCCGCGCCTTACCCGTGATGCACAGGAAACCATCCGCACCCAATTCGGTTTGGATAAACCTGTTTGGCTGGATGGAGTACGATTGCAAGCAGGTGATATTGGCGGCGCATTCGATACCCAGTTCACCGCTTATGTACGCAATCTGTTTCAAGGTAATCTGGGGATTTCTTTTGCAACACGGCAAAACGTGAACGAATTGTTGAGCGAGCGGGTTGGACGAACTGTGCTGTTGGTTTTCACGGGGGAAATTTTTGCCATCGGCTTCGGAATCATCGTGGGGCTGATCGCTGCATGGCGACGGGGAACATGGATTGATGCATGGGCCTTGTTCGTTGGGTTGCTAACATGGGCACTGCCAACTTTTTTTCTGGGCATTATCTTGCTGATTCTTGCTAGAGGGATTCTGCCGATTGGGGGGATGGTCGAACCGGGATTAGCGGAAAACACAGCAGCTTACTGGCTGGATGTGGGACGCCATTTAATCCTGCCGACCATTACGCTGGCGGTGGGCAGTACCAGTGCCTACATGCTCATTATGCGAAGCAGCGTGGTTGAAGTGCTAGCAGAAGATTACATCCTCACAGCGAAAGCCAAAGGGTTAAGCACCATCCAGATTTTGCGCGATCATGCGCTGAAAAATGCTATGCTGCCGATGGTCACAATTATTGCTCTGAACTTAGGGTATGTGGTTGGCGGGGCGATTCAAGTTGAAACTGTGTTCTCGTGGCCGGGGATTGGACGGCTGATCTTTGAGTCTGTTTCCAAGCAAGATTATCC
This sequence comes from Anaerolineae bacterium, assembly GCA_019912965.1. Lineage (GTDB taxonomy): Bacteria > Chloroflexota > Anaerolineae > Aggregatilineales > Phototrophicaceae > CFX2. The sequence continues at coordinate 58,453 of JAIOHM010000185.1, forward strand.
GGTGCTGCAAGGGGCATTTCTGCTGCTGGCGGTCAGCGTGATTCTGGCAAATTTGGTAACAGATGTTTTGTATTCGATTCTCGATCCACGCATTCAGGCTAGTTGAAAGCGATTTAATGTGACGCCATTCCAGCAATTTTGGCGCAAGCCTACAGGGGTGATTGGGGCGATTATGCTGCTGATCGTTGTGTTGGCAGCCATTTTTGCCCCCCAAATCGCGCCTTATGATCCTTATCAGCGAGTGCAAGTCGAAGCAGCAGATTTGTTCGCGCCGCCGGATGCTGCCCATTTATTGGGACGAGATGATGCTGGAAAAGATGTGTTCAGCCAACTGGTGCATGGAGCGCGCGTTTCGCTGATCGTGGGTTTTGCGGCATCATTCTTTTCGATGTTCATTGGTACATCGGTTGGATTAATCGCAGGATACTACGGCGGCAAAATCGGTGGATTTCTGATGCGAATCGTGGATTTTCTGATGGTCATCCCGGATTTGCCGCTGATGCTAGTCATTATCGCTGTTTGGGGGCGTGGACTGGTGAACATCATTGTCGTCATCAGCCTGCTTGGATGGACATACACCGCGCGGTTGGTACGGTCACAGGTGCTTTCGCTAAAGGAGCGACAGTTCATCCTGCGCGCAAAAGCGATTGGTGCGGGCAGCAGACGGATTATCCTGCGTCACATTCTGCCACAGGTGATACCTCTGATCGTCGCACAAGCAGTGCTGGATATTTCGGCATCGATTCTGGCTGAATCATCATTAAGTTTTCTGGGATTAGGCGATCCTCGGTTAGTGAGCTGGGGCAATATGCTCAATCTGGCGTTTGACCGGGGGGCAGTCAGCCGTCAAGCATGGTGGTTCTTGCTGCCGCCGGGATTCGCTATTTTGTGGGTGACGCTGGCGTTAGTTTTGATCGGCAACAGTCTGGAAGAAATCGTCAATCCGCGCGTGAAATCACACCATTTATTTGACGCACGAAGAATGGTATCGCTGGTGCTGCCGCTTCCCCCACCCCGCGATATACAGGAGCAGGCATGAGCGTAGTGCTTGATGTACAAAATCTGTCGATTGATTATCAGGATAATGGGCATCCCCTACATGCCGTCGTTGATGTCAGTTTTCAGGTGCAAAAAGGGCGTTCACTGGGGCTGGTCGGGGAATCCGGGTGTGGCAAAACGACTACGATGCTTTCATTGATGCGCCTGCTGCCCGCCGAAGGGCGGATTGTGGGCGGAGCAATCCGGTATCATGATACTGATCTGCTGCAACTTTCTGAAAAGGCTATGCAGCAGTATCGTTGGAAACATCTGGCAATTGTGTTTCAAGGAGCGATGAATGCGCTCAATCCAGTGCGGACGGTGGGCGACCAGATCGCGGAAGCCCTACAAAAGGATAAACACATTGACCGCCGCAAAGCCCGAATCCGCATTGGAGAACTGATGGAAATGGTGGGCATCGCGCCAGAAAGAGCAGCACAATATCCCCATCAATTCAGTGGTGGGATGCGGCAGCGAGCGATGATTGCTATGGCATTGGCCTGCGAACCAGATGTGTTGATTGCCGATGAACCGACTACAGCATTGGATGTGATGATTCAGGCGCAAATTCTGGAACTGCTGAAACATCTACAGGAACAGCTTGGGCTTTCGGTGATTCTGGTGACACATGATCTGGGTGTAGTCGCGGAAGTTTGCGATGATGTGCTGGTGATGTATGGTGGAAAAACGGCTGAATATGGAAGTGTGGATACCATTTTTAATGAGCCTGTCCATCCCTATACCCGACGGCTTCTAGAAGCCTTTCCAGATGTAGACCGGGCTGGTTCGGTTCTCACATCGATTCCGGGTCATCCACCACCATTAGATGCCCTGCCACTGGGATGCCGTTTTGAACCGCGTTGTCCAATCCGTAGTGATTTGTGTGCAAAAGCTTCCCCTATGCTGACAGAGCAACAACCAGATCATTTCGCGGCCTGTCATCACCCGGAGATTCAACTGTGAGCGATGATTTCATATTGCAAGTGAATGATCTTCACAAGTTGTATCCAGTGGCGCGTGGATTGACCGGAATGCTGCGTGGAGCAGAACGTGAAATGGTTCATGCTGTGGATGGGGTGAGTTTTGCCATGCGGCGCGGGAAAATTCTGGGATTAGTGGGCGAATCGGGGTCGGGCAAAACTACAACAGCGATGAATATTCTGGGTTTGGTTGAGCCAAGTAAGGGGGAAATCCGGTTTAATGGGCAAGATGTGCAGGATATGGTACGGGGTCGAAATCGGCTAGCACTGCGTCGGCAGATGCAAATGATCTTCCAAGACCCGTATGAAGCATTGAACCCGCGACAGACTATTTTCCAGATTGTGGCTGAACCGCTGGAAGTGCATGGGCTGGTGCGGAACAAGGCAGAAAAATTGGAACGCGTTGAAACAGCGTTGAGTGATGCCGGGTTAAAACCGCCGGGGAATTTCCTGAATCGCTATCCCGAAGACCTTTCCGGTGGGCAGCGACAGCGGGTGGTTATTGCCGGGGCATTAGTGCTGCAACCACAACTGCTGGTAGCGGACGAACCTGTGTCGATGCTGGATGTGTCTATCCGCGCGGAAATCTTAAATCTGTTACGACAATTACGGGATACGCATAACATCAGCATTTTGTATATTACGCATGATCTAGCGACGGCAGGATTCTTTACTGATCGAATCGCAGTGATGTATCTAGGGCGGATTGTAGAAATTGGGCCGACAACCGACGTTTTGAAGAATCCCAAACACCCTTACACCAAAGCACTGCTTTCGGTTGTTCCGGTCGCTAACCCACGCAAACGACGCCAGCGGGTAATTTTGCAGGGCGAAATTCCGAACCCAATTCATATTCCGCAAGGCTGCCGCTTTCATCCGCGCTGCCCTGCCGTAATTGAAACCTGCAAAACGATTGATCCAATGCTCCAACCCACTCAAGAACATAGTGCTGCCTGTATATTGGTGAAAACTCAAGAGGGATAAAAATGTCGATGACGCCAGATGAATTTTTAGATGCGCTTTTGTCGCTGCCCCGGTTGTATGGTGGGAGCGTTTCGCCGGATAGCAAGTGGGCAGCATGGATGTGGCTCGGAACCAGCGCGGCGATGGATGTGTATGTCGCGCCAACAGATGGTTCATCCGCCCCTATTCAGCTTACGGATACAAACGAAAATACGGTTTTCGTTTCGTGGGTTCCGGGCAGTGAGGCCGTTATTGTCGCCCATGATGAGGGTGGAAACGAAAGATTGCAGCTTTTTCAGGTCAATTTGGTGCAACCGCGTGTGCTGCATCCGCTGACCGAGCCTTCGCCTAATTACTATATTCGTGGTGGGCAAATTCATCCGAACGGGAAATGGCTGGTTTACGGGGCGAATGTTGACCCCGAAAGCAAGCAAGAAATTGAGCCGAGCATTGTTTACCGCCATGATCTGACAACCGATGAACGGAAGCCGCTGGCACGACCGAAAAAAGGCGGATGGTACAGTCCCCGGCTCAATTCAAGCGGGACGCATATTCTCTACAACCGTAAGGACAGACATCCATCCGGTTATCAGTTGTGGCTAGTGGATATTGAAGGGGAAAATGATCGGGAAATTGTCAATGTTGGGGATACAGCCAAAGTGTATGGAGCATGGTTCCCAGATGGAAAGCGGATTCTGATCAATGCAGAGAGCGAAACTCATAACAAAATCGGCGTGTGGAATCTGGATGATGGTGTGCTGCGATGGCTGATTGACGATCCCAAGCGGAATATTGAGCAGGCTTATGTGCCTTTCGGCAGCGAACAGGTCGTCATTTTGGAAGTGCAGCAAGCGCGTTTACAAGCGTCGCTCCTCAACGTTGAGACAGGTGAAGAAACCCAATTACCTGAAATTCCCGGCAACCTGAAACCAATTGCACCTTTGGGCGCAGGCGCATGGGTTGGGCAATACTTCAGTTCAACACATATCACCGATCTCGTGCGGTTCTCACTGCTGGATTTTCAGCCCGAATCGTTCGTCAGTTTGACGCGGGTGAAAGAACGAACCGGATTAAGCGATAACGATTTGGCGGCAGCAGAAGATTTCCGATGGAAATCAGTTGATGGGTTGGAGATTCAGGGGTGGTTGTACAAACCTAAAGGCAAAGCAAAAGGCACCATTGTTTATGTACATGGTGGGCCGACCCACCACAGCAGTGATGCATTAGATGACCAGATTCAATTCTTCGTTTCACAAGGGTTCAATGTCCTCGATCCTAACTACCGGGGCAGCACAGGGTTTGGCCTCGCATTCCGTGAAGCAATCAAGGTTGAAGGCTGGGGAGGCAAAGAACAAGAAGATATTCGGGCAGGGATCGAAGCCCTAATTGCGGCAGGAATCGCTGAAAAAGGGAAAGTGGGCATCACCGGGACATCGTATGGTGGGTATTCATCATGGCACGCTATTACCCATTTTGCCCCTGATGTTGTTGCGGCATCCGCGCCGATTTGCGGCATGACTGATCTGGTGGTGGATTACGACACGACACGCCCCGATTTACGTCCCTACAGTGAGGAAATGATGGGTGGTCGGCCTGACCAAGTGCCTCAACGCTACCACGAGCGTTCACCAATCAATTTTGTGTCGAATATCAAGGGACGATTGTTGATTGTGCAAGGGCTTAGAGACCCGAATGTGACGCCCGAAAATGTTCGCATGGTCAAAAAGGCACTCGATCAAGCAGGTATCGAACATCAATTATTGACTTTCGATAACGAGGGACATGGCATAGATCGACCTGAAAATCTGAAGGTGCTTTATACCCGTTTGGCAGAATTTTTTAGTGAGGCTTTCGCGGAAGCACAGGGGTAAGTTTTCCAAAGATCGTTCCGCGGTTGATTGCCAATATTCAGGCCAACCGCCAAGCGATATTTCCTAATCCTGAGGCGCTGAAGAAACTGACGGTTCAGAGGAACCCTCTCGAATAAACAATATCAGTAATACAAGACCAATAACGTTAAAAACCGCGCATAAAACTGTATTTGCTCCCAAGCCATAAACAAACAATGCTGGCCCAAGCAGCGAACCAATCATGCGGCCTAATAAAGCAGCGGTAGAATTGGCAGCTAGCATGGTGGCACGGGCAGCGGGCACTAATTCAGTCGAAAGCGGAATAGCGCTGACAACGGTAAATTCAAAAGTGAGATAAAACAGAAATAGGCCAAGCCGAGCGCCATCCGGGGATGTGCCAAGCAAGGGCAGCAATAAAGCGGTTAGTGCGGAAGTCCCCAATCCCAAGCCAACTGCACGGCGCTTGCCGAGACGGTCAACCAATCCGGCGACCATCCCCTCCCCCAGCAATTCAGAAATACCGATGATGGCGGCAGATAAACCGAGTGCTTCTATCTGAAAACGAAATGAGTCTTCCAGCCACTTGCCATAAACAATATTGACGGTTTCATTGCTGCTGGCGATTAGAAGACTAACAACAATACTTGCCAATGCGGGACGGCTGGCCAAAACAGTTCGTAAACCTTGCCGCAGCGATGGACGTGCAATGGTTCGTGCAGGCTCAGCAGGGATAATCCGCCATAAAAGCACCCAAAGACCAATACCAATAAAACCAATTACTAGAAAAGGTGAACTCCATCCTGAACGCGCGATCAGCCAACCCGCAGCAGGAACACCTAATAAGAATGCTCCTGACCAACCAAATTCGACAAATCCTGCCACCAAGCCACGCCGGGCATAAGGCACATGATCGCCCAAGTAGGCATACATAGCAGGATCAAAAATAATCTTGCTACATGTGGTGAGCATCAAAGCGATGACCAAAGTTGCATAAGTTGGAACAAGACCAACCAAGAGCATCGCCACAACAAATAAGGCTGCGCCAATCAACATGGCCGCGCGCCGTCCACGTGAATCGGCTAATGAGCCGAGTAAAGGGCTGAACAACCCCAATCCTGCACGCAATGTAATGGCACGGGTGACAGTTTCCAAACTGACGCCTAATCCACGCGAAATTTCCGGCAGGAAGGGGTAGATCATGCGGAAAGCAGTATTGACCACCATGCGGGTCAGCAAGAAACTGACAATTTGGTAGGGCAACGCAAATTGTCGTTTTGAGGCCGATACATCCCTCGAAAATGTCATACCATTACCTTATTTATAAAAGGGGTATGCTGATTGTGCGTTGGATTCCTGAAGATGGCTATAGCCGTTGAGAACCGCCCAACTTCAGGCGCGATTGAACGGATTTCTCCACTCGTGAGGCAGCAGCAGAAGCCGATTCTTGATAAGCCATCAGCTCATTCAGGTACTTAACTGCCAGTGTTTGATCGCTCAAAGCGGCTGCATTCACACGAATATTGAGCGCGGTCGCCGTGATAGCCGCCTGCGCCAATGCTGTTCCTGAAGCAGCATCGGCAATAGTATTTAGGTTGCCCGTTTCTGCCACCTCAGCCAGCAAATCTAGCACTTCAACAACAGTCCGGATCATTTTTAACGGCACCTCAATTGCGCCCTGTAAAGCCTTTTCGATGGCTGCTGTTCGTTGTGTTTTTTCAACTTCCGTACTTTTGGGGAGACGATAAGCCAGCATGACAGATGTATAGGAATTAGCGTCGGCGGCGATGGCCTCATTCAGTTTTGTACGAAGTTCGTCCGCAAGGGCGGCAATCTCCCACATTCGGGATTCAACAGCCGCGTATTTGGGTTTACCAATAGTAAGACGGGCAGCCATCCCAGCCAAAGCAGCAGCCATTGCTCCAGCATAAGCCGCTGCTGCACCGCCACCGGGGGCAGCCGTTCCTGCTGCGAGTTGTTCCAAAAAAGATGATTCAGGGCTATTGGAAAATGCCGCATCCAAACGGGATTCGAGGATACGATTACCAACATCCAACTGCAAATACCACTCGGCGGCGTCAACCAGTGCTTTATTGGGAATCAAACCAATCAGTTCGGTGTGATGAATGGCAGTACCATAACGGGCAGCTTCGCGCCGAACAGCTTCTATCACACGAGCAAGCGGTGTTTGCGTAAAGTCAGTGAAGTTCATGGAAACCTGCGCGCGACCATCCACCAGCAGACCCAATGCTTTGAGATAATGAAATCCACCAGATGAGTGCCGCACAGCGCTTGCGATTTTCCGGGCAATTTCGACATCATTGGTAGTGAGATAAGCATTGAAAGCAATCAAAAGACGACGCACACCAATGACTACTGCTCCAGCTTTTCCCAACGTCATTGGGCCAAAATCGGGAACTCGGTCGGTTGTAATCGACTGTTGTAAAGCTTTGTACCCCCCCTGACGAATATTTTCTAATGCTTTACGCTCCGGTCGTGTCGCCGCCGCTTCATAGAGATAAACGGGGATTCCGAGTTCTTCCCCTACTCGCTTTCCCAACTGCTGCGCCAGCAATACACATTCTTCTATACTCACATCCGCAAGGGGTACGAATGGAACCACATCAGCCGCACCAATGAACGGATGCTGTCCATCATGACTGCTCACATCAATCAATTCAGCCGCTTTGCTTATTCCAGCATATGCCGCTTCAAGTACAGCTTCGGGCATTCCAGCGAACGTAATCACTGAGCGATTGTGATCCGGATCGCTAGTACGATCCAAGATTTGCACACCGGACACGGATTGAATGGCCGATACAATGGCATCCACCACTTCAGGCCTGCGACCTTCGGAAAAATTAGGAATACATTCAATTAGTTTTTGGGGTTTCATCAATCACCATCCAAGACACAAAAAACAGCCGCAGGGTTTTATTACCTACGGCTGTTGGATTGTACGTCCCCTACAGATCGTTTTCCAGCCTAGTCACCAGAAGGTTGCAGCGAACGTGTTACAGATGCCCCATTGGTTGATGCTGGCGTTTCTTCCTCGCGGCGGAACTGGCTCATGTATAGATCGTAGTATGCACCCTTCAGTTCCAGCAAACTGTTGTGCGTGCCGCGTTCGACAATCTCCCCATCCTTGAGCACCAATACCTGATTGGCGTTGCGGATGGTACTGAGGCGATGCGCGATCACAAAGCTCGTGCGGCCTTCCAGCAGTTTTTCAAAGGATTTCTGGATGAGGCGTTCGGTACGGGTATCAACGCTAGAGGTGGCTTCATCCAAAATCAGGATTCGCGGACTCATCAACGCGACACGCGCAATTGCGATCAACTGCCGCTGTCCCTGACTCAAGCCACTACCGCGTTCCCCCAAAACGGTCTGATAACCCTCAGGGAGACGTTCGATAAATTGGTCAGCTGATACCAACTTTGCCGCTTCGATAACTTCCTCGTCAGTTGCCTCCAGCCGCCCATAACGAATGTTGTTCATTACGGTGTCTGAAAACAGGAAGGTGTCCTGCAACACAATCCCAATCTGGCTGCGGAGACTGGCAGCAGTTACATCGCGGACATCGATACCGTCGATCTTGACCGCGCCATCGGTGACATCATAAAAACGGGGCAGCAGATTGATGATGGTTGTTTTGCCCGCACCCGTTGGGCCAACGATAGCGATAGTTTCGCCCGGTTCAGCTGTCAGGCTGACATCCTTCAGCACCGGTTCTCCTGCCTTGTACTCTGCCCAAGCCTTTACGAACTCGACCTTACCCTGAATGACTGGCATTATGGTCGCGTTCGGCTTGTCAACAATATCCGGTTTGGCATCCAGAAGGCTGAAAATGCGTTCACCACCCGCGATAGCACTTTGGATATTCGTCCACAGCACGGCAATCTGTTGAATGGGCATATTGAAATTCTGCACGTAACCCAAGAAAGCGAACACCGTACCGAGGGAAATCACGGTTGTGCCAAGCAGTGGTTCATTCCGCAGTACAGAAAGACCACCCACAACCACTACAATTGCCAGTGCAACATAGCCTAAAGCTTCCAGCACCGGATTGAGTGCACTGGTGAAAGCAGCAGCCCGAACATTGGCATCGCGGTTAGCAGCATTAGTACGGCGGAATTCCTCGATGTTTTCTTCTTCGCGGTTAAAAGCCTGCACCTCGCGCACACCAGCAAAACTTTCCTGCAAATTGGCGTTCACGCTACCCATTTCTTCACGGCTTTTGCGGAAAGCTTTACGAGCCTGACCGGAGAAATAGGATGTTGCCAAGATCATGAAAGGTACGACAATCAGACTGAGCAGTGCATAGGGTACATTTTCCTGAAGCATGTTGACCATCACCCAGATGATCAGGAGCATACCACTCAACACATTGACCAGAGCAAAACCCAAAGCCTGCTGAATGGTTTCCGAGTCGCTGGTGAAGCGACTCATAATGTCACCTGCTTCATTCTCGGCATAGTAGCCAAGCGATAGACGATGCACATGACGGAAAACATCTTTACGAATATCACGCAGGGCATTTTGGCCAGCGTAGTTCATCACAAAGAACATGACACCACGCAGCAGCGACCCGACAACAAACAAGCCAAGCAGCAAGCCCACCAAACCAAGCAAGCCAGCGATTTTCGCATTTCTGGCTGCATCCTGATCGGCCATGGCACCGTAATCGGTCGAGTCGTACCAGCAGGTGCGCGTTTGCACCTGTTCTGACCCGGCTTCACCCCCAAATTGGGATGACATCGAGGCAAACGGATTTTCCTCGAACAGGTAACAATCCACCGATTGACCAATCAACTTCGGCACTTCGACCTGCGTCCAGGTGACAACCACCATCAAAATGGCCACTAGTACAAGCATAAACCAATGCTTGCGAAAGTAATCCCAGAAGCGTCGGAGTGTAGCCCCAACGTTTCTCGGCTTTATAACGTCACGTTCCATCAGACGGCGACCGCCGTCCAGTCCACCCATCATAATTGGTTACTATGCCTCCTGCATGGGCTGGGCTTCAGCCGCTTCATCAATTTCGACATCGCCAACAAGCTGCGAATGGTAAATTTCGGCGTAGATGGCGCTGGACTCCATCAGTTCTTCGTGCTTGCCACGCGCCACGATCTGACCTTTTTCCAACACCAAAATCTGATCAGCATTCAACACTGTGCTGATACGCTGGGCAATCACAAAACTGGTACGTCCACGCATCAGGTTATCCAATGCCTTCTGAATGCGGTATTCGGTCATTAGATCAACGCTGCTGGTCGAGTCATCCAGAATGAGGAGGCGAGGATTGAGGAGCAACGCACGGGCAATTGCAATACGCTGTTTCTGACCACCTGAAAGGGTCGTGCCACGTTCGCCAACCGGTGTATCATAGCCCTCTGGGAAGGTTTCAATGAAATCATGAGCAGCAGCAGCCTTGGCTGCATTGATGACTTCTTCCATTGTGGCATCAGAGCGACCAAAGGCGATATTATCGCGGATGGTACCGCTGAACAGGTTGGTTTCCTGAAGCACGATACCAATCTGTGAACGCAAGCTATCCAGCGTCACATCACGCAGATCATGTCCATCAATCAAAACTGCGCCTTCGCTTACATCGTAGAAGCGCGGAATCAAATTGATGATGGTGGTCTTGCCGCTGCCAGTTGCACCGAGCAGTGCAATAGTCTGCCCAGACTCGGCGGTGAAGGTAACATTCTGCAAAACAGGGGTATCACTACCGATGTAACGGAAAGTCACATCTTTGAATTCGACATGCCCCTGAATAGCAGGTAATGTAGCAGCATCTGGCTTATCAGATACATCGTTTTTAGCGTCCAAAATCTCAAAGATGCGGGTAGACGAAGCTGCTGCCTGCGCCATCAAGGAGATAATGAACCCTAACTGTGCCATCGGGAAAAAGATATAGCCCAGATACAAGCTAAACTTCTGATACTCCCCCAACGCCAGCGAACCACCAAGGATTTGAACGCCACCGAAATACAGAATACCCGCCTGCCCCAACTGCGCGATCAAGAAAATGACCGGGAAGAGGAAGGCAAAGGTACGACTGACCTTTAAACTTTGTGCCAGCAGATTATCGGCGGCCTCGTCAAAGCGTTTTTGTTCATATGGTTCACGCACGAAGGCTTTGACAACCTTGATACCCGCCAGACTTTCCTGCAAAGTGGTATTCAGATCAGAAATCCGCTGCTGCACTTTGACGAACAGTGGTTGGCTGACCGCACCGAAGATAACGAACAGTACAAAAGCCAATGGCAGTACAGGCAGTACGACCAACGTCAAACGCCAGTTGGTCGCGAACAGAATAACCAACGTGAGGATGAGCAAAATGAACGATTGTGCCGCCAGAATTAAGCCCTGCGCGATGAACATTCGAACTTTTTCGACATCATCGGTCGCGCGGATCATGAGTTGCCCGGTTTGGTTCTGGTCGTGGTAAGTGAAAGAAAGCCGCTGAATCTTGGAAAAGATTTCATTGCGGAAGTCAAAGGCCACGCCCTGCGAGACTTTTTCCGACATATAGGCTTGCACGAATGAAAACAGGCCGCGCATAACCGCGAAAGCGACGATAAATAATGCCGCGCTAATGAGCAGCGTTTCGGCATTAGCCTGATCAGCCTGTAGTTGCTCAACTGTTTTTTCCAATTTCAAGGCATCCAACACATTTGGCAAAAAAGCCGTTGGAACATTGGTTAGCAGTGCATTGGCTGTAACGCCGTTAGTCGCAGCGTCAATCATATTCTGCACCAATTGAGGTACAGCCAGTTGAGCGATAGTGGCGATGAAAAGCGCGCCATAAGCAATCAGTGTTGGGCGGCGTTGTTTGCCAAGATAGCGAATCGCGCGGCCCAAACCGCCACCTGATGCCTGTGCGCCACCAGCGCGACGCCCTCGAGACTGTGATGCTGTTGATTGCACGATAATTTGATCTCCCTCTCTTTGCTAGAACCTAAGTTAATAGGGGTAATGCATGGTTATCATTCTGATGTACGAATGTTCGGATTGTCACGTTTCACATTCAAAGCTCGTTCCAGCGCCTCGACAACCATCCGCTGTTCTTCTAGGGGCAGGCCTTCTAATAAAGTGGCAACAGCGCTGCACCGCGCCGTCCGGCTTTGGACTATAAGCTGACTTCCCTTTTCGCTCAAAGACAATCGCCATGAGCGCGCATCCACAGTATCACGCTGACGCTTGACCAATTGCATTCGTTCAAGCTGATTGATGGAGGTTGAAATAGCAGCCGGTGTCACTTCCAGTTTTTCTGCCAATTCTTTCTGTGGCATCCCCGGTTCATGATAGAGAATCTGCATCGCACGCATCTGATTGAACTTTAGGTCTTTAAATAGTTCGTGACCGGGCGGCGGCTTATGCCTCCCTAACAGCTTGAACGACTCTTCAAACACGCGCAAAAAACGCATAGCAAGTTCCTGTGTTTCCACAGAGTCACGGGAAACGGAGTCCATCTTGTATCCTGATTCAATTGGCAAAAGGATGAATTTTTGAGAGGAATTAGTTAAATGATTTAATTAAATTGTTTAACTAGATTTGATGATAAGCGCAAAACTGAGGACTGTCAAGCCTAACTCCCCAAAGGTATAGGGAACTAACTAAATGTCCAATTTTGACGAACACTCTGAGATTCTATAATTTTGCCGTTCCTATCCTCACACGTTATACTCCCTATTCGTAATTCAACCACATCCCAACAGGATAGATTTATGACTACCCTGCTCGCCATTTCCAGTTATTTCAAGGGTGAAGCATTTTTACAGCAGGCCAAACGTGAGGGCTGCCAGGTTCTTTTGCTTACTGAGGAAAAAATTGCCACGGAGAATTGGCCGCGTGAAAGCATTGATGAAGTATTTTTGATGCCTGATCTTTCTAAAACACAGGATGTCATTAATGCTGTGAGTTATCTGTGCCGTTCCCAGAAAATTGACCAAATCATTGCACTGGATGAGTATGACATTGAGAATGTGGCTACATTACGTGAACATCTGCGCCTTCCCGGTATGGGGCAAAGCCACACGCGTTATTTCCGCGACAAACTGGCGATGCGTATGAAAGCAGATGAAAAAGGCATTCTTGTCCCCAGCTTCACTTCTGTATTCAACTATGATCGCCTGCGAGAATTCATGAGTCAGGTGTCGCCCCCCTGGGTGTTAAAACCTCGTACAGAAGCTGGAGCAATGGGCATCAAGAAGATTGAAGAATCCGAGCAGTTGTGGCGCTTATTCGATGAGTTGGGAGATCGGCAGTCGGGATTTTTACTGGAACAATTTGTTCCCGGTGATGTTTACCATGTTGATTCTATCATCTGGAATAACACCATTCAGTTTGCAACCGTTCAAAAATATGGACAGCCCCCTATGACGGTCGCACACGGTGGTGGTGTTTTTACCAGCCGCACCCTACCGCCGGGCTCGGAAGACGCTGTTGCATTGAAGGCACTGAATGCCCATGTCATCGGCGCATTGGGAATGGAGCGTGGCGTTACCCATGCTGAATTCATCAAGGCCCACGCTGATGGGCAGTTATATTTTCTGGAAATTGCGGGTCGGGTTGGCGGGGCACATCTTTCTGATTTAATTGAAGCCTCTACAGGAATTAACCCCTGGGCAGAGTGGGCACGCATTGAAACAGCGGTTGCCAAAGGCGAACAATATCAACTGCCTCCGATACAGCAGCGTTATGGTGGTTTGCTTGTCTCTTTAGCAAAGCAAGAACACCCGGATATGTCCGCGTATCAAGACCCGGAAATCGTCTGGCGCATGAACAAAAAAGATCACGCAGGATTGATTGTAGCCTCCGATAATCCGGCGCGTGTAGAAGAATTGCTCAACAGTTATGCAGAGCGATTCATGGTGGATTTTATGGCCTACGCACCACCGAAGGACAAGCCCACCCACTAGATATCTTCATGCACTAGAATCATCTATTTCATATACGCTATTCGGGAAAGACCAGACACACACCGTCTGGTCATTTACTTGCCTTACACTTCTGGACATGCCTGTGCCTATTTTCACATCCAATTACCCTCATTTTGCCCCCGGTGAACCGACTTTACTGAGTACACCTGAACGCACGGGCGCACTGCCGGAATATACCGGACGCGGCGTATCGATGGCTTTTATTGATGCGGGATTTTACCCACATCCTGATCTTGATGGCCGTATTCTGGTTCATGCAGATGCTTCCACTAACCGGGTTGTTGAGCAAACCGCCGGATTTGACTGCGGTGATTTAAGCTGGCACGGACAAATGACCAGCGTTATTGCCTGTGGCAGCGGGCAAACTTCAAATAGCAAATACCGGGGAATTGCTTCCGAGGCAAAATTGGTACTGGTGAAAGTTAGCACCCCAAAAGGCCAGATCAAAGAAACCGATATTTTACGCGGGTTGCGTTGGGTAGCAGATACACACCGTCGTTTCAATGTTCGAATCGTCAATATCTCGGTTGGGGGCGACGATATTAGCAACGACCCTAATCATTTGCTTCACAAAATCATCCGCAAGCTGACGAAGGCTGGCGTGGTAGTCATTGTAGCAGCAGGCAACCGCAGTGTTGCCCATTTGCTCCCACCAGCAAGTGCCGCCGAAGCGATTACTGTTGGCGGTTTAGATGACCTGAATACACTGGATAAAACCAAATGGCATTTGTATCATCACAATTATGGCTCGGTTTATGATGGCACAACCAAACCAGAACTGGTAGCCCCATCAGCCTGGATTGCCTCGCCTATAATGCCGGGTACAAGTATGGCGAGGGAAGCGCATTGGCTTGCCCCCCTTCTTCTAGACTCGCCAGATGAAACCAGCATTCATAAAGTGCTTCAGCAAGGTTATGCAGATTTGGCACTCCCTCGAAAACTGATTGACTCCCCCAACGGACATCTCTATACCATGCTTCAGGAACGCATCCATGCCCACAAATTGATTGATGCATATCACCAGCATGTGGATGGCACATCAGTATCTGCACCTATTGTGGCTTCGGTCGTGGCACAGATACTAGAAGCGAATCCTCGTTTGACGCCACTGCAAATCCGCGCTATTCTGACGGCTACTGCCAATCCGCTGCCAAACACCCCTTCTGAAAAGCAAGGGGCAGGCATTCTGAATGCAAGCGAAGCAGTGAAGGCAGCCATCAACTTACGCTGACAGAAAAAGTGACAACCTTATGAATCGTGAATATCATCAATGGTGGAGTCCATCGCTCAATCGCCATATGGAATTGCTGGTATTTGGACATGCAGGCGCACGGGCGTTAGTATTTCCCACATCCAAAGGCAAGTTTTATGAATGGGAAGACCGGGGTATGCCCGGAGCGCTCCACGACCATCTAGAACGCGGATGGTTACAAATGTTTTGTGTGGACAGTGTAGACGCCGAAAGCTGGTACAACTACGGCATCCATCCCAACGGACGGGCATATCGCCATGCCCAGTATGATGGTTATCTTTACAACGAAGTCCTGCCATTTACGCAAAGCAAAAATGGCAACCCATTTCTCATGACGCTGGGAGCCAGCTTTGGAGCCTACCATGCTATGACCTTTGGGCTGAAACACCCGGATAAAGTTGACCGCATTCTGGCACTCAGCGGTTTATACGATATTCGCACGTTTACAGGCGGCTATGGGGATAGCCATGTTTACCTCAACAATCCGACACAGTTTATCGCCGGGGAACATGATCCCCATCGAATCAACCAACTCCAACACCTTGACATCATCATGGCAACGGGACGCGACGACCGCCTGATGCAATCCGCAAGAGAATTTTCCGGCCTATTGTGGAGCAAGGGCATCGGCAATGCACTGCGCGAATGGGATGGCTGGTCACACGATTGGCCGTACTGGCAGCAAATGGTGCGACATTACATCAGTGGGCATGATTAAGTAGCTTTCATCTGGTATGCATGGTTATAATGCCAAATTAATTTTAATTACTTCGGAGCAAGATGATGGCCTCTGCAAAATCAAATGAACCGCTGCGGGTTGGGCTATTCGTCGGCAGAGAATGGTCATGGCCACCTGCCTTCATTGAAGAAGTCAACCGCCGTAATGATGGCGTCATAGCCGAATATGTTCAGGTAGGGGGCACAATGATGGACGAGCCATGCCCCTATCGCGTGATTGTTGACCGCATCTCGCACGAAGTCCCCTACTATCGCTCCTATCTGAAAAATGCAGCACTACAGGGCGTTAAAGTCGTCAATGATCCGTTTATGTGGACAGCAGACGATAAGTTCTTCGGAGCATCATTAGCCAACAAATTGGGTGTTGTTTCACCCAAAACGGTGGTGCTGCCCAATAAGGATTATGTTCCGGGGATTGTCCACAGTGAAAGCCTGCGTAATCTGAAGTACCCAATGGACTGGAACGCGGTGGTTGAAGCAGTTGGTGGGACGCCCTGTGTATTGAAGGACGCTCACGGTGGGGGCTGGAAAGAAGTTTACATCGTTCACTCGGTTTCGGAATTGATCTGGCGCTACAACCAGAGTGGATTACTGACCATGATCCTTCAGGAATTCATTCAGTGGGATAATTATGCCCGCTGCATGTGCCTCGGTCAGGAAGAAATCTATGTGATGAAATATGATCCGTCCGAACGTAAATATCATGATGAACATGATTTCTCACCGGAGCTTTATGAGCGCATTGTCCGCGATGCCAAAACGCTAGTGCAGGGATTTGGGTACGACATGAACACGGTCGAATTCGCCATTCGCAACGGTGTTCCCTATGCGATTGATTTTATGAATCCAGCACCCGATATGGATGTGAATTCGCTGGGTCGCAAACACTTTGACTGGATGGTGACGCATATGGCTGATATGTGCATCAAAATGGCGAAGGGCAAAACAGGAACGCGCGACAGCTATGAGTGGGGCAAACTGGCGAAGCGCGCGGGAACCAAGTAACCATGCCAAAGGAAGCGATTGACCGCTACCACGATTTGTTGAATGACCAGGTTGCAGCCGATACCAGTGCCGAGTTATATGAAAAACTGAAACCGGCTGGATTGTATTTTGGGGATCGCCCCATATGTACTGTTATCCGTCCTCATTTTTATCTACTGGAAGACTGGCAATACGTCAAACGCGAAACCGAAATTTTGTTGGGTGCATTCGCCCGCGCACATGCTGCCTGTCTGATTCATGATGACCTGCGGGCACAGCTTGACCTCGAACCCTACGAAGAAGCCTTCTTCAATCTGGATATTGGCACAGCCGTTCCCTGGACAACTTCACGACTGGATTCGTTTTTTATCGCGGCTGAACGTGAACTGCATTTCGTGGAATACAACGCAGAAACACCCGCCGGGATGGGTTACGAAGATGTACTTTCCGAACTCTTCATGACCTTAGAGCCGATGAAGCAGTTCCAAGAGCATTATGCTATTCAAAGTATGCCGATGATGAGCAAACTGCTGGCGGTACTCATGCGCGGCTATAAGGATTGGGGTGGTCATGGGATGCCACAGGTTGCAATTGTGGACTGGGGCCACGTCCCAACGCTGAACGAGCATGAAATTATCCGCAGATCGTTTGAGCGGCATGGCATTCGGGCAGTTCTGGCTGACCCGCGCGCGCTAGAATACCGCAGTGGGCATCTTTGGGCGGGCAATTTCCGTGTGGATATGATCTACAAGCGGGTCCTGTGCAGCGAACTGGTGCGGCAAATGGGCATGGATAACGCGATTGTGCGTGCCATCAAGGATAAAGCAGTGTTCATGAGCAATTCGTTCAGTGCGAAGTTACTGGCGAAAAAAGCCAGTCTGGCACTGATGAGCGATGAAGCAAATGGACACCTTTTTGATGACCAGCAGCGGGCGGCTATTTACGCGCATATCCCGTGGACACGACGAGTCTCTGAACGCAAAACACAGTATCAGGATCAGGAAGTTGATCTCATTCCGTTTATCACGGAACATCGTGACCGCTTTGTGCTGAAGCCGAATGATGAATACGGCGGCAAAGGCGTAGTCATTGGTTGGGAAGCATCGATTGAAGAGTGGAACGAAACACTGAGATCAGCGCTCACCGATTCGTATGTGGTGCAGGAAAAGGTGAATGTGGTTTACAAGGATTTTCCGGCGTACATTGACGGCAAGCTGGACATCAGCCCGCGCTTTGTAGATGCGAACCCGTATGTTTTCGATGGTCACAACGTTCATGGGTGTTTGACGCGGCTGTCATCGGTAGCATTGCTAAACGTGACGGCTGGCGGTGGTTCGGTTGTGCCGACATATTTGTTACAAAGAAAGCAGTGATTTGTTACCTGATAAACAGAGGGTATCAGGTGATTATTACGTGAATTACGAACCATTCCTGAATGGTGTTTTAACCGAAAACAGATGCAAGTCGGGGCGAAAGCGTATTCGCCCCGACTTGTTTAATCGCGGGTGCTGTTGGTCAGGCGATAGGCGATTAAGATGGGGATGAAGGTGGCGGCGATGACAATCAACGCGGCGACGTTGGTTACAGGACGGTCACGCGGTCGCAGCAATTGGCTATAAATCCAGATCGGAAGGGTTTGCTGCTGACCGGCTGTAAAAGTGGTCACAATGACTTCATCAAACGACAGCGCAAAAGCCAGCATTCCGCCCGCCAGCAGCGCAGTAGCGATATTGGGCAGGATGATGTAGCGGAAAGTCTGGAAAGTGGATGCGCCCAAATCCATTGAGGCTTCGATCTGCGAATGAGCCGTGCGGCGCAGACGGGCGATGACATTGTTGTAGACCGTCACGATGCAGAAAGTGGCATGACCGATGACGATTGTCCAGAAGCTAAAGCTCAATCCAGTCAGACTCATAGCCGAACGCAGCGCGATACCCGTGACAATACCGGGCAAGGCAATCGGTAAGATGACCAGCAGCGAAACGGCCTCCCGACCAAAAAACTGACTATGGTAAATGGCCGCCGCCAACAGCGTTCCCAAGATCAAGGCAATCACTGTCGCAATAGCCGCCACCGTGACCGACAATCCTATCGCCGACCAGAAATCCGGACGGTTGGGCTGATAGACACAATTTTCCTGCGGTGCAGCGCCTTCCTGCTCAACGGTGGTGCATTCGGTTTCGCCACCCAACAACTGACCAAACCACTGGGTCGTTAATCCCGGCGGCGGAAAGGTGAAGGATGCTTCTTCGGTGGTGAAGGCATAGAGCAGAATAATGAAAATGGGGAAGTGCAGGAACAACAAAGCGCATCCGGTCGCACCCTTCAAGCCCCACGAAGCGCGGGGTGCGCTATTCAGTGTATTAGAGCGCATCGAACGCCCCCGTTCTTCTGGCTAACAGCAGATATACCGCCATGATCGCCATTGGCACTACGGTAAAGGCAGCAGCTAAGGGGATATTGCCAGCCGTACCCTGCTGGGCAAAGACCACCTGCCCGATGAAAAAACTGGAATTGCCAATCACGCTCGGAATGATGTAATCGCCCATCGTCAGCGAGAAAGTGAAGATAGAGCCAGCAACTACGCCGGGAAAGGCCAGTGGCAAAATCACATGGCGGAAGGTGTAATTAGGCGGCGCGCCCAAGTCACCGGAGGCTTCGATCAAGGATTTGGGCACCCGTTCCAAAGCGGCGTTGATGGGCAAAATCATGTAGGGCAGCCAAATGTAGACGAACACCAAGAACATACCGATGAAGGAAAATGACAGCGAAGAACCGCCCAAACCCGGTATATCCAATATACTTTCCAGCACGCCCCCTAAACCAAACAGGTTAAAGAACCAGGTGATGATACCTTCCTGCGCCAGAATGATCTTCCATGTGTAGACACGCACCAGATAGCTTGACCACAAAGGCAACAGAACGGCAAGGTAGAGTATGCCCTTCACCCGATAGGAGGCATAACGCGCCATGTAGTAAGCCAACGGGAAGGCAATCAATGCACAGGTGATGGTAACAACAGCCGCCATGACGACCGTGCGGAAGATGATGTCCAGATTGGAAGGGGTGAATAACTGCTGATAAGTCTCCAGCCCGAACTGCCGGACGATGCGCCCAGTGAAGCCATCCAAATGGAAAAAACTTTGGATGAGCAGCGTCAAAAGCGAACCGAGGTAAAAGGTACCCAACCAGAATAACGGCAGCGCCAGCGTCAACAGCAGGGAAAGGGTTGGCCGCCGATAGAAGAAGGTCGAAATCTGGCGGAAAAGCGAGGGCGGGGCGGGTGATATAGAAGCCATAGGCTTACCCCTCCCCCACCAATGGGCGGCTGTGATTCTTATCCCACACCAGTTTGACACGGTTGCCACGCGCGGCTAACACATCCATCGAAGTGGTTTGGAGATTCTGCTGAATCACGGTCAGGTCACCACCCGCATCCAGCTCAACCAGATAACGGGTATTCATGCCCAAATAAACTACATCACGGATCGTGCCATCAACGCCATAAGCCGTATCCGACACAGGCGCATCCAACGCCATCATATGGATTTTTTCCGGACGAACCGAGAAAGTTTGCGCCGAACCCGTAATGGATTGCGCCGTCGCACCACTGATGAGATTAGATGTGCCGACAAAGCCAGCGACAAACCCAGTCGTCGGACGTTCGTAGACTTCGGCAGGTGTTCCGATTTGCTCGATCCGACCACGATTGAAAACGGCTAGACGGTCACTCATGGTCAGGGCTTCTTCCTGATCATGAGTGACAAAGATGAAGGTGATACCCACACGCTTTTGGATGGCTTTGAGTTCGATCTGCATCTGCTGACGCAGTTTGAGATCGAGCGCACCGAGGGGTTCATCCAACAGCAGGACACGGGGATGATTCACCAACGCACGGGCTAAAGCGACACGCTGCCGCTGCCCACCGGACAACTGCGACGGTTTGCGGTTTTCCATGTTCGGCAACTGTACCATCGCCAGCATTTCGGACACGCGGCGTTCGCGTTCAGCCTTCGGCACTTTTTTTATCATCAGACCATAGGCGACATTCTGCCCAACCGTCATATGCGGGAACAGCGCGTAATCCTGAAAAACGGTGTTTACATCACGCTCGTAAGGCGGCACACCCGCAACTTCCTCACCATGCAGCAAGATGCTGCCAGAGGTGGGCTGTTCAAAACCCGCAATCAGACGTAAGCAGGTGGTTTTGCCCGACCCAGAAGGGCCGAGCAAGGAGAAAAATTCGCCGTCGTAGATGTCCAAGTCAAGATGGTCAACCGCCTTTACATCGCCAAAGAAGCGGCAGACATCCATCATGCGAACGGCCACAGAGGACTTGTTATCAGCGCCCATAATCAGCCGTTCTTAATCATGACATGCTTGGTAATTTTGTAATCTGAAACTGCTTCCGCCGAGAGGTCTTTGCCGAAACCGGACTGCTTAAAACCACCGTGCGGTGTTTCGGAAGTCAGCGGAATATGATCGTTAATCCAGACTGTGCCAAATTCCAACTGGGACGACACCCGCATGGCGCGACCAATATCGCGCGTCCAGACCGAAGCAGCAAGGCCATAATTCACATCGTTGGCGAGGCGAACGGCTTCTTCTTCGCTCTTGAAGGTGTTGATGGTCAGAACCGGGCCAAAAATTTCGCTCTGGATAACCTCGGCTTTCTGGTCGGCATCGACAATCACGGTCGGCTCGAAATAATAGCCTTTGTCCCGGCCAGAAGGCACAATGCCGCCCGTCAAAATGGTCGCGCCGGAAGCTTTGGCACGGTCAACAAAACCCTGTACCCGTTCACGCTGGACACCAGAAATCAGCGGCCCCATCTGTACCCCATCTTCATAGGGCGAACCGACTTTAACAGCGCGCATGGCCTCGACAATGGCTTCGGTAGCATGGTTGGCGCGGCTGGATTCGACATAAACACGGGTGGCAGCGGTGCAATCCTGCCCGGTATTGACGGTACTGGTAAAAGCAGCAACGCCAGCGAGAGCTTCGACATCCATATCGTCGAAAACCAAGAAAGGCGCTTTGCCACCGAGTTCGAGATGGACACGCTTGAGGGTATCGGCGGCAGTCCGCATGATCTTTTTGCCTGTGCCGGTGGAACCTGTCAGGCTGACGAGACGGACATCGGGATGTTCTACTAACGCCTGTCCGGTTTCATTGCCACCCGTCACAATATTGACCACGCCATCGGGGATACCCGCTTCGGCAAATAATTCAGCTAACAGGAGCGTGGTCAGGGGTGTTCCGGGGGCAGGCTTGAGCACAATGGTGCAACCCGCAGCCAACGCCGGGCCAATCTTCCAAATCGCCATCAACAGCGGATAGTTCCAAGGGGTAATCTGTCCGACCACGCCAACGGGTTCGCGGCGATACATGGAGGTATAACCTTTGGCGTATTCACCCGCTGTATAACCATGTGTATCCCGCGCGGCGGAAGCAAAAAAGCGCAGGTTATCGACACTAAAGGGCAGGTCACCGCCGAGGCTGACAAACTGGTAAGGCTTGCCTGTGTTTTCCGATTCGAGGCGGGCGAATTCTTCTTTGCGGGCGTCCAGCAAATCAGCTAATTTCCAGATTGCCAGCGAACGCTCACCGGGGGTCAGCTTCGACCAGCGTCCATCGTAAAAAGCCTGATGCGCCGCGCCAACTGCCCGATTAACATCGGCACGGCTGGCATCCACCACTTCCGCAATTTTTTCACCCGTGGCAGGGTTTTCAATGGGCATCCGCTGACCGCCGTCACTGTCTACCCATTGGCCGTCAATCCACAGCTTATAATCCATGTTGTGTCCTCGCAAAAAGGGAAATTATTCAATTATTCAGAAAGCGCGGATCGATGCTATTTAACAATTTAGTCCGGATAAAAATCCCCACCCCTAACCCCTCCCCATGCTATAGGGAGGGGGAACAAGAGGGGGGATACCTATCCGCATTTAAAAGCTAAAAGCCGAATACCCGCCCTTTCAACGCAGGAGGGTTAACGTCCGCCAATCACGGCGATGTAACTGGTGACCCATTCATAGTACGGGACACAAATCGGCCCACGTCCATCGGCACATTCCACCGTCGGCGTCTTCCAGAAACGGATTTGCTCGAAATTATCGAAGCCGTTGGTGGAGCAACCTTCATCGGTCAGCAGTTCGTTGCCCGTGCAAGCAGCGGGAACCGATGGAACCGAACCAAACCATGCGGCAAGATCACCCTGCACTTTGGGGCTGATGGAATGTTCCAGCCACTTGTAGGCACATTCGGGATGAGGGGCGTTGACATGCATCATGGTGCTGTCCGCCCAGCCGGTTGCACCTTCCTGCGGAATGGTGCTGGCGATAGGTGCGCCACCGGCTACCAACAGGTTGACCTGGAACGGCCATGAACCCGATGCGACGATACCTTCATTGGTGAAGTCGTCCATCTGGACAAAGGCGTCGTGCCAATAACGGGCAACGAGTTCGCGCTGCTGACGCAGGAGGTCAAGCGCAGCGGCAAACTGGGTTGCATCCAATGCATAGGGATCGGTAATGCCCAGATCAGGATTATGGAACATCAGGTATTGGGCAGCATCAGCAATGTGAATCGGGCCATCGTAAGCCTGTACGCGCCCGGCATTGGATTCGCCATCCGGCAGGGTTTGTTCTTCAAACACCACACTCCAACTGGTCGGCGCTTCCGGGAATACCACGGTGTTATACATCAACACATTCGGCCCCCACTGGTACGGAACACCGTAATGTTCAGTTGTGCCGTCACCATCTACATCAACGGTGTGCCAGGGCGCATTTTGCAGCCGTTCATCAACGGTACTCCAGCTTGGGATTTTATCGACATCGATAGCCTGTACACGGCCACCATAGACCAAACGAAGGCTAGCATCGCCAGAGGCGGTTACCAAATCAAACAGGCCTTCGTTCATGAGGGCAACCATTTCGTCGGAGGTAGCAGCGGTCTTGATATTTACCTTGCAACCTGTTTCAGCCTCGAAGCTCGTCACCCAGTCAAACGCCGGATCAGTTTCGCCGCGTTCGATGTATCCCGGCCAAGCCACAATATCGACTTGCCCTTCACCATCCTGCGCCATCACAGCAGTGACAGAAATGCTCAAAACGAGCGCCGCCAGCAGCAGGAACAAAGAAAACTTTTTCATGCTCATCTCCTACAAATTAAAAATACTTCAGGAGCTTACGACAAGTCGTAGCCTTTAGAATTATAACAATTGTTTAGAAATCACCCAACCTTTCCTGTTACTTTCAACAAGGATTGAATTAGCGTAAGCCATCCACAGTCAGGCGACCAGCAGCAACGGCTGATTTAAAAACGGCAATGGTTTCGGCAACGCCCTGCTCTAGCGGAGTGTAATCCAAGCCGCCAAGTACACTTGCCAGCGCTGCATCTTCCATTTCTTCAGGAAAGGGCAACTGCTTGTCATCAAAGGTGATTTGGGCATTGGGTTCAACCGCTTGAATCGCCGCAACAATTTCGCCCATCCACACGACACTACCGCGCAGGTTGAAGACATCCGCACCCTGAAAAGCGGTACGGGCAGAGCGAATAAAAATTCGGGCAGTATCATCGGCATACTGATACATGGAACGTCCGCCGTAGGGGATGTGGTAGGACTGACCCAGTGCAGCGGCGAGCATAGCTTTGGTTGGGCTGGAAGTCATGCCCTGATCGCGCCCCGGCCCATAGACGATGTAAGGACGCAGGCCAATGCTGCTGAGGCCATCGTCCAGCCAATAAATGCGGGCTGTGCCTTCGTTGGCTTGTTTGTAAACGCCGTAATGGGTGCGGGGTTTGGGTGCGGCTTCGTGCTGCAAGGCACCTTCGGGATACTCTTCGCTCAACCCATAAACGGCGATACTGCTGGCGTAAACGACGTGCTTCAGTCCAGCGCGTTTAGCAGCTTCAAAAATATTGACTGTACCCACGACATTCACACGCGCGCCGAGCGAGGGGTCGGCTTTGCACATAGGCACTTGCAATCCGGCAAGGTGGATGATGTGGGTCGTGCCTGTATCTTTCACGGCGGATTCGACTACATTTAAATCGGACACATCGCCTTTGATGAAGTTGACCTGCGCCAATTCGTCGGCGGTCATGATGAGTTCGAGGCGGTGGGTGCTGCCACCTAAGTCAAAAACAGTAGTCGGAATACCTTCGCGCACCAGATTACGAACAACCCATGCGCCGATGCAGCCCAGCGCACCCGTCACCAAAAATCGTTCGTCAGCCATCTTTTACCCCTTTGGGCGGTGTTGATTAATTTCGTCACGCAACTGCTTGGCAGCCTTACGCGGTTCATTGGCAAAAATAATACTGCGGGCAGCATTAATAATCATGCCTTTACGGTCACCATTCAAACCTGATGTGACAGTCAATTTGACATTACCGCCCTGCGCGCCAATCCCAGGCACGAGCAGCGTCATATCACCAACCAGTTCGCGTACCTGTCGCAGCTCTTGCGGGTAAGTCGCGCCAACCACCAGCATACAATTGCCCAGCGTATTCCACTCGGCATGCACTTTTTCGGCAATAACGTGCCAGAGTGGCTTGCCGCCCACATCCAAATCCTGTAACTCGCGTGCGCCGGGATTCGAAGTGCGGCATAGAATAATCGAGCATTTGTCTTCCCGCTGTAAGAACGGTTGGAGCGCCTGTTTACCCAGGTAAGGATGCAGCGTCACAGCATCAAAATTGAACCAGTCAAAAATGGCTTCAACGTATCCGGCATTGGTCGAACCAATATCGGCGCGTTTGGCGTCACAGATCGTCAGGATATTTGGATGCCGTTCCTGTAAATAGGCAACGGTCATCTTAAGTTCACTAATGCCCCGGTCGCCGCGCGCCTCGTAAAATGCAATATTCATCTTATAGGCGCTCACAAAGTCGCGGGTTTCTTCGATCACCCAGCGATTGAAAGCAAATTGCGGGAACGGATCATCCCGATAATGGCGAGGAAGCTGGCGCAGGTCGCTATCCAGCCCAACACACAACAGTGAATTTACTTGGTCGACTCGATTGTTATACTTTTCCAGAGGATTCATGCGTGACTAAAACCCATGCTTTTCTGCCCAATGCGCCGGATCGCGCAGCCAATCTTCAATAATTGCCATCTCATCAGCGGTAAAACGCCCCATTGAGAAGGCTTCCTGAAGGATAATCGCAAATGATGTTAAAGGATAGAGTCGGACTTGAACATCTGTGAACGCAGAGGCTGCTTCCGCGAATTCATAGCTGACAATGGTCAAGCAAACATCGACCTGCGCTCCATCCTGTCGCAGCGCCTCTACCCCGGCAAGACTGCTGCCCCCGGTGGTGACTAAATCTTCGACCAGCAACACACGCTTATTGGCTACGTCGCCACCTTCAATACGGCTTTTTGTGCCGTGTTCTTTGGGCTGTTTACGGACAAAAACGGATGGTTTACGGGTGACATAGCCCAAAGTGGCGCTGTGCGGAATGCCACCCGATTCGATGCCCGCAATAACATCAAATTCCAGTCCATTTTCCGCGATCACAGCCTGAAAACCTGCGATCACCTTTTGCCATTGTTCCGGCCAATAGGGAATGCGGCGGTTATCGACATAAACGGGCGAAATCAAACCGGATTTAAATGTTATCGGTTTATGGGGCGAAAAACCGACCGCATTAATTTCTAGCAGCGCCCGCGCGACCTGTTGTTTATACATATTCCAACCTTTTCGCAGCTTCTGCCGCTATAACCGCCCCAGCCAAAGGGCCGCGATAAATCAGGGCTGACCAATACTGCGCCGCGCGAATACCCAAATCAGCATAAGCTAAAAAGGTTTCGCCATCCTGTAGGCCACCGCAGCCGATGACATCAACAGGATAGTTGTACTGCGTTTTCTCCACCATCAGCAAGGCGGCAACTCGTAAAGCAGATGGGTGCAAACGTCCACCCCCTACCCCAGCCTGCAATGCTGGATTATCCGGTTGTGGGGCAGGCAAAGTATTGGTTGCTATGACCGCACGAACACCTGTTTCGGCAAAAACGCGCATGAGCGTCCGATATTGTTCATCGGACAAGTTTGGGCTAATTTTCACCCACAGCGGAATCGACTCACCTAAAAGCCCTACAACTGCGCTGCATAATGCGTGTGTGCGGGATTCGGTTTGGTGGCTGCCGGGATCGTCTTCCGTATTCGGGCAGCTTATGTTGAGCGTGAACCATGATGGATTAATCCGCGCGGCGAGAAATGAACTTATGGTTTCCAGCACTTCGGTTCGTTCCTGATCGGCATCGGACACACCGGGACTGACGGCGATATTGATCCCAAATACAGATGGCAGATGACGTTTACGCGCACCCAAGAAATAAGCAGCAGCAGTTGAACCGGGATTTTTCAAGCCGATGTAATTCTGGGTCGAGTTGGTAGGCACGTCGCGCCAAATGACCGTACCGGGATTGCCCATACGCGGCCAACGGGTGAATGAACCGAACTCTACAGCGCCAACCAAATCCGGCATAGCACGCCAGCCGGGAATGATGTTATCGAAGGAATTGAAGGCAACATCTTCGTTGTCAAAGCCATGTCCTTTAACGAATCCCGCTGCCAAAATCAGGGGATGTGGCAGAGAAACACCACCGACCTCGACAGGTTGAGGGCGAAAGCTCATCCGATGCACTAAACGCAAAATGGGTTGTGTCCAGAAATGGTCATCCAGCCAACCAAGCAAACGCATAGCAGTTTCGTGAGCATTCTGCGGCGACTGACGGAATATCAATGGGCAAGCAAGCCAGCGGTAAGTGAAGTTATAAATCGCCAGCCACACCCGCCGCATTATCACCCCACAGCCACATTCTGACCGAAACCGGGTTCGACCAGCACAGTTTCGCCATCGAACACTTTTTGCCCGCGAATCCAAACTTCGCGCACACGGCCATGAACCTGCATTCCTTCAAATGGCGACCATCCACAAGCCGTTCGTAATTGGGAACGCTGGATGATGTAGCTGGCATCCAGATCAACCCGCGTGTAGGTTTCTGAATCTGGCTTTAACCCCCAAATGCGCTGGGCATTGGTCGCCAGCAGTTCGATGACTCGTTCAATCGTCAGACGATTTTGATGAACAGCCGTGAGCAGCAGGGGCAAGGTTGTCTCTAAGCCGGGGACACCGTAAGGCGGTTTTTCGGAGGCTTTTTCGTCGAGTGTATGGGGGGCGTGATCGGACTCGACCACATCCACTACACCCGATTCAATCGCCTCCCAAAGCGCGGCTTGGTCGGCTTTCGTCTTGAGTTCGGGTTTCATCAACCCAAACGCGCCGAGGGTGGGCAAATCGTCCACCGTCAGAAACAAATGATGGGGTGTGACGCCGACGGTTACAGGCAAACCTTCTTCTTTGGCGACGGTCAGCAGGTCAATCTCATGAGCCAGCGAAATGTGACAAAAATGAGTGGGTTTGCGATGTTTACGAACAAGATCAAGAATATCGGCTACAGTATCGTCCTCAGCGTGAACAGCGATAATTTTATGCGCAGGCCAAGCGGCATAATGGCGATCACGGGCGGCTTGATCGGCTATGAGGAGTGTTCCGGTGGTGGCATTATTGTAGATTTTGAGGCCACAGGCGCGACCCGCAACGAGGGGATATTCGGTCTGATTATCATCTTGTGATGCGCCGAAATATAGACCCCAATCGCAAACCGCGGTCGCTCCAATCCGGGTTAATTTATGGTCAAAAGCGGCGTGGTTGATGGCGGGCGGCGCGGTATTGGGCATATCCATCACCACCCAATAACCACCTGCTAAAGCGGCAGCGGTTTCGCTGGCAAAAGTGGCTTTATGCGCCCAATCCAGATCGCGCAAATGCACATGCGGATCGACCATGGCGGGAATGCGGATTTCGCGCGTCATGCCCCTGCCAATCCTAGAACCTTCGCCAACAGCGCCATACGGACAAACATGCCGTTTTCCATCTGCCCAAAGTAGACGGCGCGTGGGTCTTCATCCAACACATCATGATCGGATTGTGTACCCATCTCATGTTTACGTGGGAGGGGGTGCATCAAAATGGCGTCCGATTTGGCACGGCTAAGAACTTCCGGCGTCATGACGAAATGATCGCGGATGGCTTCGTAATCTGCCGGATTGGCGAAGCGTTCTTCCTGTACGCGCGTCCAGTAAATGACATCACTGGTCGCCAGCACTTCATCCAGTTCACTCGTTTGATGAACCTGATAACCACGCTGCACCAGAAAATCCTGAATGTAGGCGGGCATTTGCAATATGTCCGGCGAGACAAAACAAAAGGTGACATTCTTCGCTTCGTACTGGGCAATCAATTTTGAGAGGGAGTGCACTGTGCGGCCATTACGCAAGTCGCCAACCATAGTGACAGTGAGGTTATCGATGCCATTTTTATAGTCAGTAATGGTGAAGAGGTCGAGCAATGCCTGTGTGGGATGTTCGCCAATGCCATCGCCACCGCTCACAATGACTGGATGACGGTCTAGACGGGTGTGGAGCTTATCAAGATAATAGGCAGCTTCATAGGATGAGCCTACATCGGGATGTCGTAAAACGATCACATCGGCATAACAGCCAACCGCACGGAGTGTATCAGCCAGATTTTCGCCTTTATAAACCGATGAAAACTGGACGCCGCCGCTGGTGCTGACGACCGCGCCGCCTAAACGATGCATGGCCGCCTGAAATGACATATCGGTACGGGTGCTGGCCTCATAAAACAGAGTCGCCATCACTTTGCCAGCGCCGATTTCGATCAGTGAGCGGTCACCCTGCCGCACCCGTTCGCGCAGTGAAAGCGCCAATTGAAATAAATCCTGTAAATCCAGATAGGAGAATTGTTCAACCGTGACGATGTGCTTGCCAGTGAAACTGCCATCAATCTTACGCGGGGAATACAACCGGGTAAAAGCCTCCGAAGAGTGAGCCTCCCCGTTACCAGTTTTCGCAGCAACCATTGTGTGTCCTTATGCTGAATGGCGACCCAATCATAGCAGAAAAGTACCTGCCAGCCACGCCCAAAATTTGACTAGGCATGCGGATTGTGAAGTGTTACACTAGGCTTCCATCGAATACACCTGAGCACATCCGACCCTATAACACAACACTCAATAAATCCCTATCAGGAGACTAACGGTTGACCAACACGCCTTTCGCCTCTGCTGAACGCATCCACACAAGAACGCCTGTTTTTCGCGTCCAAGTTCGCCAACGACACTCAAATCCCGCTTCGCATCCACTGCTGCGAACTGCGGCACAGATGAACATCAGCGGTTTGACGGGTTGTGGCGTTGAACAGCTTTATTTTCTTGAAGGCGATTTAACGCCAGACGAAGTAACTCAAATCAGCCATGAACTGCTGGCCGATCCGGTAACGGAATTGACTACAGCCTTTAAAATAGGCGCAATCACCGACTCAAATCTTCGGGAAACGACGTTTGATACTCCCGATTACACGGTGGATGTGACTCCCCTTCCCGGCGTCACTGATCCGGCGGCAGAAAACCTGCTGCGCGCGGCGCACCTTCTAGGCATATCATCACTCAAAAACGCTGCTACCGGGCAGCGTTATTTATTAAATGGAAATTTGACACCCAATGCACTGGAAAAATTAGCCAGTAAAGTACTGTCAAATCCGGTGATTCAGCAGTACAGCATCAACCAGCCCATTAACCCACCATTTGTGCATGTCGAAAATGCAGATGATACGGTTGAGGTGATTCCGGTTCGGGAGGCTGATGATGCGGGTTTGCGGCAAATCAGCACGGAACGGCGGTTGGCGCTTGATCTGGCTGAGATGGAGGCCATCCGCAATTATTTCCAGCAGGAAAAGCGCGACCCGACTGATGCTGAACTGGAAATGCTGGCGCAAACGTGGAGTGAGCACTGCGTTCATAAAACCTTCCGCGCGAAGATTGATTACAGCGGGCCGGATGGTAAACAAATTATTGACGGTCTCCTTAAGACTTACATCCGTGCAGCTACGGAAAAAGTGAATAAGCCGTGGGTGCGTTCGGCATTTGTTGATAACGCGGGGATTATCGCGTTTGATGACCAATTCGACATCGCGTTTAAGGTGGAAACCCATAATCATCCATCGGCGCTGGAGCCGTTCGGTGGTGCCAATACGGGTGTTGGCGGGGTGATTCGGGATGTTCTGGGGGTCAGTGCACGGCCTATCGCCAACACGGATATTTTGTGCTTCGGCCCGCCGGATTTAGCAGAAGAAAATCTGCCGGAAGGGGTTTTGCATCCACGCCGAATCGCGGATGGTGTGGTGCATGGCGTCGAAGATTATGGGAATAAAATGGGGATTCCAACGGTCAACGGCGCGATTCTGTATCACGAAGGGTATACAGCTAATCCATTAGTGTTCTGCGGCTGTTTAGGTATTTTGCCGCGCGGGTCACATGTTTCGGCGCCGCAGCCGGGTGATCTGGTGGTGGTGATCGGCGGGCGCACCGGGCGGGATGGTCTGCGTGGGGCGACTTTTTCCAGCATGGAGATGGATCAATCCACCGGACAAATCGCAGGCAGTTCGGTGCAAATTGGTCATCCTATCCATGAAAAACAGACGCAGGAAGTGGTGCTGCGGGCGCGGGATGAAAAGCTGTACAACGCGATCACCGACTGCGGCGCGGGTGGATTGTCGTCGGCGGTGGGTGAGATGGCCAGCACATTGGGCGCAAGCATTCAACTTGCCGATGTACCGCTGAAATATCCCGGTTTGCGCCCGTGGGAGATCTGGTTGAGCGAGGCACAGGAGCGCATGGTGCTGGCTGTGCCGCCGGAAAAGTGGGAACGCTTTAAGCAAATCTGTGATGGGCAGGATGTTGAAGCGGTCAGCATTGGGACGTTTGAAAGCAACGGTCGGTTAAAACTGCATTATGGTGAGAAAGCTGTTGGTGATCTCTCGGTTGAATTTTTGCATGAGGGCATTCCGCAGCGACACCTGAAAGCGGTGTGGAAAGCACCTAGTACAACCGCAAATGCAAGTGAGGATCTGAAACCCTCCTCTACGATAAACTTCACCAATACACTGCTTAAATTATTGGCGCATCCGAATATCCGCAGTAAGGAAGCGGTCATCCGGCGTTATGACCATGAGGTGCAGGGAGCAACAGCGGTCAAACCGCTGGTTGGCAAGGCCAATCATGGACCATCGGATGCAGCAGTGATTGTGCCGCTGGATACACTGTTGGCAAAACCCTCACCCCTAACCCCTCTCCCTCAGGGCGAGGGAGATAAAACAAATATGGTAACCAGCCCAGCTCAAAAAGCGGTTGCGATTGCGAATGGTATTTGCCCGCTGTATGGCGAGATAGACCCCTA
Source organism: Anaerolineae bacterium (assembly GCA_019912965.1). GTDB lineage: Bacteria > Chloroflexota > Anaerolineae > Aggregatilineales > Phototrophicaceae > CFX2. The sequence goes on from JAIOHM010000185.1 coordinate 90,541, forward strand.
TGCGATGGCGTGGGCGGCGGTGGATGAGGCGATACGCAATCTGGTAGCCGTCGGGACTGATCCAGACCAGATCGCTATTCTGGATAATTTCTGCTGGGGAAATCCGCTGCTGGAAGATCGTTTAGGGGCACTGGTGCGGTGCGCGCAGGGATGCTATGACGCAGCAGTGGCTTATGGCGTACCATTTATTTCCGGCAAAGACAGTCTGAACAATGAATATACCGGGGCGGACGGTAAAAAACATGCTATCCCCGGCACGCTGTTGATTTCGGCGGTCGGCATTGTACCGGATGTGAACAAAACAGCGACGATGGATTTGAAAGCAGCTGGCAATCTGCTGTATGTCATCGGTGAAACCCGCGATGAAATGGGCGGCAGTCATTACAATCTGGTCAATGGGATTGAAGATGGCAGCGTTCCACAGCCCAACCCCAAAGCAGTAGAAACCTATCGCGCTTTGCATCAAACTATTCAAGCTGGATTAGTGCAATCGTGCCATGACACCAGTGAGGGCGGCATTGCAGTTGCGTTAGCTGAAATGTGCATCGCAGGACGTTTGGGGACACACTTCGACAGCATCACCGATGACAAACTGACCCGAATAATTGCCCAAACCAATCCTGATATAGCAGATGGTGATTTTGAAACCGCCATCTTTTTCTCTGAAACGGCGTCGCGGTTCATCGTTGAAGTTCAGCCGGAAAATCAGGCAGCGTTTGAAGCTGCAATGCAAACTGCGGTTTGCCTGCGATATGGCAAGGTCACGGATGATAACCAACTCAAGCTGGACAGTTTTTCGGGCTACGGCATCATTCAAGCACCAATTAACCAACTGGAAACAGCTTGGCGGGGTGAAGCTGTGGATACGGGGACGCAGCCTAATGCACCCCTACAGGCTGTTTCACAGGAAGATCGACGCAAGCAAACGATCCCGATGCACACACTATCGACACGCGTTGGTTCGCCGAAAGTACTGATTTTGCACGCGAATGGCAGCAACCGTGACAGGGATGCTTATCTGGCCTGCCAACTGGCGGGTGGTGAACCAGAAATCGTTCATATTAATCAGCTTATTGGGGGGGAACGGCAACTGCTGGATTACCACATGCTGGTTGTGCCGGGTGGGTTCTCGTATGGCGACGATCTCGGCGCGGGCAAATTGTGGGCACTCGATCTCAATCACCGATTGGGTAGCAATGTGCAGCAGTTTATCGCCGATGGGCGTCCAGTGATGGGCATCTGTAACGGGTTTCAGGCATTGGTAAAAACCGGACTGCTGCCGGGGAAATTAACCTCACTTATTGAAGGCGACGGATTTAAGAACCCAGAACGCTCAGTCACCCTGACATTTAATGAAGGCGGACATTTTGAATGCCGATGGGTATATCTGCAACCCAATCCGCACAGTCCTTGTCTATTCACCGAAGGGCTTAATGAGCCGATTTACTGCCCGGTCGCACATGGCGAAGGGCGGATTATGGTGAGTGACGAGGCAGCATTGAGCTATCTGTGGGAGGAGGGATTAGCGCCGCTGATGTATGTTGATGCTGATGGTCAAGCGGCTGGATACCCGGTTAATCCCAATGGCTCAGCTTATAACATCGCAGGGTTGTGCAACCCAGCAGGCAACGTTTTCGGCCTGATGCCACATCCCGAAGATCATATTTTCCCGTGGCAGCATCCACGCTGGCGGCGGGGTGAAGGTGGTTTGGATGGGCTACGGTTGTTCAAGAACGGGGTGAAATATGCCTGAGCACTATACGCACGATACATTCCTCAGCCCGTTCACATGGCGCTATGGTTCGGACAAGATGCGGCACATCTGGTCAGAAGCGCACAAACGGGGATTATGGCGGCGCATCTGGGTCGCGCTGGCGGAAGCCCAACAAAGTGCCGGATTAGTCACTAAAGAACAGGTTGAAGATTTACGGGCGCACCAGACCGAAATTGATATGGAACGAGCGCACCAGATTGAAGCTGAGATCAAACATGACCTAATGGCCGAAGTCCGTGCTTATGCGGAACAGTGCAAAATCGGCGGCGGCATTATTCATCTGGGGGCAACCAGCATGGATATTGAAGATAATGCCGAGGCGCTACGGATTCAGGAAAGTCTGAATCTGCTGCATGAGCAGTTAAAAGTTTTGCTGATCACACTGGCCGATCTGATCGAACGTGAAGCTGATCATGTGTGCATGGCATTCACCCATTTGCAACCCGCTGAACCGACAACAGTTGGTTATCGACTGGCGGGGTACGCACAGGATTTGCTGCACTATTATCTGCAATGGATAGCGGTGGCGGGTAAAGGGTTCAAAGGGGCAGTTGGCACGGCGGCATCATACGCTGAACTGCTGATTGATACCTCAATTACACCCGCTGATTTAGAAGCACGAATTTTGGGTAATTTGAATCTGCCCGCTTTCACGATTGCCACCCAGACTTATCCGCGCCGTCAGGATTGGGATGTGCTGAATCTGCTGGCGGGGTTGGCGATGAGCATCTACCGCATGGCGTTCGATATGCGTCTGCTGCAATCGCCACCGTTTGGTGAATGGGCAGAACCGTTCGGGAAGTCACAGGTCGGCTCATCCGCTATGCCGTTCAAGCGCAATCCGATTAATGCAGAAAATCTGGACAGTCTCGCGCGTTATCTGGCCGCCCTGCCCCGCGTGGCGTGGGACAATGCCGCCCACAATTTACTGGAACGCACGCTGGACGATTCGGCTAACCGCCGCATTATGCTGCCAGAAGCATTTTTAACGGCGGACGAACTGCTCACCCGTGCACAAAAAATTCTGGAAGGATTGCGGATTGACGATCCCGGCATCCAGCGTAATCTGAACATCTATGGCGTTTTCGCGGCGACGGAGCGTTTGCTGATGGAAGGCGTCAAGCGCGGTGGTGACCGTCAAGAATTGCATGAGGTCATTCGTGAACAGAGTTTAAAGGCATGGGAAGCAGTGCGGTTGGGGCAAAACAATCCGTTAGCAGACAGCCTGTGCAGCGATGAACGGATTACACGGCTCATGCCACCGGAACGGGCACGCGAACTCCTGAATGCCCAAGCCTACATCGGCGATGCACCAGAAAGAGCACTACAACTGGCGCAACAAGTACGCGAAGCAGTTGAGAAAACTGAGGCACATTATGCTGAAGCATGATGAACTGGTGGCGGCTATTCCCAATGCGCTGAAAATGGTCGAGTTGCAACGCTGGGGTGAAAAGCATTCCGGCAAGGTGCGTGATATTTATCACACGGACAGCCAACGGGTGCTGATTACGACTGACCGCATCTCGGCGTTTGATCGGGTTCTAGGGACAATTCCGTACAAGGGACAGGTACTGAATCAACTCAGTGCGTGGTGGTTTGAGCAAACTCAGGATATTGTCGCTAACCATGTTGTCGCTGTCCCTGACCCGAATGTGACCATCGGGCGTGAGGCTGAACCGCTGCCCGTCGAAGTGATTGTGCGGGGCTACATTACGGGCGTCACCAAAACCTCGTTATGGACGCTTTACGAAGCAGGCGACCGCCAACCTTATGGTATTCCGCTGCCGGATGGCCTCCATAAAAATGATGCGCTGCCGCAGCCCATTATCACACCGACAACCAAAGCCGAAGCGGGCGCACATGATGAGCAGTTGACCCGCCAGCAAATTATTGAACGTAAGCTCGTCAACGAAAGTCTGTGGCAGGAAGTTGAAACCGCCGCTCTAGGGTTATTCAAACGGGGTCAGGCAATCGCCCAAAAAGCGGGATTGATTCTGGTGGATACCAAATACGAGTTCGGCCTGATTGACGGCAAGCTGGCGCTGATCGACGAAATCCACACGCCGGATTCCAGCCGTTACTGGACACAAGAATCATATCAATCTGGCGAAAAACCAGAGAATTTCGACAAGGAGTATTTGCGGGAATGGTATGCCGCACGAGGGTATAAAGGGGATGGTGAGCCGCCGATTATGCCGGATGATGAGATCGCGCAGGTGGCTGCACGATACATCGCGGCTTATGAACGGCTGACCGGATTAACCTTCATACCGGGTAAGCAGCCCGCCGACGAACGCATCACTCGTAATCTGGAATTTTATCGCTCGAAACAGCGTGTGTAGAAAGCAAGGGGAATGGGAGAACATATCTGGGAGTCTGCCGAGTCGTTTGATGACCATCCGCATGATGAATGTGGAATCTTCGGCATTTATGCACCGGGGCGTGATGTCGCGCGTATGAGTTTCTTCGCGCTGTATGCCCTGCAACATCGTGGGCAGGAAAGCGCCGGCATTGCCACCAGCGATGGGCGTTCAGCCTATATTCACAAGGATATGGGACTGATCGCGCAGGTGTTCAACGAGGACAATATGCGTCCGCTACAGGGTCATATGGCAATTGCCCACAACCGCTATTCGACAACGGGTTCATCTCATTACAAGAATGCACAACCCTATTTGATTGAAACTATTTATGGCCCGTTGGGGGTCGCCCATAACGGCAACCTGACTAATGCCTTGCACCTGCGCCACCAACTACTCAAACGCGGAGTTGGGCTTTCCTCAACCACAGACAGCGAAGTCGTCACCCAAATTCTGGCTGCACCGCCGGAAGTTTGGGCAGCAGACGGCTTATATACTAATGGCAATCACATTGATGACCGATGGGAAGCGCGCATCCGGGCATTTATGCGAGTGGCAGAAGGCGCATACTCGCTGACCATTTTGACACATGATGCAGTGTACGCAATCCGCGATGCGAATGGCTTGCGCCCATTATGCCTGGGTCAATTGGGCGACAACGGCTATGTGGTGGCCTCAGAATCCAGCGCGCTCGCCACCATCGGTGCAACCTATATCCGCGAAGTCAATCCGGGCGAAATTATCCGCATGGATGCTAACGGAATCAAAAGCAGCATGGGGCGGGAACCCGAACAGCGCGCTTTATGCAGTTTTGAGTACGTCTATTTCGCCCGTCCAGACTCCCTCATGGAAGGCCAGAGCGTCCATAATGTGCGGCAACGGATGGGCAAACAGCTTGCACGTGAAGCCCCAGCGGATGCAGATATTGTTGTTCCTGTTCCTGATTCATCGATTCCGGCAGCGATTGGGTACAGCCTGGAATCCGGACTGCCATTCACCGAAGGACTGATTAAAAATCGTTACATCGGGCGTACCTTCATCCAACCGGATGACAACATTCGCAAAGTGGGTATTCATCTGAAGTTCAACGCTCTTCCTGCCAATTTGAAGGGGAAACGTGTGGTGCTGGTGGACGACTCGATTGTGCGCGGCAACACATCCGGGCCACTGGTCAAGTTGCTACGGGAAAGTGGTGCAGCAGAGGTACATTTGCGCGTATCATCGCCACCTGTGCGGCACCCCTGTTTCATGGGTGTGGATATGGCAACCTATAAAGAACTGATTGCTCATAAACTGGATATTGAGAGCATTTGCCAACGCATTGGTGCAGACAGCCTCGCTTACCTGACGCTGGAAGGCATGATGGAATCGATCAATGAGGCACTGCCTGCCCCCATTGGGCACTGTTCGGCCTGTTTCTCCGGGGATTATCCGGTGCCGGTGCCAGAGTGGTTGTTCACCGAAGACCGTGACAAGATGATTTTTGAAGCCAACTGGGGAGGCTGAAGTTGACCGGATTAAAAATCCTTGTTGTTGGTTCGGGCGGGCGAGAACATGCGTTAGCGTGGTCGCTGTCACGTTCGCCGCAGGTTGGACAGGTATTTGTCGCACCGGGAAATGGTGGGACAGAGTGGGCTGCAAATCCTAACGCAAAAGGTTTGCAACCGTGTGCAAAATCAAAAAATGTGCCGATTGCAGCCGAAAACATTGTGGAGTTGATGGCATTTGCTCAGCGAGAAAAGATTGATCTGACGGTCGTCGGGCCGGAAGTACCCTTGTCGATGGGCATTGTCGATCAGTTTCAGGCGGCGGGGTTACGAGTTTTCGGCCCAACACAAGCCGCTGCTCGTTTAGAAGCATCCAAAGCATTCGCCAAAGATTTTATGAAGCAGCACAGTATTCCAACGGCTGAATACGGCGTGTTCGCGGAATTTGAGGTCGCGAGGCAGTTTGTTCACGATTTCGGCAGACCCGTTGTGGTTAAGGCAGATGGATTAGCGGCGGGCAAAGGAGTCATCGTCTGCGACACGGTTGAAGAAGCAGAGGATGCGCTGCGACGGATTCTGATCGATAAAGAATTCGGTGCGGCGGGCGAGACAGTCGTAATCGAAGAACGATTGGAAGGTGAAGAAATCTCCAATCTGATGTTCGCGGATGGCAAGCAGATTGTAGCGATGCCTACAGCCCGTGACCATAAACGCGCCTACGATGGCGATCAGGGGCCGAATACAGGCGGGATGGGCGCTTATGCTTATACCCATGTCAGCAATGAATTTGAAATCGCCGAAGAAAATTATGATCGCGTCACACGTCCAACAATTGACGGGTTGCAGCAGGCGGGCACTCCTTATATTGGCGTTCTGTACGCTGGATTGATGATCACACCCGATGGCCCAAAGGTGCTGGAATTTAACTGCCGCTTTGGCGACCCGGAAACACAGGTAATTCTGCCCCTTTTGCAGACTGATTTGGTGGACATCCTCAATGCCTGCATTGACGGCAAACTGACATCCAATCTGGTGTACGAAAAATATGAAGAAAGAACTGCGGCAACGGTTGTGCTGGCTGCACCCGGCTACCCCGGCAGTTACCCCAAAGGACTGCCGATTTCAGGACTGAAAAACATCACAGATGAAAACGTGATCGTGTTCCACGCAGGCACAACGCAAAAAGATGGGCAACTTGTAACCAATGGTGGTCGCGTTCTGAATGTGACGGCGGTTGGCAGCACACTAGATGAAGCGCTCCAACGGGCTTATGCCGCCATTGAGCATATTCATTTTGATGGGATGCATTATCGCAAAGACATCGGGCGCACAGGGGTGAAGCAGCATGACCGCTAACAACACTTATGCCAGTGCGGGGGTCGATATTGCTGCGGGAACGCGCGCAACCGAGATGATGGCTGATGCGGTGCGTTCAACTTATGGCAAAGAAGTGCTGGCGGGGTTAGGTGCATTCGGCGGTTTATTTGATGTATCAGCACTCAAAGGCATGAACGCCCCGGTGCTGGTGGCCTCAACCGATGGCGTCGGCACCAAGACCAAAGCTGCCGCCCGACTCAACCGATGGGATACGATTGGGCAGGATTTGGTCAACCATTGCGTTAATGACATTCTGGTACAGGGCGCAAGACCCCTGTTTTTTCTGGATTATGTGGCTTCGTCCAAACTGAATCCAGAACAAATTGCTGCTGTTGTAGGTGGGGTCGCTACAGCCTGCCGTGAAGCAGGATGCGCTTTGCTAGGGGGCGAAACAGCCGAAATGCCGGGCGTGTATCTGGATGGAGAATTTGATCTGGCAGGCACAATTATCGGCATTGTTGAACGCAATCGGATCATTGACGGATCCCGCATTCAATCCGGTGATGCTATTATCGGTCTACCGTCCTCAGGGCTGCACACCAACGGTTATTCGCTGGCGCGGCGCATCCTCGACTCGCTGGATTGGGAAACACCACACCCTGATTTAGACCAATCGGTTGGCGATGCACTGCTGGCGGTTCACCGTTCATACCTCAAACCTGTTCACCAGTTGCGGGATGCAGAAGTTGATATTCGCGGATTAGCCCATATCACAGGTGGGGGATTTATCGACAACCTGCCGCGTATTCTGCCCGAAAATACAGGGGCAACTATCCAGCGCGGGAAATGGCCGGAACTACCAATCTTCAGCCTTATCCAACAAAACGGACAGGTAGAAGACAGCGAAATGTTCCATGTGTTCAATATGGGAATCGGGATGTTAGTCATTGTTCCTGCTGAACAGATTCAGCAGACATTGGCAGCACTGCCGAATGACAGTTATCACATTGGGGAAATCGTCGCGGGCAACCGTGAAGTTACCATCAGATAAGGACTAGAATGACCGCCAAACTCGTTGTTCTTATATCTGGTTCTGGTACCAATTTGCAGGCCATTATGGATGCTATCACTGAGGGAGTTTTGACTGCCCAAATTGCGCTGGTGGTTTCCAACCGGAAAGCGGCATATGGGCTGACACGCGCCGAAAATGGTGACATTCCAACGCTCTATTTCCCCCTTAAACCCTATCTTGATTCGGGGAAAACGCGCACTGATTACGATAGAGATTTAGGTGCAAAGATCAGCCCGCACGAACCCGATTTAATCGTGTTGGCTGGCTGGATGCACGTTCTGAGTCTGGCATTTCTGGAACAATTTCCGCAGAAGGTCATCAATCTGCATCCTGCCTTACCCGGTGAATTTCCGGGAACAGACGCTGTTGGCCGCACATTCGCTGCCTATCAAGCAGGTGAGGTTACACACGGCGGCTGCATGGTGCATTACGTTGTGCCAGAAGTGGATGCAGGACCAGTCATCGCTCATACTATTGTGCCTTTTGAAACCGGCGATACATTGGAAACATTTGAGGCACGATTGCATACGACTGAACATCGCTTAATCGTGGAAGCGATCCATTTAACGTTGAAGGAAAAAGGACTCGCGTAAAAATGGCTATCGCTTCAAACCACTCAGCGCGACACCTTCGACAAAGTACCGCTGCAAAACCACAAAGATTATTAACATCGGCAGGGTTGCCAACAATGACCCCATCATCAACAGATTCCAAGCGGTGTTGCGTTCGCCTTGCAGCAAACTGATGCCGATGGTCACAACCCGTGTATTCGGTGTATTGGCCGCCACCAAAGGAAACAAAAAATCGTTCCATGCCGCTTGTATGGTGATAACGGCGAAAGCAGCCAAAGCAGGGACAGACAGCGGCAGTGTGATATACCACAATACTTGCAGCGGATTCGCACCGTCCAGCATTGCGGATTCTTCCAGTTCCAGCGGGATTTGCAGAAACGCCTGTCGCAGCAGGAAGAGAGCAAAGGCGCTAAACACGCCGGGAACAATGACCGCAGTGAGTGTATTCAGCCAGCCAATTTGCCGCAGCAGAAAATATTCAGGGATGATGATGGCCTGAAAGGGTATCATCAACAAACCCAAGCATAAGGCAAATGTGATACTGCGCCCCGGAAACCGAAAACGTGCAAAACCATAGGCGGCAAGCGAACAGGTCACCAATTGCCCCAGCGTTCGCCCAATGGTAACTAAACCTGAATTCAGTAGATAGCGGTTGAAGTTTGGCGACTGGTCATAAAGTTTTGCCAGGTTTTCACGGCATACCGGGTTTTGTGGTATCCAGCGAATCGTCAAATTGCTCAATTCAGTGGGCGGTTTACAGGCAGTTGAGGCCATCCATAAGAAGGGCAGCACCATCACCACCGCCCCAACCATCAGGATTCCATAGGTCAAAATTCTGATCGGTAAACCGAGGTCGGATGACGGGGATGTTTGGTCAACAAATTCCACTATGTTCCCCCTTCTGCCTCGTAATAGACCCAGCGCCGTTGGAGCACCAACTGGAACACCGTAAAACCCAAAATAATTAGAAACAAAACCAGTGCAATAGCAGATGCATAACCGAATTCTGATTGGATGAACCCGGTATTGTATAGCAAATAGGAAAGCGTTGTAGCGCTGCCCCCCACTCCACCCCGCGTTGTGCGCGCCGTCATAATGTAAACCTGATCAAAAACCTGAAAGGCGTTGATGCTCGTCAACACCAGCACCAGAAATATGGTAGGCGTAAGTAATGGAAGGGTTACATAGAGAAAGAGCTGCCAACGAGTCGCACCATCAATCAGTGCCGCCTCGTGCAGTACACGGGGAATATTTTGTAACCCCGCGAGGAACAGAATCATATCGAAACCCAACCGCTGCCAGATCATCACCACACCTACAGGAATCAACACCAGATCAGGATGAGTCAGCCAGGGAGTATCCCGCCCGCCCAATCCAGCAAAGAGATTGCCGATTAATCCATAACGGGGTTGAAAAATCCATGTCCAGACAATGGAGGCAACCACAGTTGAAGTGACTACTGGCAGAAAATACAGCACACGGAAAACCGTTCGCCCTCTCAAACGCTGATTGAGCAGCAAGGCTACTCCGAGTGCCAATGTTACCCCGGTTGGAACGCTCAACAGGAACAGTTTAAAGGTGTTTCCAGCCGCCTGCCAGAATGCACTATCCTGCGCAAGGCGGGAAAAGTTATCCAGACCAATTGGTACAGGTGGCTTGATGCCATTCCACTCAACGAGGGATGTTAAAAAGGTATTCAGCGCTGGAAGACCAAAGAAAAACATCAATCCAATAACATTGGGGGCAACCAACGCCATCCCCCATAATGCCCGACGGCGGCTGAGCGGCGTGCGACCCAACAGATTCAGCAAAATCATCATGCGCGTGTGTAGAGATGCAAAAAAAGAGGAGTGACAATCATTGCCACTCCTCATCAGTTATTTTACTATTGAAGCTCTGGAAGGTGTGTTTCAATGAAATCACACGCGTCTTGGGTCGCATCGCTAACACTCATCCCCAAGTCAAAGATATTGATAACCAGTTCAGTGTTAATCTTATCCCAGATTTCCTCAAATACAGTTACGCCCTGCGAGTCGTTAATCGCATCCACAAACGTCTGAATATTCACGTCGGTATCCCCGAACGAGTTAATCCACTGCTGCTGAAGCGCGGGATTAGCGGGAGACACACCGCCAGCATCCGCGAAGTAGGCCTGCCCTTCATCGCTGGAAAGGAACAGAATCAGGTTCGCAGCCAAATCAGCGTTCGGCGTATTGGCCGAAGCTACATAACCAACCGAATGAAGAATAGAACGACTACGCTCGGTATCCGGGTTTTTGGGTAGCGTCACGACATCCCAATTGAAAGCAGCCTGTTCAAAAGCCGTCGGCAGTTTCCACGAGCCACCTGCAACCATCGCCACTTTACCTGCCAACCAGAAGTTAAAAGCATCGTCTGCAGAGGCACCACCCAAAACTGAAACGCTGGGCATATACCCCTGATCATACAAACCTTTCAGAAAATCCAATGCTCCAATACTGCTGGCTTCGGTCAGTGTGCATTGGGTACGTCCCAGCCCGACAATTGGGGGGATACCAGTCGCGGCAATCCAATTGGGATAGCCAGCCTGGTATTCCGAATAGACAGATGCACCATATATATCCTGTTCGGGATTAGTCAATGCCGCTGCTGCTGCCGCGAAACCGTTCCAATCCCATGCTTTGGAGGGATATGGAATACCCGCTGCATCAAACAGGTCTTTATTGTAGTAAATCGCTATCGTATCCCAGTTTACGGGGGTAGCGTGAAGATCACTATTTTCGCCCCAACGGTATGGGTCAATCATACCGGAACCCCAGAGTGCGGTATCTACCCCTGCGGCATCCAGATAAGGCTGCAAATCAAGCAGTGCATCATTATTGGCGTAGAAGTAAAAGCGATCTTGCGAGATATTAAACACATCCGGCATGTTGCCGCCTGCCACATTGGTTTTCAGCAAATCCCAATACTGCTGCCAGGGCTGCACCTGAAGATCGACCTCCGCGCCGGGACAATAATTGGTCTTCCAATCCTCAATCGACTCACCAATGATCGTCGCCCAATTTTCATCCCACACCCACATCGTCAGGTTACCGGGGGCGGCACAGGGCTGAGCAGCAATCGCTGGCGCATCCTGAGCCTGCACCAAACCAACGCTTGTGAACGCCAGCACAAATGCCATCCACAGAGCAAAGCGCCGTTTCACACTCAACATGCGGTTTTCTCCTCAACCTAATTTAGAAGTGAAGAATTATCGAGGTTCTCAGGGCACAACCTTATCCAACCCGCTCAAAAGTTGCAAACAAATTTACAGTGGACTTATTCGCTGCTGCCGCCTGACCAACTGCCAAAATCGGATTTGTCATTTGGAGGTGGGGCAGATGGTTGGGGTTTGGGTTTGGCTGCACCGTTGCCTTCTGGAACAGCAGATTGTGTATTGGGGGTATTGACAGATACACTGGCTTCTTTCAAGGTATCCTCAATCGGCTTCGTTACAGGCGACATGACTTTCTGAACCTGCTGGTTAAATTGCCGATTTAGGTTGCCATGCTTGGGAAGCTCTTTAGGCAGTTCTACATCAACACCCGACTCTTTGAGTTCCTGTTGCACGGCACTCATCACTTCTGCCCACATCGCTCGTAGCTTTGCCATGTAGGTACCCAGCACATAAGCCCACTGAATCATGCGCTTCGGCCCGGCAACCACCAGCATAACAATCAGAATCGCAATGAGTTCAGCGCCACCAATACCCAGAATGTCCATCTTGTTCCCTTAAACTCACCCTGCGCGAACTTTCAAGCGCATTATAACCCCGCGCTCAGGCTTATCCAACGGATGAATTGGGCATAACCACCGCCCGCACTACCCCATCCTGATAAAGTGCCGCTGTCTCGAAGGCCTCGCCCGTCTGATCGAGCGTAAAGCGATGCGTCGCCAATTTTTCAAGATCAACCAACCCGCTGGCCGCCAATTGAATCGATGCTGGATAAACATGTTTCATCCGGCGCGAAGGTTGGACGAAAAGTTCCTTACGCCGCAGGGCAGAAGCGCGCAGGGTAATAAAATCTTCTGCTGGAATGCCCACAATGATAACCCGACCGCCGAAACGCGCCACATCCACACACTGATTGGTTGTATCGGCAGCCCAGGCCGCTTCCAATGCTACATCAACACCCCGTTTATTGGTCATCCGCAAAATTTCGGCCACCACATCCACTTGATCAGTATTGAGGATTTCATCAGCCCCATAATAAGCAGCCAGATCAAGCCGCCAGGGATGGCGATCTGTCGCAAAAATACGCCGTGCCCCGGCTAATCGTGCCAAGCGGATGAGCAGCAAACCAATTGCACCACAGCCAATCACTGCCACATCATCACCAATTTGAATCTGCGCCAATCGATTAGCGTGCAGCGCCACACCCAAGGGTTCAAGAAGTGCCACACTAGCATCAGAAATCACGTTCGGCACAGGCACAAGACAACGCGCCGGATGTACCATGCGTTCCCGTAACGCGCCGTGATGCGGCCAGAGTCCCATAAAAATCAATTGTTCGCAAAGATGGACATCACCCGCCTGACATCGTTCACATACACCGCAAGAAGTCGCCGGATCAATGGCAACCCGCTGCCCAATAGAAAAGGCTTCATCTACATCTGGCCCAAGAGCCACAACAACGCCAGCGGCTTCATGACCCAATGTCAATGGGCCGTCAGTTGTTATGCCGCCAATATTGCCCAAGAGATAGGTATGCAAATCACTGCCACAAATACCCACTGCTGTCACATCCACCAACACCTGCCCTGGGCCGGGTTCGGCATCATTGACTTGTTCAATGCGAATATCACGCGGGCCATAAAAGGATGCTGTTTTCATTGATGCCTCGTTTAGTATGCTCGTGCCAGAATTTGACGCATTTCGTCGGTCGTCAGTTTGATGGGGTTGCCCTGCATCGAACTGGCAACCGCCGATTTTTCGATGAGCGACGGATAATCCGCTTCAGTTAACCCATAAGTGCTCAAAGGAGGAATATTCAAAGCCGCACAGAGTTCGTGTACCCATTGGGCGCCATCTTCAGCAGTGGCAGTTTCGCGTCCGGTCAGCAATCGTCCAACTTCGCTATAGCGCTGCATTGCTTCTCCATTAGCGTCGCGTTCGCGCAGCGCCTTTATATTCGTATCCATCACAAATGGCAGCAATCGCGCACAGATTGCGCCATGTGGAGCATCAAACATCCCGCCAAATGGCCCGGCAAATCCATGTACAGCACCTAGTTTGGCATTCGCCAAAGCCAAGCCACCAAAGAGACTGGTCAGTGCCATATCCTCACGGGCAGCAGCATCGTCGCCCTGTTCATACGCCCGCCGCAAGGAACGTGCAGCCCGTCCTATACCTTCCCGGCAGAAAGCATCTGTCATCGGGTTGGCCTTGTTAGAAACGAAGGGTTCAATCACCTGTGTCAATGCATCCAATCCGGTTTGGGCGGTCACATCCGGTGGCAGGCCGTGTGTCAGCGACGGGTCAACAATGGCAACCCGCGCCAGCATCAAAGGGCTGCGAAGGCTGACTTTCACGCGATGTTTGGTTGAAGCAAGAACAGCGTTGCTGGTAACTTCTGAACCTGTTCCAGCGGTGGTTGGGATAGCAATAAAGGGCACAGAAGGATATTTGACTGGCTGCCCACGCCCAATCACTTCCAGATAATCCAGCGGATCGCCCGGATTGGTCAGCAAGGCTGCAATCGCTTTACCTGTATCCAATGCGCTACCACCGCCAAACCCAATCACCATGTCACAGTCAGCATCACGCGCCTGCTGCGCGCCTTCCCGCGCCATCTCGACACTGGGTTCACTAATCACCGAAAGCAGTGTTGTGTGAACATCTTGTTCATGCAATAGGGTCAATAATTCAGAAGCCCGTTCCGCCTTGCCGCCAACCACAATCAGCGCATGTTGCCCCATCTGTGCAGCCAGTTTGCCAACTTCGTTTAACACCCCTGCACCAAAAATGATTTTGGTCGCGGTCGCAAATTCAAAACGCATCACCCTACCCCCAGTTTGCATCATCCGGGAAAAGATTGGTGTAGCGGATGCCCACACGCGGTTCGGCCATCATATCGGTAACCGTATCACGCCACTTTAGATAATGTGCTGTTTCCCGATGTTTGGGTGGATCATCTTCCGTTCGATATACCTCATACAACACAAAGCGCGTTGGATCGTCGTTTTGCTGGAGCACATCAAAGCGCAGAATACCTGCTTCCTGAAGGCTGTTACGTGCATTTTCCAGTGAGGCCGTTTTGAATGCTTCCACAAATTCCGGCTTCACATGAATATTTATAATAGCGATCAGCATATGAAATCCCTTTACTCAATAACTGGCGCAATCTTAGCCAGTCCCAGCCCGTCACGCAATCTATAGGAAACAGTTCCCAAAATCTTTGTTACAATCTGGACGGACATAAAAATTGTGCCTTATAATTGCCTACACAAACTGGATGAAAAGGGTTCGTATGGACTCGCCAACCTCAGCAACGAAACGCATTGTCAACTACCATATCTCGCGGTTACAGGACAAGAGCCGCGATGTTCGTCTAAAAGCCATTGCCGAACTGGCACTGCTGCCAGACACGGATGCACTCAACGCCCTGCGCTCTGTATTTGAAAATGACGAAGATGTCGAAGTCCGTCGCGCAGCACAGGAAGCCGGACGCGCTGTATTCGTGAAGATCAAAGAACAGGACGATGGCAGTGTAAGTTCTTAAATCAGCAACATCGATATAAATGTAGAGGCGTCTCGCGAGACGCCTCTACATTATGACCTACGAACAGAGTGCCGCCAATCGCTCGGCAATCTGGGTCGCGCTGGCTTGCAAATCCGCCAGCTTCGTTCGTTCGCGCTCCACTATATCCGGCTTGGCACGGCTCACAAACTGCTCATTGCCCAACATGCCCTCCGAACGCGCAATCTGCTGCTGAATTTTCTCCTGCTCCTTCGTCAGCCGTTCACATTCCGCTGCCACATCAACCAAACCCGCCAGCGGCAGGTAAGCCGTCACTTCGCTCACCACTACCGAAGCGGCATCACCGGGTGCGGTTGCTCCGCTGGAGAGAATACTGGTTTCGGGCGTATTACACATCCGTCCAAACAGGTAGCCGTACTGTTCCAGCGCCTTGCCATAACTTCCCGGTGCAAAAACAGCACTGATTTTGCGCGCTGGATCAACATTATATTCCAGACGCACGTTGCGGATGCCGCGCACCAAGTCCATAAGCACGGTCATTTCCGTTTCAGCGCGATCATCCAGATAAGCATTATCGGCTTTCGGCCATGATGCCACAATCAGCGATTTACCTTCGTGCGGAATATACTGCCACAATTCCTCGGTGAAAAATGGCATAAAGGGGTGCAGCAAACGCAACCCTGTATCCAGAATATGCACCAGCACCCGCCGTGTGTTCAACTTGGCCTGAGCATCGCCTTCGTACAGTGGATATTTGCTCATCTCGATATACCAATCCGCAAATTCACTCCACAGGAAGTCGTAAATCTGCCGTCCCGCTTCGCCATACTGGTAATTGTCGAACAGATACTGCACATTGCTGATCAGCCGAGTCAAACGACTGGTAATCCAGCGCGAGGGCAAATCCAGTTCGTTTACAGGGGGTAAGCCCGGTGGTATATCGTCTTCCAGATTGCTGGTCACAAAGTTGGTCATCTGCCACACTTTATTGACAAAACGCCAATTGGCTTCAATCCGGTCTTCACCCAGATTGATGTCGCTGCCCGGTGTGCCGCTGGTTACTAGGGTAAACCGCAGCGGGTCAGCACCGTATTTATCAACCAATTCCAGGGGGTCGATGGTGTTGCCCAACGTCTTGCTGATTTTGCGGCCGAACTTATCGCGAATCAGGCCGTGCAGATATACAGTGCGGAACGGCACATCATCCGTAAACCACAAGCCCATCATAATCATGCGCGCCACCCAGAAGAACAGGATGTCGTAGCCCGTTTCCATGGTCGCAGTGGGATAAAAACGCTTCAGATCGGGCGTTTTTTCCGGCCAGCCCAGAGTGCTGAATGGCCACAAACCGCTGCTGAACCAGGTATCTAACACGTCCTGTTCTGGCGTCCAACCATCCCCTTTGGGAGGCTGCTTGCCTACATGGATTTCACCATTCGGCCCATACCATGCCGGAATACGATGTCCCCACCAAAGTTGGCGGCTGATGCACCAATCCTCGATATTTTCCAACCAGTGATAATAGACTTTCTCGAAACGCTCAGGCACGATCTTGATGCGCCCATCACGAACAGCAGCAACCGCTTTCTCAGCCAGCGGTTGAATTTTCAGGAACCATTGGGTGCTAATCATCGGCTCAACCACTTCGCCGCCTCGCTGACTGCGCGGCACAACCATGGTGTGATCTTCAACCTTGATGGTTAACCCCAATGCCGTCATATCCGCCCACAATTTCTCGCGGCAGACGAAACGATCCAGGCCTTCATATGGTCCCGCCTCGGCATTCAGGGTCGCATTGCGGTTCATCACATTGATGAACTTCAGATTATGGCGCTGCCCGATTTCATAATCGTTGAAGTCGTGCGCCGGGGTAATTTTCAGCGCCCCGGTACCAAATTCACGATCCACATAGTCATCGGCAATCACCGGAATCGGACGATTCAGGGCTGGCACATAAGCCGTCTTGCCGATCAGGTGTTTGTAGCGGACATCATCCGGATGCACACAAACAGCCGTATCCCCCAGAATGGTTTCCGGTCGAGTCGTCGCCACCGGGATGAACTCACCGCCCTCCACCGGATATTTGAAGAAATACAGCTTGCCCTGTTCTTCTTCGCGCTCCACTTCCAAGT
Organism: Anaerolineae bacterium; assembly: GCA_019912965.1. GTDB lineage: Bacteria > Chloroflexota > Anaerolineae > Aggregatilineales > Phototrophicaceae > CFX2. The sequence goes on from JAIOHM010000185.1 coordinate 107,974, forward strand.
CAGAAACCGCCGTCTGTAAACCGGGACTCCAGTTCACCAAGCGTGGGCCGCGATAAATCAAACCCTGTTCATACAGCTTGATAAACACTTCCCGTACTGCATTCGACAGCCCATCATCCAGTGTGAAGCGTTCCCGATCCCAGTCACAGCTTGCGCCCAAACGACGATGCTGATTGGAAATCGATTTTCCATATTTTTCTTTCCATGCCCAGGTACGCGCCAGGAATTCTTCACGGCCAACCGCTTCCCGGCTGGTGCCTTCGTCCTGCAACATCCGCTCAACCATCAACTGGGTCGCAATCCCGGCATGGTCAGTACCCGGCACCCACAGCGCCGCTTTGCCACGCATCCGTTCATAACGAATCATCAAATCTTCCACCGAAGCAGTCAGCGCGTGCCCAATATGCAGCGCCCCGGTAACATTCGGCGGCGGCATACTGATGACGAAAGTTTCGGCATCCGGTGCGGCAACCTCCGGCTTAAATAAGCCATTTTGTTCCCACTGCTCATAAATACGCGGTTCAGATTCCGCAAAGTTGAAGTTCTTCGGCATCGCTTTGGTCATACATCACCCCTAAAAACAAAAAGCCCTTTCATCCTATACACAAGGACGAAAGGGCTAGCTTTCGCGGTACCACCTTGATTCCCCAAACCAAATATTGGCATGGGACACTCTGGCGCTTTAACGGGCGTACCCGGCCATGCTTACTAAGCGTTCAGCATAGCAACTCGCGGGCGACCTTCAGTGAACGTTGGCGAGTGGGCTTCCAGCCGATGACCCACACTCTCTGGCGCAGGGAGCTCACCTACTCCTCCCGGTCGAAGTCGTTACAATTCGGTTTGAATGGCAGTATAACATGGTACGAATTAGCCAGTCAATCCCTCCACTTCGTTATAATGTCCTTAGCTTGCAGGGCATATGCATCTGTGCTAGACTGTCTCAAACATTGGTTCAAGTATAAAACATACTAGCATGTCCGAAAAAATCTTAATTGTGGATGATGATATTGATAGCCTGAAGTTGATCGGCCTGATGTTGCAGCGGCACGGTTATGAAGTTGTGGCCGCCAATGCCGGGAATCAAGCTATCTCCAAAGCATCCACCGAACATCCCAATCTCATCATCCTTGATGTGATGATGCCGGACATGGACGGCTACGAAGTCTGCCGCCGCCTGCGCGCCAACCCGGACACCAAAACCATCCCGATCATCATGTTCACCGCCAAAACGCTGGTGGATGATAAGGTAGCAGGCTTTGAGGCGGGCGCGGACGATTACCTCACCAAACCAACCCACCCCAACGAACTTGCCTCGCGTGTCAAAACGATGCTGGCCCGCACGACCGGGCAGAAACAACAGGAAACCAGCAAGGGTCTGAGTGTCGGTGTGATTGGTGCTAAAGGGGGAGTGGGAACCAGCACCATTGCCCTAAACCTGACGGCAGCCTTCAATCTGCGCGGTGAAAACAGCATACTTGGAGATTTCTGTCTCGGCTCTGGTAGTCTGGGATTATCCATCGGTTTTGGTCAATCGTCGGGCATGGCAAATGTCCTGATTAAACCCGCCAATGAAATCCGCTCCACGCTGATTGAAAGTGAATTGACACTTCACCAATCCGGCCTGCGGGCGCTTTTAACCGCCGCTCATCCCCAGGATGCCCAATTATCCTACCCGGATGACTCGGCGTTGGCGGTTGTGCGGGCGATGCGGACGATGGGACGACCAGCAGTATTCGATCTGGGCAGCCGTCTGAATACAACCACTAACCGCCTCCAGCGCGAGATGGATCAACTGGTATTGGTCGTGGAACCAACTCCGGTAGCGCTGTCTATGGCACGCGAAATGCTGCACGAATTAGAACCTGGCAACCCAAATTCCGGGCGCATTCATGTTGTTGTCGTTAATCGGGCGCAATCCAATGTCCAAACGCCCTGGCACGAAATCGAGCACGCACTTGGTCAGGATTTACGGGCAATCATCTCCAACGCCCATGACCAACTTTTCCAAGCCATGCGTGCCGCTGTTCCAATTGTCATTTATCAACCGAACGCTGTTATCTCCGGGCAGATCATGAAACTGGCCGAAGACCTGGCTGCGCGCGTCAAGGTGACAGCCGGGGGTGAATTGAGTTATTAGTTGTAAGCCCCAATTATGTTGCTTGAAAAAATTGATTGTGTCGCGCAGTTGATTAAACAGTCCCGGAAAATCGTCGCCTTCACGGGCGCAGGCATTAGCACTCCCTCCGGCATTCCCGATTTTCGCAGCCCACATTCCGGTATGTGGAATAATGTAGACCCGATGGTGGTTGCCAGCATTTACGGCTTTCGCAACGATCCGCAGGCGTTCTATGACTGGATTTATCCGCTGACTCAAACGACCGTAAACGCCCTGCCCAACCCAGCGCATGATGCACTGGTGCGGTTGGAAACGCTTGGTCATTTGAAAGCAGTCATCACCCAGAATATCGACATGCTGCATACCCGTGCGGGCAGCAAAACGGTTTACGAATTACACGGTCACATGCGGGAGGCCACCTGTATCCATTGTTTTGCCGTCTATGCCGCAGAACCAATTATTGCTCAATTTCTGGTCGATAAGCAGGTGCCGCACTGTAGCCGCTGCGGGGGTGTGCTGAAGCCAAACGTGATTCTGTTTGGTGAACAATTGCCCATTCAACAGCTTATGGGCGCACAGGATGCTGCCCGTAATACCGATTTAATGATTATTATTGGTTCATCGCTGGAAGTTGCACCTGCTTCCGAGTTGCCGCTATTGGCGACCCGTGCGGGCGCAAAACTGGTCATCCTTAACCTGGAAAATACGCATCTGGATGCAAAGGCGCAGGTCGTTATTCACGCAGACGCCGCCGAAATCCTACCGGAAATCATGCAGCGTTTGGAGATTACCGCATGACAATTGCCACCAATAACACCGATAGCAACACACTGATGCTCTCCCGTTACCAACGATTGATTGAAATCAGCCAGCAGTTGAATTCAACGCTCGATTTAGGATCGCTGCTGAAGAAAATTATCTCCGCCGCGAAGGAACTCACCAATACCGAAGCCGCTTCGATTATGCTCATTGACCCCTCAACTGGCGATTTGCGCTTCGAGATTGCATCCAACATCAAACCGCAGGATATGGAAGATATTATCATTCCAAAAGGTAGCGGCATCGCTGGATGGGTGGCGCTGCATGGTGAACCACGTGTGATTGACGACGTGACCAAAGAGCCAACCTGGACGCGCAAAGTTGACGATACCATCGAATTCCAGACGCGCAGCATTCTGGCTGTCCCGCTGCGTACCCACAACAAGGTTATCGGTGTGCTGGAAGGAATCAACAAAATTGGTGGGGGCGGATGGGATGAAAGTGACATCAACACACTCACCACACTGGCAGGACAAGCCGCTATCGCCATCGAAAATGCGCGCCTGTTCCAGCAGAGCGACTTCATTGCCGAAATGGTTCATGAACTGCGTACCCCGCTGGCTGCCCTGAAAGCCAGTACGGTTCTGCTTATGCGCCCCGACCTGCCGGATAATAAACGCAGCGACATCATCACCACCATGCACAGCGAAACCGAGCGCCTCAGCCGCCTGACGAGTGACTTCCTCGATCTGGCACGACTAGAGTCCGGGCGTACACGGTTGGATATTTTGCGCTTTGATTTAAAGAAACTGATTGAAGAAAGCGTGGATGTTGTACTGCCGCAGGCCAGCGATAAACACGTCAATATCTACATCGAGTGTGACCACTTCACTGCCAGTGCAGATCGCGGCAAGATCAAACAAGTGCTGCTTAACCTCCTCACGAATGCCATCAAATACAACCGCGAAAAGGGCGAGATTCGCGTTCAAGCGAGTGAAGCTGGCGAAGGCGGCGAACAACAACCGCTTGTTCAAGTCGCAGTTGCCGATACGGGCTATGGTATTTCCAAAGAACATCAAAAGCACATGTTCGAGAAATTCTATCGAGTCTCAGATACTGCCGGATTCACACAGGGAACCGGGTTAGGACTGGCAATCGCCAAACAGATCATCGAGGCGCACGGCGGCCAGATCACACTCGAAAGTGAACAGGGACGAGGCTCAACATTCGCCATCACGCTGCCGCTTGCCACCCGCTAAACCAAAATTTCACGGGGAGCTACAGCTTTCCCCTTCTTTGAACTTCTGACCACTGCACTCAAAAATCCAGCAGTACCTTCAACGCACCTTTTATTTGAGCATGTTCCATTGCCAGTAGTGCCTCGTCAAATGGATAACGGGCTTCAATTAACGGTTGAGTATCTACTAGACCGCGTTCCAGCAAACGAAGTGCCGCGTCAAATGGGCCGCAGCGGCTTCCCACAATACGGATTTCGCGGACAGCAATCTGCGTCAAATCCGCTTGAGGCAAACCGTTATAAGTGCTTTTGAGGACAATTGTTCCACGCGACTCAACCAGATTGAGTGCCGCCGCAAAGCCGTCTTCATTCCCTGTGACTTCCACCACTACCTGCGCGCGCTGGGGTTCTAAATCCTCCAATGCTGCTGTTTGAATGCCCCAGTTTTGCAGCAAACGAGCCTGCTGCTCCCGGCGCACAACCGCAATTACATCCGCACCTGTCAGTTTCAAGACCTGTGCGATCAACATCCCCAACTTGCCCAAACCAATGACGATCACCCGGTCGCGCGGAGAAATATGAACCCCTTCTGTTACTTGCAAGGCTGCCGCTAATGGCTCAACAAAGACTGCTTGGTCATCGCTAACCATATCTGGAACAATGTGGAGGTTGCGTTGGGGAAGCACTAGATAATCCGCAAATGCCCCCGGATAACGTCGGATGCCAACTGTCATACGATTGCGGCACTGACTTGGAATACTCCGTTGGCAGAAATCACACTGCCCGCACACCACACTGATCTCACCCACCACCCGCTTACCCATTAGGGTTGGTGAACCTTCGACCACTTCCGCGACAAATTCATGCCCAAGAATACCGGAAAAATTGTACATCCCGGCGACGAGTTCCAAATCAGTATTGCAGATGCCAGCCTGCCGTATTTTCAGCAGCGCGCCGTCACCTTGATATTGCGGTATCGGCAAGGAAGTATCCAAACGCAGTTGACCGTCAAAGATCAGCCCACGCATGGCTTAAACCTCAGCGTCAGCGGTTTTCAAAGGCCGCCGATTGATGAACGGAATTTCGCCCTTTTCCCATGAAACCAGCAGCGGCACGGCAATGAAAATTGAGGAATATGTACCCGTCAGCAAACCCACAAACAGGATGGCGATGAACTGTTTGATGCTGTCGCCGCCGAAAATGAGAATAGCGACCATGATGAAAAAGGCATTCAACTGCGTCGCCAACGAGCGATGAATCGTCTCCAGAATACTCCGGTTGATAATCGTTTCATACGGCTCACCGAGATGTTTGGGAATGTTCTCACGAATACGGTCGAATAACACGATGGTATCCTGTACCGAAAAACCAACAACAGTCAACACTGCTGTCAGGAACAGCGCATCAACTTCCCAACCCAACAGCAAACCCGCCAGTGACATAATGGCCGAAACCACCAGAACATCATGCACCATCGCCAGCACTGCACATACACCATAGCGGAAAGCATTCGGCACACTGCGGAAAGCAAACAGGATAAACCCGGTGATGACCGCCGCCACCACCAGAACCGCCACAAATGCGGCCTGTGTCACTTCTTGCCCGATGGTGGCAGAAACCTGCTCAATACGCAGGCTGCCCCGGTCAACGGGTGCAAGTGTGCCCAATGCGCCTACAATTTCATCGACAGTTGCCTGATCGCGGAACGAACCACGCACCGACCAGCGATTTTGTTCCGGTTCGCCAAGCTGCTGAATAATGACCGTATCTTCGCCAAAACTGGCAAACACATCCCGAATGCCGCTTTCAGTCGCCCCAGCTTCGGCAAATTTCAACTCGTAAATTGCACCACCTTCAAAATCGATACTCAGGCGGAAAAGCTGCCCGGTCGTCGCCAGTGAATAGATCATAACAGCGATACCGGGGAGGATTACTAACGCGGAAATAATGAAAAACCAGCGTCGTTTCTGTACCAGACTGAACATAGTATTATCTCCCTAGACGCCCAGTAACCAGTGGCGCTGGATAAGCGGTTGCCGCAAACCAGCAACCAGCAAATGCAGAAATGTGCGCGTCACAATGACCGCTGTAAACAAGTTGATTAGCAAGCCAAGTGCCAATGTCACCGCGAAACCACTGACGATGCTCGCACCGGGAGTCTGCCCAAACAGGAACAAAATACCGCAGATAATAATTGTCGAAAAATTCGAGTCACGGATTGAAGCCCAAGCGCGATCAAAACCGGATTTCAAAGCGGTATCCAGATCGTTTCCAGCCCGCAGTTCTTCTTTGATGCGTTCAAAAATCAGGATGTTGCCATCCACCGCTGTGCCAATGGAAATCAAAAAGCCGACAATCGCGGGCAGCGTCAATGTCACCGGAAGGAGTTTGAAGACTGCCATATTCAGCACAATGAACACCAGCAGTGCCAGATCAGCCGCAATTCCCGGAACACGGTAATACACCAGCATGAAGGTCAGCACCACGATCACACCAATGATACCTGCCCGAATGCTCAGATTAACTGATTCCTGTCCGAGCGTTGCACCAACCGTTTCAGCGGATTCAACCCGCAGCGGAATAGGAAGCGCACCGGAACGCAGTTGCAGCGCTAACTGTTTGGCCTCCTGTTCAGTGAAATTGCCGGAAATTACCCCGCCTGTATCCAGCTTCGCCTGAATAGTCGGCGCAGACAGCACAATACCGTCCAATACAATTGCCATCGGTTGCCCAATGCGAGCATCAGTGAATGGCCCGAACACCGCCCCACCTTCTGATGTCAATTCAAACTGGATAATCCAGCGACCGCGTTGGTCAAGCGATGCCACTGCCGATTGTAACCCCGCGCCCGTCATCACCGTCTGGAAAGGCTGCCCGGTCAGCGGATTAGCGATAGCCTGTGGCTCAGTCGGCGTTTCAGGAGTCACTTCGGCAGCTACCTCCCCAGCAGTCTCAACAGCAGAAGTTGCCTCTGGTGTAACTTCGATAGAGGCTTCTACTGCATCGCGCTGCTGTTGAATAAGCAACTGCTCGGTCGTCAGGATTTTCTGGCCTTCAAGTTGAAGCACCTGTGCCCCCAGCCCACCGAAATCAACGAATTCCAGCAGTGCCGTTTTCTGAATGGTGTCAATCGCCTGCTGCGGATCACGCACACCCGGCAGTTCCACCAGAATGCGGTCACGCCCCTGCACCTGCACCGTTGCCTCGCCCACACCCAGCGAATTTACACGCCGCGCCACATTGTTGGCGGCCTGACGTAAATCGTCAATTGTAAATGCCCCCGGTGGCAATTCCGCCTGAAGCAGAACACGCAACCCACCGACCAAATCCAGGCCCAAACTCTGCCGGACATTTAGGCCAATGTCCTCTTTGCCATCGTTATCAGTATCCAGATGGATACCTTGATTATCTGGCAGGCTCACCCACACGCAGAAAATCGTCAATACCACGATGAAAACCAGCCAGCGAACGTGACTTCGCATAACGAACCTTTCTAAAACAATTGCGGAATGGTTAGCCCATTCCGCATATCATGAACGCAATCTAGGAATTCGTCTGGGGCTTCTCGTCTGTCTCCAACCCCATCTGAGCCGCCCTTGCAAATTCATCCGGGTCATACGGCTGTACCAGCGCCGCCGTCACCAACCGGACGATAATACCATCAGCAATTTCAACGTGGGCGACACCTTTCTCGGCTTCAATGTCAATCACTTTGCCGATAATTCCGCCATAGGTAACCACTTCGTCGCCAACCGCTAACGACTGCACATACCGCTGTCGTTTGCTAAAATCCCGCTGCTTGGGGAATATCACCATCGACCAATAAGCGCCCAACCCCAACACCAGCACTAATGCTAAAACCGCGAACTCCATATCAACCACATCCTGATTGGTTACAAACCCGCGCGATTATAGCACCAGCCCTGAAAACTAGGAAGATACCACCAATAAGCCAGCGCCCTGCTCTTGATATGGCCCGCCCTTCGGCCCAACCGCCACCAGCAGGGTATACTGCCCCGGTTCTGCACCTTCCGGCACAACAAATCCGTGCCATGTCGAGAATGCACCCTGCCAATGTGCCGTTCCATAATCGCCATCAAAGGCAGGATTTGTTCCAGCCATATCCAGCCCTTTCACCGCGATATGGATTTCCGGCGGCAGTTCACCCAACACTTCCCAATCCAGCCGCACCCGCACCGCACCGCCTGCCCCCGTCAGCGAATCACCATCCGTCGCCAATCCAATTAATCGCAGATTGCCAAAATCCAGTTGTATCGCCTGTGGGTTTAAGGCATTTTCCGGTGTTGCACGTTCAAAAATCGTCACCGGGCCAGATGAATAACGTGGGTCGTCAAACTCAGTTACCGGTTGATAATTTGCCTTAAACCAAGAATCTTCTTCAATAACATAGTTGTAAAGCACGAGCGGCGCGCCCCGAAATCGCTGGAATACCAGATAATCCGGCGCATACCCTGCCAACCAGCTATACAAATCACCGCGTTTGAGCATCTGCGAGGCATCCGGTTGCAACAAACCGAGGTAATCCGTCATCCAGCGCCGCGCATAAAAACCCACCTGCCCCACTTCGGCAACGCCCACTGTTGCATCTGGAGGTGCATTGTTGTCCAGCCATTCACCCGTTTCGCGGTAAGCCTGCCAATCCACAATCGGCAGCATCACATCTACCGGGCCGCCATTCAGGATTTGCTGGCGAACGGCCACAAATGACTCCAACTGTGCAATCAACGGAAAAATCGCCAAAGCCGCTGCCAGATAAGCCGCAAACCGGAACTTACGAGCCTGCAAACGCCCATAAATGAAATACAATCCACAAGCCGCCAGCAGCACCAAACCCGGCACCAGCGGCGCATAATACCAGCGATACGGCGCAACCCGCAACACCACATAGGCAAGCAAATGTAATGCACCCCAAATAACCACGAGGAATACCGAAATTGAGATCGATCCTGCCAATCCCAGCACTGCCAGAAGCGCCAGTGCCACATACAGCGAACTCTGCGTCATTAGACTGCGTAAAATCAGCCGCAAACCTTCCCATGTATCCACATTGACACCTAACCCGGTAATGCCCAGAACTGCCTGCGCGCTTTTGGCACTCAACGTTGCCGGGAATGGTGATCCATAAGTCGCAACCGCCCACAATGCAAACAGGACAATCGGCACAATGCCAGCCCCTACGTAGCCAACCAGTGGCAGCCACCAGCGTTCGCGCGTTTGAGATGTATTCACGGTTGTACCAATCGCTGCCAAGCCCAACAGCCCACTCGGAAGCGCCGCGTCAGGTCGGGCCAGCACCGCCAGCCCAACCAGCAAACCAGCCCATGCCCACCATCCACGCTGCCCTAACGCAATCGCCGCCAGCACCAACAGAATCCACAAGGCCGTTTCCATGCCCAGCGCCAGCCACAGTGGACTGCTCAAGGTATACACCAAGCCTGCCCATAGCCGAATCCATTCTGGCATAACAGTCGGCAGCAGCTTATAAATCACCCAACCGCCCAACCCGATGCACATGATCCCGATAAAACTACCGAGCAGATGAAAATCAGGAATGACAAAACTCAGAGCAGCCAGAAGCATCGCATACAGGGGTGCAGTGGTGCTGAGTACCGAATCGCCGGGGTTATAAACCAGACCCGCCCCGCCCGCGAAGTTTTGGGCATAGCGATAGGTGATAAAACTGTCGTCCAGACGGAATTCACACATCACCGTCAACCATACCAAAACTGCCAGCAGCAGGTAGGCAACGGGTAGGAGAAATGCGCTATAAAGCCTGAGTTGCTTGACCATCAGTAACAATATCCCTAAAATAGCCGCCAGATCATACACCAAGTAGCGTGTGGCGCAAACCTATCGTTTTTGACAATGCCCGCGCTGGATAGGATGAACAATGCTTTCGATACGAAAATTTGCACTGGTTGCCTTTATGGCACTGATTGTACTCAGCCTTTCAACCCTGTTTGTCAACGCTGGGCAGATTGCGCTGAGCAACAACCGGGGCGATACCAGTACCACTTGGTTCATCACGGGCGAGCAAACGCTGGTTATGAACGGCTTTGACCTCACGCCATTGAGCTTGCAGCTACCCGCCGTCATCGACCGGGTGAGCATCGCCGTTGATAGCCCTGTTCCCGGTGCAGCGATTGATGTAGTCGTGTATCAGGATGGGAATGGGGGTTCACCTTCTGATGCTACCCTCGTTGGGCAAACGCAGGCCAACATCACCCAAACAGGTGTTGTCACCATTACCTTCCCCACACCTGTCACCATCACCCAACCCGTTGTCTGGGTCGGATTCTATCTGCCTGTCAATTTCAAGTTTTTGGCGGATAACTCCGGTTCATCAGTACTCACCTATTGGGGTTGGACGCCCGGTGGTCGCTTCGATCTGGCGCGTTTGTCCTCAGCAACGGTGCTTGGCCCATCGAACGGAACAGCCCCCGTCAATCTGGATATGAAGGGCATTGCCCGCATTACAGCCGAAATCACCGGTGGCATTTCCGTAACCACCTCGCCCGGCGCGCCTACGGTCATCGTGCCAACCTTCGCGGGAACGGCTGCTTTCAGTGTCACCCAGGTATCATCTGTTGACAGCGCCAAATTAAGTGTCATGAAGGTTTATCCGCCCGCCTGCGACACCTTGTTCTGGGATACCGAAGATGTCGGCATCACTTTCCGCAGCACCATCGCCCCAAGCTGCACCGCCATTTGGGTCGGTTATGCCCCTGCAAATCCGCTGGGTTACATCCGCAAACAGCTTTACTACGACATTACTTTCTATAATCAGAATGGCAACCCCCTTCACGACACGCTGGCTGCCGCAGTTACCCACTGCATTAAGGTCAACCCGGAGGACATCAATACGGCGGTTGTTGGGCTGGCAAAAGGTTCGCCCCGTGTCTGGGAAATTCTGCCTAGTTTGCGCATAGGCGAGCTGGTCTGTGCGGAAATCCCGCAGAGTGGCGGCATCTCTTACTTTGTCCCCGGCAATGCAACTGTGACGCCAACTTTTACACCATCGCCTACACCGTGATAATCTGGAAGGTCATTTATGCGTATTGAAACCAATGTCAAGCTGGTTAGGAGAAATCGTCGCCTCGCCAACTACCTGTTTTTTTTCAGTGTGGCGGTGCTGATCGGCGGCTTTCTGCTGGCTAATTTGCAACTCAGCGCCGAGGATAGCACATCGCTGACACTTGCCCTCTTCCTCCCCTGGCTTGTCCTGCCCATCGGTTTCATCGCTACGATGGCATCGGTACGGATGACCAACCTCTGGGTGCGAAAACCGCGCCCGGAGGATGCTATTCAGGAAGGGCTGAAGGGATTAAGCAACAAGAGCGTCCTCTACAACTACTATCACTTTCCTGCCCGTCATGTGCTGATTGCCCCACAGGGCGTTTTCGCCATCATCACCCGATTTCAGGAAGGTCGATACGCAGTTGAAGGCGACCAGTGGCGCACACACGGCGGTTTTGCCGGACGCATCCTGAGCATCATCCGCCGCGACTCGATTGGCAACCCAACTGAGGAAGCCCAGAGAGCCGCCGCCCATGTTAAAAAACTGCTGGAAAAAGGTGCGCCAGATGTTGAAGTACAGCCCCTCATCATCTTCGTAGACCCACGCGCACAGGTAGACATAATCAATCCAACGATCCCGGTGTTGTTCACCCACGAAGACAAAACACCGAATCTGCGCGACTATATACGCGAGATCACGCGCCAGCAGCAGGAAAAAGCACCGCAGCCTGCACCTGCCAAAAAGAAAGGCGAAAAAACCGAGAAACCCAAAATCGGCATTGTGCCAGAAGTTGTAGCGGACGCGCTCGAAGAAGCCACAGTCGTCACCGGATGATGTTCCGAACTGCCCTGCTGGTCATGGTCATCACCATGATCGGCTTTTTCTTGCGCCTGCATAATCTGGCTGTCACACCGCTTCGGGGTGACGAAGCCTTCAGCATTCTGTATTGGGCGCGGTTGCCGTTGGGCGAATCGCTGACGAATATCGCTACCATCGAACCCCATCCAGCGTTTATCTATGCGCTCTTTCGGGGATGGGGTCTGCTTTTCGGCACAACCGAATTCTCGATGCGTTTGCTGCCTGCGCTGTTCAACCTGCTTGGTATCCCAGCCCTGTATATACTCGGCACACAGCTTGGCGGAAAGCATGTCGGTCTACTAGCCGCCCTCTTGTTTGCCCTGCATCCTTTTGAGATTTGGCATGCACAGGACGCCCGCAACAATGGCATTTGGGCAGGTCTAAGCGCACTTGCACTAATCACTGGACTTCGCGCCTTACAACAGCCAAATAACAGATGGCGATGGCTTCTTTATGGCATCCTCGCTGCTCTTGCTGCCAATGTCTTTTACTTCGATCTGCTGACCTTATCTGCTTTTGGCTTCTATGTCCTGGTCAGCCATAGAAAAACATTTGGACGCTGGATAATTGCGACGCTTCCAGCTTTCGTCACCGCCATTGGATCATTCCTGATCTTGCAGGGGAATCTGGTCGCAACTGGAACATACAGTGGCACAATTGCTGGACAACTGGATATACCCCGCCTGTTCACGACCTTTCTACCAACGCTCACCTTTGGCGAAACACTCCCGCTGGACATAGTGAACATCGTTTGGCCGTTTATCACGTTAGTGCTGGGGATTGGGTTGGTTAGTCTCTGGCGCTGGAAGCCGAAAAGCGCTCTGTTCCTGAGCATCATCGGCTTTGTGCCGCCGCTTTTGTTTAGTCTTGCGGCAATACGCATGAATATTTTCACGCCGCGTTATCTGCTAGCGGTCATTCCTGCCTACATCGTGATTGTCGCCACTCTCATCACCTGTCTATGGCAAATGCGCCGAACAACTCTACGCTGGATAGGGGTTACGGTATGCATAACCTGGATCGGCCTATCTGGATACAGCATCTACAACTACGTTGCTGTGCCAGCCTACGCCAAATCCCGCGATTGGCCTGCCCTGACAGACTATCTAGCCGCCAACGTCACCGCCAGTGATCTGGTGATACAACTTTCGGTCGACTCCGCCTTCGGTTATTACTACAACGCCCCGGCTGACGACATCGCACTCCCCGGCTACCCCACCCAACCTGCTGACGAAATTGAGCGCATCCTGACGACAGAATCCGAAAAACGTCGCGGCATATGGATTGTTGGGCAAACTTTCCCGGATTGGCCTAGCGCGGGCGTGGTCGAAAATTGGCTGGATTCCAATATGCAGCTTGTGCGTGAGGGTCAAGCCGACGATCTCAAATTCCGCCAGTACATGCGCTGGTCAGTCTCAGCCAATGAACTTACCCCACAGCCGCTTGCCAATTTTGATGATAGTATCGAACTGGTCGGCGCTCAAACCTTCCTGTCACCTGACCGAAACCTCACCATCTGGCTCTACTGGCGTCCACAACAGCAAATGGCTACACCGCTAAAAATCTTCGTCCATCTAATCGGCGCTGTGAATCCCGCTACGGGCAGCCCGCTATGGTCACAGGATGACCAGTATCCACAAGATGGACGCATCAGCACTACCGATTGGACATCAGGTGAAATTTACCGCGATGTCTACACACTGCCGCTCGTTTCGGTTGCACCTGGCGACTACGAAATCCACGTTGGCTTCTACGAGCCCGAAACCAATGCCCGTCTCCCGATTGGCGATTCGGATAGTTATCTGCTCACCACCCTCACCATCCCATAAAAAAGAGCGCATCCCATCTGGGACACGCTCTCGCATTTACTGAAAACTGACAACCGAGAACTGAGAACTACCTATCCCATTTCATCCAATTTCTTCTGCCACTTCTCGACCAGACGATTATAAATCGCCTCGGAAATTTCACCCTTCGCCAGCTTCATATCCAGATTATCCAGCAGTGCCTGAACTTCGGCTTTCGTCTGCGGATTATCCGAAACAGGTGCGCTGGCCGGTTGCTGACCACCCTGTCCACCCTGATTTTGCATCATCTGCATCATCATCTGGTTCATCATCATCTGCTGCTGTTGAAGCTGCTGTTGCATCGCTGCCGCATCCGGGTTCATCGCCGCACCAAGCTGCTGCCCAACACCCAACCCAACGCCTGCACTCGCCAGCGCACCGCCCATACCGGGATTGGCTGCCGCCGTCTGTGCGATCTGAAGCCGTTGTACACGTTCCCAAACATCGAGGCTCACATAATTTCGCAGTTGATCCAGCGAAACATCCTTCGCTGTAAATGGATTGGCCTCAAATGCCTTAATCCGCAGCCCCATCACCGTGAACTTCTCGTTGACTTTCGCCAGCATTGCCCCTTCCAGATCGCCCAACAGTTTGTTGGCATCCGGGATACTCTGCGCGCCGGACTTGCCAATCAGTTCGGCAATCTCACCCAGCAGCATTGACTGAATGCGGTCACGGATAGAATCCAGATTCAGCGATGCTTTACCCACCGCATACTGCTTGACGAACAGCAGCGGATCATCCACGCCGATGTCGATGACGCCGTGCGTAATCAGCAGCACCACACCCATACCTTTGCCGGGGGTTTCCATCACAATCGGGGTGCTGGTTCCCCATCCCACCTGCGGCATATCCTTCAGGTTGATGAAGTACAAATCAGCGGTGAACGGCGTCCGTCCGCTGGTCGCCAGCCCAATCAATCCTGCAAGAATCGGTAGGTTAGCGGTAGAAAGCGTATGGCGTCCGGTTTTCAGCACGTCGAGCACCTGCCCACCGCGCACGAATACCGCTGCTTGGCTCTCACCCACAATCACCTGCGAACCCATCCGAAAATCGCCACTGCCTTCTTGTGGTTCACGGTAAGCAAACTCATAGTCGCCAACATTAGTATGATCGACTACATCAATAATGCGCGGCATAATTTGATCTCCTTAAATTGACTGCCCGGTTTAGGATAATCGCTCACTCGCCAAAGCTGCTGGCATGAGTGAGCCTGTTTACTGAAAACGGATAACGCGCTAAAGCCCTTTATCCAACTGCGTCAATACATCTTCCCGCAGCGTGAATACCTCGTTAGCTTCAGTTGTCACCCTGTCCAATCCCGTAATGGCCTCTGCGACCCCGGCATTGCTGGTCACAGCATCATCCACAGCTTTGATTGCGGTATCAATCTCGTCCATATAACGCACCTGTGCTTCATCAAAACTATACAGCTTTTCCAGTTCTTCTGCGCCAATCTTAATCGCCGCAAAGAAACCGGAATAACCCGGCACAGCCGCCTTCACGCGGTCATGATAGAGTTGCAGTTTGCTCTTGGCGCTGGTCATCTCGCTCATCAACGCCAATCCACCACTGTCCAGCAAACGCTTTTGAATATCCGCCAATCGGTTGATCCGCAGCGCCAACTGCCCGGAAACATGATCGCGCAGCATCCGGTCAGCCAATCGCCGCGCCTTATTATCCAGATACCCGCTAAAACCCGGTATCCGGGCTACCAATCGTTCAAATGAGCCGCGCTCACTGATAATACGATCATACAATTCAGACATTTCGTGTCCTTTCATCCATCAGAAAAACAGTAATAATTTTACCCGTACTTCAGCCGCATCTTCTCCCCAATGTTTGGGAGTCTCAAATGCTCTCATGTTCTATCGACCAACGACTAATGACTCCCCAACTAGCTCAGAAAATACTCCATCCCACAAAAGCGGCAGGTCACCACACCTTTACCCACCAGTTTGATTTCGCCGCCACAGTTTTTGCATTTATCCAGTTCTCGCAGTTGTTTGGCATCAGATGAATAAATCACGCCTTTTTCCCAGTTTACGTATCCGCTAAAAACCTGCAACCCAACCAGTTGATTCAGCAGATTTTTTACGTTATCCACGCTGGTTTTCATCTCCAGCGCCAGATCAGCCACTGCCACCTGCCCCCGGCTTTTCACAATATCCAGCAGTTGGCGCTGCTGCTGCATACTGGATTCTTCCACCACTTCTTTGCTGCCAATCACGTACATATAGATACCGCCTCCGACCAGCAGCGCCACCGGGATAAAAGCGATAACTGCGCCGATCAATGCACCGCCCGCGCCAATTTGCTGCACTTGCAGCGCCAGCCATAACCCGGCAATCACCGCGATACCGAACCCCACCACGATCAGAATAACGCCAACCAGCCGCCCTGTATTCATTCACACACTCCTTGAGTTGTGTATTTAATCTGTTCACCTAATGGGCAACTCACAAGTCTCCGAGTCGCATAACTCATTACTTCTTGTTATCCAAACCCGCGCGAACCGCCACCGCTGCCACCGCCCCGGAAGCTGCCACCACCACTCCAGCTGCGTCCCCCACTGCTCCAGCGTCCACTGCTGCCGCTGCTCGGCTGTGGACGACTGGTGACAACCGATGAAGCCGAAGCCAGCATCGTGTTCAACCCGTTGGAAATATTGGCTAATCCGCCGCCCATTTTGTCGGAAAGATCGCCAAGTGACATACCTCCATCCGCCCGTGCCAGTTCACCCGGCAAACCACCGGATGCGCTGCTGCCACCCCAATTGGGGCGATGATAAGGTGAACCCGCGACATAGCGCCGACCATAGGGGCCATAATTCGGAAAATACCAGGGCGGAATAGGAACAGTCGCTACCTCGCTGAAACGCCGCACCCATGACCGTTCTAACTGGAACGCGACTGCATACGGCAGATAATCATCAAATTGTTCAGCGGCTTCTTGCACATCCGCATACTTTTCCAGATTACGCAGATATTCCAGAAATGCACGCCACTTGGCCGTATCCTCTGCCCCTTTGCGCGTTTTGGCGGGCATCGCCTGTGCCATAATCAGCGCCACAACACCCACAATCCCCAACGCTACCGGAATACACAGCAGTGCCGCACTGATCGATTCCATAAGAACCGACAATCCAAAACCCAACAGGAAAGCAATCACCAGTATGATCACACCCAGACTTGTCCACATCATCCGGGTCGTACTGGGATTAGTGGTGAACAGCCCCGCCTCCACCACCGCATCATACAAATCCGCTTGCAAACGCGGAATCACCGCATAAAAACTGTTCCGCAGTGAATCCAGCGTCCGTTCCAGCTTGCCGTTGAACAACGAATCGATCATGCTCTTTTCAAATTGGCGCAGATCATCCAGCGGTTTATCCGTGCGCTTGAAGGTGAATTCACTCGTGCTGCCGATGCCGAACAAACCTTCTTTTTGTGTTTCTTCCATCACCATATATCCACGCCGCGAAAGATCAACGATGGTCGAAATCACATCACACACCTCCGCCCGTTCATCCAGCAGCGTTCCCACCACTGCGGGCGGCAGATCAGTTGGCGGTTCGGTCAAATAGGTCGGCACTGGCCCAACTTTCGGGTCACGCCCACGTGTGTACCACAGCGAATACACACCCATCAATCCGCCGACGAAAATCAGGAGCGCAATCGCCACCACCCCTAAACTGACAATCGGCCCATAAGTTTGCCGCTGGTCAAACGTACCCTGCCAATCGGCTGCCTGTGCCGCCGGATTATGTGGATACTGAACCCGAATTTCAAACGACTCGTTCCCGGTGATGGGTTCATTAGCTGTCGCTGTAATCGTCGTGCCCTGTACATTCACTGTTGCAGGAACGCCATAAGTTTCCACAGGGTCAATACCCTCGCGCGGCGCAAAACCCTCTGGCAGTTCGACCGTAACAGTGCTGCTGCCAATCGGGAAACCAAAATGCTCACTCGGCACGGCAATCCAATACAATTGGTCGCCGCCTTCGTATACCCGCAGCGCACCTGTCACCTGATACCGAATCTCAAATTGCTGCCGGTCATTGTTAATCGGATCGACAAAATAGTAAGTGATCGAGAGTCCTTCATCAGTGTTTTCGACGCAGTAAGTACCCCCGGAGCCAGAACAGCTTTCCCGCAGCGCTTGTCCATCTTCAAAAACTTCAACATTGCGAATAGCTTCGATATTATTCAGTGGGATAACGACCGAGCCGAATGTGAAACGCCCTGTGAAATCAATGTCATAGCGCTCCGCCACGTCGAAACGATTAGCCACCGTGTCGATGTTATCAATATGCACATCCCACTGTTGCCAGTAAACCGAACGGGTTTGAGCCTGAACGGTGCTGCTGAACAACAGCCCTATAACAATCATGATGACCAGTGTAGCAGTGTTTTTACGCATCGCATCCTCCTAACCAGCTTGAGATTATAGCACCGTTATCAGGTGTTGCAGTGGCGTGATGTCGTTAGTCAGTGTAATATGCACAGAGTAAAGAATTTTTAACACAACCAACCGTCATGAAGGAGAAAGACGCGATGCGCCACCAACGATTAGCAGTGGTCGTACTGCTGGTGTTGCTGATGACAACCCTGACCGTCAGTGCCCAGGTCGTCACCGAGGAACCGGGGGCATCACAGGTTCTTCCCGCTGCCCCAACGGCGCAGGTTTTACCGCCCGTTGCGGGTGAAATCACCTATGTCGTTCGCCCCGGCGACACGCTGTTTCGTATCGCTGTCCGCTACAAAACGACGGTTCGCATACTGGCGGAAGCCAACAATATCGTCAATCCAGCTTTGATCTTTGCGGGTCAAACCCTGCGTATTCCCGGTGTCACCCCCACCCCTACAC
>JAIOHM010000186.1 GCA_019912965.1 Anaerolineae bacterium
GGCAAATGATTGAATCCGCTAGAGAAACAAGCAGCAGCGATCTTGAGGCTGGGAGTCAAGTCATTATTGATGAGCTATCGCAGAAATCCGAGGCAGAGATCATTGAATTTTACATCATCTACCAGACCCTATTAAATGAAACTTATCTTGCTGATTTATGGAATGCGTGCGTCCTCATCGGCTGTGGGTGTAACGAAAATGGTTTTTTGAGTTTCCGTAATTGGCTAATGGCTCAGGGAAAGGAAACCTTTTACCAAGCAGTTCATGATCCTGAGGCTTTGGTGTCGATTGTAACGCCGGAAAATCGACTTCAAACAAGATATGAAGGGTTTTCGTACATCGCACTAGTTGCCTACGATAATAAATTCGGATACGAGCTTGAGCATGTTGAACTTCCTGCTCCTGTAGCTTTAGTCGGTGAGCCACTAGAGGAAGAGAAACTTTCAGCAAAGTTCCCTAAACTAGCAGCCAAATTGGGAGATTGTGACTGAGCTGACGATTCAACTATGGGTTGGGTCGCCAGCTAAATTTAGCATCAAGCTACTGGGGATTCGGACTGGGCTTCGTCAACGGTGATGGGCTGTTGGGGGTGGATGCGGTTGACGGATTCGACTGTGCCGTAGTCGCCGCCAGAGGCTAAAGCCATCTGGCTAGGGAAAATCAAGCCCACTGAAAGGGGCTAGAAAAGATTTCAAGAGGTCGATGATTTGGGCAGGATTGTGATTATGTGGTGGGGTGCGAACTGTAGTAAATCTGCCTCTGAAAAAGATGGGAGTGTAGCCTAATTCGGAGTCTGGGTCGGTCAAATGGGTTTTAGTCTCCAACCACTTTAGCTTGTTCAAGTTGTTTCCGCAGATTGTCTCGACTGCTCAGATCGGTTTTGTAGGTTATCTCAATCGAAACATTGCTTCCACTTTCCCAAAACAGATCCGCACTCAAGATGGCTTGGATGACCCGGTATTGGTTATGGGTTATTTCTGATAATGAGATGGGGGTGACATAATCTTTTCTTCGAAAGTCATAACTCCATAACAGTTCATTCGCAAGGCTGTAGACCATTCTCCGCGAAGTCGCAATTGAGAGGGCGTGTGTCATCAAATTGAGCCGACGCGGTTCAGAAAACTGCGCTAAAGCTCTGCAAATATCATACGACGTATTTGCGGCGTTGAGGACAGGGCTATCATATTCCGTGGAGAATTCTTTCACACACTGCATCAGACCTTCAATGAATTGATCTGGTGTTTCATCATGTCTTATTCGTATGTATGCGATCAAGCTGTGACACCGAATGTAGAAATACGGCGACTGAGCCAGAATTTCCAAATCGGACAAAATGTGAGTGATAGTTGCTTTCGTCGCTGATGAATTATGACTGACCAACTCCCCCAGACAATAGATCACATTAATCTTTACGTCTTCATCCTGCTCAATTTGGAGCCGCGATCTCAACCGAGCCGCCGATTGGTCTGCATGGAGTACAAATCGAGACAAGATGTGGGCAGCAAAAAGACGATTTATGAGGTTAGCATCATTAAGAAATCGACTGATTTTGTCCTGTGCTTGAAGCATTATTTCGTAAACTTGTGAATACAGCTTGGATAAGTTCGGGTTTTGAAAGCGAATCACATAGAGCAGCTCAAGCACCCATTCTTTATCGTTTACAGCCGGATCGTCCAGCAGGTAAAGCAATACAGGCAGCGTTGCGATGGTGGTTTCATAAATTCCTGATTGATGGGCGATATGATTGCTTAATGTGTCAATGGTATTTCGCCGTGTCGTGTAATCCAGCGATTGAAGCATCAGGCGAAGCAACCGGGGAATTTCATTTGCCCATCGAGGAGGTTGAATTTGCTGCCAGTTCACGCTGTTTATTTGATCTTCGGCTGACATTTTGGGGAACTTCTATCAATATTGGAAGAAAAGGGAAAAACCCCTTCCTTACAAGCAAATAATATGGTTAAACTTTCGCTCAAATTGACTAGAAAATCAGTCGGCTATAGAATGGCCTTATGGCGACACGAGTACTCATCATCAACCGACAGTTGGTCTTCGCGGTTACGATCAAGCAGGCGCTTGAGCAAACCGGGCGTTTTGACGTTCATCTTTTCACAACCGCAGACGCAGCGTTTGAATTTCTGCGCGATCATCCCCAAGATGTGGCTGTGGTGGATTATATGCTGCCGGGGCGTTCCGGGGCAAAGGTGGTGCAGCAACTCCGGGCGCTGCAAGGTGATCTGGCAATCATCATCAGTCCACGCCAACCGGAGGGCGATGTTCGGCATCTGAACGTGCAGGGCATGATTGATATGCCTTTCGCGGCGCGGGATGTGATTCCGCTGATTGAACAGGCACTTGATCCGCAGTCTACACCGCCCGCTCAAACACGCCATTTTGACGAAGACCCTTTGCCAACGGCGGGACAAAGCTCAACCAAAGTTTTGGGCGAGGAAGAACAGTTCCGGGAACGACAACGGGGCGCGACGCAACTTTTCGATGCGCCACCGGATGAGCCGGAAAATCGCCCGCAAACCCGGATTCTGGATGAGCAACCCGCGCCGCCGACTTTCGGTCAGACGCGGGATTTGAGCGACGATGATTATCCGCCGCCCGTTGTTGATGTACCAGCAACACGGAAGCTGGATGAAGACGCGCTGGCGAACTGGAATCCAGCACCGACACGCAACCCAGCAGACATACCGCCTGACCCGGCACAATACCGGACAAAACGCCTAGATGATTCACAGCCAACCGCGCCACCAGAGTTTTCCAATCTGGACGCGGTGTTAAAGAGCTTTGGGTTCGATCCGCCGATTGCGGAAGGCGATACCCCTTCGGTTCCGATGAAAGATTCGGACGCGCTGCGGCAATTTTTGGCAACAGCCAGCAACGCGACAGATGGTGAAGCATTCGACGATGTGCTGGACTCGATTGACCCGGACGATATTGATAACGAACCGCGCGGCCAACGCAGCAACGATTTCGAGGGGCTGGTCAATTCGATGCGGCGGGATGCGCCACACCAACCCTTGCCTGACCGTCAACAGCAATTGATGGATTTTATCCTCAGCACCGGGATGGACTCGGTTCTGCAGGAGATTGAAAAGACAAAAGTCGGGACGCCGCCGCTTCCGCCAGAACTGCCGGAAGAAAAGCAACCACCCAAGAAGATCAAGAAACGGCGGGAAGCGTTTGAACAATTGGCGCAGGACGAACCGCCCATGCCGACGCTGGAAGAAAGCGGCACCGTCAGCGATTTGCTGCTGGGGATTAACGATTCAGGTTTCCGGGATGTGCTTTCGATGCTGCGGGGCGATGAAGTCGAACCCAGAGAGGTACGACCTCAACGGACATCGGCTGTACGACCGCCGCGCGAGGAATCGTCATCGGTTCGCCCAATGACCGGGCGGCACAAGCTGGATGAAGAACAGGAAGACCCAGCACAACTGCGGTCGGCCATTCGTCCCATTCAAAAAGCGCCGCCGAAACCGGACAAACTGCCTGATGAAGCCCTCAAACGCGATTTCGAATTCGAGTTCGATGCGCCAAACGAAGAAGCGACGGTCGCACAGGTGGTACTACGGGCGACGATGGATGACGCAGATTTGCCGGATGGATTTTCGCTCAACCGACTCATGCACGATATTGAAGATCGGCTTTCGGAGCATAAGCTAAATATCCGTCCGCTGCCGTCATGGAATATGGATACAACCCAGTTCCGAGCCATTTCCGACCGCGCAAGCATCGCCGAGCCTTCGTTTTTACCAGAGGAATTACCACCGGGAGAAACATTTTCACCCGCAGCGGTTGAACTACCACCGCTGCCAGCCAGTGAACCTGAAAGCTATACAGGACGGACAACACGCGCATCACAGGCGGAGCGTAATCGGCTTGATACTTTGCCCGAAGATGCCGACACGATGTTCGATTTGAACGCTCCTGAAGAGACCTCCCCTTCCAAGCCAGTTGTGGTGGATTTCATTCCAGACCCGGATATAGACGAACCGGATGTGATTGAAGATACGACACCGGGCGCGGCTATTGCTGATTTATGGGACAATCCGCCAGCAGAACAAACTGTGCGCCACAATCCGATTGAGAACCTGTGGGATGAACCCTTGAGTTCAGCCGTTGAGGAAGAAGAGGCGGGATTCGAAGACCACGCTTTTGAAGATGAAGTCGTATATGAGGATGAGGTTGTATACGAGGACGAAGTCGTCCCGGAAGCTATTGACCACATCTACATTGATCTGGATGAAGCTCCCCTTCAGGATGAACAACCCGCTTTCATCGCGGAAATGCTGAATGATACGCCGGGTGAATTTGAAGAACCACCGCCCATGATGGATGTGGATGATGCAGTAGTTGAAGCGCCGCCCCAATTGGCCGAATCTGTTCTTGATGGCGAAGAGTCCTATCTGGCGCAGTTGGCACTGAATTTGACACAGGTTTCGCTGGAACTGAGCGCGGAAGGCACACTACTCACGCGAGACGGCGAGATTGTGGCGTATGCGGGACATCTTTCGCAGGCGGATACCTCCGAGCTACGACAAATTATTCAGGATGATTGGGAGTCTACGGCAAACGGTGCGCGGGTGCGATTTATCACCCTGCCAAGCAGCAATAAAGATTACATGCTGTATTCGATCCGCACCGAGGATGGCCTGACGCTTTCGATGATTTTTGCCGGGACAACGCCGCTGCGAGTCATCCGCAAGCAGGCACAGCGGTTGGTTGAGGCGTTACAAAATGTACCGGAAGCCGAAGCACCACCCCCGCAACCAGAAGCGGCACAATCTAATGCACTGGTTCCGGTTGACGCCGGCCCACTGAATCCTTTCGCCTATGTGTGGTCAGTACGTGATCCCGATTCTCCATTAAACGAAGCTGTTGCTCAGGCTATCCACATTGGATTGACAACTCAATTGCAGGAAATGCGCTGGCAAATTCATGATTTACAGGTACGCGAGGAATTTGTGTATTTGCTGGCAGAAGTGCCCGGTGAAACCCCTTCTAACGAACTGATGCGCGATCTGAAACAGCGGTCAGCCACGATTGCACATGCACAAGACCCTGATCTCGTGCCGCAACTCTTGTGGGCGGATAGCTATCTTGTCCTCGCACCGGGACGTTCGCTTGAGCCAGATGAAATTATGGAGTACATCCACTTCCAGCGTATGGCATAAGCACACATCTTAATCGATTTTTTGGTGAGGCGAACAAACAGGGTTCGCCTCTGCTGTTTTATTTGGCGGATAGCGGTTATAATCTAGCCCAAATGTTCACAGATTGAAGGGAGTTATTATGGGGTCACGTCCACTCTTTTATATTATCGACGGTCATGCAGTGGCATACCGACAATTCTTTGCACTCCAAGTGAAAGCCTTCAGCACCCGTGCAGGCGAACCGACCAATGCTACCTTCGGGTTCGCCCGGACGTTGATGGATATATTGCAAAAAGACAGGCCGGACTATATCGCGGTGAGCTTTGATCGCGGTTTGAGTGGACGCGAAGACCTGTATCCCGATTACAAAGGCACACGGGAGAAGATGCCGCCGGAACTGAGCCAGCAGTTGACACGGATTGCGGAACTGGTGGAAGTATTTAACATGCCGATACTGGCACTGGATGGCTACGAAGCGGATGATGTGATAGGGAGCGTGGTGGGGCAAGCCGAAGCACAAGGCGCAAACGTGCGGATTGTGACAGGCGACCGCGACATTTTGCAACTACTCACTGAACACATCAAGGTTCAGCTCCCCAAAAAGGGTGAGGCGGATGTGGTTTATGATATGGCAATGTTCCGCGAGATATACGGACTCGAACCCTGGCAATTGGTGGAACTGAAGGCCTTGATGGGCGACTCATCCGACAATATTCCGGGGGTAAAGGGCATTGGCGAAAAAACGGCGACCACCCTGCTCCAGCAGTACACGACGATTGACGGCATCTATGAACATATCGACGACATCAAAGGGGCAAACCAGCAGAAACTTATCGCCGGACGCGATCTGGCTTATCTAAGCCGGACGCTGGCAACTATTCAACGGGATGTGCCTGTTACGCTCAATTTAGAGGCGTGCGTCGCACATGATTATGATGTGCAAAAAGTGGATGATCTGTTCGGCGTGCTGGAATTTCGGCAACTGCGCGACCGTCTGCCACGCGCCACCGGGCAGCTTTCGCTATTCGACATGAATACCGTAAGCGACGCGCCCGCAAAAACTGAAGATGCACCCCCGGTCGCAGAAACTATTATTGTGCAGACCGAGGACGCATTGGCGGCGATGGTGGCACAGTTGAACGCGGCACAGGGAATCGCATTCGATACTGAAACCACTGGCACTGACCAGATGGCGGCGGCACTGGTGGGTATTTCGCTGGCGACAGACGGCGAAACGGGCTTTTACATTCCGGTCGGACATCAAGCAGGTGAACAACTGCCGTTAAAAACAGTGATTGATGCCCTCCGCCCTCCGCTGACCAATCCGGCTATTGGCAAATACGGGCACAACGCGGCCTATGATATGGTGATGCTGCAACGTTATGGGCTGGATATTACGCCTGTGACATTCGATACGATGGTGGCGGAATGGCTTCGCGCCCCGGACAGCAAGTTTCTGGGGTTAAAGAACCTAGCGCGGCAAGAACTTAATATTCACATGACCGAAATCAGCGAACTCATCGGCAAGGGCAAGAAGCAAATTACGATGGATAATGTGCCGATTGAAAAGGCTGCTCCGTATGCGGCAGCAGATGCCGCCACCACCTTTCGGCTGGTGGAAAACCTGCACAGCCAACTGGCCGAACAGAATTTGATACCGCTTTACGAGACATTGGAAATGCCGTTGATCCCGGTTATTACCATGATGGAGCGGGCGGGAGTGGTGCTGGATCGGTCTTACTTGAACGATTTGAGTGAGAGGCTTGGCAAAACGCTGGCAGGGCTAGAGCAAGAAATTTATGCCCTTAGCGGATACGGGACATTTAATATCAACAGCCCGAAACAGTTGAATGATGTGTTGTTCGGCAAGCTGGGTCTTTCAGTAGAAGGATTGAAAAAGACGACACATGGTTATTCGACAGATGCAGCAGTGTTGGAAAGCCTGAAGGGGCAGCATCCAGTTATTGAGCGTTTGCTGGAATACCGGGAAGTGACCAAACTGAAGGGTACTTATGTGGATGCGCTGCCCGAATTGATTAACGAACAGACGGGCAGATTGCACACGAGTTATAACCAGACCGGAACCAGTACAGGGCGCATCAGCAGCAGTGATCCAAACTTGCAGAATATCCCGATTCGTACCGAATTAGGGCGGGAAGTGCGACGAGCGTTCGTCGCTTCAGCAGGCATGAAACTGCTTTCGGTGGATTACAGTCAGGTGGAACTCCGCATTCTGGCACACATCAGCCAAGACAGGACGCTGCTGGAAGCATTCGCGCAAGGATTGGACATTCACGCAGCAACGGCGGCAGCGGTGTATGGCATCCCGGTAAACGCGATTACCAAAGAACAGCGCAGTTTCGCCAAACGGGTGAACTTTGGCCTGATTTACGGGATGGGTGCTTACCGATTGGCGCGGGACAGTGAGTTGACGCTTGCGGAAGCGCGGGCATTTATCAAGACCTATTTCGACCGTTTGCCGGGGGTTGAAAAGTATCTGGAAGAAACCAAGCAGCAAGCACGACTTGGGCCGATCCAAACGCTGTTCGGGCGGCAGCGCAGTTTCCCGGTGCTACTCAATGCCAGTTCAGGTGGCAATCAGGTAGCAATTCAGGCAGAGGAACGGGTGGCGATCAATATGCCGATTCAGGGGACAGCAGCGGACATTATGAAACGGGCGATGATCAACCTCTACCAAGCACTGAAGGCCAGCAAACTGCAAGGCCAGATGATTTTGCAGGTACATGATGAACTGGTGCTGGAAGTACCGGAAGCGGAAGTGCCGCAAACACGCGATCTGGTGGTGCGGGTGATGGAAGGTGCTTATCAACTGGATGCACCTTTAAAGGCGAATGCTCAAGTGGGCGATAACTGGCGGGATATGACGAGTATTTAAAACTCAGCGGCAGGTGAGATCAAGGTACTCACGAATGAGCGGATGACCAAAACGGCCAATTGACCAAGCAACTAACCAAGCATCCTGATCGGAGTCATTCAGATTATTCATGGTGACGGCAGGTTTCTGATGATGAGCGGGAAACCCGACCGAATACATCTGGGTAATCTGATTGCCCCTTTCCTGATAGCAAATGGGCGGAAGGGTAGCAGTCATCCGGTAGGTTTCAATGCGGAACAGATCGGCTTCGCGGTTGTGTTGCAGATTGCAGCGCAAACGGGCAATGGTCGCGCCTAATTCGCATGACCAAATATCCATTGCTTTGGGGTCAGACTGTTCACCGATCAGGGTTTGCATCAGGTGCGCTTTAAACCCGTACTCCATGCGAAACTGGCGCGCGATGCGATCCAGAATCTCGTGGCTGATTTTAATCACAGCCTCCAGCACTTCGTCAGTTGAGTCGCAAACACCAATATAGTAACCTTCAAATCCCGTACCGACCTCGAAAAACGGATTGCGATTTATCCGCACGACTTCCCACGCACGATAGGGTTGTTCATAACGGCGGCTACGTTCAATAAAATCCATCAAATTAAGATCATTCAGTCGAAGCCAGCCATAGAGATAATCGGCAAAGGGGACAGGTGTACGGGTAACGATGTGCCTAGAAGCGGACATGATGACAACCAAACCAACTGATGTGGCAACTCTGACTCCTCTATTTAACACCTACCCGGTGATATCTGAACAGGAAGTATGCCATGTTCAATGGATGTCACATTTCCCCAATTTTTTATCTATGCTATACTCCCTTTAAAGCAGTGCTTCACATCCTAAAATCCACTGAAGAGTATCATGAAAGACTTCATCACCCTTTCCGATTGGGCGTCGGAAGAATTGTGGCAATTGATTCAACTAGCAGTTGAATTGAAACACGAATGGCGTACGGGCGGAAACAAGCCAGTTTTAAAAGATAAAATCCTAGGGATGGTGTTCCAAAAACCGTCTTTGCGAACGCGGGTTTCGTTCGAGGTGGGCATGAAACATCTGGGCGGACACGCTATCATGCTTGGCCCGGACGAAATTGGTCTGGGGAAACGCGAGAGCATTGCCGATGTCGCGCGGGTGCTTTCGGGGTATGTGCAGGGCATTATGGCGCGGGTGTTTGACCATTATCACGTCGAAGAATTGGCGAAATGGGCAAATGTTCCGGTCATTAATGGATTGAGCGACGCCGAACACCCCTGCCAAGCGCTGGGCGATTTATTGACGATTTACGAACAGTTCGGACGGTTGGAAGGGTTAAAAATCGCGTATGTGGGCGATGGCAACAATGTGGCATCGTCGCTGGCACAGGCAGCAGGGCATTTTGGAATGCATTTTGCCATCGCATCACCAGCGGGGTATTCGCTTTCGGAAGATGCATTCGAGGAAGCCCGCCCCTTCGCAGAAGCAAGCGGGGCAACCTTCGAGATGTTCCATGAACCACAGGCAGCGGTCAAAGACGCCGATGTGTTATACACGGATACGTGGGTGAGCATGGGACAAGAGGCAGAGTATGAGCAGCGTGAGGCAGCCTTTGCAGGCTACCAGATCAACAGCGATCTTCTGCGCCAAGCCAAGCGGGAAGCGATTGTCCTGCACTGTTTACCCGCACATCGTGGTCAGGAAATTACAGACGATGTAGCGGATGGCAAACAATCCGCGATTTTTCCGCAGGCTGAAAACCGTCTGCATATTCAAAAAGCGATTCTGGTTAAATTAATGTCCTAGTTGGGGTAGTAAGCCATGCCTGAAAAGAATGATGCCTACGATCAAGCGATGAATGCGGGTCACAATGCGGCCTGGGACAAAGAATGGACAACGGCCATAGCGGCATACGGTCAAGCCGTCCAGCTATTCCCAGAAGATTCAGAAGCCCATATTCATCTTGGATTAGCATTACTGGAAGTGGGGCGGCTGGATGATGCACTGAAGGTTTATACGCGTGCTCATCAGCTTGCGCCCAAAGATGCGATTCCGCTGGAAAAAAGCGCAGATATTCTGGAAAAAATCGGGCGATTGAAGGAAGCGGCACAACAGTACATCAATGTGGCGGAAACCTATATTGCACAGCGGGATTTAGACAAGGCCATTTATAACTGGGAAAAAGCCACAAAACTCACGCCCGGTCTGGTCGCCATCCATGCAAAGCTGGCGCAAGCGCATGAACGTCTGGGAAACAAGCCACAGTCTATCCGCGAATATCAGGTGTTGGCCTCCAACTTTCAGCGAATGGGCGAGAAAGAAAAGGCACAGAGAGCTCTGCAACGAGCATTGAAGATTGACCCGAAGAACATCCCAACGCTGAACGCACTGCGGGCGCTGGAGTCGGGGTCGGACATTTCCGTTCCGGCGCTAGAGAGTGGCAAGGGTGGTAAAGCGGGGGCTGACGGTGGTAAAGCTGCTCCAAAACCGCCGCCAAAATCCCAGAGTGCGGGTGGCCGAGCATCCATGCCGATTGGGGAAGCCGATCCACTGGGGCCGATGGGCGAGGCGATGACGGATGCGCTCGGCGTACTGGCAAGTTTTGTGATTGAGGGTGGACGACTGGACGCGGCAGGTAGCGATGCTTTGCAGGCGATGGAACTCCAGCGGCAAGGCATTTTTGACCAAGCGGTTAATGCTTACCTGCGGGCGGAGCAACGGCTTAATCACCCGGCACTGAAGATGAATCTGGGTGGCTTGCTGGTGCTGCAAGATCGCAACGAAGAAGCCGTTAAACATCTGGGGGAAGCGACGGGACATCCGCAATTAGCGGCTGGGGCATTCCATGCATTGGGCAAAGCCTACTTTGGCATTGGAAAACAAAAGCAGGCCTCGCGCTATCTCATCCAGAGTTTGCAAGCGGTGGATATTGCTCTGGCTGATCCAACTGAAGACCTAGAAGATTTGGGGACACTGTACGAACGGTTGCTGACATTGCTGGAAGGACGCACAAACGAGGCGTTGACCGCAATCAATACGCGATTTGTGAACCTGCTAGGCGGTAAGGAATGGAAACAGCGCATTGGGGACACGCGCCGACAGTTAGAAGATACCCTGCGCGATCAGGGTGAACAAGGTGTCGTAGATATTCTGGTCGCCAGCCGGAGCGACGAACTGACCGATGCTGTAGCGCGCATTGACCGCTACATCCGGCAGGGATTGTTCACACTGGCGATGGATGAATCGCACCGGGCAGTGGAGTATTCGCCCTTCTATCTCCCGGTACATGTTCGCATGGCCGAAGTGATGATGCGCGAGGGACGGGTTCGGCAGGCGATCACTAAATACAACACAATTGCGAAAACATACATGGTGCGCGGCGAAAACGACCGGGCGGCTTCGATCCTGAGTGAAGTTCTGGAAATGGCACCGCTGGATATTTCGGTTCGTGAAAGCCTGATTGAACTGTTAGAAAGTGAGCAGCGGTGGGACGAGGCTCTTGACCAGTATATTGATCTGGCGGACACTTACCACCAACTCGGTAACTTCGACATGTCGCGCGATATTTTCAATTCAGCGGAGCGGCTGGCAAACCGGGTTGGGTCGTCGCCAGAACGGATTGTCCGCATCAAGCATCGGGTAGCTGATATTGACCAGATGCGTCTGGACATGCGAAAAGCACAAAAGACTTACGAAGAAATTATCCAGGTTGCCCCCGGTGATGAACGGGCGCACCGGATGCTGGTGGATATTCACTATCGCCAGAACAATACGATTGAAGCGATCAAAAAGCTGGACACACTGCTTGGGATTTATGCCAAGAGCAAACAGCCGAACCGTATTACACAACTTCTGGAAGAACTCGTGACCATGTATCCGAATGATACTGGTCTGCGCTCGCGCCTAGCGGCTATTTATCGCCAGCTTAAACGCAACGAAGATGCCATTAAACAGCTTGACGCGCTGGGTGAATTACAGTTGGAAGCCGGGCAGCACCAAGATGCCATCACGACCATTCGGCAGATTGTGGCGCTGAACCCGCCGGGGTTGGAGGACTATAAGCGGCTGCTTTCGCAGCTTGGTGGATAGCCTGTGGAACTGATCTGGACACTCAACAATCTTACGCCAAACGCACTGCTTGATATTTTTCTGGTCGGGTTGGTGTTCTTTGGCGCGAGTTTTTTCTTTCGCGGTACACAGGCGATTGCCCTGCTGCGGGGAATCCTGCTGGTGATGGTCAGTATGCTACTGCTTTCCAGCCTGCTCAATTTGCTGGCGCTGCGCTGGCTGCTGGAAAATATGCTGGTCGTGCTGGGCATCGCTATTCCGGTTATCTTTCAACCCGAACTGCGACGGGCATTAGAGCAGTTAGGACGGGCGGGGACATTCCTAAACCGCAGCAGCGCGCCAGAAAGTTTGCGAAGCCGGGTGATTGAAGAGGTGTGCCAAGCAGCGGAAAAACTTTCCGAACGACGGCATGGGGCATTGATCGTGCTGCAACGGCAGAGCACTTTACAAGAATATGCACGTACCGGAATCGCGGTCAACGGCGATGTGACAGCGCAGTTATTGCTGACCATTTTTTGGCCGAAAACTGAACTTCATGACGGCGCGGCGATAGTCGATAACGAGGGACGGTTAGCCTCGGCGGCTTCGGTGCTGCCACTGACAGCCAGCCGAAACCTGCCTGATCCGAAATTAGGCACACGGCATCGGGCGGCACTGGGCATCAGCGAGGTCAGCGACGCGGTATGTGTGGTGGTTTCTGAAGAAACGGGACGCATCGCCATTACCAATGGGGGGCGTATGATCCCCAAACTGGATGCTAAACGACTGCGTACCATACTGGCGGCAATTTATGGCGAGGAACGGCGGCAATCCGCTTCTCCGATTGGGCAAATCATGGAACGGGGTCAGCGGGTGGTGACGGCGCTGCGCGACTGGCGGAAGCGTGCGTAATGCAAAAGCCTACGTCAATTAATCGCACACTGTTGGACAATCTCATCTGGTTTGCCGGGTCAGTGGTACTGGCCTTTTTTGTGTGGGTGATCGCCACTCTTCAATCCAACCCGATTCAACAAGAGCCGTATTCCAGCGTTACGGTGCGTTTATCACCAGATGCTGGTCTGTTGATAACGAGTCCAGCACAAACCAATCGTTTGGCACGGGTGGTCATCCGCGCGCCGCGTTCGGTACTGGATTTGCTGACCAGAGAGGAAATCGAAATCTGGGCGGATTTGACTGGACTCGGCCCCGGTGAACATGCTGTAGAACTACAATACCGTTTACTGCGACAGCAGGCCAGTTTGGTAGACATTTCCCCTTCCCGGATGCGCGTCACACTGGAGGAGGCGGCACAGCGCCAGATTGCGCTACGGGCAGTCGTGACCAGTGAGCCTCCACCAGGTTATACCTATGATAGTCCTACATTTGATGTCAACCTGAATCAAGTTCTGGTCAGTGGTGCAGCCAGCAAAGTGAACGAGGTGGTGGCAGCACAAGTGGAACTGGATTTACGGCAGCAACGCAATCCTTATGAAGTTGATATGCGATTGTCGGCGGTGGACGCAGATGGAAATGCAGTGACCGATGTAACACTCGACCCGCAGGTCGCACGAGTACGGGTGAACATCCGCCGCCGTGATGATGTGCGCGAGGTGACTGTTCGTCCCAATATTGAGGGAACACCGCCCGACGGTTATGTTTTAAGTACGCTGAGTTACGAACCGCAGACGGTACTTATCAGCGGTTCACCGCTCCAGCTTGCCAGTTTGCCGGAAATCCTTTCGACCGACAGCATTGATCTTAGTACGCGCACCGCCAGTTTTGAAATTGCCGTGCCGGTGCTGCTGCCCGATTCCAACCTGCTGCTGCTTTCCGCGCAAAATGTAACGGTCACGGTCGAGATCAGTACAGTAACAGGCAGTCGCCAGTTCGACGCCGTACCGGTAGAAATATTAGGTCTGCCAGAGGCATACATGGCACGCCTCGTGCCAGCACAAGTATCGGTGCTGGTGACAGGCCCACAGACACAACTTAATGAACTCACAGCAGACGACATCCGGGTTGTTCTGGATTTGAACGGATTGTCGCCGGGGAATTACAGCCTCACCCCAACCATCTCGGTTGATCAGGGGCAAATTGCTCCAGAAATGGCCTCGGTGCTGCCCGGTGAAGTGGACGTCGAAATCCTGGAAAACAATACCCCGGAAGCAACATCGCCTGTAGACGAATAAATCCTGACGGTTCGATCTACGCAGATTCAATCAATTTTGCTACAATGCATACAGGGGTTTGTCGCTGGCAAACCCCTTCTGGTTTTGGATGAAAGGCAAAAATGATGGCGCGGAAACCAATTGTCGCGCTGGTAGGACGCCCGAACGTGGGCAAAAGCACGTTATTTAACCGTCTTGTAGGTGAGCGCATGGCCGTGACCGATCCGATTCCGGGCACGACACGCGACCGTATTCAGGCGGATGCTGAATGGATTGGCGTAACCTTTACAGTAGTAGACACAGGTGGCATTGAAATCTATCAGCCGAAAGGCAGCCGCAATACGGCCCCACTAGCCGAAGGCAGTGTAGAATTCGTGCCACAAATCAAGGCACAGGCACTTCAGGCAGTACAGGAAGCCGATGTGGTGGTGATGCTGGTGGACGCGGTTCACGGCATCACGGCAGCAGATGAAGAAATCGCCCAAATTCTGCGGCGGAACGAAGGCAAGCCGATTCTGGTGGCAGCCAACAAACTGGACACCCTGAAAAAAACTGGCGATGCAGTCGAATTTTACAGCCTGGGATTGGGTGATGTTTACCCGATCAGCGCCTATCATGGCAGCGGCGTAGGTGATTTACTGGACGGCATTGTTGAAGCCTTCAAGCAAATCCCAGACCTGACCGAGGAAGAAGAAGATGAAGATATTCTGCGAATTGCGATTGTCGGGCGCCCGAACGTCGGCAAAAGCAGTTTGCTCAATCTGCTGCTGGGCGAGGAACGGGTCATCGTCAGCCCGGTTGCGGGTACAACGCGCGACGCAATCGACACCGAAATCAACTGGCATGGGCAGCAGATCAAACTGGTGGATACGGCGGGCATCCGGCGACGCGGGAAGATTGAACCCGGTGTGGAGAAGTACAGCGTCCTGCGAACGATGCGGGCACTGGAACGGGCGGATGTTGCCCTGCTGATGATTGATGCAGTGGACGGCATCACTGACCAAGATCAACACATCGCTGGATATATCATGGATTCATTCCGCAGCGTGGTGGTCATCATCAACAAGTGGGATGCGGTGGAAAAAGACGAACACACCATGAATCGCTATCTGGATGATGTGAAAACCAAGCTGGATTTCCTGCCTGATCCGCCTGTGATTTTTATCAGCGCGCTCACCGGGCAGCGGGTTCATCAGGTATTGGAAACAGCCAACCGCACATGGGAAGCACGCTTCAACCGCATCTCAACGGCAGATTTAAATCGTCTGCTGCGCGCGGCGGTTCAGAAACATCCTGCCCCTACCAAAGGCACAAAACGCCTGAAGCTACTGTATTTGACGCAAGTAGCGGTGAATCCGCCCGTGTTCCTGTTCCATGTGAACGACACACGACTGGTACATTTCACTTACAAGCGGTTTCTGGAGAATCAAATTCGGGCAGAATATCGCTTCGAGGGGACACCGATTCGCCTGAGCTTCCGACCACGCGACGGGATGCTCGACGATAAATCGTGAGGTGTGCGACATGAGGTATGAGGATAATTCTCGTACCTCATTTGTTTAACCATTTACGAACTTATTGGGTAATCAGGCTGATGAGGCGTTCTATCCGCTCAAAAACGGCCAGCGTTTCATCCCGTTCGCGCTGTTTACGTTCGGCTTCAAAAAATCCCCAAGCGTCATTATCCACAATCATCATGGTTTTCAACAAGGGCAGCAGCGGTTCATCAATGTACTGCTGAATTTCAGTATCCGAAAGCGGCGCGGTTTGCGGCCACTGCGCCAGCACATTAATCGACATGTGAAAGAGCACTGCTTTTATCACTGACGCGGCGGGAGTATGCTGACCGAAGATATGATCAATACCCCCGATAATTGCTGGCAACTGGCGATTATCCTGAATATCCTCGCCATCCTGCCGGGTAATCGCGTTTGCGGTTAGCAAAGACCAATCCTCAATTCCAACCACATTTTGAACAGGAAACCCCAATACAGGCAGCATTTTTCCGGTTATGGCAGCCGAACGAAATCCGTGGGTATAGTCGCGTTTGCCGGAATAAATTTCTTTTGCGAGATCGTGGAATAGAACAATCCACTTCATCAAAGTCTGCTGGTCGGATGATGCTCTCTCAAATTCCAGGCACAGGAGGAGTGAAGCCAAGACGCTGGTTACATGAACAAGGGTTATACCTTGGTTGTACGAAGCCATTTTATGCCAACCGGGCAGAAAGTGATCCATCCTGTCCATCATGACAGGCGTAAAAAAGCCATGCACCCGTTCAGCCATAGCAGGCCAGGAGTTTAATTCGCCGCTTTTGAAAGCAATCACGAGGGAATCAATAAAAGGCATCAACTCAGGCAGGCAGGTTTCGACCTGTGGAATACGCATCATTTTCCCTGAAGTAACCAGAGTAACAATACGTCCTATTTAGGCGTCAAGCCAGTGAGATCGTAGGCAAAAGCTGGCCGTTTGCGTCCCCGAATCTTGACCTCGCCCAACGGCTGTGCCTGTACCAGATCACCTAAACGTTCAATGACCGCGCTTTCGACCCAGATTTTTCCGGGTGGCGCAAGTTCCTGCAAACGTTTGGCGGTATTTACCACATCACCAATGGCGGTATAGTTCATGGCGCGTTCCGTTCCAATGTAACCCACGACGGCTTCGCCCAAGTTGACACCGATACTATATGAGAGGTCATCTCCCCGGCGTACGCGCATTTCTTCGCCAGCACGCATGAGTGCCAAAGCTGCATCGGCGGCACGATGAACATGATCTTCCTGTTCTTTGGGAGAATTGAAGATCGCCATCAGGCCATCACCAAAGAATTTGTCGAGTGTGCCATCCCAAGCAAGGATGATTTCAGCAGCCAGACTGAGATAGTCGTTGAGCATTTCGACCACTTTTTCCGGCGGCGCATTTTCGCTCCAGGCAGTGTAGCCGCGAATATCGGCAAACAGGACACTGATTTCCTTACGGTCACCACCGAGTTTAAGGTCTTCAGGATGGGCAAGCACCCGGTCAACAATAGATGGGGGAACAAGACGTTCAAAACTGCCGCGCATTTCCTGATGCTCACGCTCTTTGGTCTGGCGCAGTTCTTCGAAGTTACGGGCATTTTCAATAGCGATGGCGGCATAGTCGGTCAGTGTGCTGAGGAGCGCGCTATCGTGCTTGGTGAAAACATGCGAATCCGAGGTGACATTACTCACACCAAGCACACCAACCACCTGCCCTCGCAATGTCATGGGGGCATAAGCGGCGGAGATGGCTTTGGTGCCACTTTGCGTCAGTTGTTCCGGTTTGGGAATTAACGGCTGTGTTCCCTGAATCACCTGAAAAGCGAGTGCGTCGGTAATTTCAAAATCGGCTGGCCGGGCACGCCCTGCGTTGTTGCGTTTATGGGCGCGGCAGATCAGGTGACCATCTTCCATCAGGTAGATATACCCTTCTTCAGCCTGCGTCACCTGAGCAGCAGCGTCTACAATACGTGGCAAAAGGTCGCTCATGCTGGTGAGTTCAGTTACACTTTTGCCAACACTGTAAAGCACATTGAGTTCTTTCAGGCGCCCCTGTAATTCGCGGTTGGCCTGAATGACCCGTTCGGTGAGGGCTTCTTTTTCCCGACGTAAACGCACTTCGGTCAAGCTACGGTCGATGGCGGCAGTCATTTCTTCGACGGTGTAGGGTTTCTTTACATAATCCCGAACACCCAAACGATAGACTTCAACGGCAACTTCTTCCGAGCCATGAAAAGTCATCAGGATAACGGGAATATCGGCGCGGGCTTCATCCAGAGCGCGCAGAACATCAATACCATTCATGCGCGGCATCTGGTAATCCAGAAGAATTAGGTCAGGACGGTGTTCGAGCGCCATATCCAGACCCTCTTTACCGTCTCTGGCTTCCATTGCTTCGTAGCCGTTGGGTGTTACGATGTGCTCCAGTAAAAACTGGCGATTTTCACGACCATCGTCAACTATCAGTATCCGTTCACCTGCCAAATTACGCCTCAACAATGCTGGATTAGCTAAACACTTCCATTACAGTATATGCTGAAGGCGGATTTCGCACATCCGCCTAGTGTGTAAAAACAATTAGAAAAAAATTACCTCATCACAACCGGGATTGTCACCCTTTAGAGTCGAGGTTTATAATCAACACAATCTATACATTTGCCCATGAACGAGAACAACGTTGCAAGAGCTACCGATTGAAACAACTTCCCCCCGCCCTAACCTGCGACTGCGCGGCTTTGGACGTGAAATCCTTGAAACCATTCTACTGATCGGGGCCATTTATGCGCTGGTCAACCTGGCAACGGTGCGGTTTATCGTCGAGGGCCCCAGTATGCAACCGAACTTCCATACCGGGCAAGTATTGGTAGTCAGCCGGCTGAATTACATGTTCAGCCCGCCCCAACGCGGCGAAATTGTGATTTTCAATGCACCCGGACAACCCCCGGAAGAACCCCCCTATATCAAGCGGGTTATCGGTTTACCCGGTGAAACGGTTGAAATCCGCGACACTAAGGTGTATGTCAACAATGTGGAATTGTTTGAGCCATACATTAATGAAGACTGCGAGGCGAGCCGCTGCGTCAACCGCACCTGGACACTGGGCGAGGACGAATATTTTGTGATGGGCGACAACCGCAATCACAGCAGCGATTCGCGCGCTTTTGGTGCTGTTCCACGAGAGCGAATCATTGGTGAAGCGCTCATCCGCTACTGGCCGCCTTCAGATTGGGGAATGGTCAGCCACGTGGCTTATCCATCGAATCCATTTGTTGAGGCGCTACGCTAAAATTCGTTCTATGAATTCAGTACAACACAACCATTACGGATTGTGAATAGGTTTCCCAGATCAGCAATCCGCTCGATCTCTTAAGTGGGCTGACTGCCGCCAGCCCACGAAACCATCTCTTCGCCTCAATTTTCAGCAGCTAGAGTTTTTTGTTATCCCTAACTTCTGTAAGGCTTATTTTGCCCAGTTGAAGTGCCTTACTGAATCGGAACCCGGTTTTTCTTATCCGGATGTTTTTCGTCCAGTTTCACCTTCTCGACGGTCTTGGCGATATCGTCAAGCGTGGCGTTGAACAGACGGCGATAGCCTTCTACCATCTCTTGAATGGCGTTCTCGCCGTGTTCGCGCACACCTTCCGGCAGCAAGGCCATGAATGCTTTGCCAAATTCCTGCACAGCCTTCTTCTCGTGGTCAAAAAATTCGTCGAACCGAGTGGGTTCATCCAGAACCTCAGTCTCAGTTCCCTCAACCATTGTTGTGGCACGCTTCGTCATCGTAATCTCCTTATCCAGACTTGAAAAGTTATACTATTCCCACGGGACGCGCTGAGCACAGCGCACCAGTTCTGCGGCAGAACGGGTATGGGGCAGCAGGCGAAGTAGCGCCCCCTTCTTCAACTTCAGTCGGCCATTCGACAGCATTACCAGCGGGGCTGCCCGTCCCGCAAGTACATCCATCCAAGCATGATACGCGCCTTGAATGGCAAATGAAGTTTCATGGATGGCTTCCTGTACCGAGAGGGCACGTGCCGAACGGCAAACTCCCCGGTACAAATCCAGCCAAACGGCAGCCGGACTTTCAAAGCCGTGATCAGGTGCAGTTTCCATTACGAAAGCGAGCGCCCCAGCCGTCCAATTGAGTGAGACGCTGCGGTAGGCTTCGCTACGGTTGATCTCTTCTTGCAAGGCTTTTGCCCAGTCATCGGAGAACAGTTTCGGGCGTTCACGCGTGAGAATCGCCGCAGTTTGTTGCAGCGGTTCAGAGGCAGTTGCCATCGGTTGAACGGCAGATGCGACCGCCAGCGACTCTGTATAGCTACCGTTTTGTTTGACAATATCTGACTCTGGAAAAGCAACAGGATGGCTTTCGATTTCGACGCGTGGTGCTGGCTTCCGTTCAGGCAGACCACTCGCCAAGTCGAGATAAGCCTCCTTCAAAGCACGTTCCAAAGCGTTGGGGTCTTCGACGATTGCCTGATCGGTCATCAGGCTCATCGTGACACATCCGTTATAGCTCACTACCACAGACGCTAAGCCCATTGACGGGTTCAGCGGAAAATAGCCATAAACGTGCTTCATTTCGTGCCCAAGCAGGTACACCGGAACTGGCATGGCTGCTACATTGGTACACCATGTATGCGCTAACAGCGAGAAGGCTACTGGCGCGAGGTTCCAGATGGGCGAATGGGTCACGGCAGGTAACAAAGCGGGCAAGGTCAAAAACAAATCCATCGAATAGGCCAGCGACGATTCTTTCATGGCCTTTGAAAAGCGTGTCACTGCCTTGAGGTGCTCCAATGGATCCGGGATATTAAAGGGAATATCGATAGGCAGTACCGATATGCGGTTGCCGTAGTCGTCTTTTTCCCTTTCTTCGCGCATATTAAAAGGGACGAGGACACGCAAGAACGGCTGATCGATAGAGCCTCTAGCGGCGCTGTAGCGTTCGACAGCTTTAGTCAGGAGCGCCAGCATAACGTCATTGACGGATGCACCGCACTGTGCCCGGATGGCGTGGATTTCATCTAGCGGAAACTCGGCCCACACCATGTGCTGCATCCCGCTGTTTTTGCCATTGATGGGGAGTTTCTTGATCGGTTGAAGATTGTCATTAATCAGATGGGCGACAGCGAGCAGCATTTTGAGACGCTGTTCCCGATCTGTCAGCGCCTTGCCCATCCGCAGTGTTTCCCTGCCCAACTTTTGCAGCAGGCCAAACTGGTGGACTACATCATGGATGAGTGAATCGCGCGTAAGTTCAATTGGGTCTGGCAGCGTTGGCGGGTCAAACAGCGGTTTTCGTTCCCTGTTTCGTTGATTGGCGGCGGTATCCTGCTGCACATCCATCAAGAAAGTGAATAGTTCAATCGCAGCCAGACCATCGACCATACAGTGATGCACCTTGAAAAACAGCGCTGTCCGATTATCGAAACCTTCGATGAAGTAGATTTCCCACAGCGGACGACTGCGGTCGAGCATTTTTGACAACAGTTGACCTGCCAGTTTCCGCAATTCGACTTCAGTTCCGGGTGCATCCACACAGACTCGTTTGACGTGGTTTCCGACGAAAAAGTCGGGGTCTGGAATCCAGACGGGTTGGCCTAGATTAAAGGGGGCTTGTATTACACGATCACGATAACGGGGTATCTGATGCAGGCGACTGTCAATATGAGCGACGAGATCGTCGAAATCCATGATTCCGTCAAATATGGTCAACGCACCGATATTCATTGGGGTTTCGGGTCGATCAACGTAATAAAAAGCGCTGTCAACCGGGCCAAGAATGGCCGAATATTCAACCATAATACCGTTACCCCTCCTTCACCGCTTCGAGCGCTTTGCGGGCTGCCCGTTCACCACAAGCCACCATTTGCTTCTGCACTTCCGGACGGAACGAAAATTCCGGTGCGAGGAAAAATGCCTCGTCATCTGGTTCTGGTTCGATCCAGATCACCTCTTTATCTGGATATTTTGCGGCGTAGATTTCGCGCCATCTGGCGATTCGTTCGTAGAGCGCAATGTGCAGTGACTGTTTGACAATATTGAACCAGCCCATATCGTGGATGCTGCCCTTACGCAGGTACAGCGGGTGGTAGGTGTGCGAAACGATTACGCGATCAGCCAGTGCCAGCCCGATATCCATAGAGAGGGTCTGACGTACTTCGCCATCGATATAGTATTTGTTCTCGATTTTGACTGGCTCGAACATACCGGGAATGCTCATCGAAGCCCGCAGTGCCCGATGGATCGGTACGTCTGTGATGAAATGGTTATACTCATCCTGAAAGGCAACACTGCCGTTAAACACAGCGCGTTCGCTGCTGTCCAAGCTGGTTGCGATCACATACAGATCAATGTCGATATCGCGGAAATCGTTCGACGGGAGCAGCGATCGGAAGAGATGTTCGAGTTCATTGGCGGTGAAGAAGCTCGGCGAGTGACGCTGGCTCAAGATTAATCGATCCAGAAATTCAGCAACTATATCCTGTTTACACCGGAATGGCAGCGTCAACATAAATTGCAAACTGGAGAGCATTGTATAAATACCTTGCACTACCAGATGGTGTAGTTTCGGCTTGAACATCATGGTTGATGTCAGTGATTTGACGACAGTGTCGAAACGGGGTATGTAAACGGAATTTTGATGCAGTGATGCGATCAAGCTGTCTATGCTGATACCGGAGGCAATAAGTGACCCGGCAATTGCCCCTGCACTCGTA
This sequence comes from Anaerolineae bacterium, assembly GCA_019912965.1. Taxonomy (GTDB): domain Bacteria; phylum Chloroflexota; class Anaerolineae; order Aggregatilineales; family Phototrophicaceae; genus CFX2. The sequence goes on from JAIOHM010000186.1 coordinate 22,483, forward strand.
CCAATTATCGAGGTCACATCTTCGAGGTTGAGGGTTTTGAGGACGCCAATGTGAAAGTAGAAAGCTTTGTTCGCGCCTCCGCTCAGCACCAAGGCGGTACCGGGCTTCTTGTGTAACAGAGGTAATTCGCGGTGCATAAAACTACTCTATTGGTTTAAAAATATTTGTTGCTTCCATTTTAACGAGTTCATAATGCTGAAGTTCAGGAATAGATGTCATGGAGAATTGTGACATTTTGCACATTCTTCACAAATGCCAAGCGGATGATAATGCATGTAAAACAAAAATTTATTTCCGAGGTCGCAAAAATGTTGGGTAAAGACTTAAACCATGAGGCAGTCCTCGCGCCAGAGATTCAACCCCACCCTGCTCCAATCAGGCTGACCGCTGAACCTCATCATATCTTTCTGACCGGGGCGACCGGATTCGTCGCCGCTTATGTTCTGGCGGAGCTACTAGAACAAACTGATGCCAAAATCCATGCCCTCGTGCGGGCAGGGGATTCGCGGCAAGGGTTAGCCCGAATACGCCGGAATATGAGCTATTATCTGCTGTGGCGAGAACGTTATGCACAGCGCATCATTCCTGTGCTGGGTGATCTCAAATATCCCCTACTCGGTCTCAACCCGGAAACATTCGCGGCGTTAGCGCAGAAGACAGATGTCATTTACCATGTTGGCAGCAAGCTCAGTTATGTCGCCCCATATGAATATTTGAAAGCAGCCAATGTGGGTGGCACGCAGGAGACGCTACGACTCGCCGTGCAGGCGAAACCCAAACCGTATCATTTTGTCTCGTCGCTCGGCATTATGATGGATTACAAGACGTTGGATGGCGGCATGGAAGATGATCCACTGGATGTAACCAAGTGTCCAGAAGTGGGCTACTTCCAATCTAAATATGTGGCGGAACGCGTGGTGCGGATCGCTCGTTCGCGGGGAATTCCCGTAACCATTCATCGGATTGGCTTGATCGTTGGGGACAGCATCAATGGCTGTTCAAACGAGGACGATTTTGTGGCTCGTATCTTAATCGGCAGTGTTCAAGCTGGCTACGGCCCGGACATCAAAAGCGCGATGGATATGACACCAGTGGATTATGTAGCCAGGGCAATTGTATACCTTGCCCAGCAACCGGACTCATTGGGCAAGGTTTTTCATCTGCTCAATCCACAAGCCAGCTCCTGGAGCGACATTATGGAGACTGTAATGGAGTTGGGCTATCCATTACACAAGCTGCCGTTCGATGCCTGGGTGGAAGCGATTGAAGATTATGCAGATCGGGCATCCAATCCACTGCAACCGCTGCTGCCTTTCCTGCATCTCAATTTTGCTGCGCGTATGTTTGGTGTCAGTGATGCGGCTTATCAAGCCCTCGGTACACAGGCAACGCTGCGCGCGTTGGAGGGGTCAGGTGTCCGGTGCGAAGCCATTGACCACTCCCTCATCAGGACATATGTGCAACGGTTTGTCGAAATGGGACGGTTGCAGCCCGCACCATCGCGGGAGGCAGTGCGCGTTTATTGACCAAGCCGGGAGCATTACATGAAAAGGTTTGGGCTAGTCGTCAGTCTTGTTTTGGGATTGGCAGTTTATTTCGGACGCCGCAGTCTATTCACTTGGGGACTGCGGCTTCCGCGTCCACGCCATCGCATACAGGTTGAACGCGGCCTGAAAATCCCGATGGCGGATGGTATCCACCTGTACACCGATCATTATCACCCGATCACCGACGGAAAATGTCCGACCATCCTGATCCGCACCCCTTACGGACGTAACACATACACGGGTTTGTTCGGCTGGCTGACGGAATTCTGCGCCCGAAGATTTGCCGAGCAGGGCTACGAGGTGCTGGTTCAGGATACGCGAGGACGGTTTGACTCGGAAGGTGAGTTTGTACCCTTTTTCCCGGAGCGAGAAGATGCCCAAGCAACTTTCAATTGGTTGGGAAAACAGGTTTGGTTTGATGGTCAAGTTGGGATGTGGGGGTCAAGTTACTTAGGCATTGTACAGTGGATGGCGGCTGACCATCCCTTTGTTAAGGCACTTGTTCCCGGCATTACGGCTTCAAACTTAAACGACATTATTTTCCCCGATGGTGCGATGGATATCAGTTTGGGGCTACGCTGGATTTCCCTGCTGCGTATTCAGCAGGAACAGCGACGTTCCTTACTTCAGGCAGGCATTTTTTTAGCAGTTGAACGGGATGTTCGAACCGCTTTTCAACATCTTCCAATCATCGAGTCTTATCGTGCGCTGCGCGGTGGCCCAGTGGATTATTACCACCGCATGATGGATGATGCCCTTCATGCCCCTGACTTTGCAGATCGACTGCACTGTGTGGATCATGGTCAGGTCAAAGCATCTGTTCATCTGATTGGTGGTTGGTATGATTTTTTCCTGCGGGGGCTGCTGGATGATTTCACTGCGTTAAAAGCCGCTGGCCAAATGCCATATCTAACGATTGGGCCGTGGATACACTTCAGCCATTTGTTTTTAATGCCAACCATGATTCAACCCGGCGTCGAGTGGTTTGATGCACAGTTGAAAGGGAAACATGAACGCCTGCGGGCAGCACCAGTACGACTGTATGTGATGGGTGCGAACGAATGGCGCGATTATCCCGATTTCCCACCGCCTTCCCAACCTCAGATTTATTATCCGGGCGGGGAAAATAGTCTCCAAGCACAGCCTGAAAATGCTCCCCCAGACCACTACTGTTACGATCCGGCACATCCGACCCCCATTGTAGGCGGCTCACAGTTCTCACTTGGCGCAGGCGCGCGCAACAACCGCAGATTGGAACGGCGCTCCGATGTCCTCAGCTTCACCAGCCTTTGCCTCGAACAGCCGCTTGAGATTATCGGCTCGGTTAGCCTTGAACTTTATATCCAGTCATCATCGGAATATACTGACTTTTATGCCCGCCTGTGTGATGTTGATCCCAAAGGGCGGTCAACGAATATTTGTGATGGCTTGCTACGTATCGAACCGGGCAAAGGTGAAACACAACCTGATGGCAGTTTACGCATTACGATTAATTTATGGGCAACCGCCTATCGCTTCCTTGCGGGGCATCGCATCCGCCTGCTCGTGTCCAGCAGTGCCCATCCACGTTGGGGGCGGCATACCAATACCGCACACCCGCTCACGGACAGCATTGTTCGCCAAGCCGAGCAGACTATCTATCACGATTTAGATCATCCATCAGCACTAATATTGCCTACTATGGACCTATTATGAACGAACAAACTTATGATTATGTGATTATCGGTTCAGGGTTTGGGGGCAGCGTTTCGGCGATGCGTCTGACCGAAAAAGGCTATAAAGTGCTAGTATTGGAACGTGGTAAACGCCTCCAAGATGAGCATTTCCCCCGTACCAATTGGAACATTTTCAAGTATTTGTGGCTACCAGCAGCACGCTGCTTCGGCATCCAACAAATCAGCTTTATGAATGATGTCATGGTGCTGCACGGGAGCGGCGTTGGTGGGGGCAGTTTGGTTTATGCCAATGTTTTGATGGAACCAAGTGATCTGTTATTCGCCGCACCCGGTTGGAGTCATCTGGCCGATTGGAAAACACTGCTGCATCCGCATTATGACACTGCCAGACGGATGCTGGGCGTAGCGCCGAATCCGTTCGTAACACCTGCTGACCGGGTATTGAAGGAAATAGCGGACGAACATGGACAGGGACACACTTTTTCGCCGGCTGATGTTGGTGTGTTCTTCGGCGAATCCGGAAAAACCGTTCCTGACCCCTATTTTGGAGGCGATGGACCAGCGCGGACTGGATGCACAGCCTGCGGGGGCTGCATGGTTGGCTGTCGACATGGCGCAAAAAATACCCTTGTCAAGAACTATCTCTATTTTGCCGAGAAGTGGGGAGCAGAGATTCGGGCTGAGTCGGAAGTCGTTAATATTCGCCCGTTAGCCGATGGGCAAGCAGATGGGGCGCGTTATGAGGTCATCTATCGGCGTTCCACAGCACTCCCGTTTGACAGACGGCGTTATCATGTGCGAACGCGGAATGTGGTCGTAGCCGCACACGCTCTCGGCACGATGCGTTTGTTGTTCCACTGCCGCGATGAAACCCGTTCACTGCCAAAGATTTCCAACTGCTTAGGGACAAGTGTGCGTACCAACAGCGAGGCACTGGTCGGTTCAACCAGTTGGGATGGGTCAGTTGATTATTCGACGGGACTGGCAATTACTTCGATCTTTTCACTGGATGAGACAACGGGAGTCGAACCTGTTCGGTATCCAGCAGGGTCATCATTTATGCGTTTGCTGGCGATCCCGATGATTGAGGGTGGCAATACGATATTCAAGCGTCTTTATAAAACGATTTGGCATGGCTTAACGCATCCACTGGAATTTCTGTACGCGAAATTTTTCTCAAAGTGGGCGAAACGCTCAACCATTTTGTTGATTATGCAAACTGAAGAAAGCACGATGCAGGTCAGCCTCGGACGGAATGCGTTTACAGCCTTCCGGCGCGGATTGATTTCAAAGCTCCCAAAAGGAATCTCGCTTTCGCCTGACAGCAAAATGACACATGGGCTAACTCAATCATTTGCCGCGAAAACGAAAGGGATTACCCAAGATACCATCCCGGAAACGCTGCTTGGTATTCCGGCAACAGCCCATCTAATCGGCGGCTGCCCGATGGGTACAAGCGAGCAGGACGGCGTAGTCGATATAAACTGCGAAGTCTTCAATTATCCGGGCCTATACGTGGTCGATGGGTCGATCATCCCGGCAAACCCCGGTGTGAATCCCAGCCTCACGATCACTGCGCTGGCTGAATATGCGATGAGCCAAATACCTCAAAGAGGCGATTTGGCACACGAGGATTAAATTTCCCTGTAATATTGAGTGGATGCTGCCTTTACCACGTGAAATTGTTGTGATGCCAGACATTCCTAGCTAGGTCGGGTACAGTATCTCAGTCCGCTGGCGGTAATATGGATGTCGAGCATTGCAGAACACTGATAAATCGGTGGCATTATCGGTATCGCTGCCATCTGGCAACCGCACATCAGAAGCTTGTACTGTATATTTGAGATCGACATTTTCCAACCGCGCATTGCTCAGATCCACTCGAATGAGTACCGTACAGCGGAGAACAACTGCCCGTAAATTGGCATGTTCCAAATTAACCGATCTCAGAGTCGCTCCCCATAACTTCGCTTTTTCAAGATTCGCGGCATAGAAGCTGGAATATTGCAGGATAGCATTCTGCAGGTTCGTCCCGCGAAAATCAGCCACAGAACCATCCACATCAACCAGCGATGCATTTTGCAGGTTCGCACCCCGCAAGTTAGCCTTGTTCAACTTGACCCCGGTTAAAATCGCACCTTCCAGATTGGCGTTTTGCAGGTTCGCACCCCGCAAATTAAGATTTCGCAGGTTGAGATCACGCAAATCTGCGCCGGGTAACACACCACTGGTGTTCATCTGATCGGCAATTGCCTGTCGATCTTCAATGCGTGAGGCTGCTTTAAAAGCAACGATCAACTCTGCCTGCCGTTTAACCCGATCTTCTTCCTGCTCGGTACGGCGCTGACGACCACCCACAATGATTTCGATCAGAATAAAAGTGAGAAATGCGCCGAACATCTCTGTGCTGAAATTCTGTAACCAGCTTTCACTCCAACCGGCAAAAGAAGTATCCCCTGTAAAAACGTTGACCAGCAGCGACACAGACGAAGCCACAATAGCCATAATGAGCAGAATCAGCATCACTGCCCGGTTGTTTAGTTGGGCGATACGCGTAAGTTTCAGTAAGTGAGCGAAACGACTCAGTTGATGTAGCATGAATGGTGCTCCTGATCGCTCAGCGTTATGATAAGTATAGCCATAAAGTTGCAGCTTGTATCAAAGCCTTTCTAGCTGGATGAGAGCATAAATGGCCGACGATCCCTCCTTTGAACTCAATGAAGACACCCTTCAGGAATTGCTGGCAGAATTAACTTCTCCATCGGAAGCTGAAGCAGAAACCACTCCGACAACCGATGAAGTCGTTGATGTTTTTCTGAATCTGATCCCCGATCAATTATCGGAGGAGTCCCAACCAGCAACGGTTCTCCGCCCCACATATAGCACATCACCATTTGATGATTTTGATGACTTTGGCGCTGATGAATTTTTATCTGAGCCAGCGATAGACCTGCCAGATTTAGAGCAGGCCATTCTGGATGGTCTGGCTTTGGTACACGCTGGTCAAACGCAAGCCGCACGTGAACATCTGGAACATCTCATCGCGCAGGCCGATTATCTGGCAGATGCCTGGTATGGATTGGCGCTGACAGCCAGCACCCGGCGCGAAAAACGTTTATTCCTGCGAAAAGCACTTAATCGACAGCCCGATCATCATCAGGCCTTACGGGCACTACGTCGGCTAAACTGGCATCCTCAGATGCTCGTTGATCTGTTCAGCTTTGATCCAGAAATGTTTGTAGATACGGCTGTTCTGCCCCTCGAAGATGAACGTCTCCGATTCCTAGAGCCTAAAACAGCGCAATGGCAGGTTCACCTAGAATTGGGCATCAACGCTGTCCGCAGGGGAGACCTCGAAGCCGCCCAGCTTGTGCTGAATCAGGTATTGGAAATTGATCCAGAGAATCCGGTTGCCTGGGCATGGTTGGTAGCGACTGCACAAAATGAGGACACCTGCCGCCGCTGCGTACAACAGGCTTGCGAATACAACGTAACCAATCTGTATCTCACAGTGCTACGGGATGAACTTGAAAATCGCGCACGGCTTCGGTTGCTGCTAACCAATCCTCCGCTCTACCTGTTACGAACGCTACGATGGGCAACTGGCAATGGATTGGACACATTAGCCCACCGCCGCGCAATGACCCGCGCCAACCGCCTGCTCCAAATACGGTTAGACAGTCTGGTGCCGGAAATTTTGCCACCCACGACAGTCAGTTTGGATGTACGATCCAGCGTTTTGCCGCGCAGTTTGCTGGAAGAAATGGAGAAGTTATTCCGAAAAGCCTCGCCAGCCGTTCGGATCGGATTCGAAAGATCAATGGCAGGATTGGTAACGGCTGAACCCGGTACACAACAAGAACGTCAGGCACTGGAAATGCTGTATGAGCTGGTGCTTTCCGAAGACAATGTTGGTGTGTCGATAACCCAACGGGAAGCGTTAATTCAACGCCTGCGCAGCGAACTATCTGGTTATGGCTCGTTGGAACGACTACTGGATGATGACACCATCACAGCCATCTTCATCAATGGGGCATGGGGAACCTTTATTGAACGCCGAGGCGTGCGTCACCGACTCGACCAACGCCTATTTGATGACGAAGAACACATTCTCCGTATTCTGGAACGAATGCTCCGGCCATTTGGATTGACGGTGAATGAGCAACATCCGTTCGTCAGTGCGCGACTGCCGGACGGTTCGCGGTTAAACGCCATCATCCGCCCGGTTGCGCTGGCGGGAGCGACAATCACTATTCGCAAGTTCCCCAAGCGCCCACTTTGGATAGACGACCTGATTCGTTTTGGCTCTATAACCCCTGCAATCGCCGAATTTCTGCGGGCGTGCGTCATCTCGCGCTTAAACATTCTGATTTCGGGCGGCCCCGGCTCAGGTAAATTGACATTAGCAAATGTGCTTTCAGGTTTTATCCCCAATGATGAACGGGTCATCAGCATTGAGCATGTGGCTCAGTACCAACTGCTTCAGGAACATGTCATTCCACTGGAGAGTATGGGAGGCAGTACCAGTTTCCAAGAACTCATCAAACAGGCGACGCAGATGCTCCCTGACCGATTAGTGTTTGGGGATTGTACAGGGGGTGAAATGCTCAGTGTGCTGGAAGCCATCCAGACGCTTGGTGAAGGAGGATTATTCACCATCCAGGCCAACAGTCCACAGGATGCCGTTACCCGTCTGGAAACAATGTGCCTTACAGCCAACAGCGGCATGACGGAAAACGCCTTGCTCTATCTGATTGCTTCAACGGTGGATGTCATTGTACAGATTGACCGCCTGCGCGATGGCACACGTAAAGTGACGCGCGTCGTGGAAGTACGAAGCGTTCGAGATAACATCACGGAATTGGTGTCTCTTTTTGAGTTTGAACAGACCGGCATTGAGGGAGGAAAAATCGTCGGACGCATCTACCCCACTGGAAATCGTCCGAGTTTCACTGAACGCATCGAAAGCGCAGGGATTCATTTACCGCCATCGGTGTTTGGTATCTACCGACGAGAAGCAGACTTATCACAGGCTCCCACATCCAAACCACCGCGTGCCGATTCATCCGGCAACACTAGCACGTTGGCCTGGCAATTCAAGACTGAAGATGAGATTCGCGGGGCTGCAACTGTTCATCAAAATCACGTCTATATTGGCTCTTACGATACCAATCTGTGGTGTCTGAGCGCGGACACAGGTCAGTTCCTATGGAAATACCCCACCCAAGCTGGAATTGTGACGACACCTGTTATTGATGCATATAATCACATGGTATTTTTTGGTTCGGAAGACCGGGTTTTTTATGCACTGGATGCGCGTACTGGTCGGCTTTCATGGAGCTACACCACTGATGACAAAATCCGGTGTTCGGCACGGTTAGCGCCAGATGTGGATGTGGTGTTCTTCGGTAATGATGATGGCATTCTTTATGCCCTGTCAGCCTCCAGCGGGCGTCTGTTGTGGCAGTATTATGCCGGAGACCCGATCCGCAGCCGTCCGTTTCTGACGAGTGATATGGTTATCTTTGGCACTGAGCAAGGCGATTTACATGCTTTAAAACTGGATGGCAGCCGAAAATGGAGCTTCCGTGCCCGGCAGGCCATTACATCGTCACCGTATGTCGACGAATGGTACACCGGACTATGTTATGTCGGTTCACTAGATGGTCACCTGTACGCGCTGGAAGTCAGTAACGGCTATACATCGTGGCGTTTTCGGACAGAAGGGCCAATTGTGTCGTCGCCAATTGTGGCACACAATTCGTGCCTGTTCGGTTCAACCGATGGATATTTTTATGCTGTCAACGCGCTAACCGGAAAAACCAAGTGGCGCTTTGCTGCCGGGGCATCGATTGTTGGCTCCCCAGCATTACGTCCCCGGCTGGAAGATATTGTCTATTTTGGCGATACCGATGGATATTTGTATGCACTGGATGCCAACACTGGAACCGAACACTGGCGCTATCAAACACGCGGGATGATCACCGCTACACCAGCAGTAGACGCAGCACACCTCTACATCGGATCATTGGATCGAAGTTTATATGCAATCCACACAACAGTAAATCCCAACCCAACCGTGCAACCATCATCGCAATAGGACACCCCTTTATGGACGTGTTTTCCCTCGTTCTAGTTGATTGTTAGTGCTATACTGATGAATAAGCACTATATTGTGTCCCGTATTTGAGTTAATCCGTTTGTTCACCAAGCAGTAAATCCTATGACTTTGCCACAAGCACCACGCCCACGGCTTCGGGTACAAGGGCGACTCAGAGAATTTATTAATCTGGGCATTTTTCTATTAGCCGTTTATACACTACTGGAAATCGCTATTCCGCGTTCAGTGGTTTTATCGATCAGCATGGAACCCAATTTGATCGCGGAACAACGGCTGCTCATCAGCCGGGTAAGCTATTTGTTTGGCGAACCCCAGCGCGGCGAGATTGTGGTATTCGAGTCACCTAGTAATGCCGCCAACCAACCGCCACTCATCAAAAGATTGATCGGGCTACCGGGTGAAACAATTGAATTCCGAGATGGGGCAGTTTATATTAATGGCATCGAACTGCATGAGCCGTATATTAACGAGCCTTGCTGGGTCGAAAAATGCAAGGATGCCAGTTGGACTCTCGGCCAAGATGAGTATTTTCTGATGGGGGATAACCGGAATCACAGCCATGACTCGCGGGCATTCGGAGCTATTCACCGCGACCAATTGATCGGGAGAGCCATTCTGCGTTGGTGGCCACCAGCAAAATGGGGCATTCTTGGATATGATTATGATTAGGCTGGCGTACAACATCAGCTTTGGAAGAAAGAGACTCGCATGTCAGACCAAACTGCCTACCCCTGCCCGTGCTGCCAGATTGGCTTTTGCCAGCCCGGCACCCAAACATATCTCCGTATGCATAATGGGCTGTTGGTGAGCGTTCCGGATGTACCTATGTGGACATGCGACATTTGCCAATATCAGGAATTCGACCAGGAACGGCTGCGGAGCCTGGATGCGCTGCTGGGAGTCAACGATACAGCGCAGGAAATCGGACGGACAAACCCCAAAGTTATGCCGTCTGACTCAGCCGATGCACCCGATTCTGCTAAAACCATTCGGAGAATGAAACCGTGAGTGTTGATCTGCGGAGTTACGTATTTCTAGACAGTTTACAGCCACAGCACGCGGCATTTTTGGGTACAGTGGCACGGGGATTCCTGCCACTCCCCGGAGATGCTTCGCTGTGGATCGAAATTTCACCGGGCATCGAGATCAATCGGATTACAGACGTTGCACTGAAGGCGACATCTGTACGTCCGGGGATGCAGATTGTTGAACGTCTGTATGGATTGCTTGAGGTTCACTCCAGCAGTCAGGCAGAGACACGGGCAGCGGGCGAAGCCATCCTCGAAGCGTTGGGCGTACAGGAAAAAGACCGTCTGAAACCGCGCGTGATTTCCAGCCAGATTATCCGCAACATTGATGCTCACCAGACGCAGCTTATCAACCGTTTGCGGCATGGGCATATGATTCTGGCCGGACAGACACTTTACGTGCTGGAGGTTGAACCCGCCGGATATGCAGCGTTGGCTGCTAATGAAGCTGAAAAAGCAGCAAACATCAATATTCTGGAAGTGCAGGCATTTGGCAGTTTTGGGCGGGTGTACCTCGGTGGTGAAGAACAGGACATCATGGCTGGCTATGGTGCTGCATTAGCGTCGATTGAAGGTGTGGCCGGACGCGAAACAGGCGGCGGACGGAAAGAATAACGCTCTCAGCTTATAGTTAAAATTCAGACTATAAGTTTTGTTTCTCTCTCAAAAGAGTGTTGAACAATGTTTATTGGCGAAGTGGTTGGAACAGTTGTTGCCAGTCAGAAAACTGACAATATGAATGGTCTGCCGCTGCGGATAATCCGCAGGTTGACACCTGAGGCGGAACTGACCGAAACTTACGCTGTAGCAGTGGATGTGGTGGGTGCAAGCCACGGTGAATATGTATTAATTGCCACCGGGAGCAGCGCCCGCCAGACACAGCAGACTGATACCCGTCCAGTAGATGCCATCATTATGGCTATCGTAGATACATGGCAGGTAGATGGTCAAGTTCGATACACAAAGCAAATTCCTCTCGAAACCCCTATTTAAGATCATCGTCATCATTGATGTTGTAAATATATGGGCCACCCAAAAGCCTGAAACCAGAACAATCCCAGACTGAAGTCCGGCTTTTCGACTAGTGTGGCGCGCGCGATAATGTTATCATTACAGCAAGAAATCCTGTCCCGTGTAGCTAGCCAATTGAGTTCGAGGGGGAGGCAGTACTGTCGATGAGTAATGGACGTATCCTCGTGGTGGAAGATAACCGCGATAATATAACGTTGATTTCGGATATGCTCGTCTCTATGAACTATGAGGCTATTCTGGCGTATGACGGGCAGCGGGGTGTAGAGCTGACAACCAGCGAAAAACCCGATCTCATTTTGATGGATTTGTCCTTGCCTGTGATGGATGGCTGGGCAGCAACCAGAACAATTAAGGCGAATCCTGAGTTAAAACATATCCCTATTATTGCCCTGACCGCTCACGCAATGCTGGGTGACCGGGAACGCGCCCTCGAAGCTGGTTGTGATGATTACGCTACCAAGCCCATCAATATGCCAGAGTTGAGTTTAAAAATTTCTCAGTTTATGCGCGCAAGGAAAGTATCTTGAAAGTTCTTGTGGCAGAAGACAATCCTAACAGTCGGCAACTGGTCAAAGACATTTTAGAAAGCATTGGTTATGAGGCGATCCTGACCATTGACGGGCCAAGCGCAGTTGCAGCCGCACAAACGCAGGAACCTGATCTGGTCATTCTGGATGTCAACATGCCGGGCATGACCGGTTTTGAAGTCTGCGCCGTTTTGAAGTCCGACCCGAAGCTGTCGCACATCCCCATTCTGATGCTGACCGCGCAGACCGATGTGGAAAGCCGAGTAACAGGGTTGGGAATGGGTGCGGATGATTATCTGGCAAAACCCTTCAGCCCGCGTGAACTGGCGGCGCGAATTGATGCACGGCTACGGCGGAAGGTGGAAACAGATGACCTCCGCCGAACAAAAGAAATGATTAAACAAACCTTTGAACGCTATGTTCCGCCTTCAGTTGTGGACAAATTGCTGCAAGATCCCTCACAGGTTAAACTCGGTGGGCAGTTGCAAGAAGTTACGGTCATGTTCAGCGACCTGGAAGGGTTTACGAGCATCTCCGAACGCACTGACCCGGAAAAACTGCTGGGTATTTTGAATCTGTACCATGCGCTGGTGGTCAGCCTGATTCAGCGGAACGGCGGCACGGTTGATAAGTTCATTGGTGATGCGGTGATGGCGCTTTACAATACCCCGCTAGGACAAAGCGACCACGCGCTGCGGGCTGTACAAACAGCACTGGATATTCGTGATAGCCTGAACGCTTTTTCCGAACAGTTTGAGCCGGAATATCGCATGAAGATCAACTTCGGCATTCACTCTGGTTCGGCAGTGGTGGGCAATATTGGAACCCAGCAAATTATGAGCTTCACGGCAGTGGGCGATACAGTCAATGTAGCGGCGCGGCTGCAAGGAATGAGCCAATCGGGGAAAATCCTCATCAGCCAGGCAACTTATGATTTACTCAATGAACAGGCAACCACCCAACAGATCGGTTTACAAAATGTAAAAGGCCGTTCAGAAGCGGTGATGGTCTACGAAATACTGGGCGTGCATTCTTAATGACTGAACTACCTCGCGCGACCGGAACCATTTTGGGAAGTACGACTGATGATATTGTAGGTGCAGCGTGGCTATTGGGGCATGATTTAAAAAGCCCGGTGGCGATTGTTATCAGCGCACTGGAAATGCTGGTGGCGATGCACGAAACCGACGAAAAAATGAGCAGCACCGTCAACCTGATGCGGGGAGCGCTGGCTGCCGCAAATCGCGAATATAACATGATTAGTGATTTGCTCGATCTGGCACGTCTGGAAACGAACCAGTACGAACTGGAACGTTATGATGTGGACATCAGCACACTCATTCGGGAAATACTTGAAGCCGAGTCTTACTCCCTGAAAACTAAATTGCTCAAAGTAGAAGTTGATCTGCAAAACGAACCAGCATTGATGGTTAATGTGGATATTGAGTTGTTTCGTCGGGTGGTGAGTGCGATGGTTGATAATGCCATCAAATTCACTGTTCGAGAAGATTTCTTCCGCATTCGAGCACGGCATACGGGCAAAATGGTGGAAGTGCAGTTTACCGATAATGGGCGGACGATCTTTCCGGAGTTCGAGGCCCATTTGATGGAACGCGCGCCGCAGTGGGATAAGCGACAATTGGGCAGCCGAACGAGTGTTGGTATGGGGCTTCCGTTCGTTAATGCAGTAGCCAAAGCACATGGTGGAAGCTTTAGCGGCAAAACCGACCCGATGACTAAATTCACCTCATTCACCCTGCTGATACCGGCTTTAATTGGCGAAGTTGGATAAATTTCATGACTACACAACCTCTGGATGACGCTCAAATCAGCCGCATCATCAACAATGTGATGCGTGAACTGGATAATCCTTCACACACTGAAACCGGACACGCCCCTGCCCCGCCGCCTGTTTCTTTACAGATGGGCAAGGGCGACGGCATGTTCCACGATCCGGACAGCGCAGTTGCAGCCGCACACGGTGCTTTCCAGCAGCTTGCCGATCTGCCGCTTGATCTGCGAAAAAAGATGATCGGGGCGATGCGGGCAACCGCGCGGGAACATGCACAGGTGCTGGCACAATTCGCCCATGAAGAAACAGGCATGGGGCGTGCAGAAGATAAAGTGCAGAAAAATCTGCTGACCGCCAATAAGACCCCCGGCCCAGAATTTTTGGATCCAGCCGTTTGGACGGGTGATGATGGCCTGACACTGACGGAATATGCTCCATATGGTGTGATTGCTTCAATTACCCCAACCACCAACCCGACCAGCACCATCATCAACAACAGCATCAGCATGGTGAGCGCGGGCAATGCAGTGGTATTCAACGCCCATCCCGGCGCAAAGCAGTGCAGCGCCTACACCATCCAATTATTGAATCAAGCTATCCAAAGTGTGGGTGGGCCACAAAATCTGCTGACGTGCGTGGTCGAACCAACGATTGAATCAGCACAGGCGTTGATGGTACACAAACAGGTGCGTTTGCTGGCAGTTACTGGCGGCATCGGCGTGGTGCGGCAGGCGATGAAAAGCGGTAAGCGGGCAGTGTGTGCAGGGCCGGGTAATCCGCCCGTAGTGGTGGATGAAACGGCCGATATTGAACAAGCCGGGCGAGATGTGGTACGCGGCGGCAGCTTCGATAACAATCTGGTGTGTACGACCGAAAAAACCTGCATTGTGGTCGAAAGCGTCCTGAATGATTTGCTGGATTCAATGGCGCGGCACGGTGGTTATCTGATTACCTCGTGGCAACTTAAGCGGCTGATGAAATCCATCTTTGAAGAAGATCGCGGCCCCGGCAAACCGGGCGTGATGAACAAAGCCTTCATCGGGCAAAACGCCAGCGTACTGTTGAAAGAAATTGGCATTAATGTTGGCAGCGAAGTGCGGCAGGTTTTTGCAGTGGTCGAACCCGACCATCAATTGGTATGGTCAGAACAGATGATGCCAATTATGCCTGTCGTGCCAATGCCAAATGTGGACTCGGCGATTGAACTGGCGGTTGAATCCGAACATGGATTCCGCCATACAGCAGTGATGCACAGCAAAAATATCGATAACCTGAGTAATATGGCACGGGCGATGGACTGCTCGATCTTCGTGAAAAATGCGCCGTGTTTGGCAGGCTTGGGTTGGGGCGGCGAAGGCTTCACCTCATTTACCATTGCCAGCCCGACGGGTGAAGGCATGACAACCTGCCGCAGCTTCAGCCGTTTGCGCCGCTGTACACTGAAGGACAGCTTCAGGATTGTATAATCTCCCACGCGGGGAGACAAAATGAAAATTACAAAACTGGAAACGATTTTTGTCAAACCGCGTTGGTTATTTCTGAAGGTGCATACAGATGAGGGCATCGTCGGATTAGGTGAACCTATTGTCGAAGGGCGGGCGCAAACTGTTGCAGCGGCTGTCCACGAAATCGGACGCTACCTGATCGGGCAAGACCCACGTCGGATTGAACATCACTGGCAGGCGATTTACCGAGGACAATTTTACCGGGGTGGGCCAGTTTTATGCAGTGCTCTTTCCGGCATTGAACAGGCGCTTTGGGATATTACAGGTAAGTGGCTGGGACAACCGGTT
This sequence comes from Anaerolineae bacterium, assembly GCA_019912965.1. Classification (GTDB taxonomy): domain Bacteria; phylum Chloroflexota; class Anaerolineae; order Aggregatilineales; family Phototrophicaceae; genus CFX2. The sequence goes on from JAIOHM010000186.1 coordinate 37,999, forward strand.
TACCAACTGCTGGGCGGCGCAACCCGCGATAAAATCCGCATGTACGGATGGGTTCACGGCGAGACTTACGGCGATTATATCCAAAGTGCCAAAGTCAGCGTGAACGCTGGATTTACGGCGCTAAAAATGGGCATACCGGGCGCGGTCAACATCGTTGATACACAGGGAGTAGTAGAAACGATTGCCGGACAATTCGCCGAAGTCCGTGCGGTAGTTGGTTCGCAGGTCGATATTGGAATAGATTTTCACGGGCGAGTCAGTCCAGCGATGGCAGTACGGCTGGCAAAGGCACTTGAGCCGTATTACCCGATGTTCATTGAAGAACCCGTTTTGCCGGAAAATGTGGACACAATGGTAACAGTCGCGCGAAGCACGTCCATTCCGATTGCGACCGGGGAGCGTTTGTTCACCAAATGGGGCTTCCGCGAAGTGTTGGAAAAACAGGCCGCCGTCATTTTACAACCGGATTTATCCCATGCGGGCGGTATTCTGGAATGCAAGAAAATCGCGGCGATGGCAGAGTGTTATTATGCAGCTATCGCGCCGCACTGCCCTTTAGGGCCGATTGCACTGGCTACTTGTTTGCAGTTAGACGCCTGCATCCCTAACTTTTTGGTGCAAGAGCATGTCACCACCGGGGAAGGTTATTTAAAAGAACCGTTCCAAGTTGTTGACGGTTACATTCCCCTACCCACCCAACCGGGATTGGGAATTGAATTGGATGAAAATGCGCTGGCTGATAAACTGGATGACGGTTCATGGGAAACGCCGCGTTTATGGCATCCAGATGGCTCGGTAGCAGATTGGTAACTTCATGACAGAGGCCGATAAAAAATTACTGAAAATTGATCCGGCGTTGGCACTGCTGGAATTCAGCAGTATTGCCGCTGGGGTGTTAGCGTGTGATGCAATGGTCAAGCGGGCGACACTCGATGTGGTTCATGCTGGAACAGTACAACCGGGACGATTTCTCATATTGGTCGGGGGGGAAGTTGCCGAAGTTGAAGAAGCTCTAAAAGCCGGACGCGAAGCCGCCCCAGACGCGCTGCATGATCATATTTTCCTGCCGGGTGTTGATCCGAAAGTTGTACAAGCATTAGGTGGTGGACGTTCCCCGAAAGCCGATGATGCACTGGGCATTATAGAAACCCGTACCGTTTCCGCCGCGATTCATGCCGCCGATAAAGGGATAAAGGGCGCGGAAGTCAATCTGCTCGAAATTCGGCTGGCGGATGGACTGGATGGCAAAGGATTAGTATTCTTCACGGGTATCGTCTCTGATGTGGAAGCTGCATTGGAGATTGCTGACAAGGCATTGGAATCAGGACAGAAAGTACGGCAGGTAGTGATTCCACAGTTACACATTGAGATGGCAAAAATCATTCAGGCAAACACACGCTTTGGTGCCCAATTAGGATGGGATAGTCATGCTGCGAAATGATACTGTTTGGCAGTCAACAACCGTTGCACAAGAATTTTTGGAAGGAATGCGCGGGGCGATTCCGCTGGCGAATGAACAATTGGATGTGATGCTACGCGTTATTCGTGCTGCACAGCCTGAACTGAAAAACTTTCTGGATATTGGCTGCGGGGATGGGGTATTGGGACGGGCGATTCTGGCGACCTACCCCAACGCGCAAGGGGTACTGCTGGATTTTTCCGAGCCGATGATTGAGGCTGCCCGTAGCAAATTAGCAGGGAGTGGGCAGCAAGCCAAACTGCTGGTGCAAGATTATGGTTCAGCAGATTGGGTGAAGGCTGTGCAGGCAGACGCACCATTTGATGCCATTGTTTCCGGGTTTTCGATTCACCATCAGCCGGACACGCGCAAAAAAGAACTCTACAACGAAATTTACCATCTGCTCAACCCGGGTGGGGTTTTCATCAATATCGAGCATGTTGCTCCAGCTTCCGTATGGGTGGAAAGTTTGGGGGATGAATTGTTCATCGACTCAACAATGGTATTCAACCAGCGGCGCGGCGTTGAAAAATCGCGGGAGATCGTTGCCCATGAATTCCATAACCGCGACCATAAAGACGCCAATATCCTCGCACCGATGGAAATTCAGTGTGAATGGCTACGCGAAATTGGCTTTACTCATGTCGATTGTTATCTGAAAATTTTCGAGTTGGCGGTGTTTGGTGGCATACGTAAATGAGCGCGAACTGCGGGAGCAAATTTGCCTGATCGGGCAGTTGATGCACCGCAACCAGTACATTGATGGCGCAAGCGGCAACATCAGTGCACGCTTGAGTGATGACCGTATTCTGGCGACACCGAGTGGTTTGGCAAAAGGCTTTATGACGCCCGACCAACTCATTATCGTCAACATGGATGGCGAACGGGTTGGCCCAACGACTTCTGCGAATGCCCATCTGCGCCCGACTTCCGAATTGATGATGCATTTGGAATGCTATAAGCAGCGCCCCGATGTGATGGGTGTGGTTCATGCTCATCCACCTACCGCAATTGCGATGACGATTGCGGGCATCGACTTCGGGCAATGCCTTGTGCCAGAGATGGTGGTCATCCTCGGTATCATCCCGACTACTCCTTACGCTACCCCTTCCGGTGTCGAAAACCGTGATGCCATCAGCCGCCTGATTTTGGAACATGATGCGATTATGCTGGCGTATCATGGTTCGCTGACGGTTGCTAAAGATGTTTGGGATGCTTACATGCGGTTGGAAAGCCTCGAACACACCGCAAAAATCCTCTTTATGGTGCATCAATTGGGCGGCCCCAAATCATCCATTTCCCCCGATCAAGTCGAAAAACTGATCGCCATCCGCCAAAAGCTCGGCCTCGCCCGTCCCGGCGATGCAGAACGCTTTTATCAAGCCTGCGGTGTTGGACGGCCTGCAACTGATGATCTAGAAAACCGGGTGCGCCAGATGGTGACAAATTTGCTATCACAGCATTACTCTTAAGCGCATTAGTCATTTTATACAAGTTCATGCATCAGTTTTCGCCTTTTCCGTAAAGGTTGTTATAATTAGCCTGTGTGCTTGTGAACGCTCACACGTCCGCATGAAAAAATTAAAAGGAGTTACAGCAGTATGGTCAGCAAAAAAGGTTTAAGCCGTCGTGACTTTTTGAAGGGGAGCCTGTTCGCTGGTGGCGGGCTGGTTTTTGCGAATTTTCTTGCATTCCTGGATTACCGTCGTGCTCATGCTCAGGATCAGCCGCTCCGCGCCGCTATGTCCAGCGCCGGGTTAGCCGGAACATGGAACGCACAGGGGCAGGAAGCCGCTCTGCGTTGGGGCGAACTGCTGGGTGTGGAAATTACATGGTTTGATGGCGAATTCGATGCTGCAATTCAGCGCAGCAAAATCGACCAGATGGCAACCGAAACATGGGATTTCGTTGCCATGCAGCCCGGTGCGATTGGCACGCTGGTTGACCCTGTGCAGGCGATGATTGACGCAGGCATCCCAGTTATTGATATGGATACGTTGATCGCCCCACTGGATCAACTTCAATCGATGGGTGTGCTGACCCTGATTGCGCCGAACAACGTGTTTATGTCGGAATCGGTTGTGAGCAAACTGATCGAGAAAATGGGCGGCGCAGGCAAGATTGCCCACATCGGCGGCGCTCCCGGTCACACCGGCGCACAGGCGCGTGGTCAGGGCTTCTACAATGTCGTCGGTCGGTATCCAGATGTTGAAATCGTGGATGACCAACCTGCCGACTGGAACGTGGACACTGCTGCACAACTGACCGAATCGGTGCTGAATCGTCATCCAGACCTGAAGGCCATTTTCGCCGATAACGACGATATGGCACTGGCGGCGCGGCAGGTGGTGGAAAATGCTGGGATGGGTGATCAGGTATTCGTCGGCGGTGTGGACGCCATGACACCAGCTATCCAGGCAGTTGCCGATGGTAAATTGGTTGCTACTGCCCGTAACTCTGCCACCCGTATTCACGGATGGGCGGTCATTGCTGGCGCGTATGCAGCTACCGTTGGCATCGAGCAGGCACGACAGGACATTCCGTTCTTTGTTCTGGCGGATGGCCCAGCAATCTACGGCGATATTGACAACAATCCAGCCCTCGCTAGCGAACCCTGGAAACTGAGCAACTATGGCTTGAGTCCAGCAGCAGGCTTGATCTGGGCTGAAAATCAGCTCGTCTTCTAGTAACAATCGCGTTATTGGTCTGTAGGAGTGTTCAACAGTGGACACTCCTATCTTGATATACCTCATGGCGGTGGGCTAATGAGCGATTCCCCCATACTCGAACTCCAAAATATCTCGATTCAATTTGGCAATCTACGGGCGCTGGATCACGTCAGTTTTGACCTGCAAGAAGGTGAAACCCACGCGCTGGTGGGTGAAAACGGCGCGGGCAAATCCACGCTGATGCGTATTCTGGCTGGCCTATACACAGATTATGAAGGCCAATACGTTCTGGATGGAAAACCAATTCATCTACAATCACCCAAAGACGCCCTGAACCGGGGCATCGGCATGATTCATCAGGAATTGAGCGTCATGCCAGAACTTTCGGTGGCGGAAAATCTGTTCCTAGGGCGGCAGTTGATGAACCGCCTCGGCATGATTGACTGGGGACGGATGAACGCCATCGCCCATGAAGAACTACATAAGCTCGGCTTTGACGATATTGACGTGCGTCAACCGTTAGGGACTTACGGTTTGGGGACACAGCAGGTGGTGGAAGTGCTGCGTGTCATTCTTTCCGGCGCGCGGGTGCTGATTATGGACGAGCCCACCTCGGCACTATCCCCCGGCGAGGTCGAACGGCTCATCAAACTGATTGATGTGATTCGACAGGGTAAACGAAGTATCATCTACATCTCGCATTTCCTGGAAGAAGTGATGCGGGTGGCTGACCGAATTACGGTACTGCGCGATGGACAAAAAGTCGATACACTCAAGAAAACTGCGACCAACGTCAACGAATTGATTTCACTGATTCTGGGACGCGAGGTAAACGCTGAACTTCCCCCGGTATCGGGAAAGTCGCAGAGCGATATTCTCTTGGAAGTGAAAGACCTGACAGCCGATGTGTTCAAGGGAGCAGACCTGAACGTCCATAAAGGCGAGGTAGTTGGTTTGTACGGTGCAATTGGCGCGGGGCATTTTGATATGGCGCGGGCGCTATTCGGCATGTACCGCTTCGACAGTGGCACAATTATCGTCGACAAACATGTCTTCCCAGCAACTTTTTCAGCCCTTTATGCCATTAAACATGGGTTGGCCTACGCGACCGAATCCCGGCGTAAAAGCCTGTTCATGGACGAGGCCATTTATCGGAATGTCGCTATCCCGCACCTGCACCGCCTCAACCGTTGGTTCGTACCGAGGGTAAGCACCGAGCTAGAGATTTCCCGACCACAGATTGCTTTGACCGGTGTTCACCCTTCTGATCCGGTTAGTCCGGTTGGACAGCTCAGCGGCGGCAACCAGCAAAAAGTAGCGATTGCGCGCTGGCTGCCCTTCCCACCCAAAGTATTTATCATGGCTGAACCAACACGCGGCATGGATGTTGGTGCAAAGAGCGAAGTGCTCTCGATCCTGCGAAACTTTCGCAACGAAGGTTATGGAGTGCTGGTCGTTTCCAGCGAACCGGAAACTATCCTTTCGGTTTCTGACCGTGTGGTAGTCATGTCGCGCGGACGGGTGGTAGCTGAACTTGAGAATAAGAATCTTGATAAAGATATTTTGATGAGGCTGCTATGACGACACAAACATCTTCTCAGCCGGAAGCCAAGACCCAAAGGGCTGCAATACCCCGATGGGTGACGGCACTCGCACCCGTTTGGACACTGGTAGCGCTGGTCATTTTTTTCGGGCTTTCATCCCAATCCTTCCTGCGCCCCCAAAACATCAACAACATTCTGGTGCAGGTTTCTACGTTGGCAATCTTCGGCACAGGCATGACGTTTGTGCTGCTGACAGGCGAAATTGATCTCGGCATTTCATCCACAGCCGCGATCTCTGGCATGGTGGCAGCGCAGTTGTTCGCTACGTTGAAGTTACAAGAACCAATTCCCTTCTTAGCAGGTTTGCTGGTGGGCACACTGATTGGGTTTTTGGCAGGATTCATCAGTACCCGCTTTAGAATTCCCACCTTTATGGCAACTCTGGCAACCTCGTTCATCGGTGCAGGCTTGACGACCTTTGTCAGCAAGGGGCGAACGGTCACAACGCTTCCAGAATATGCCCGCTTTCTGGGCAGTGGACGTATTTTCACGGATGCGGAAGGCAAAGGTGGCTTTCCATTTATCGTGATTGTCGCGGCGTTTTGCCTACTGACGGCTTACCTCATCCTACGCTATACCCGATTTGGACGTTACGTTTACATGACCGGAGCGAGCAAATCAGCAGCCCGCTTGGCAGGCGTAAATACCAATATGATTTTGATCGCTGTGTTAACGCTGTGCGGCTTCACTGCTGGATTAGCTGGAACAGTTAGTATGGGACGTCTGGGCAGCGCGCAGCCTGATCCGGTGCCTAGCTATCTGCTGGATACCATCAGTGCGGTAGTGTTAGGTGGCACGGCGCTGACTGGCGGACGCGGCGGCATCCCGCAAACTTTAATCGGCTTGCTCATCTATGGTACGCTGCGCAACGGCTTGGACAACATGCCAAATATCGACATTTATCTCAAGGAATTCATTACGGGCGTGGTGTTGATCGCCGCCCTGGTCGTGAATGTGGTATTCTCTGGCAAGTCAGCACGGGATAAAACGGTTTAACGGCTTCTTTTCACCAATAGGTTTATTATGTTTGCGGAACTCTCTCCTCGATACAAACCTTTAACGCTCGAAACGATTGGCGATTATGTGCATTCGCGCCCGGAACTGCGTGATATATTTCATGAAAATGATGAGTTCGACGCGGTGGAAGTCGGCGACGGCAACCTGAATCTGGTATTCAAGGTATGGGCAAAAGCCGACCGCAAACGCACGGTTGTTTTCAAACAGGCACTCCCCTATTTACGGTTGGTTGGGGATAGCTGGCCGCTGCCGCCTGATCGAGCACGCATTGAAGCTCAGGCGCTCACGATCCATTACCAACTTGTTCCGGCATATACCCCGAAAGTGTATTTTTATGATCCCGATTTATATCTGATCGCCATGCAAAATCTGGATGATCACCTGATTATGCGAAAAGGCTTGAGTCAGGGAATCCAATATCCGCATTTTGCCGAACACATTGGGCTGTTTCTGGCGCGTACATTGGGCTATACCTCTGATCTGGTGCTGGATTATCGGGCAAAGAAGATGGAAGTCGCCCGGTTCATCAACCCGGAACTCTGTAAAATCACTGAAGATTTAGTGTTCACCGAACCCTATCGCTACACCGAACGCAACCGGTTTGACAAAGAACTTGAACCACAAGTATTGGCGCTGCAAGCCGACGAATCGCTGCGCTGCGAAGTAGCCAAGATGAAAACCAAGTTCATGACACAGGCGCAAGCGTTGGTGCATGGTGATTTGCATACCGGGAGCATCATGGTCAACCAGACCGATACCTATGTGATCGACCCCGAATTCGCCTTTTATGCTCCAATGGGATTTGATGTTGGGGCAGTCATCGGCAATCTCCTGTTGAACTATGCTGCTCATGAAGTTCGCACACCTGACCCCGAAAAACGGGCAACCTTCCGCAAATATCTAACCGATACCATCATCCGGCTTTGGCAGGTATTTGAGCGCGAATTTGCAATAATCTGGAATCAGGTCGATGCCATTAATATGCCAAAAGGCTATCAGCAGCATTATATGCAAGGTATTCTGCAAGATGCGGCAGGCATGGGCGCGTGTAAGATGATGCGGCGCATTATCGGGTTGGCGGGTGTGGAAGATATTCGTGGCATACCGGATGTTAGAGAACGCTGCATCGCTACCAGTTTGGCACTCAATATTGGCGTTCAACTCATCATGAAGCGCGAATCATTTACCCGGATTGAAGAGTTGGTAGAAACAGCTACCGCCTGCCGTCCATCCTATCCTTAGAATTCGATTGTGATTCTGTCTTGACGCTGCTGCATGACGCTGGTAAACTGTGCGTCGTAAGGTCCCATCGTCTAGCGGCCTAGGATGTCACCCTTTCAAGGTGAAGACACGGGTTCGAACCCCGTTGGGACTAAAATACGATCCATCACTTGAAACACCGCTATTGAAGCGGTTTTTCATTTCTTCGCCCATATCATCCTCATAAAGTGCCGCCCGTAGTTCGAGGAATGGTTCAGCCCATGCCTTGATTCTGAAATCGACAATCCGCCGCGCATCCAGATCATAAACCACTTCATCAAATAGACTTTGCGCCAAGATACGCCGATCTTCTCCAGTTGTGATGTCCCAAAATTGCTGTATCCGTTTGACCATCTCACGGCAGGTGGTCAATTCTAGGGTGATTTTCTGGCGATCACTCGTTCGCGATTCCCAATAGACGATTTGCCGTTCGTGAAAGTCTTTTTGGCGGAAGTATTCGGCATCATCAATATCACCACTTTGGAAGAGCAGCATATTGTTCTTTACGGCACGGCGATGCTTGGCAAGGTTCACCCGTTTCTGTTCTTCAAATTCCGCTTCATTTGAACCATCCAGATTATCAAAGCGCGATTCCACTGCCAGCGCCGCCATCAAATCAATGGCATCAGCGTTCACATCCAAAACATTGATGAGCCGAGCGAAATCATCTTCAATCTCACTGGCATACAGCGAGTTTGTCTGACAGCCACAGCGATTACTCTCCGAGTGACGATACCGGAACTTCCCTTGCTTTTGCCAGCCGATTAGCCGAGAGCGCAGTTTGACATCCTCGTGAGAACTGGCATTTGCTTCACAACGCGCACAGTACAGCAAGTGAGAAAGCGCGAACACATGCGCCTCACGCTTAACTTTGCTGGCATTGGTAATGAAGCTGCGGTTTTCTTGGGTTCGAGCCACCGCCTGAAGCAAATTCAGATCGAAGACTGCCCGCCCGGTTTCATAGAGAACTTGCGTTGGATTCTCAATCTTGCTGGCAATCCGATCACGCGCTTTACCCTGCGTCATCAATCCCGCATATTCACGCCAAGCAGATGTTACCCGCCGCACATCATCCAGCGTCAGCAGGCGAGGATTGCCGTTGCGGTCACGAAATGCCCACCCTTCACTATTCAATTGGTTGGCAATATATAGATAACCATGCAGGTTGTCTTTGTAAATCTGTAAAATCCGTTCAGCACATTCATAGTATCCCCGCCACACCGCATCAGGATGAGGTGCTTGATTACGATCTTTTCCCGGTTGAAGTGTGCCATCAGGCATGAGCCATGCACCATAAGGCGAGGGAGTGAGAAAACCCGACTCATTCCGAATTGTGCCAAACGGAGGTATCCCGATGCTTTGCCCTTTCCCCTTGCGGTAGCGCACACTATCTTTGGCACGACGAGAGGCATCCAAAGCATAGAGGTCATCCATAAACGCCTGAAAATAAGCTGTCATCCGTCCATCAGGTGTTGTGATATCAATTGTGCGATCTATCGAGGCAAGGTGCAGTTTAACACCGTAATGAGGAAGTTCTTCAAACAGCTTAATTGCCCGCCATGCATTCCGCATCGCGCGCGATTGCTCATTGACGACGACCGCCACTACATCATCATCTTTCAGCCGTGATTTGAGCAGCAGCCATTCAGGGCGATTTTCTTCTTTGGTAGCTGATTTATGCCCTTTGGCATCTTCATACCATTCTGGTATCCAGCCATACTTATCACAAGCCGCTTTGATATTGGCTCGCTGGCGCTCAGGACTGGTGAGATCGCTGGCATCCCGCGTAACGGAGAGCCGCACATAGCACAGAGCAACATTTCGTTTTTCAGACTTTTGAGGGGACATTACAGACTCCTTTTGATAGGTAGCGTCATACCAGCCGACGCGATAGAGTCTGTCGGAGGTCGTGCGCTAGATGGATTAGTGCATTTGACCAGGACGCCGGAGTGTTAGTCGCGCTTCGGCGTCCGCCATATACAGAGAAACTATCGCATTTAAGTGCAGGTTGTCAAGCAGTTGATTGGTTGAGCCGCTTGGCTTCTAACCGCAGCAGCACTTTGAGAAACCCCGCCAAGCCATTCACCACTTCAGGCGAATTGATTTTTGGATTATTTTGGCGCACTGCGTACTGTTCACAAATCGCCCGTGCATAACGCTCAACATATTGGTCAGGAGGCGGTTGATACTCTGGGTGTGAATTATTCATCTTGTTCACCCCCGCCGACCATTTTGGAGAGAAGTTCCCACTTCTCAACCGCTTTTTTGTTGAGCGAATGCCCTTCCGATTCCAACAACTGTAACGCGGTAGCTAGTCCAGCAGGTGTATCTAGCCCGCGTTCGATGCCCACTCGCGCCATGAACCCGCCAAGCCAGCCGTTAACTGACTTCAGATAATCCTCATTCAGGTCTGGACGGAAATCGTAATCGCGTTTTGCCCGCCCTTTGTAGTTGAATGTCCAGTCGTCAATTAGTTCCCGTAAGGCTTCCCAGATCGGATGCAACGGCCAGCGTGATGGATTGCTATCCTCCGCTTGCGGGATACACAACCGCCCCCAATGCAGCGAAGCATAGTTGAGCAATTGCAGGAAACCCTCAAACGTGAGTTGAGAAAGATACCTTATCCCAGCATATCGCCCTGCATAACATTTGATTGTCCATTCAAAACGGGCGACAGCGATTTCATCCTGTTCACCGACACCCCACACCGAACGCCAGAAGCCGGACGTACCACGCCCGATGCTTTCCGCTACTTTGTCATAGACTTTGAACCGCACCGCACCCTCAGACGAGCCAATGGATAATCCTTCCAGTTGTCCAGTGCGGGCAGAAATATGGAAATGCTTTTGGACAGCATAACCTACCCACTGATTGCGCCATTCATCTATTGAGAACGAGGCGACAGGCAGCCCCAGCACATCTGCTGTGATGTCCATGCGGTTGATGCGAATGGGATATTTTTCAGGATTGGAAACACCAAATACGATGAGTTGGGCGAGGACATGCTCAGTCAGTTTTTGAGGCGAAATCACATCCCCATATTGACATAACCACTTGGGTCCAAGCTGAAGCATGACCCCCATCCCTTGCCCTGCGGAGGCGGTATCCTTCAGCCTATCTGTAACCCGATCTGTGATGAACAGCCGAGCATCCCCATCCCAAATCGAGAACTTGTACCCTAACCCACCCCGCCGGAGCAGGAAATCCTCAAATGGAACACCTTCATGCAGGCGAGGATTGCCCTCATCTCGAATGATAGACGCCCAACGGGTGTACACATCCAGATGTGGATATTCGAGGATCAGATATAAGCTATCTATCCCCAAGAAAGCCAGTTGTAATTTCAACCCCCGTGATACAGGACGGGGGTTATCTGGCGATTGTGCGTCCGAAGACGCGGATTCAGAAGTAACCATGCGTGAGAACACCTCATATCGTGAGTGTCCGGCGCGCCGCCTTAAAAAGCGGCGGACGCGCCGACACAGCCAACGCGAATGACAACGCCACGCGATTGCGTCAGAAAAGATATGAGTTGTTCAGGGATTAGGGTTCGTAAACGGCGGCTTAACCACTGGATCGTATATTTAACCCTGCCGAACGATTCAGGGGGATAGTGCCAGTTTTTCACCATCCAAACTATGAACGGCCACAAGCCAGCAGCCGACGACATCATAGCCATTGAAGAGTAAAGTTGCGACCGCGAGTGCGGTTGTCACTTGTTATTATGCATATTCTGGGAGGCATGTGGTACACATTTTGTGAAAAAAACGTAAATTTTTTAGGAACACACTTTAAGAAGCAAAAGGGAAAGATACTCGTCATTTGCCCCGCCGACCCTTGACAGCCACCTTTCCGGCCTTTGTAGAAAGGGCGAGGGGTGGCTCCGAAGAAGGTAGATTAGAAGTACCCACCCCTCAAGTTTCCAGTTTAGGCCGGAAAGGAAAACCGGCTGTCAAGGGCAAGCGCTTCGCGTCGGCTACACTGTGGGTAGCAAATGCGCTCTTTGCTCAGGGTTCACCAAAGGAGGTTTGTCTCGATCTAAAACAAACACATAATATTAATTTTACCTTTCAATTGTTTGAAATAATATCAATATTTCAACAAATTATTGCGTGAAATCACTAACAAAAGATGATCTGTGTCTGATTGAAATTTTTACTATTTGCTCATCGTACCAATTGCAAACTTTTGGAGAATCCGTGAACTTGGGTGATTGGCAAGTGAAACAAGTTTATTTGCTAATGCTATCGGAACAAGAGAGTTATCATACATATCACATCTGAGCTTTTCCAGATTAGATAAAACAACTTGTAAATTTGGAAAATCACTCGCATTGGGATGAGATAATACAGTGCTAGTGGGAAGCGAAGCGACATACATATCGCCAGAACTAGTCTTAAATATCAATTTGTTGCCGTAATAGGTAGTGCGCCCATATGGATTAGATGGATCAGCTTTACCTGGTAGGATGTATTTGTAAAGATAATCGTTGTCAATTAGTAACATGCTACCGTTATCTAATAACTCACGGATTTCATCAGCGTGTTCAACGAAAGCCCCACTCTTTTCTAGGCCTGCCATATAGAGTTTATGTCTATCAAAAAGAAAATTTACAAGCCGCCGCATTGGCTTGTGCATATTGGCAGTTTGACCAAAAAATGCCAATGGTCCATCTTTGACAAAAAGGGTTTGCCCAAGTAATGAAGGTTTAGTTTTTAAGATTAAGTGGATGAGATATACCAGTATCATCTGTTCTACTGTAGTAGTGACATAACCTAAAATCCCACCTGCCCCCAACTCATTGTCAATAGCCTCATGAAGACGGAAAACATCAGTCAGTAGAATATCACCTCCGCAACTATCGCACTTGAAATTATAATTTGGAGACATCTTGTCTCGGTTTAGAGGTACATTACTTTGCTCACACAGCGGACAACTTGAAAGCATCCATTCGGAAATAGGTTGATCGTATTCTGAAAAAATGAACCATTTGAGAGTTTCGATTAACGAAGAACCATCATGTTTGGCACAGAAAAAATCAAACATTGCATGACGCACTGATGCGGTTAATGTGGTTTCTTTTGATAGGGTGATATTGCGAACGGGCAACGTGAGTTTAAAACGTTGGATGTTATTGAGGCGAGCCATATCAGCAGGATCAATAAATGGTTGCTCATCCATCGTTTCTAAGTCTTCTACACTGAAGATGATTGCACCTAATTGGAAGAAACAAATAGTTGCCGATGGAAATTCTGTGCGAACTGCGACCTCATTGTAGCCACCATCTACAGCAATTATCACCTTAATGGGATTATTGTCTGGGTGGCTAAAAGGGACACAACGATCTTTAGAAATTTGAACATCACTTGCTTGACGAGGCATATCACATGAAGACAGAAAGGCTTGTACATCAGGATCTTTAATTATGTAACCATGAGAGGATTTACTTGCGTATTCATTTGGTCGGCGACCGTAGCGACTTGTATAAGGCATTGTGTTTACACTTTTACTTTATCCGTTAGGGAAACGATCAACCTGTACAGGAACAACAAATGGATTTGAGTAGGTTTTCATTCTCACAAAGCCTTTATCATTAGTTGCGCTAAATCTTACTAAGCTGTCAGTGAAGTCAACGAAATCATAGTATTTTTTGATTTCCTTTGTCTCATCCTCATTATTTAAGTGCGCTATAAACCAGTTTTGAGTATTCTTCAGAATGTTTGAACTGATAGAACTCACTTCTTGGGTTGCATAAATGAGGCCAAGATTCAACTTCGCACCTTCTTTTGCAATGCGATTATAAATCTGACTTAAATCTTGATCGTCCTTTTTGGGAAAAAGATTGTGTGCCTCCTCAAAATAGAATTGGATGAAATTGTTGGGCTTTGCTTCAACAAAGCGTCCCATAGACTCAACAAAAATCTGACGGCAAATGTTTTCTGAGTATAGGTTCTGGATTGTTGGATCACCCTGTGAAAGATCCACTATGATGATTTTCCCATTTCGCAGTTCTTCCACAATTTCTTTTTTGAAGGATTTATCGGCAGTTTCGGTGTGTAAATCAGCAATTGACCGTAACTTTCTGAAACCGGAAACGTTCGCACTTCCAGTGGGTTTAGTTTTACGTGTTAGCATGACAAGAAGTGCTTTCAAATCTTCGTCCGCCCACTCACGTCCCTTTGTTTTCTGGTACTTTGTAATGAAATCGCTAGATGTGTAATTATCCCAAACAGTTGAAAACCAGTTGGTAGCCTGTTGAAGCGAAATACCTTTACTAGGGTCAATTCCAGCACAAAGATCATTAAGCTCTTTTGCGCCTTCAAATGTGATAGAGAATTTATCAGGTGTTCTAAATCCGGCACTAAAAAGGCAGCAGCAATAGGCCGCCACTTTTCGCTTATATCTTGTTTGTGCAGATATATCAGTGGGGTCTTCAGGTTCTTCTAGATCAATCGACAGGAAGCTCTTCACATAATCAGAAGTGTCTTCTGCGAGCTGGCTTTTGACAAGTTCAAAACCAGAAACAATATCATGGTAGAAGTTTACTTTCATTACTTTAAACCCCACCTTTTGAACCACACTGTATCGAGTCACATGTTCTCGGTACAGATCAAAAATTGCCGTGCCTTCGTCTTGCAGATTTGCATTTGCATATTCACCGTTTATGTCGAAGATGATTTGTCCTACTGGATACTTGGGAATACCATCTTTGGTCAGCGCTTCAAGGTTGGTTTCGAGGCTATTTGTCGATGATGAATATAGGGATTTATTCGTCGCTTTTGAACTCATCTGCACCGAAGCTTGTATGATCTTTTTTACTGTATTTGACTTTCCAGTTCGCGTCATTCCGAACAACGCCGTTCTCTTCCCAAGAAAGTCTTGCGGACTTACGTAAACAGATACACTCGATTCTTGTTCTTGGAAACGAGCACTGGAACTGTAGCGTACCTTTCCAATTTGGATATCGGTTGGTTTACCAGTTACTTCCCCATCACGGAAATTAACAATTGTGCCTAAAACATCATGATTTGGTTTTATGACACTGTAATTATGTGCGCTGTAGTAATTTTCAATATCAGCGCCAAAACGAACTTTCCCATCTTTCGTGTGATAGAACGTGCCAAGAGTACGACAATCAATACCAGAAAAGCTAAATTGATACCGAGTAAAGCTATCTAACTGAGTGTCAATCCCACTCGTTTTTAGATTATCTTTGTAGTATTCAATCATCGAACTAATAACGTCACTGTCTGTAGGGAGTTTTGTAGGTCTAAGTACTCTCAAAAGAAGAGCTTCTGACACTTCATCCTCATTTTCATAGTAGGCAAGCAAAAATGCTCCTTGTGGGATACCCTTTGCACGCTGCTTCCAAGCATCAGCGACCAAGAGAAATGCTCTATCATAATCAAGCGCAAATGGGCGACCGACAAATAAGCCTGTTTGCCATTCTCCAGTTTTAGAATCTCGTTTAAAAATGTCAGTTGACGCTAACTTCTTGATTGCTGTAGCAATGCTGGTTTCCATAACTACTCCCCCATTAAATTGGAGTGTAAAGCAGGATCGTTCAAGCGAATCTTTGACTGCTCAGAGTATTTTTTGAGTGTTTCGATGGAAATCCATCTTCGTTTGAGTTTTTCTGCGGCAAAGCCTGTGGTATTACTACCGGCAAATGGATCAAGCACTAAATCGCCGGGATCAGTGAGAAATTGAATAAAGAATGCCGCTAATCCGGCAGGCATACGCGCCGGGTGGGGAGCAATACCCTTTTCTCGACACCGACGCATAAATGGATCATTAGAACTTGAATTTGAAAGGCTCAATACGTTAGGTAAACGGACTTCACGGGTTTCATCCATTGGTTCTAGCTCTAATACATTAGGTGTTATGCTGCCGCCGTGATTTACTAGAAAACCGTTTTCGCTTATCACATGCTCTGAAGGGCGCTTGCCCTGATTATAGCTTTGCCGTTCCAGAAGTTTTTTCATGCTCTTGCTGTAATCACGTAACACTTTACGGTTATCCGCTTTAGGGAAATCACTTTTTGCCATCCACCACACATTTGTGTAGCTATCAGTTAATCTTATGCGTTGTACAGTGACCCATGCAGCTGGTGAAGGCAATCGTGATGGGTTATAGCAAATAAACTGCTGGCAAAGTCTAAGATTTGCTACAGGGTTTTTTACAAAATCCATCAAACACTCAAGATGCAACAATGACTGTACAGGTCGCCCCGGCAACCAAGCATTACCAAGTTCAATAACGATTGAACCATCGTCAGTGAGTAATCTCGAAAAGACTTCTGCGAATCTTACAAACCATTCTTTGTACTCTTCACCTTCTAGATTGCCATAGCTTTTTTTGTTGTTTAGGGGAAAAGGCGGAGAGGTTAATATTAGCTGTACTTTACCCGCATATTCCTTAGTAAATCTTTCTAAAAGTTTGCTAGAGTCACCTAAGAAATATTCCCCATATTCAGTACTATGATTTGGTTTCTTTTTCATATCCTCGCTCAACCAAGGCAGGTAAAAAATAAAACTTATGCACGTAGAAAGTGCGATTTATGCAATCATTGAAGCTAGAAACTTAGGTACTACCCAACCAACGCTATTAATAAAAATGGTAACAGTGGGATACTTCTTTGTCAATCAAGATATTGTAACGTTGGTTGGTTTTCATAAATTATCTAGGAAATTTTACCATCTGCTTAGTACTGTCTGCGGCTAATCTCATTATTCCCTAATTGATGAATTTACTATCTGAGATATACGTTGTACCGACAACCCATACGACACACTGAGTTCGGTCAGCGTTTCACCTGCTGCATAGCGTGTGCGGATTTGATTGTTTCGGTCTTGAGTTGTCACTGTGGAAGAAGTATCGCGTTCATCGTAACTGACAAAGAGGATAAGTTGCTTGGCAAATGTTATGCCACGAGAAGGTATCGTGTTTTGTGTTGAAGCCCCGTTGGGACTACTGGTTTACACAACCTAGAATTAGCGATTAGTCGCCTAACAACCCGCATATAAGCGGGTTTTGTGTTTCCTAGCCAACCTGGTAGTGGTGAAGCATCAACTGATACAGGACAAATTATAGTGATGAACGAATAGATGAAAGACGCGCTCATGAGCTACGTCGGACTTGGAAAAGGACAGGGTTTTGCGAACAAAGCGTGCCAAGCATTGCCGTAAGGTATTGAACCAACGCTCGATATGATTGGTCTGACCACTATCCTTGCCCACCGATTGATGCCGATCCTGAGCAAAAATGTGTTGGTAGGCAGCCCAGAAATCGCTGAAGGAGGCACAGCGCTTGTAAGCCAGTGGAATGCGTCGCCACAGGTGCAGGCAACGGGTTTCACTGCGGTCACCGATGAAATAGGCTACAATTTGTCGGGTACGGCGACACAACGCTACCCACACCCAGCGTTGGTTGGATTTCTTCAGCACGAATGACCACGCCTCATCCAATTCCAAAACATCCCCCAACTGGGCTTCGACCAACGTCGCTTCCAATGGGGGCAACTGCTCCACCCAACTTTCAATCCAAGCAGCAAGCGTGTGCCGGAATATGCCCCACAGCCGTTCAATCCCGCGCCAACTGACCCGTTCCAGCACGGCTCGTTTGACCTGCTCACGTATGGTCGGCGCATAACCCGACTGCGCTTGGAGCGTCCCATAGCGTCCACAGTCTTTGCAGTGATACTTTTGGCTGCCTTTGTAGTCGTGTCCGTTGCGCACGATATTCGCACTTTCACATCGTCCACAGGTATACGTTACAATCATTTCTATCATGAGAAGGTACTCGGATAGGCTTGGTCGTTTATCCTAGCGTGCCTTCTCATGTCCCATCAGTCAACTCTTCACCACTACCATGTATTGGATTATGTGCGAAACGAACTAATATCTGGGAAAATTGTTGGTAGTTAAAGGTAATGGTTCGACAATCACGGTGATGTTCGTCTCATTCAACTTTATTATCGCAACTTGATCTCTAAGCAGGATGGTTCGAGAATGCCGCTAAGTGACGCAGGATTCGCTTTTATCTGTTACAAACACGATCCTTTGGGAACTCAAGCCGCAGAAAAGGTGGAACAGTTCTTGAGACCAAGAGGTATCAAGACATGGCGTGATACAGCAATTCCAGCGGGAGCGGATTGGGACACAGAATTATCACAAGCGATTGAAGCAGCAGAAGTGTTGATTTTGTTGTGGTCTGAATCCGCAAACAAGTCAAAGGAAGTTAAAGCTGAGTGGAATCGAATGCTCAAGCGTGAGCGTAAAATTTACGTTATCAAGCTTGATGCCACAGAATTACCACATCGTTTGGATTACCTTCAGCCACTTGGAGATCTAGATGAGGAGGAGACACTCAATAAACTATTAAAGGTTTTAAAAGCTGAGATTGGTATTAAATCTTGGATCAGTGAAATGCCTTTTGTGGAATCTATTGAAGAAGATTTTGCTAATTGTCTGAGCGCGGAAAATGTTACTTGGTTCTATAACCCATATCCTATAGGCGGAAACCCGCGATTTTTGATACAAGGCTTTCCTAATTTCCCAAAAGATTATTATTCTGCCGTCGCAGTTTCAAATATTACACTAGAAATCGAGGAGGCTATCAATGAGTTAAGCGATAACAGAGAATTGTTGGTAGCACAGAAATTGAGTAAAAAACGTAGTGAAGCTTATTTTGTATCTATGTTGCTTAAGAGTTTTGATGTTTGGCTCGTTGAAAATGGTATTTGGGAGGCGGTAATTCAGTGTCAAGCATGCGGCGAGTTGCAGTTGGGAGAGTTATTCGTACCACACGTAAAAGATGATTTGTTAAGTGATGAGATAGGTATTTTCGAGGAGTGGTGTCCAATTTGTGAAGCTTCGTGTGGTCAGTGTGGTAGAAAAACAACTTCCTTTACAATAGAGCGAGGATTATGTGAAGCTTGTCAAGCAGATTTCGATCACAACATAAGGCATCAGGATTAAGGTTAATTCCCAAAAACAAAAGAGGATAGGAATTCCGTTCAAGATTCGGTAGTGGTCACATGGTAAGTGATGCCTGCTGAATGCGAAGGTTGTGTTGAAGAATAAACCAGCAAGTGACTAGTTGGTGGAAACGATCTTCTTTAGAGAAGGATAAGGTACGGCGAGTATAACGTCCAAGCCACTGGCGCAGGGTGTTGTACCAGCGCTCTTGGTGATTGGTCAACCCTGTACCTTTCGGAACGGGATGATGTTGAGCGGCTGGGACGATGAGCGGATAGACGTTGAATTCGTCCGTGAACACGGGACAATCGCGATAGCCTTCGCGGATCGTCTGCCAGAGTTTGCGCGCGGTGGTTTCAGAACGATCGCCAATCACATAGGCGACGATCTGGCGGGTGCGCCGACATTGGGCAGTCCATAGCCACCGTTTGAACCATTTCTCACCCACAAAGCTGCACACCTCGTCCATTTCCAGCCCATCATCGGTTTCAGGTGGCAGCAGCGTTTGGCTCAGGCTAGGCAAGCTATGCACTACTTGTTGCAGCCAGCGCAGCACTGTCGTGCGCCAGACCCCGAATACCCGTTGGATACCGCGCAGGCTCATCCGTTCGCTGTACGCGCTCAGAATCTGAGCCTTCTTTTCAGCCGGGTAGCGTTCTTGTGGTCGAAGCACACGGTAGCATCCACACGCTTTGCAATGGTACTGCTCATTGCCGCATTTATTCCGTCCATTGCGTATAATATGCTCACTGCCGCATGATCGACATGAGTAGGTGATAGTCTCTTCGATCATCCGGCAGATTTTTATTCATTATCACTTACCTTGCAACCATCACCTGATCCTCGCTAGAACGGAATGTCTCTCCGCTCTCCCGGTCATCGCTCTCCAACCGGTCAAGCAGCACCAGGCGATTCGCATCGCAATCCAGACTCGCCTGCGGTGCGCCGCTCTGATTAACCCACGTGCTCGAACCGTCGATGACACCACCGCGGTATGCCACATCGCGGAGCAGATACATG
>JAIOHM010000020.1 GCA_019912965.1 Anaerolineae bacterium
CCCCAAACATGGGGAGGGAGCCATACCCGACA
Source organism: Anaerolineae bacterium (assembly GCA_019912965.1). Classification (GTDB taxonomy): domain Bacteria; phylum Chloroflexota; class Anaerolineae; order Aggregatilineales; family Phototrophicaceae; genus CFX2. Next base: position 33 of record JAIOHM010000020.1, read on the forward strand.
TTGATTGGGTAGAAATTCCGGCGGGGACGTTTTTGATGGGGGATGGCAAAGAACAGCATGAAGTGTATTTGCCTACTTATTTCATTGGTCGGTATCCGGTGACGTACCGGCAGTTTCAGGCGTTTTTGGATGCTGATGACGGATTTGAAAGTGATCAATGGTGGGTTGGGATTGAGGAGAAATATCGTAAACAATCGATGGTTGCACAGCAGTTTGGTTTCGATAATTACCCAAGAGGGAGTGTAAATTGGTATCAAGCAGCAGCATTTTGTCTGTGGCTGACCACACGCTTGGCGGTTAGCATTGAGCATTTACCTTTTAGCGGTCAGCAGTTAGATGGTGCGGACATGATACATCATCCCCCTACCTTTGAAATCCGGCTACCAACAGAGGCTGAATGGGAGAAGGCAGCACGGGGGACGAATGGATTGATTTACCCGTATGGGAATGAATACGATCCGACGAAAATGAACACGGCTGATTTGCGGATTAAGCAACCTACCGCAGTTGGCATGTTTCTAAATGGTGCGTCGCCTTATGGGGTGATGGATATGGGGGGAAACTTGTGGGAGTGGTGCAACGATGCATATCAATTGTATCCCGACAATATCAACATTGGTCGTGGGAACTTGAGTGAAACGAATCGCCGTAGCGTCCGTGGAGGGTCATTCATAAGTTCACACAGTAGAGCAAGAACTGCATTCCGTTACGTTCTCGACCCGCCAATTCATTATAAGACTATTGGGTTTCGAGTCGTATGTGCTTCCATTTCTAGGCGTTAGCGCGGTTAAGATAGTGGTTAAGGGAAAAAATCAGTTGTTTATTACCCGCCTTCAATCTTCATCTGCTCGGGTTTGGTAACGCGCAATATAGTCCCGACATGAGCCAAACAACCCTAAAAATCCACGTTCTGCGTATCGATTCCGGTATTATCACGTCCTTGCGGTGGGGCTGATGTTGTTCAGCTTTGCGCCTGTGCGGGAATATAGAGCCAGTTTTCAACGCCAAGCCTACAAAGCTGGAATAATCCGTGCATTGAGGATGCACCCCTGCGCTCCCAACACTGGTTGAAAGCGCAGGGTTTATTTACCATGAGATGTCGTAGATGCCTTGATCGGGGGCAATCACTTCGCGCCGGACGACCAGATTGCCGCCGGGGGGTGGGAAGCGCCGCGCTGTTCCGTAGTAGATGCCGTAGATCAGGTCAGCAGGCATGGGTGCGCGAACGTGCAGCCGGATGTGGCGATCTCCCACGACTTCCACCCGCACTTCGCCGGGGTCGCCATTGCGATAACCGATGGAGTGAAGCTGGCTCATGGCCGTCATGACTTTCATCAATGTGTCCAATTCGGGCGGGAATGCAGCCACTTCGGATACTTTCATGCCCAAAGCGACCAGATCGAACATAGTGCTGGGGGTGTTTTCCAGTTCGGTGAAAAAGTCCAGCACATCCTGAAGCCGATACCAATGTTCGTCCTCAATCGTATCGAGTCTGTATTTGACCAGCAGGGGACGGACAGCATCCATATTCATGCCAAAGAGAATGCCTTTTAACCGCCGTCCTTGAATTTCGGTTTCAGCGTCATAGGCTTTGTACTCAACGCGGTTGGGTGTCATCGCTAAAATATTCCATTCCTACATATTACTTATACAGCATATCCAATTGTAACATTGTCCGGGAATGTGAAATGATTGAGGTTCGCTACATTTAAAGCGGATTGGGCGAATGAATGCATATAAAATAGGCTGTAAAATTGGGTACTAAAGGCTGTGAGCAACAAAATTAAACGCTCGTTTCTGATTGGAATTATTGGAATAGCATGTCTGTTGGGCTTGGGTATTGTACTGCTCAATTGGATGCTTTATGGGGGCTACATTCAAGACACACTTCCGGTTGAGTATGTGCCAACAGCAGAATATCTCGCACAAAACCCTCAAACCATGCCAACCGTTATTCGCACAATTACTCCTCATCGTGGGAGTTTGTTGAATCAACTAAATGAAATCTGCATCACGCTCAACTCGCAAATTGCAACAGCCAGATCGTTAGCCCTTCCTTTAACACGGATATTCTTGAACAACCAACCTGTTTCGATGGCTGAATCAGATGATTTGGAAATCACCGCATCCCATGATCCAAGTGCGAGGTATGAAATGGATGATTTGATGTATTGTCTATCGCTAGATTTGAAACGAGGTTATCATCTGGTCAAAGTCCAGCTTGCTACCTCTGTACTTGATGTGTTCTTCCCTAAATCTACCGAAAGTTATGAATGGGCTTACCGCGTGAACTAAAGCAATCACTCGGTTTTTTCTGGTCTGCGGCCTGCAAAAATGAGGTAGCCATAGAGCAAAATGCCGCTGACGATTCCAACGCCAGCGCGAACGGCGAAGGGTAATTCAGTGGGGGAGATGAAGCCTTCAATTAGTCCGGCGATGATGAGTAAGGGAATCGCGGCGACGATCAATGTAACGGTGCGGCGGGCAGCCAACGCCAATGCATCGCGGCGGGTGTAAGGTTCAGGATTCAACAGCGCCCATCCCAACTGCAAACCCGCACCACCCGCCATAAAAATCACACTCAGTTCAATGACTCCATGCCCGATGATGAAGGCCAGCAGGGTTTCGCCCATGCCGTAATGGGTCGCTAAGCCCAACACCGCGCCGATAATGAGTCCATTGGTCGTCAAGACGTACAGGGTGAATAAGCCGAATGCGACCCCGCCGCCGAATGCCAAAATCGCCACGCGGATGTTGTTGCTCATGATGAAGCTGGAAGCATAGGGGCGGCTTTCCAGCGGAATATCCGTCCAAGTTTCGTTATCTGACAAAATCTGCCGCTGTTCGGCTAATCCCAATGAGGTTGCAATATCCGGGTTGGTCGATGCGAGACGAAAGCCGATGAAAAACGGAATGATGAACAGCAAAAATCCAGCGAGGGTAAAGCGCCCAGTCTGGCGGAATGTCTGCGGAATCCGCTGCGTGAAGTAGCGCACAAAGGCGTGAAAGTCGCCCGCATCCTGCTGATAAATAAAGCTGTGGGTTTTGGTCAGCAGTTGGTTGAGGAACAGGGTCACGCGCTGGTCGGGGAAGTCGCGGCGGGCTAAAGCCAAATCTGAAGTGACTGCACGGTATAATACACCTAATTCGCGGGCTTCCTGTGCGGAAAGGGGCGCGCGGCCTTTATGACGGTTGATGAGCGTTTCCAACCGACTCCAATCGGTTTCGCGCTGGCGGATGAAATCATTGACGTTCATGAACGAGCTATCCGAAAGGGCATAGGGTTGAACGATTTATCCAGCAAATTATCGATTGATACCCCGGAAAATATTCTGCTTGATGCGGAAATCGCCGGGTTTGGGACGCGCTGTGTGGCGGCCATTTACGATTATACGTTTATTCTGATTCTGCTGATAATTCCGGCGTATCTGTACGGGCGGATAGCGGGGCGGTCGGATGGGGAAGATTCGAATGTGTATCCGGCGGTGCTGGCGTTGATTCAGTTTGGGGTTGTGGTGTTTTATCACCTGCTGTTCGAGATATTGTGGAATGGGCAGACCCCCGGCAAACGCATGACGGGCGTCCGCGTGGTGCAAACCAACGGTCTGCCGCTGACAGTGGGCGGCGCGATCATTCGCAATCTGGTGCGGTTGTTCGATTTTCTGCCGCTCTTTTACGGCATCGGCATGATTGTGATGTTCGCCAGCAAAAATACGCAGCGGTTAGGTGATCTGGCAGCGCGAACGGTGGTTATCCGCGAACGGCGGCAGCTCACGCTGAACACGCTCAAAGAGAATTTTAAGGTTCACTATTTCCATATCACGCCGATTCAGCCGATTCCAGCTTATGTCAATATTGAAGGTTTGACGGGTGATGATCGTCGTGCCGTTATTGATTATCTGGGGCGGCGTTACGACCTGCGCGACCGCGAGTCGATTGCGGGACTGGTGGCACGGCGGTTGGCGCAAAAAGTGGGTGATGCCGCGTTGGAAAAAGATTTAGCCCTGAATCCACGCCGTGCGGAAGTGTATCTGGAATGGGTGGCGCGGGCGTTTGAGGTGCAGGAGAGCATCGCCAGCAATGAGTGATGTTTAAATCAACTGGCGGTTTTTGAGCTGCAAGTAGCGGTTTACCACGTCGATGGAGAGATGGGCGGCGTCTACATCCAGCGTGAGGACGCCACGACGGCGCAGATTATCCAGCACCAAGCGGCGTTCATCAATCAACTGTTCGGCAACCGCACGGCGATAAACACTTTCGGATTCTTGGGGTATTTGCTGCGCTTCCTGATCCAGCACCGGGTCACGGATGGTCACCAAAAGGGGTAAGTGGCTGGGTGCGAGGCGGGGCATGTGTGCCAGCAAATTCTCCGAAGCACGCGCACCGCTTAAATCGGTGAACATGACCACCAACGCCCGTTTTTTCTGTCGCGCCCGTAAAAAGCTGACCGCACGGGCATAATCCGCTTCGACGGGTTCGCTGCCTAAGGCGTACATGGCCTCTAACAGCTTTTGAAAATGAGCATTTCCCGGTTCGGGTGGGACAAATTGTTTGACCTGATCGGCAAATACCAACAGCCCAACCTGATCGCCTTTGCGACTGGCAACATAACTGAGCAATAAAGTGCTATTGATGACGAAATCCACCTTCGCCATATTCCACGACTCGCCGCCGGGGTCATCCACGCGGATGGCGCTGCGCATCATACGCCCGACATCCAGCATAATCACCACCCGCTGATTGCGTTCGGGTTCATAATCGGTGCTGATCGGTTTGCCGCGCCGCGCGGTGGCTTTCCAATTGATGAAACGGTAGGGGTCATCCGGGGTGTAATCGCGTAGGCTTTCAAAGGCTGTGCCTTCGGAACGCAGGCGCACATTATGCAGCCCCATTTCGGCCAATTGGTCGCGCCGGACGAGCAGTTCATAACGGCGGATTTCGTAGATATTCGGGTAGACCTTGACGGCGCGTGATGCCGGGATGACGGCCTGCCGGGTGTAGAGTTTTAACGGCCCAACCCAACGCAGATTGATGTTCCCAAATTGAAAATCGCCGCGCTGCAATGGGCGCACATGATAAATTATGGTGAGGGATTCGCGTGGATTGATGCTGAATTCTTGGGTGGCTGAGTTTACCCTCACCCCCAACCCCTCTCCCTCAGTGCGAGGGGCAGAAAGCCCATTTTCTGTGTTATGAATAAGTGAATCGGTGATAACGAAGCCAACAGGGGGTTCGTCACGGATGGTCAGTTGATGGACTCGTACTGCGCGGGATTCGATTTCCAACCGTACGGGATTTGGCACAGCGAGCGATAATTTCTGGTCATGCAGGCGTTCGACCCGGAATTGGTCAGCTTTGCCCGCACTGTAGCGGTCAAGCCATGTAAGCATCAGCAGGACGGCAGCATAGGCCACCGCGACGGTCGTCAGGAACGGGGCAGCAGCCGCTAACAGCAGCAGCGCCGGAATGAGCAAGGCGAGGCCGAACCAACGCAGGGTAAGCATAAATCAGCGCGGCACTTCGACTTTAGCCAACAGGCGACGGAACACGGCGTCCGGGTCCAAGCCTTCGACTTCAGCTTCCGGGCGCAGCACAATGCGGTGGCGCATGACGGGCGGCACCAATGTTTTGACATCATCCGGCGAAACGTAATCCCGTCCTTTTAATGCGGCAAAGGTTTTGGAAGCCATCAGCAGGGCGACTCCCGCGCGTGTGCTTGCGCCCAACGATAAATCCGGGCTGCGGCGGGTGGCATCCGCTATGGCGGCGATGTAATTCAAAATGCCTTCTTCAACCTGCACGGCCTGAATGATCTGGCGAATGCGAACGAGCTGCGCGGGTTCGACCACTGGAGTCAGACCTGCCGCGCCCAAATCGTGGGCATCAAATCCGGTGTGATAACGGCGAAGCACTTCGACTTCTTGTGGCTGTGCCAGATAGTTGACCTTGATCTTGAACAGGAAACGGTCAAGTTGGGCTTCCGGCAGCGGATAAGTGCCATCCATTTCGACCGGATTTTGGGTGGCAATCACCATAAACGGATCGTCTAAAGGCAGGGTGTCGCCTTCGATGGTGACGTGGCGTTCTTCCATCGCTTCCAATAAGGCGGCCTGCGTTTTGGCTGGGGCGCGGTTGATTTCATCCGCCAGCAAAATTTGGGTGAAAACTGGCCCGCGCTTGAGATTAAAACGCCCGGATTGAATATCGAAAACCACTGTGCCGACTACATCCGAGGGCATCAAATCAGGTGTGAACTGGATGCGGCGATAATCTGCGCGAACAAGCTGTGCGACCATTTTTGCCATCAGCGTTTTGGCTGTGCCGGGAACACCTTCCAGCAGCACATGACCGCGTGTGAACAGCGCCACGATCAGCAGTTCGATCACATCTTCCTGACCGACAAGGACGCGGGCGGCCTGTTCGCGGAGGCGCTGCGCTAATGGCAGCAGGAGAGCTTGGGAATCGGGATTTGGATTCAAAGGAATTTGCTCCTTAAAGTGTCTTCAAGAATGCGTCCAGATCAGCAACCGTTTTGACGAGTTCCGCCTCGGATAATTTCTTGCGGGCGAGATTTTTAAACAAATCGCGCAGCGCGGCTTCATCGACGGTCGAGTCGCGGTAAACAACGGCTTTCACCATTTCGGCGGCGTCCATACGTGGGTCGATGGCGTAGCGTTCGGAAAGGCGGCGGCGAAGCTGATGCTCATAATGTTTGAACATTTCGGTACGCTGCCCGGAACGCCGGAACAGTGTTGCCATCGCCACAATGTACTCGACCGATTCGCGGCGTAAGCGGTCATCCGGCAGCGGAATTGGACGCCCGAAACGCCGCCCGCGTAATGCCAGCCACAACAGCGTTAGTCCAAAAATCAGCAGCACACCTAAACCCGGCGATGTGCCGAATAACCATGCATTGAACGACTCGCCGCCGAGTGTGCCGAGTCCATGTATGCCTTCGTCAAAGCCTATAACCGCATCCGGCGGAATCGACGCCATGATATTGGCGATCAAACGGGCGCTACCGAGGTCATGGATGCCGCGATTGGTGAAGGGTCGCAGCCCGCCAAATATCCATACCTGCCCGTCGCCTTCGTTCAATGAGGCCAACACTGGTCTATCATCAACATAGACATGATAAACAACGTTTTCGCGCTCGGTTTCGATTCGGGCGAAGGCTTCGGCGCGGAATGCATCAAAGGCCGGATTCAAAAGCGTCGGCGCGGCAGGTTGCAGCGTTCCCGGACTTTCAAACAGGTAACGCAGTGCCACATCGTAGTGAGTCAGCAGATTGTTGACCGCAAAAGGCGAGCCAGCAATTACTAATGTATTGCCCTTGGAAACCCAAGTTTGCAGCGTATAGGCATCGGTTTCGTCGCGCAGGGTGTAGGGTTCGAGGATGAACAGCACATCCACCGGATCGAGTTCATCCATCGTCAGCACTTCGCGCACCGTAAAGCCGCTGCGTTCTACCCACAGGCGCAGCGCCATCGCCCCATACGGCCCATCGCTGCGAACGCTCAACGGTGGTGTTTCCGGCGTAATCAGGACGCCGATGGCAATCAGCACCGTGAGCGCGACCAACGCCCCGGCCAGTATTTTGAAATCGGTTTCCAGCCGTCGGAATGCCGCAATCATGAAATCATCCGCCGCAGTTGGTCAATCTGGTTGGTGTACTGCTGATAGAAGGTTTCGTCAATCGGCGCGTAGCCGTACCATACATCTTCAAAAATGCCGACCACGCCGCGCAGCACCTCTAACAACTGTGGGTTATTGCGTATTTGCCGCAGATGTTCGCGGTTGGTGAGCGTCGAGTCGTAATGAATCAGGCCGCGTTCATCCAGCAGCAGCAGGGTCGAAAGATATAAATAACGCACGGCGCTGCGATAATCGCGGCTTTGGGCGGACTGCTGCGCCAGATCAACCGCGCCGCTGGAAGTGGATGGGTCATCGCCGGGGGCGGCATTTTCCAGCGCAGCGGTTTGCACATTCAGATTGCGGGCGAAGTAGGCGAAGATCACGACCCCTGCCGCAATCGCAATCACGGTCAGAATCAGTTGGCTTAAATCGGCTGATATACCCGCTGCTGGAGTTGTTTCGGGTTCTGGTGGCAGCGGGGTTGGTGTGATTTCGGCATACTGAAAACGCGGGTCTGCCAGCACTTCGTCCAGCGCGGTAAACGACAGATTTTGAACGCCTATTCCCCGGTTTACATGATCGTCCAGCAGGGCGCGGATGCGGATTCGCAGCAGTCGCAACTGTTCCGAATCACCGGATCCCAACGGCAGCATCAGCCATTCCAGATCAACTTCAACGACAGCTTGACCCACCTGCACCGCTTTTATCGATTCCCACTGCTGGCGCAGCCCTGCCACAACCGGCTCGGATGTGTCGAGTTCGAGGGTATCCGCTGTTTGTTCCAGCAGCCCCCAGAACCTACTTTCATCCACTGTCGAATCCTGGGCATAAACGCTGGATGCCGTGAACAGCACCAGCGCCACCAGCGCCAGCCGAAAAATCATCAAAAGCCGCCGAAATTAGGCGTCAGCGAATTGATGAGTGAGGTAAAGGCTGCCCCGGCAATCAGGCCGACTACCAATGTTCCGCCGATCAAAATAGCCACATTGATGAAATCGCGCTGCGTCAGCCCGGATTGTGGCAATGGTGAACCTACATCACGCGGGCGGGCGTTGGGTTTATCCAGTGCGCTCAAAGCAATGTCCAGCCCTTCGACCCGGTTGCGGGTATCGTAATACAACAGCGTCAGGCCGATGGGCAGCAGTGGCGTCACAAAAATGTTGATGACGGTGCTGAGGATAAGGTTGATGATTTGCAGCGTGGTGAAGGCCGATGTGCTGGAAGCGTTAATCACCAGAATTTGGGCGATGGAACTGAACGCGAGGCTGATGACGAAGCTGATGATGCCGATCACCACAATGATACCCAACACGTTCCAAAAACGGGTTTTGCCCAACGACCACGAACGGTTCACGCCCAGCGATGTGCCTACATTTTCCAGAATCAGCACCGGAGAGAGGAAAGCGTAGGTCGCTACACCGATGTAAAATACCAGTCCCATCGCGGCAATTCCGGGGGCGCAGATGGCTGCGACGAACCCAACGGCGATGGTGAATGCCACCACCACAGCATAGAACACAATGAAGCCACAGCCCAGATTGGTATAGCGGTGGCGCGTTGCGCTAAAGGCTTCCCCTATGGAAATTTTATTCCCGAAATGATATTCCGAAGCGATGTGGGTAATCGGCCCGTTAATCAGCACTGCCTGCATCAGTATCAGGAGCAGGCTGATGATGGCGGCGAAGCATACCAATCCTGTATCACCTCTGCTGGCGCGGCTAAAATTAGTGGTGCTGAAGGAACTCATCGAGCCAAGTGCGGTCATCGACAAAAACAGGTTGATGAGCGTGATCGGCACAGTGACCAGCGCCGCCAGCCCGACCAGAGTCATAAAATTTTCGCGGTAAATGCGGAAGGTTCGGTCTAATAGCTCAAAAAAGGTAAATGTCGTCGGGCGTCCCGTATTCATCCGCGAAGCTCCTTCATCAAGAATTGAGTTTAGATTTTATTATAGGCGAACTGTAATCTCCTGCTGGCTTTAGAGGCGTGAGAGATCCGTAATTTCCGGTGCTTGTTCGCCGGGAAAAGGTTCCTGCTGGTTGACCTTGCTGATGATATACAGCAGCACAACGCGCAGCGAACCGAGGATAGGCACAATCAGGAACGCGCCCAGAACACCGCCTAACGCTGTACCGATGATGATGCCAACGATGATGACGGGCAGCGGCAGCGACACCGCATCCCCCATGATTTTGGGCGCGACTCCATTCCAGATAAGCTGCGAGATGATCAGATTGACGCCAACAACCAGCAGCGCAAATGTGCCGTGCTGCATTTCGGTAAACACGGTTGAACCTTGCAGCAGCGGCACCAGACCCAACGGGACGAGTGCTATGATGCCGCCGATGGTGGGAATGAGTGAGATCAGCGCCACGATCACGGACAGCCCAACCGGATTGGGGACGCCCATCAAGACCAGTTGCAACCAGGTGATGATCCCAATGATGATGCCCAGTGTCAGTTGGCCGCGAAAGAAACCATTCCACACCTTCATGATTTTATCGCCCAAAATGAAGGACTCGCGTTTGTAGCTGTTGGGTATCGATTGCATAAGCTGATTCTGATATTTGGGCAATTCGACCAGAATGAGAAATGCAAGGAAGAGGCTCAGAAACCCGGTTGAAAACACATCGCCCAGTGTGCCGAGGACACCTCCGACTACGCCGCTTGCCGACGACAGAATTTGCCCAAGATCAACACCGCTGAGTGGGTTTTCACCTGTTTCGACGCTGCCGCTCACCAGCATTTGGTTCAAGGGTTCTACCAACGAATCCAGATCAATTCTGATGCCGATGATTTCGATAACCGCTGCACCTGACCCCGGTTCATAATCGCGCAGCCATTCAAGCGCCTGGGTCGAGCGGGTGTTGAAATCACGAATGATGCTGTTGACCGTTCGGGTCGTACTGGGAATGAGATTCAGTACGAAAATAGTGCTGATACCAATGATGAAAACATACAGAATAATCACCGATCCGGTAAAGTTCAGGCTGGTGCGTCGTGCGACGAAACGCGCAGGAACATACAGCAGGAAGACCAGCAGAAAGGTGGTGATCAGCACCCGGCTGACCGGAGCCAGCACGATCAGCGCAAATACACCGATAATAACCAGTACAATGGTTACGAACTGGCGCGTCCAGGTGCTCCACTGGGGTGTTGGGCTTTCAACAAGTGGTGGGTGGTTAGGGGACTGCTGTTCGGTTGACATCATGCCTCCATTTTCCTGCATTCACACTGCGATATTATCCTGTGATTGTGTATAGGCTGCCAGTTTTTGGCATTACAGGGCGAATTTGCGTTTCAGGTTGTCGATTTCCTCGTCGGTGATGGGAACGAGTTCACCAAGATTGAGCGTTTGCAAAAGCGCCTGTGCGCTGAATTCCGCGACTTCCATCCGGTCGAAGGCTTGCAGAATGGTGTCCCCGGTCGCCAGCACCGAGTCGTTCTGGAGCAGAATCACCGGTGTATCCCGTGTCAGCAGGGCAGAGATGCGTTCGGGCTGCTGGAATTGAAGTCCATAAGGTGTGAGCGGCATTTCCCGCAGCAGGATATAACTTTCCGGGATCAGGCGGGTATCGAAGTGGCGTTTGACGATGCTGTAGGTGGTGGCGTGGGGCGGCTGCGCGGTCATAATGCAGTTGATGTGCGGATGCTCGGCGTAAATGTGTTGGTGCATTCGGATGGCGCGGCTGGGAATTTTGCCTGCTTCCCGCTGCCCGTTCTGAATCAACACAATGTCGTCTGATTCGAGGTATTTGCGGTCTGCGCCGTAGGGGGTGATGAGGAATGTATTGTCATTCACGCGGGCGGAAACTGTGCCTCCGGTGCTAATCATCAGGCGGCGCTCATAGGCGCGGTGAACGAAGCGGCAGATTTCCAAACGCAGTTCGCGTTCCCGGCTGCTGCGGGCGCTGGATGAAAATTCTGGCAGTTCACCACCGGGGTTTTTGTGGAACAGGGCGATCTGGTCATCATTCAGATTGTGGTAATCGCCAAAGGCTGCCGCGCGGATGTTGATCTGGGCACAGTATTCCAGCGTTTCAAACCGCTGAAATGCATCCAGCAGATCGACCCCGCCGGTGACAATGCCATGATTTTCCAGCAAAACGGCCTTTGGGCCACTGGCGAAAGCCGCAGCAATTTGTTCGCCCAATGCCTCGCTGCCCGGTAATGCATAGGGCGCATAACCGACTTCACCACAAATATCGCGCGATTGGGGATTGATGCGGGTATCCGGCAGTTTGCGAACGATGCTGAACGACACCAGTGCGGGTGGATGGGCATGAACCAGTGCGCGCAGGTCGGGACGGGCGGCGTAAATCATGCGGTGGAATGGATACTCTGACGAAGGTCGATGACGGCCTTCAACTGTCCCGTCTGGATGGATGCATACAATGTCCTCCGGTACAAGCGCTCCTTTGTCGATGGAGGCAGGTGTTATCCACAAATTGCCGTCCTCGTCGTGGATGGACAGGTTGCCGCCGGAAGTAGTGGTCAAGCCCTGCTCATAGATTCGCGTCAGGATTTCGACTAGTTGGTGGCGTGGCGGGAGCAGGGCAAATTGAGTCATGGGTAATACTCCTGAATGTGAGTGGTGGAATTGGGCTGAGTATAACATGCTGCTCCCGGTCATTGGTGTATCTGGCGGGGTGATAGATGACATGTTATAGTGGAACATCTGTTCAATGAGGAGGTATTATGCAGCGCTGCGGATGGGCAAATCTGAATGAACCCTTGTATGTGGCTTACCACGATGAAGAATGGGGCAATCCCTGTCACGACGATCAAAAATTGTTCGAAATGCTGCTTTTGGAGGGCGCACAGGCGGGCTTAAGCTGGATTACTATCCTGAAAAAGCGCGACAATTACCGTGCGGCCTTCGACGGATTTGATGCTGTTAAAATCGCTCAATATGACGAGGCGAAAATTGCCGAACTGATGGCAAACCCCGGCATTATTCGCAATAAGCTGAAGGTCAACGCATTTATCCTGAATGCGCGTACCTACCTGAAAATGCAGGCTGAGTTCGGCAGCTTTGATCGCTACATCTGGTCGTTCGTGGGTGGCAAGCCGAAAGTGAATGCCTGGAAATCACTGAAGGAAGTTCCGCCAGAAACCGAGGATTCGCGGGTGATGAGCAAGGACTTGCTGAAGCGTGGCTTTAAATTCGTCGGCCCAACCATTTGTTACGCCTTTATGCAGGCCACAGGCATGGTCAATGACCACACGACCGATTGTTTTCGTTATAGTGCGGTCAGGGATTGAGCAGCATACAGCGCAGCTCCGGTCAGGCAAACATCTTCCCCTAAGGCAGCGTAGCGGATCAGCCCATCGTGATAAAAAGCGGGATCGAGCAAATTTTCCTGTAAAGTCTGCTTAAGGGGTGTAAGCAGCAAATCACCGAGATGGGTTACGCTGCCACCCAACACGACAGCCTGTGGATTAAACAGGTGTAAAAGATTTGCAATGCCGATTCCGAGCCATATCCCGGCCTGCTGCACAACATCCAGCGCCAGCGGGTCGCCCTGTTTGGCGGCTTCACCAACTGTTTTGCCGTTCACGCTGATGGCCTGTCTCAGGATCGACGGTTGATCGCTGTTTGTCAGTCGATGCCGTCCCCAAAATCCGAGCGCCGTCCCGGAAGCCAGTTCTTCCAGCCGGTAGATTTTGCCGTCAGGCAGCATAAAACGCATATGCCCCGGTTCGATAGCCAGCCCACTGCCGCCCGTAAATAACCTGCCGCCGATTACTGCGCCGCCGCCAATTCCGGTGCTGATGGTCAAGTAAAGGGTTGGGTCTGCGCCTTTTCCTGCTCCCAGATGATATTCTGCCAACGCCGCCAGATTAGCATCGTTTTCAATCCATGTGGGCGTTCCATCAAAGGCTTGGCACAATGTGTCTGCCAGCGGGACATCTTTCCAACCGGGCAGGGTTTCGGCATGGCTGATGATGCCTTTGCGGGGGTCTAGAGGGCCGGGTGCAGCTACCCCAATCGCGGCGGGTTTTGCGTCGGAAGGAACAACACTTCGCGCAAGGTCGATAATTCGCCCAAGCGTTTTTTCCTGACCATCCTCCACGCGCGAAGGGATTTCATCTCGCTTAATCTGGTGTAAAGTTGCGTCATACCATGCCGCACGGGTGCGGGTGCCGCCAAAATCGATTGCCAGCAGGCTCATAGTTCATGCAGTCCGTTGATCTGGTTGTAGAGTATCTGATCTGGCAGTCGGGGTGCGGTTGCTTCCAATATGCCCGAATGAAGCACTGTTTGACCATCGCGCACCACCATCACCCCGGTACGAACACCGTCCCGTAATGCGGTGTATGCTTTCCGCACCATATCAGCAGCCAAAGCGCGATCACGATGGCTGGGGACGCCGCCGCGTTGGGCATGACCCAGATGCGAATCCCGCACCCGTATCCCTGTCCGTTTAGGGATGAGATCGAGCAGTTCGTTTTTGCCTTTTAAGCCTTCCGAATACACCAGAAGCGCCTGTCCCTGCCGGGTTATCGCACCCTTTAAGCGATCAGCCACCCATACCGGGTCATATTCATATTCGGGCAGCAGCACCACATCGGCAGCCGACCCACGCGCGATTTCCAGCGCCAGATACCCCGTATCGCCGCCCAATGTTTCGAGCGTGAAAATCCGTCCGGTTAAAGCGTGACCGGTAGCCCGCATCCCGTCTACGACCGAATAAGCGAAATTGCAGGCGCTGTCAAATCCCAGTGTCAGATCAGTTCCCGGCACATCGTTATCAATGGTCGTCGGTAGTCCGATGCAGGCCACTCCCCAGCGTTCCAGCAATGGCGGGATATAACGTAAAGTGCCGTTGCCCCCAAACAGGATAATCGAATCAATCTGATGTTGAGCCAGCACATGGCTTAACTTTTCCTGCGCTTCAGCCTGCGCCAGCACCGGATCACGGCTGCTCTGGAAATGTGTACCCGCCATCGCTAACCAGTGAATCATTTCATGCGGTGTAAATGGGACGATCTGTTCGGTTAATAAACCCGCAAAACCGCCTTGCACGCCCAGCGTTTCATCGCCGTATTGGGCAGCCAACGATGCACCTTGATACAGGGCGGCATTGATACCCGGTGCATCGCCACCGCTCACAACAAATAAGGTTCTCAATTGTGTTTCCTCGACCGTTTAAAAATGGTGTCTAAACTTTTCGATTGGAAACGGATTATAGCGCCAATAAGCATTAATCGGCAACAAAACGCAGTAAAACTTGACAAAACGCAATCAGAAGTTTACGATTAGGCAAGAAAAGTAAATTTAAACCGAGATAAATATTTCCATTTATGATGCAACCCCTGCCACTACCCAGCGAACGTCAGAAGCTGATTCTTGAAATCCTCGAACGCGAAGGCGTGGTTCGTAATGTTGAACTGCGCGAACTGCTGAAAGTTTCCCCCGGTACGATTCGGGCTGATCTGCGTGAACTGGAAAATCAGGGTGTTCTGGAGATTGTGCATGGTGGGGCAGTTGCGCGGCGTTCGGTCAATGATCGAAAACTGCTGATTGATGAACGCATGACGCAGAACGCCGACATCAAGAAGCGGATTGGCGCACGGGCAGCACAGTTTGTCGAATCCGGTCAGACCATCATTGTCGATTCGGGAACGACCACCCTCGAATTTGTCAACCAACTCTCGATTGATCTCGATTATCTGCAAATTGTGACGCATGGGCTGTATATCGCGGTTGCCGCAGCCCGTCACTCAAATGTCGAACTGCTCATGCCCGGTGGCGTAGTACGCAACAGCACCTTAACGCTGGTCGGGCCACAAGTGCTGCACTTCTTTGAGGTCATCAACGCACATTATACCTTTCTTGCGACAACCGGTTTTTCGCTAGAAAGCGGTATTACGGCTGCGAATCTGCTGGAAGCCGAAGTGAAGCGGAAGATTATTCAACGCTCCAGGAAGGTTGTGCTGTTGGCGGATAGTAGCAAATACGGCAAGCATCAAGCGCTCACGGTTGTGCCGATGGACAGCATCGACATCTTGATTACCGATAAGAATTTTGACGATGCTGCCGTAGAGAAGTTGCAGAGCCTCGATATAGAAGTTCTGCGTGTATGAAGTTGAAATTTTCCTTGAAAGCGCCTTGATCCTTAATCTGAGGCGACTTCTTGTTTTCCGGTCGGCAGGCTAATCAGGAGGTGAGTTATAGCAACAGATGAAACTGTGTAAATGCAATATAAATCGCATTTCGTTCGATTCGTAGCAATGTTGTAATGTCTCAGGAGAATTTCATGATAAAGAGGCTTTCGTCTATTTTATTTGTTGTCAGCGTTTTTTTGCTGCTGACCTCGGTTGCGGCGGCACAGGATGAGGGTGGCTATACCATCGCTTTCGTTCCCGGTGTGAATCCCGATCCGTTCTATATCACCATGAGCGCAGGTGTGAATCAAGCTGCATCCGATATGGGCGTGACCATTATCCAGCAAGACCCGGAACGGTTTGATGTTACGGTGTCTGCCCCGATTATTGAGGCGCTGATTGCGCGTGGCGATATTGATGCCTTCGTGACCGCGCCTAACGATAAAGAACAATCTATCCCCGTGTTGCAAGAAGCCTTCGATGCGGGTATCCCGGTCATCACGGTTGACACGTTCATCGGCGATGGCGATTATGCCAACGGCGAAGTCACGTTCCCGCTGTCGTACATTGGTTCAGACAATGTGCAGGGCGGTTACATCGCTTGCTCGGCTCTGGCTGATGCATTGGGCGAAGGCGCGAAAATTTATGTTCAGAATGTCCGTCCCGGCATTAGCACCACCGACCAACGTGAAGAAGGTTGCTTGAACGCCGCCGCTGATCGTGGTTTGGAAGTTGTTCGCGTAGACTACAACGACAACAGTGCGGATACAGCCCAGCAGCAAACCGCTGCTGTCCTGCAAGCCAACCCGGATGTCACCGGCATGTTCGCCACCAACACTTTCGGTGCATTGGGCGCGGGCGCGGCCATCCAGAATGCTGGTTTAGCAGGTGCAGTACAGGTTGCTTTGTTTGATGCCAGCGAAGAAAACATTGGTTATCTCCGTGAAGGTACAGTTTCACTGGTTATCGCACAGAAACCCGCCGACATGGGCTATCTGGGTGTTGCTCTGGCAACTGCTTATCTGGACGGCTATCAGAGCATCCCCAAGCGTATCCCCACAGGCTATGCTGTCATTACGGCTGACAATGTGGATGATCCCGAAGTTTCACGCTTCATCTATACCAGTGGCACCAGTGAAGTTGCTCCCCGTATGGATACCAGCTTTAATCTGGGCTTTGTCCCCGGCGTGAATCCCGATCCGTTCTACATCACCATGTCGCGCGGTGTGAATGCCGCCGCTGCCCGCTTTGGCATTACCGTGATCCAGCAAGACCCGGAACGGTTTGATGTTACGGTGTCCGCTCCGATTGTCGAGGCATTGGTTGCACGTGGTGACATTGGCGCATTGGTGACTGCCCCGAATGATAAAGAACAGTCTATCCCCGTTTTGCAGGAAGCCAATGATGCAGGTATCCCGGTGATTACGGTTGATACGTTCATCGGCGATGGCGATTATGCCAACGGCGAAGTCACGTTCCCGCTGTCGTACATTGGTTCAGACAATGTGCAGGGCGGTTACATCGCTTGCTCGGCTCTGGCTGATGCATTGGGTGAAGGCGCGAAGATTTACATCCAGAACGTGCGTCCCGGCATTAGCACCACCGACCAACGCGAGGAAGGCTGCAAGAATGCTGCCGT
>JAIOHM010000021.1 GCA_019912965.1 Anaerolineae bacterium
ATGAATGCCCATCAAGGGAGGCGAGGGGCAGGCCGTCGTGTGTCCAGAGGCGGAGGGTGGTGTCTCTACTCCAGGAGAGGAAGCGGCCATCAGGGAGGGCGATAGCGCCGAACACATAACTGGAATGGCCTTCGAGGGAGGTGATGGAGGAGACGTCGTTCGCCCAGAGGCGGAGGGTGTGGTCATAACTCCAGGAGAGGAATCGACCATCAGGGAGAGCGAGTGCGCCGTCCACCGACTCAGAATGGCCAGCGAGGGCGGTGATGGGAGAGCCGTCGTTCGCCCAGAGGCGGAGGGTGTGGTCAGTTGAGCCAAGTCCACCCGCCCAGGAGAGGAAGCGACCATCGGGCAAGGCGGTAGCGCCGGACACGGCACCGGAATGGCCGGAGAGGGTGCGTAACAATGCGCCGCCTGCTGGCAAGTGGGTAGGATGCGTATTGATTGGGAAATAGGTTCCCGGCAAGGGTTCGAGCGAATCGAGGAATTGGGCGATGGCAGGTTGAGTGCGGTGGTGGGCAAGGCGTCCGTTAAGCTGGGCGGGGAGCTGGCGCGGGTCAGCCGCGAGGACGTGGAGGGACATGCGGACGGCGGATTGGAGTAACAGCAGCGTTTTGTGATCATCCTTTGACAACCTCACCCCCTGCCCCTCTACAGGAGACAGGGCGAGATCGAAGTCGGCGAGGAGGGCGTTGGGGTTGGTGGCCAAGAGTTTGGCGCGCAGCCAGCTGAAATCCAAAAGACGTTCATTCAGGTCGCGTCCGGCCTCGCGCAGATGGTAGATGTACCATGTCCACGCGAAGGTGTCCGGCAGGGCGTAGGGATCGCCCCAACCATCTAAAAGGCGTGCATGTTGGGCGTTTACGTCGGTTAGCTGTGACAGGGCGTACTGCCGAATCACATCATGCAGTCGGATGGTGCCGCTTTCGAGATCGAGGCGCAGCAGTAAAGACAGATCATCCAAACGGGTTGCATAACGTTCGGCTTCGCGGGTTGAGCATCCCCACAGGGCAGCGAGGGCGGTCAGGGGAATATCGGTATCTTCGTAAAACACGCCGAGGGTGGTAAAACGGTGACGCAGGTCGATGCGTTCGGGTTCATCCAGCATCTGGAAGGTGATTTCGAGCGTCGCGCCTGCCGAACGACCCCGCTGATTGGCGTCATCCGATTTGAGGACTTGAACGCCATCGGTTCGCAGTTCGTCTTCCAGCCAGCGGGCGGCTTTTTCCGGTGTATCGCGGCGGAGGATGCGTTTCCGTAACGCGCCGTTCGCCAGTTTGAGGGCTAAAGGCCATTCACCGAGCCGCTGGGCTAAACGCCGGAAGGGTTCGGGGTCAGTGGGCGCCGGTTTGATGCCTGCCAACAACATCTGGGCGGCTTCGTCCGTTTCCATTTCGTCAACGGTCAGCGGTTGGGCTTCGGCCTCAAGGGCGACATCCATGATGCGGGTGGTGATGAGGCGGGCGCAGCGTTCGCCACCGCGCAAAAATGGGCGCAAATGGGCGGTGTTCCACGCATCGTCGATGACAATCAGGCAGTCGCGGTCGGCTAATTTATCGGCCAGATTGTTGGCGGCGTCTTCGGCATCGACAAAAGCGGGGCGTTCACCCGTCAGGGCGGCGTAGAGTTTGGTGAGCGCGCCGAGGACATCCGGCTGTTCGCCGAGGGTCGCCCATAAGATGCCGTCGTCAAAGGCGGTTTGCACAGCTTCATCGTGGCACAGGGCAGCAGCTAAAGTGGTCTTGCCAAATCCGCCCGCGCCTTTGAGGGCAGTGGTGATCGCCAGCGGATTCTGACGGTCGGCATCCAAAAGCAGGTCACGCAGGGCGTTAAATTCGGCAGGGCGTTCGACAAAATGCTCCGGTAAAGGGGGCGGCATGAAGGGAACTTTGACGGCGTTGCACGGGCTTTTCAGATAATTGACGAAGGTATCCCATTCTTTATCGAGGTTGTAAAAGTGCGAGTCGGCCATCCAGCGCGGGAGGGCGTTGAAGTCGATGGGCAGGCCGGGAACCTGCACGGGATATACACAGACGCCTTCCTGCCGCGCCCGCCGCCATTCTTTGGCCACAATCGGGGATTGCATGGCTTCCGGTGTGGCGACCAGCACCATAAATTCGACGGCTTCGAGCGCCTCTTCGATCTGTGACCACCAGCCGACGCCGCCTTCCATTTTGGCGCGATCCTGCCAAAGCTGGTCTTCGCCAAAAATAGCGATCAATTTCTTCCGCAGGTCGGTGGCAAAGATTTCGCCGTCTTTACGGGAGTAGGAAATGAAGATGCGCGGTTGGTCGGGCATGGGGTATTCCCTGTGTGCAGAGTCGAGTCGAATATATTATGACGCGAAACAGCCGATTGAGCCACGCTTTAGAGGTGGCGGGTGGGGGTAGCGAGCCAGCCTTCGCCGCGTTTTTGTATCCGGTAGTCGGCGCGTTGGCACTGCTGGCGGAAAAATTCGTCCACAACTGTGCCGTAAGTGATGGTGTTGTACTCGCGCGATTTGATTAAAGAAAGCGGGATTTTGACTGGCGATTCAAAATTTAGCGGGTCGAGAAAATCAATCCGTGAAGGAACATGTACACCGTAGCGCCCGGACACCGTGTGGCCGATGATACGTCCGTAATCGGTGATGCGGAGGGTGAGCCAGTCGTTGTTTCCCCGTTTGATCCAGACTGATCCATCGGCATCGACGCGGAAAGCGGTGATTTGTCCACGTAAACGGAGGAGCAATAATCCGTAGATGACGAGTGGAATTAAGGCTGTGAGCGCCCATCCCCAGATGACATTGCTCTCCGGTGGTTCGCCCAGAATGCCCATAATGCAAACCAGAGTGAGCATCCCGACGAGATAGGCTCCGACGCGCGGCCAAAATCGGCGGACGCTGAATTCGCCGCGTAACCCTTCTGGCGCGGTGATGCGGATAGTGGATTTTCCGGCGGCGCGGGTGGCGATGCGAAACGTCAGGAAGAATGCGCCGAGGATGAGCGCCAGCGTGAGAATGATGGCGATGGGATTATCGTCACCACTGGGTAGTTGGCTGATGAGCAGCCCGATGATGGCAAGCGCCCCTAACCAGATCAGCGCGGTGGCGATTTTTTGTCCGGTGGACAGGCTGTTTTGGGTGGTTGTGCCGGGGTTCATGCAGTTTTATAGATAGCAGGCCGATAACGCGGTCTGGGAATGGGGAGTCCTTTTTCCTGCATGGTTTGAATGATGGCATCGCGGGCAATCAAGACCTGTTCAAGGGCTTCTTGTGGGGTTGCACCAAAAGCGGAACACATCTCAAAATCCGGGATGTCCGCGATGTAGGACTCATCCTCAGCACTGTAGAACACATTGATGTGATGGGATTTACGCTTTTTGACCATATGAGTATTCTACCATTATGACCTATATCTGGAAAATCGCTTCGATCAAATGTGTGTGGCAGCGAGGTCAAATTCCTTTTCGGATAATGGTCACCTCCGCGTGTATGATAATTCTAAGGTGCGCTTTCCACAACTTGAGCCTAAGGGGGGCATATGAGTTCCGGTTCGTCTCGCGGTTTTGGCGCAATGCTCAGCGATATTCTCTTTATGGCTGGTTATGTGAAGGCAACTTCCAGTCGTCCTCTCAACGACTGCCTGTTTACGCTGCGAGACAGCCCGCGCAGATCGACCTTTTTCGGCGGTTACAACACCCGTTTGATACTGCCCAAATCCAAAGCTGAACGGAAAGAAGTCCCTTTCGAGATTGAATATTACCGGCAGAGCAGTCGATCTTCGCGTTCTACCCATATGGTACAGCGGCTTCGCGGGGTGATGTATCAGGAAAGCGGTCAGACGCATGTGGTCGCAAAAGTGAAGTTTACAGGCGCAGCTTTATTGTGGTTGTGGCTGGCAATTGTGCTCACCCTCGTTGGTGTCGGGTTGCTGATCTACACAGGCAATGTGGTTATGTTTGTGCTGATCGGTCTGGCGGGCAGTTTTTTGCTGGCGATGATTCTGGTGCTGTGGCTTGACCGCTATTGGCTGACGCGGATGGTGCGGCGCAGCATGGACGACTCCATCAAAATGAATAAGCCCGTATAAGTTTATCAGCCGAAAATCGCTTCGATCAAACGCATGGTTTCGGCGGCGTCATCCAGCGTTGGGGCGGCATGGGGTTTGCCGCGCACAGCACGAATCACCTGTTCGGCTTGGGCGCGGAAGCCGGGTTTGAAATCTTTATCCCAGTGGTGGATGTCGATGGGCTGGCGGGCACGTTCGCCGCGTTTTTGCAGCGTGCCTTCTTCCAATGGGCGCAGTTCCCAGCGGGATTCCGGCGTGCTGATGGTCACACTCCACGGGCCGGGGCCGTTCCAAATGCCCTCGTATAAGCCGCGATCTCCGCTTTCAAATGTGATGCTGGCGAGGACGATGCCGGGGTTTTCCGGCGTCCAGCGGAAAATCGGTATTACGCTGACCACCCTCCCCCGTCCGAAAAAGCGCAGATAGTCAATGACATGAATCGAGTTGGTGTACATCAAATTGGCGACGATTTCCGGCGGATGGAAACGGGCAACAGCGGCCATATCCTGCTGATCTTGCACATGGATGTAGCGCGGACTGTCGCTTAAGCCTTCCCATGCCGCCTGAGTAGAAGATAGAAAACGGCGGTTTAATCCGACGAAGATCGGACGACCCTCAGCAGTCGTTTGTATAGCGGCGGTTTCAGCCGGATTCATCCCCGGCGGCTTTTCCATGAAAATCGTCCAGTTGTATTGCAGACAGTCGAGGGTGACGGATTTCAATGCCCCGACGGATACGGTGTTAATCACCAGATCAGCCTGCGTCCGGTCATGGAGTTCGGCAATCGAATCGCAGATATGGGGGATTTTGAATTCGGCGGCGAGGCTCTCGGCTTTGGCGCGGGTGCGGCTGTGGATGCCGAGGATGTTCGCATCGGCAATATCGCTAAAGGCGCGGAGGTGTTCGCGGGTCATCGCGCCCGCCCCGATGATGGCTATAGTGGTCATTTAGCTTCACTCACTCGTAAGGATCGACTCACATAAGGGGGCATCATAAGCCGCCCGCTGAGTACAGGTTAATTCAGGAACATACCGATTTTCTCTGACCCATGCCTGCAACTGGTCAATATTATCATAGCGCCATAACAACAGTGTGGCATCACCTGCGCCGGAGATAATCGACGCACCATCCGGGCTGAATGCTACGCTATTCAGTTCACGCGAATGCCCATCATATCGCCGCAAAATGTCACCGGATTCCACATCCCAAAGAATCAAGGTGTTATCGTAAGAACCGGAGACAATCGAACTCCCGTCGGCGCTAAAAGCTACACTCATAACCCAATTGGAGTGTCCTTCGAAGCGTCGCAAAATATCGCCGGATTGCACATCCCAAAGAATTATGGTGTTATCGTGAGAACCGGAGACAATCGAACTCCCATCGGCGCTAAAAGCTACACTGCTAACCGAATTTGTATGCCCCTCAAATCGTCGGATTACAGCCCCAGATTCAATATCCCACAGGATGAGGGTTTTATCAGAAGAACCAGAGAGGAGCAAGTTCCCATCTGGGCTGAAGACGATGCTATTTATGTAACTGGTATGTTCCTCAAAGCGGCTGATAATTTCTCCGGTGTCAACTTCCCACAGCAGCATCCCCGCCTGTGTGCAGTTGCTTTCTGCATTAGACTCGGTACAGGAAGCGGACACAATATGCTGTCCATCCGGGCTGAATAATACATAATCTACCGGATTGGAGTGTTCTTCAAAGCGGCGCAGTATATCCCCTGTTGCGGCATTCCACAGAATCACACTATGGTCTTCAGAAGCCGAGGCGATTATGCTCCCATCTGGGCTAAAATCGACATTGGATACATTCGCTGTGTGTCCCTCAAAGCGGCGCAGAATGCTTCCTGTCGCCACATCCCAAAGAATGAACTGTGTACGGATACATTGATTGCTGGTGGTTTCGGCACATGAGGCTGAAACTACGGTATGTCCATCCGGGCTAAAATCCGCACTGACAATCGGCCATTTGTGCCCCTCAAATCGCCGCAGAATGTCACCGGGGTACAAATCCCACAAAATAACCGTTCCGTCACGGGAAGCGGAGGCGATGGTTTTTCCGTCCGGGCTAAAAGCGAGACTTTCAACAAAATCGGTATGTTCCTCGAAGCGTTGCAGAATATTCCCGGCAGCCACATCCCACCACACAACACCACTGACAAACCCACCCGCAGCGGCGATGGTTTTTCCATCTGGACTAAATTCTACACGCCGAATCTCGTTGTTATGCCCAACAAACCGCTGCAAAATCTCGCCACTGTTTACATCCCATAAGATAATCGTTTCATCCAGAGACCCAGAGACAATGGTTTGACCATCCGGGCTGAAAGCCACGCTGTACACAGCCGATGTATGACCACCTTCAAAGCGGCGCAGGATAGCGCCTGTTTTTACATCCCACAGGAGCAGTACCTCATGTGAGCCAGAGATAATAGTTTTGCCATCCGGGCTGAAGGCCACGCTGTACATATTACCGAGATGTTCCAGAAAGCGGTGGAGAATTTCGCCTGATTCGATGTCCCACAGAATCAATGAATGATCAATCGAACTGGAAACAGCGGTTTGACCATCCGGGCTGAAGGCCATACCGGAAATCCTGTCGGTATGGCCGACGAAATAGTGAAGAATCTCCCCGGTGGTTACATCCCATAATTGCAGGGTGTCATTGTTAGAAGAGAGGATAAATTTCGCATCCGGGCTGAGTATGCCGCCAGAGATACCCGTAGAGTCTTCAAAACTGCGGATTACCTCTCCCGTGTCAACATCCCAAAGAAACAGGGCGAACATCGAAGCACCAAGAATGGTTTTGCCATCCCGACTAAAAGACACCGTAACAATTTGACCTTTATTCTGCTCAAAGCGATGGCGTGCCCCCGGCGCATAAGCCAACTCCGCTAATACCCGGCGTGATTGCGGTGATGGGGCAATCGTGCTGGCTTCATAAGCTATGGATAATCCCAAAGCGCGATCAACACGATTGAAAACATCCTCTGCACGGGCGGCGAGTTGGATTGAATCCGCAAAATTGCGGGCATTCTGGACTTCCGTGCCAACTGCCACAAGTGTTGCTTCACCCTCGGCGACATCCTGCTGGGTGCGCGCGACAATCGCTGAACTCGCAACTCCCCCCACAACCAAAACGAGAATCAGCAGCCCGATGGATGTTTGAGCGCCGCGCGCTAACCTGCGCCGCCGCTGTTCAGCCTGCCGGGATACCCGGATATACTCACGTTGTATCTCCAGCGGCAGGGGATTTACTACATCGACTTTTTGCCCTTTGGAGGCGTTCGATGCCGTGACGTATTTTCCCGCCTGAATCAACCAGGTTTCCGCACGGTCGATTTCCTGACCAAATAACAGTAGATCAGACCGCCGATTTTCTTGTCGCCATTCCTGAGCGCGGCTGAGATGACGGGTATGGGCTTTAACGTATTCCAGATCGGTTTCGACAATTCTGACGAATGTCTCGAAAACAGCATCAAAATCATCAGTTTCACGCAAGAAAACCCAATTGATGTGGTTCAGGCGCTGCCAGTTATCTTTGGCTATCATCAGGGGGTCTTTACCTGTTAGTCTTTCCTCCATTGCTTTATCAGGGGTGTAGTCCTCTATAGAAGCAAATGTCTCATGGATTTTAGTGTCCTGATAAACCACCGGGACGATACGTTTTCCAAGCTCAATCGCATAATCTAATTCCATATTACATACGACTGATGACATGGAATCAGGACTCATGATAAAGACGAAATTATGTGCCCCTTCAATACCTGCTTTGATCTCTGCCCACCAGTTGGGCGAAGTTAGCGGAATGCCTTCCCAATCAACCCAGGCATCTTTTCCGGTAAGCACCAGCTTATCGATCAAGCGTCGTGCAAATGGGCTGTTTTTCCGCGAATATGAAATGAAAACATCACTCATTACCGTAAATTCCAAATCTCGTTTGTATGGGAATTATGCCCACGGGAAAACGTGGTCGATGGGGAGCGTGTTGCGGTCAACGGCTACAGGTATGCCCCCCTGCTCTGCCGACACATAAGCCGCGACGAGAGTCATCAGTGCAGCGCGTCCATCTTCTCCAGTGGGATAATCACCATCGGAGCGCAAGGCTTCCAGCACGCGGCGGGTGGGCGTGACCGCATTGATGGGTTCAAAGCGCCGTTCAGTATGGTCGGACGGCATTCCGTAGCGAGTGGTTGGTAAGGCGCGATGTTCGGCTTTACGACTGGTCGCGGTCAAAACGCCAGCGAAGGGGTCGAAGATGATCTGACCATAACGCGCCGCGAAGATGAAGTTCATGCCGTGTCCCTGATCGCTTCCGGCGTCGATATACAGCCGTTTGCCGGATGACGTAACGGCGCGCACCGATCCAGCCCGATCTTCAAATTCTGCCCCGCGCGGATTGGCAACGATTTCCGGCGAAAACCACGCGCTGACCTCGGCAGCATATTCATCGGTCATAAAGCGCAGCAGTTCAAATTGGTGGGTCGCGACCATCGCCATGCCGAAGTTGCCGCCGACGATGGTGATGCTGGTTAATCCGCCGAAGGCTTCGCCGTAGACCAATTCTTTGATGGCCTGATAAGTGTCTAAAAAGCGCATCTGGTGATTGATCGCCAACTTCGCGCCGTGTTGTTCACAAGCCGCGATCATCCGGTCGCATTCGGCTAACGATGCGGCCATCGGCTTTTCACACAGGATATATTTCGCGCTGGATTCGAGGGCAGCAAGGGTAAAGGCGGCATGGGATGGCGTGGTGGTAGCGACGACGACCAGTTCAGGCTGAACGGATTTGAGCATATCGGCGGCATCGCTGAACTGCTGCGCGGACGTGAGGTTAAATTCTTGCGCGGCGGTGTTCAGGCTTTCCGGGCGTTGATCGCAGACGCCGACCAATTCCAACCCTAAATCGCGGACAACTTGAATATGGCGTTTGCCCATCGCGCCCGCGCCGATGACGGCGGTACGAGGGTGGAGCATTGAGGAATGAGGACTGGGTGACAAGATTTTGATTCCGAATATGTAGAGTACAAAGCGGCTTCATTCTACCCGATGGTGATCAAAATTTCTGTGATAACGCTGGTTTTCGTGCCGAATACAACTGGAAAATCATGAGAGTCCTCGCCCGATAACGAGAACTCTCACCTAAACTCGTTAGCGCCCCATCAAACCGGGCAAACTCAGATCACCGGAAGCGATGTCGTTGACGCCTGTTACACATAAAAACGGATTGTGCAGATTGGCGTTCACTTGCAAACCCGCCGTCACACCGTCGAAGTTGAAGGTTTCCACATAATCCAGATCGGCATGAGGCACGGTGACGACCACTTCACTTTGAAACAATTCCAGATCGTAATTAGGGCTGTCGATCAAGATAGGCAGTTCAGGCCATGTCTCCGGCACATCAGGCGCTTCGCCTTCAGGAATATCGCGCACTTTAAGTCTACCTTCGCCGCAGGCTTCATCCGCTACCAACACCACCCAATGACTGTGCCAGCGCGCGCCATCATTACTGGCGTCGCCGTCTTCGTCCTCGTCCCACAGCGGTGTATCGTCGAAGTCAGGATGCGATGTAACCGCCAATGCCAAAATGCCCTGCTCTGGCTCAAAGCCGACCAGCGCTGTATCCAATGAGGTCGGCCAGACATAGCTGAACACTTCCGCGCCGGGAACCGCCCCCCCTGCTTCTGGAAGGGTCACGCCCGCTTCACCATTCACCATCATCTGAAAAATCAGATTAGAACCAGTCTGCGTGACCTGCGCGAAAACAATGTCGAACTCGGCGGCAACTCCTTCGGATTCATCGCTGTGGATCGGTTCGCCATCATCATGTGCAGCAGCCGGAACTGCCACCAGCGCGATCATCAACAACAGCAGTAGGTATATACGATTGAACATTCAGTTTCTCCTCGTTTTAGATAAATCGTTGCCTACACTGTAGGTCATGGACTATAATTAGTCCAACAGATAGATTTTATAATGCTGATAAGTTGGGCTAATGATTATGGAACTGCGTCAACTGCGTTATTTGCTGGCGATTGCCGAAGAAGCCAATTTCACACGGGCGTCCGAAAAAGTATTTGTGTCCCAGTCGGCGCTTTCGCAGCAAATCCAAGCCCTTGAGCAAGAGGTCGGGACGGTGCTGCTGGATCGGTCGAAGCGCGGTGTGCGGCTCACGGCGGCGGGTGAAATTCTGTATCACCATGCTCAACGGATGTTTCTTGAGTTGGAACAGGCGAAAGTTGCCATGCAGGAACTTGAAGGCTTACAGCGCGGCGAACTGCGGGTTGGCGTGGTACAAACCGTCAACGATTACCTGATGCCTGCTTTGGTGACACGGTTCGCGGAACAGTATCCGCAGATCAGATTGTTGATTGATGAACTCTCGTCCGATGAGATTGAGATTCGGCTGGAAAATGGGGAATTGCAGGTTGGCTTGAGTTTTGTGCCAGTTTCAAACTTGAATATTGAGTCGGAATCGTTGTTTGAAGAACGATTGGTGTTGATCGTGCGCGATGACCATCCGCTTGCAGACCAAGCGATCATTCCCGTCCAGTCGTTGGACAAGATGCCGATGGTGATGCTCTCCAATACCTTCTGTACGCGGCGTTTATGGGAAGAAAACGCGCAGTTGGCTTCTGCTCAGCCGCAGATTGTCATGGAGATGAACACCGTCAGCAGCATTTTGGCGGTGGTCGAAAAAACAGGTTTGGCAACGGTTTTGCCAAAGCTCACCGTCGCCGAAAAACGTTTCGATCATCTCGTCGGGCTTGATTTGCATAACCCGACCCCTTCGCGTCAGGTCGGGTTGTTATGGCATCGGGAAAATTATCTGTGCAGCGCATCACGGGCATTCATCGCCATAGCAAAGCAAGTCAGCGCGGCGTTTACGCCTTAGCCCGAATGTGTTTCGCACTGAGATTAGGCCAGATGAAATACGATTTCCAACACTAAAGCACTGATCGATGTGAACAACGCAAAAAAACAAAAACGCCGGGTCAGGGTGCCGAACCGCTGAATGGCATCCGACTTCTGAAACAAGCGTACCCCTTTGCGGCGTACCTCTGGTTTGGAAGAACTGGCAAGCCAGGTCAGGGGAAGTTGAACGATGAAAGGCGCAAGGGCAGCCCAGATAAAATAGGCAATTGCGAATACCAGCAGAATTGGAAAGCGTCCGCGTTCATCCTGCAAGAAGGGCAGCATCAGAAAGGTGATAACGCTCGTCCAGATGAGGATGAGTAGGGCTTGGAAGTAACGCAGCACTAAACGGCGCAGTTTTAACGCATGACGCACTAAGGATACCTCGGTCTTGGCAACCTCTTGATAGAGTGATCGATCAATAAAGCCAGCCAACCCCAGCGCCGCGTTAAAACCATCAATTTCCTTCAATGTCCGATCAACGTAAGCCGTGTGAAGCACCGTTTCCGATTCGTCTCCATTCGGGTATGTGCCGTGTACGCGAACTAAATCGGCATCCTCAAGATCATCCAACGGCTTTTCAGACGGAATTTCCACAACATCCAGCTTAATCAGCTTGGGCAGTTTACGGGTGTAGGGAACAATCATACGGTCGGGTTTGTCAATCACGTCATGATAGTAGCTGGACTGGGCGTCCGCGTGTGAGATAACAAAATTGATCAAGTCTGTGCCGTACTGATAGCGTAAAACGCGGGCTTTGACTTCCTCAGACTCGTCCGGTGAGAAAGCAATTCCAGTCAGGATAAAACGCGGGTTAAAGAGCTTTTCGGGAAAACTCGGCGGATGCCCTACAAAATAAAAACGAACAATATCCTTGAGCAGCAGCAGCAGTGCCACCGATGGAATACTGAGCGAGAGTAAAAATGGATAGAGCAGGCAGAGATAAATAATGAGCGTTCCGATAGTCTGCTCAATACCTGAACTGATCGAAAGCGCCGGAGAATAATCCAGAATGGCGTGGATGACCGCCAATACACCATCCTTTAAAAAGACTGGCAGCAAGAACAACAAGCCCGCGCCGCTCAAAAAGCCAACAGCGACACGATGCATGGTGGACAAACGGACTTCGCTGCGCTGGAGGTATCCCCGCATTGCATTGCGTTCATCCGTACTAAACTTGGGTGGTTTCTGATTATTCACGGTGGTTCGCTTCGTTTCCTGATACATGCCAATCCTCATTAAGCCTGCTGAAAGGCTTAGTCCGTCACTCTATCTGCTTCTGTAACCTGCTCCAACAGGGCTTGATGGTTAATCATTTGGCGGTTAAAAATCTCCCGTGCCACATCCATCAACTGAAAAATCATCGGATCACGAACGGAATAGTAAACGCTCGTGCCATCTTTACGGGTATCAACTAAATTCCCATTCCGCAGCCGTGCTAACTGCTGGGAAATCGTGGATTGATCCGCCTCTAGCAAGACTTGCAGCTCATTGACGTTCTTTTCACCATTCCGCAAATAATCGAGAATCGCCAGCCGTGCCGGATGCGACAGCACCTTAAAAAATTCAGCTTTAAAACGATGAACCGGTTGATTCATGCGGCCTCCTTGTTCAGGGCAATCTGTCTAAATGAGAATATTCAAATATTGCTATATTCACATGATGCAGTATAGGGGTAGAGCAAAATAACGTCAATACATCCATTATTAAGATGAAACACGAAATCAGGTGTTTAAGGTGCGGATGTGTTCAGCCAGCAAATCCGCGATGTGGGTATGGGCTTCGCGGGTTAAGTGATGCCCATCCGAGTCCAGCACCGGGATAATGCCGCGCGGCTGAAAATAGGCGTTGAGGTCGATATAACTCACCTGCCCCGGATGGGCTTCCGCAATCCCACGCAGGGCGTCGTTATAGCTGCGGATTTGAGCATCCACATTATAGGTGCGCTGGCGTAAATCGTCGTTGGTATCCAGAATGCCGAGCAGGATAACGTGCTGTGTTCCGTGAGCAAGTGCGGCGTTGATGATGGCCTGTACATTCTCGCGGTATTGGGGCAGCGGAACATATACACGCGGACGATTTTTCGTCCATTGGTAGCGGCGTTTCCCGGCGTACTCAGTGATGAACTTGGTGATGAAACCCAATTTAACGGATTGCAATCCGCTTAAAAATTGATGTTCACGGCGGCTGAACAAACGCGGAAAGCAGTCCACGATTCCGGTGTGCAAAATCAGCACATGGGCGGGATAGCCTGCAATCGCATCCGGTATGTCACGGCGGATTTCGCTGCTGTCCGTCCGGCGGCGGCTGTGGTGGATGACATAATACGGCGCGCCGAGCCGTTCCTGAAGCAGCAGCCAATACAAATCCATCCCGCTGATGTTATCCGCCACGCGGGGCATAGACAGCGAATCGCCAACCACATTAATCAGTTTCATCTGCCGACTCGTTTCGCCGTGACGATCACCCGGCGGTCATATTCACCTGTTGCCGGGTCATAAGTGGGTATATCGCAGGTGAGCAGCGTCAGCCGCGCGTCATCGCTGGGATAAAGCGGCGTTAAATCTTCGGGCGTCACGCTGCTGATTTTGACGATTTCATAGCGCGATTCGCTGTCGCCGTTTAGCACGACGATATGCATTCCGGGCTGAAGGGTATGCAGGTTGACAAATAATCCATCTGTACCATCCGGCATCTCGGCATGAGCGGCGAGGGCGACGTTGCCCAAATCGTTAAAAGTGGCTGTCCCTTGCAGATGCCCGACGCTTGTATCCCATGAATCAATCGCCCAACTTTCGCCATCTAGCGGGAACTGCCCGACGAATTCACTCAGCCGCAGCGCCGGGATGATCAGGCGTGGAGCAGTTGCGTCTTGTGCTGTGACGGGCGACAAGAAAAGCAAGATTTGAACCACAGAGACACAGAGAGCACAGAGCTTTCGCAGAGCGTTTATTTTTAGAGCAGGTGAGCGTTTCACGGTTTGTCGAAGATAGGCACGGCATCTTGAAGAATGAAAGGGCGCAGTTCTTCGCGTAGGTTCGCTGCTACGGCAACATCCACTTTGCGCCCTAGCAGGTTCTGTAAATCAACCATCAACCCTACATGATCGAGCAGTCGATAACCGGGTTTAAAATCCACCAGAAAATCGACATCACTATCCGGGCGGGCTTCCCCCCGCGCGACTGAACCAAAAACGCGCAGGTTATACGCACCCCGTTTGGATGCCAATTGCAGAATCGCTTCGCGTTTGTTGTCCAACAATTCGTGGATACCGATTTTGGTTTCCGGTTGGTCGCTCATATGGCCTTCCAAAAATCTTGTTGACTCCCCTATTCTGAATAGATTGACGCCCTATCGCAAGTCCTTAAGCGGTGACGCGCGCCAGTTCGCCTAATGTATCGATCACGCGCGACTGCTGGGCATCCGTCAGGCCGACCGAACAAGGCAGCGAAAGCGCATCACGATAGAGCGTATCCACCACTTCAACGCGATAGGCGAATTCGTTTTTATAAGGCGTCAGGCTGTGAACCGGATGCCACAATGGGCGCGATTGAATTCCACGACTCTGAAGTTCGCGCATCAGATCGCGGCTGTTCATCCCGAAAACGGATTCATCCACCAGCATGGTGTACATCCAGAAAACGCTTTCCGCCCAATCCGCCTGCCGCATTGGAGTGATGCCGTTTAGGTCAGCGAAGGCTTGACCATAACGCGCGGCAATCTCACGCTTTTTGGCGATATAAACATCGATCTGTTCCATCTGGGCGCAGCCGATAGCGGCCTGCACATTCGTCAGGCGGTAGTTATAGCCGACTTCCTCATGAATGTATTCGATGGGATCGTCTTTGGCCTGTGTCGAGAGATACTTAGCGCGTTTCGCCAGCGCTGGATCGTCGGTGATGACCATGCCGCCGCCGCCCGTCGTGATGAGTTTATTGCCGTTGTAGCTCAGGCAGGCGATATGCCCCAAATGCCCAACCATCCGTCCCTTATAACGTGCGCCCAGCGATTCGGTAGCGTCTTCAATCACCGTCAGATCAAAACGCGCGGCAGCTTCCAGAATCGGGTCAATATCGACCGGATGGCCGAGAATATGCACGGGCATAATGGCGCGGACGCGGCGGCCTGTGGCGCGGTTGATGAGCGCGCCGTTTTGCCAATCGCAGGCTTTCGTCAAAAATTCGATGACTTTTTCGGCGTCCATTTCATAAGTGTGCGGATCAGCATCCATAAAAACCGGATGCGCGCCGATGTACCGGATGGTGTTGACCGGGGCGGCGAACGTCAGCGCGGAAACCAGCACTTCCTCGCCGGGTTGGATGCGCGCGGCCATCAGCGCCAGATGCAAAGCGGCGGTTCCGGTTGAGGTAGCAATCGCATATTTCGTGCCGACATATTCGGCGGTCATGCGCTCAAAGCGATCTACAAATGCGCCGACTGAGGATACCCAACCTTTATCCAGACAGTCTTTCACATAATCCCATTCGTTGCCGCGAATTTCCGGCACACACAGCGGGATAAATCCTTCCGGCGTAGGTGCGCCGGGTTCAAATGACGTAGACACCAGTCCGATACCTCTCTACATGCTGCTTCATCCATTCGATTGTACGGGTTAATCCATCTTCCAATGAGACCTGTGGAGTCCATCCGAGCAGTTCAGCCGCGAGTCGGTTATCTGCCAGCAGCCGTTCGACTTCGCTGCCAGGGGGACGAACCCGCTGTTCGTCGCTGATAATCTGGATGTCATGACCGATCAAACGGGCGATCAGATTCGCCAGATCGCCGATGCTGATTTCGCGTCCTGAACCGAGGTTGATGGTGCGCCCGATGGCGGTTTCGCTTTCGGCGGCTTTGATGAACCCCTCAACCGTGTTACCGACATAATTTAAATCGCGGGTAGGCGAAAGACTGCCAAGTTTGACAGCTTCCCCCGCCAAGCACTGCGTGATGATCGTCGGAATCACCGCGCGGGCGGATTGGCGCGGACCAAAGGTATTGAACGGGCGGACGGTGACGACCGGGACGCCGAACGACAGATGAAACGATTCGGCCAGTTTATCCGCGCCGATTTTGGTGGCGGAATACGGCGATTGCCCTTGCAGCGGATGGTTTTCGTCAATCGGGACATAGCGGGCGGTGCCATAAGTTTCACTGGTTGAGGTATGCACAATGCGGCGCGTACCCAGTTCGCGGGCAGCTTGCAGCACATTCAATGTGCCTTCGATGTTGGCGCGAACATACGAGTTGGGCGCAACGTAGGAATACGGAATGGCGATCAACGCGCCGAGATGAAACACGACTTCACGCCCGGTCATCGCCTGCCGAACGCTGCCTGCGTCGGCAATATCGCCCGCGACGACTTCGATCTGCTCTTTATATGGGGAATGGTCGAGCCAGCCCCACAACCCCAATGCATTGTAATGCACCAATGCGCGGACGTTCGCGCCGCGTTCGACCAATGCTTCCGTCAAATAACTGCCGATGAATCCCCCTGCCCCGGTGACGAGGACAGGCGTGTTGTGCCAATTGTTCAGTTCCAAATGCTCATTTCCAAATGCTAGACGATTTAAATGTTGTCCGTAGGGGCGACCGGGCCGGTCGCCCCTACAAAATCAATTTTTTCGAGATTTCGCTGATGTAGGGGCGCAACATGTTGCGCCCCTAACCATGACATTATACCGCTACACATGCACCAATTCGCGGATGTTGCCCTGCAAAGCCGCCCCATGCACCGCATACTGCCGCTTCTGTGGCTGAATCAGTACGGGCAGTCCATTCTTGGGCGACATGGTAATCATCACCGAACGATCAACCTTTGCATCCGGCGGCAGCGCCAGATGATAGCGTTGCAGCATCATCGCCAGCACGAGTTTGGCTTCCATACTGGCGAAGGTCGCACCGATGCACATGCGGATGCCCGCGCCGAACGGTAAATATTCATAGGCCGATGGATTAATGGTCAGCCAGCGGTCCGGGCTAAAGCGTTCCGGTTCAGGATAAATTTCCGGCATGTGATGGGTGATGTACGGGCTGTAAATCACTTCTGTCCCGACGGGAATGCGGTAGCCATTCAGTTCGGTTTCTTCCATCGCCACCCGCAGCAGGAACGGCACGGGCGAGAGAATCCGCAGGCTTTCTTTTATCACCCGGTCAAGCAGTTCGAGCTGCCCAATTTGTTCAACCGTCGGGGTTGCGCCGCCCAATACACTGTCAAGTTCCTGCATCACCCGTTCATAAATATCAGGATGGCGGTTGAGCAGGAAAATTGTCCATGTCAGGGCATTGGCGGTGGTTTCGTGTCCGGCGAAGAACAAAATATTGGCCTGTCCCACCAATTCATCTTCGGTCATCTGCTCGCCATTTTCATCGCGCGTCTGGATCAGCATCGAAAGCACATCGCCGTCATCCCCGCCCTTGCGCTTGCGTTCGAGAATTTCATGGAAGGCGTTATCCAGTTGGGTGCTTAAGGTGGTGAATTTGCGGTACGGCGTCCCCGGCAGATCAACTTTCGCCGTAATCAACGGATTCAGATTCGACTTAATCCACTTCTCGATCATTGCGC
Source organism: Anaerolineae bacterium (assembly GCA_019912965.1). Lineage (GTDB taxonomy): Bacteria > Chloroflexota > Anaerolineae > Aggregatilineales > Phototrophicaceae > CFX2. The sequence continues at coordinate 17,529 of JAIOHM010000021.1, forward strand.
CGATGTTTTGGTCGCCCGCCGCGACGTTGACGCCGAACAAGGTTTTGCAGGCGATTTGCAGCGTCAGTTCCATCATGTCCGCGTGGACATCGCGTTGTGAACCCGCCTGCCAACTTTCCAACATGCGGTCGGTCATCGCCGCCATATCATCCCGGTAAGTTTCGATGCGCTTTTTGTGGAAGGCGGGCATCATCAAACGGCGCTGCTGGCGGTGTTTGTCGCCGTTCATGCTGAAAATGCCGGAAAGCAATCGCGTGGTGGGAGTGTGTCCGAGTTTGGTGCTGGACATTGGGCTGGATTGGTACACATCTGGTTGGGTAAGAATGGCCTGATTGTTGGCTGACCCGAAAGCAAAAATTGTGCCGGGGCAGTGATCGACGGATGATAATAAATTGCTGTTGCCGCCGCGCGCGAAGGCCACGACGCTGCCGTATGTACGATGAGCGTTGTTCAAATAGGTAAGCGGATCACGTAAAAACTGGAGCATATTGCCGCGCCAGCCGATCACAGGCACGGGTTTAGGGCCGGGAATCTTCATAATCGCGCTGTCTTTGATCATCTGCCCACCTCGATGTGTATAAGTAAGGATGCTGAGTTTGTTTCAGCGTGGCTCAACACTATAACGAATAATGTCAATGTTTGAAAATGATTCCGCTGGAAGTTCTTTTATTCAGTTTGGGCGACTTTGCGGGCGTTGAAGTCGTCCTGTGCGCGTTGATAATCCGCGTGCTGACCGATGTCCAGCCAATATTCGCGGATGGGGAAGCTGGCGACCGGATGCCCCAGACCCAATAATTTTTGAATCAAATCGGGCATATCCATGCGTTCGCCAGAGGGAATTAAGCGGTGTGCAGCGGGTTCGAGCAGGTAAATTCCGGCGTTGACGAAGAAATTCAGCGAGGGTTTTTCCGTCACCCCTTTGACGAATCCGCCTTCGCTTTCGACCACACCATATGGCACAGTCAGCGCATATTGGCGCACAGCGACCGTCAGCCATGCTTTTTGTTCACGGTGGAAATCCAGCATCGCCCGGAAGTCCAGATCAGTGAGCAAGTCGCCGTTCATCACCAGCAGCGGCGTTTCCGGCGTTTCGATCAATCCGACGCCGCCCGCCGTGCCTAACGGTTGGTCTTCCGGCACATAACGGATGTTGACCCCGAAGGCGCTGCCATCGCCAAAATGCGACTCGATTTTTTCCGGCAGATAATGGGTTGTCACGTTAATGTTGGTGATGCCCGCCGCGCGTAATTGTTCGACGACCAATTCCATCAAGGGACGGTCACCCACCGGGAGCATCGGCTTGGGCATATTTTCAGTCAGGGGGCGCAGTCGTGTCCCCTTGCCGCCTGCCATCAACACCGCTTCAACGCCGAGTTCCGTCGATTTGGGCAGCACATCCTGTACCGTAAATAATCCGGCTACACGCCCTTCTGCATCCAGCAGCGGGACATGGCGCACACTGCGGGTTTTCATCAGGCGGGCGAGTGTTTCGGGGTCTGTGCCCAACGGCGCGCTGACCGGTACGGCGTAATGAGCCGGTTTCCGTGCCAGAATTTCTGAAACCAGTGTGTTCAGGTCAATATTCGACAGCATCGCGCGGCGGATGTCGCCATCGACAACGGTGCCGATGAGGTGGCGTTCACCGTCCACCACCAGCGCGATACCCTGTGAATTCGAGTCGATGCAGGCGGCGGCTTCTTGTAAGGTATGAGTTGGAGAAATGAGCAATCGGGCGAGTTCAACTTTCATGGCTGTTCCGCAGCGGACGCGCCGGGACGCCCGCGACCACCACATCCGGCTTGACATCTTTCACCACCACCGCCCCCAGTCCAACGGTAGCATTCGCGCCAATTGTAATGCCCTGTAAGACGGTCGCGCCAGCGCCAATATGCACACCCTGCCCCACCCGCACCGCGCCGCACAACTTTGCCCCGGTCGCCAGATGCACATGATCTTCCACCATACAGTCATGCTCGACAATCGCCGCCGTGTTGACGATCACATTTGCCCCAATCTGCGCCCCGGCGTTGATGATCGCCCCGGCAAAAATCTGCACCCCATCCCTGATTTCGGTATAGGACGAAACAATCGCCGTCGGATGGATAACGGTCAAGGGCGCGAGGCCGGAAGCCAATCCGCGTGCAAAAACCTGCTGGCGTGGGCGCACATCCCCGACCGAGCCGAGGCCGACGGCGAAATGAGTCGCCCCCTGCCGCGCCAATTCCGGCAGCAGATCATCATTACCCAGAATCGGCACACCCAACACCGATTCGCCCACCCGCTTGGGGTCGATGTCCAGAATGCCGACAGGCGTCATCCGGTTCAGCAGCATAGTGTCAATCAGCACGCGGGCATGACCGCCGCCCCCTAGAATGACGGCGCGAATGGCAGAGGGATTCATCAGACAGTCCTTTACTCAAATTACACTAGGTAGAACCCTCATCCCCCACCCCCTTCTTCCTCATGGAGGGGCAGAGCTGTGCCGTGTTTTCAAGTCCCTCGCCCTGAGGGAGAGGGATTTAGGGTGAGGGTAACATCATTTATTCGATAACTTCACGGATGAGCATAAACGCTTCGGCATATTCTAAACCAACCGTTGCGCCCCGGTAACGGGCTAACGCACGGATAGCCGACCCGCCGCGCGGCGAAAGTTCCGGCTGTGCTTCGGATTCAAACAGTCCCATAATCTCGATTTTGCGCTCAATATACGGCGTGATGTCGCTGTATACCGTCGGGATAAACACCCGTTCCGGCAGCGGCGGTGCAGCCTCGGTGGAAGACAAGGCTTCATAAGCCAACACCCGTCGAACGCCGAATTTGCCCATATAAAACGCCTTCAATACCGACATCGCCGCCAGAAATACGGCATGATGATCGGTATGCACATCGCTGCGGTTGACCAGATAAACCGTCTCCGGCCTGACTTGATCGATCACCCCCCGGATGGCGTTTATCAGATCGGCCTGCGGGGTTATATCCAACTGCGTTGTCGGGAATCCGAGTTTGTAAAACTGGCGGATGCCATACGCGGCGGCGACTTTTTCGACTTCGGCGGCTTTGCGGGCGATCAGATCGGCAGGCCACTGCGGTTCGTGCGCCTGCGTGACGATCAGCCAATGGAGTTCGTCGCCCCGCGCGGCATGTTTGAGCAGTGTCCCTCCACAGCCGAGCGTTTCATCGTCCGGGTGAACCGCGATTGCCAGAATCCGGCGGGCATCAGACATGATGAACCCCCGCCACATGTTCAGCCGTAATCGGTTCGTCAGGATGCAGATCGCGTTCCGTCCGTGTGCCGATCAATGCCGTAAGCATTTTGGGCGGCAGTCCGCTGGCAGGCCGTTTGATCGCCAGCATCTCCCGCGTGAGAACTGTTCCGGCGGGGATAAATTGGTTAGCGACCACGCTCCGCCGTCCGAGTGCGCGGCTGTTGGCTTCGCTTTTTGTAGGCTGTTTGACCCCATCCCCCATCGCCGATTCGATCATGCGGATTCCGCGCACCATCGCCGTGAGTTCTTCAGGTTCGAGCGAAGCCACATGATCCGGGCCGGGGAGTGTTTTATCCAGCGTGAAATGTTTTTCGATAATACACGCCCCCATGCTCACCGCTGCCAGAGCGATTTCGATGCCTAGTGTATGGTCGGAAAATCCGGTTGGTAAGCCGAATTCAGCCTGCATCGTTTGCATCGCCCGCAGGTTCACATCGCTGGGGTCAGTCGGATAATTGCTGACGCAGTGCAGCAGCGCGATTTGATCGTTGCCCGCCGCGCGAATGACCCGCAATGCTTCGGCAATTTCTTCGGGATATGACATGCCCGTCGAGACGATCATCGGCTGACCTTTCCGCGCCATATGCTCAAGGAACGGCCAATTGGTGATCTCGCCGGACGCGACTTTAAAACAGGCCATGTTCATCTCAGCCAGAAAATCCGCGCTGGCTTCATCAAACGGTGTCGATAAAAACAGGATTCCCCGCTGTTCACAGTACGCCGCCAGTTCGCGGAACGTTTCGTAGGAGAGTTCCAGCTTCCGCACCATCTCCAGCATATTGCCGTCGTCGCCTGTGTTGGCTTTCTGATAATCCGCTTTGGGCGTATGGGTCGAAACCAGACTTTCACTTTTGAAGGTCTGGAATTTGACGGCATCCGCGCCGCTTTCCGCTGCCACATCAATCAGTTTGCGGGCGAGTTCGATGTCACCGTTATGGTTGACGCCCGCCTCCGCGATGACATAACACGGCTGCCCCACCCCAATCGGACGATTTTGAATACTGAACACGCTACCGCCCATCGTCACCATACCAGTCTTCACGGCGGAATGAAAAATTCTCCGGCCATGCCCCAACATCAAATTTCAAGGATTCCAGCATCGCGCGTTTTTGCTCCAATGTTAGTGACGGTTTTGTTGTATGAGTTGTATGAGCTTTTGGAACCCGGCGGAAAATTAAACCTGCGTCGCTTGTGTAGGGGCGTCCGGCCCGGACGCCCCTACGGGAAAAATCCCGAATTTTCATATGCTTTCTCACACCTTCACCGCTAATTTATACCCGGTTTCGCGCTCGATAATGGCGTTCACCCGTTCCAGTTCGGCGCTGTCCGGCAGTGCCGCCAGTGTATACGCCACCTCGCCCCGGTCGGTGTGGATTCCCGGCCCTTTGCGGACAGCCCACCCCGCCGCGCGGACTTCCCGCTGAACCACCTGCAAAATCGCGTTCTGGTCGGGATTGGGATGCAGACCAATGGCATACCCCGTTTCGTGCGCCAGTCGCGCCATATGCTCCTGATAACGCGCACCGACCTGCGGCGAAATGAAGGTCAGCACGATTTGCCCCTGCTTGAGGCTGGTTTTCATCAGACCGTGCGGTTCAAGCGCCGACTTGATGAGTCCATAAGCCGCGTTGATTTCCATCGCAGGTTTGCCGGATGGGGCCGCAGTCGCGGGTGGGGACGAATTTTGTCCTTTAGCAGGGTTCAGCTTCAGCCGATACCCCGTCAAATCCAAATAAGCAGCAGACAGCGCGTTCAGATCATCCACGCCCTGTATTTCCGCCTGTACCTCGCGCCGATCCAGAAAGAACGATGGCCCTTTAATCAACTGTGCAGCGGGGGGCAGAATTTCCGTCACCGCCGCGCCCAATGCCTGCTGATTGACGCTCATATTTACGTTCACATCCCAACCAGTGGATTCTTCCACTGTTTCGATATTTCCCGCGAACAACTCTGACGCGCGCTCCGGGAAATCAAACGTCAGCGATAATCGTTTGCGATGGATTTCTAAGCCGACTTTACGCAAACGCGCTTCCGGTGGAAAGCTCTCGAAAGCCACCTGTCGGGCGGCGTTCTGCTCCAACGGCTCACCGGAAAAAGCGCGTTTGGGGATTAATCCCGCCGCATCCCACACCGCACCATCACTCGCCAGCCGTAACGCAATCGCCAGCATCGCCGTTTGAGGTGTCAAACCTTCGGGCAGTTCCGCCGGGAGCAGTAACGCGGGCTGTACAGGCTGCGCTGCCGCCACCAGCGAAGCACGTTTTTCATAAGGCAGCAGCGATTCCGTAGCGGCTTTGGCCTGCCGTGATAAAACATTCAACGCCCCCGCCAGTGCATTCCCTTCGCGCGGCCCTTCCCATACACCAACCCGCCACACCAGCGCATCCGCCGAATAATGCCGACCCTTCGCGCCCAAAACCTGCGCCTCAAAACTGTCGATAGCCGCGTCCTGCACCACGCCCACGCGCGGACGGTTGTTCGTATCCCGCAGAACGACCAACGACCCGACCAAATTCGGATGCGCCGCGATAATCAGGCGGCATTTCTGCGTCCGTTCGATCTGTTCCGGCGTCCGCACCTGAAACGTATCCCGCTGCCGCCAATCCGCCGCGAAATAAACCCCGTCATTCGCCAGCGTCGTGCTGATTTCGGCGGTGCGGCTGTCGTCGCCAGACCAGATTTGCGCCAGTTCGCGCGCGCTGAAAAAATTGCCCGCCTGCCCTTTCAAGGCTTCCCACAGCGCGACCATATCCACCGCGCCCGCATGTCCGCCGGAGCCGACTTTGCCGACATTCCATGCGCGTTTCTGAAATGAATATTCCAACGCCTGACCAGAAACCGGCATCCGCACGATGCGTCCACGCGCCCGCAAACCCGTCGCCAAGCTGTGCCGCGCGCCGGGGTCGCCATGCACCAGCGCCACTTCTTCAGCTTCAAATGACTCTGCCATGCTGATGAGTTCGGCTTCGTCGGCATGTGCCGAAAGCGAATACGTGCCAAGTTCGCAGCGCATGGTCACGGTTTGCCCGTCAATCGTGAAGGAAACTTCTTCGCCTTCGCCGCGCTCTTTCAAAATGCGCTGAATGTAGCGTCCCGGCGATTCTTCATCTTGATAACCCGTGAGGAAAATCGCGTTGCGCGCGTCCCCCGCCAGATGTCGTGCGTAAGCTGCGGATGGCCCACCTGTGAGCATTCCGCTGGACGAGACGATAATGCACGAACCTTCGCCGCGCCCGATTTCCTCGCGCTGCGCCATGCTCTGCACCGGACGCACTTGATTGCGGAAAAACAGCGGTTCATCCTTCGCCATTTTGACCGTTTCACCCGGCAGCCAGTCGGCAAAACGTGAATACGCCAGACACACCGAACGTACCATGCCATCGGCATAAATCGGTGCGTCGATCTGGTCGCGGTTCGCCAGCAGAATTTGCAGAACTTCCTGCGCCCGTCCCAGCGCGAAGGCCGGAATCAACGCCTTACCGCCCCGCGCGATCACCGTTTTGAGCGTATCGACCAAACGTTTTTCTTCGGCAGCGCGGTTGGCGTGCAGTTTACCGCCATACGTGCTTTCCAATACCAGCACATCGGCTTTGGTACGCGGTGGCTGCGCCCGGACGACCGCCCGCTGCGGCGTCATCGACACATCCCCGGACATCACCAATGTGCCTTCTTCGCTTTCCAGCACCAGCGAGGCCGCCCCCAGAATATGCCCCGAAGTGTGATACGTGACTTGCAAACCTTCCCCCAACCGGATCGCCTGCCGCATCTCCACAATCTGGAAGGCTTCCAACAGACGATCAACCGCGATTTCGTCGAATAACGGCAGTTCGCCTTCTTCTTCCTGCTTACTTTTCATGATGCGCTGTGCATCGGCTTGCAAAACGCGGGTGAGCGCGATGCTCGGCGCGGTCGCCAAAACCGGGACGTTCGGGTAGCGTTCCACCACCAGCGGCAGCGCCCCGGTGTGATCGGTGTGGGCGTGTGTCACCAGAATGTAATCCGGCCCGCCCGCCTCGCTGATGAGCCGTAAATCCGGCAGTTGATCGTCGGTAATGCGGCGTCGGCCTTTGGCGCTGATGCGGATTCCAGCATCCACCAGCAGCTTTTTCCCTGCGATTTCGATCAGCGTACTGCTCGCGCCGACCTCATCCGCCCCGCCCAAAAATGTTAAGCGCATGGGAACTTTACCCCTCCCCAACCCTCCCCGCGCGCAGGGAGGGAGCCTAGCTCCATAAGTTGTGGATGTTGAGATGAATAATTGGGTGTTTGAATTGCTACAGAAAGGGCAAGATTCATGATTGTAATTGTTCTTTCAGCACATCAGCTATTCTTTGCAGTACCAAAACGGTATCCTGCAAGACTTCTTCATTTGTAAACCGCAGCACACGCAAACCTAGACTCTCCAAAAATTCTTGCCTGATTGCATCTTCCTGCTGGGTATATTCATGTATTGTTCCATCAACTTCGATAATCAGGGATGCCGCTGCACAGTAAAAATCCACAATAAAACGATCAATCGTATGTTGACGTCGGAATTTTACCCCAAGAGTTTTGCTGCGAATCTGCTGCCAAAGATGTCGCTCAGCCACCGTTGGTTGATGACGCATCTGATTCGCTAATGGCTTCAGCTTTTCCCATACCTCCGGCGACGTTCGCCACGGGACGCGCTTTTCGTCTGTCATGGTTGAATGTACTCTCTAGAGCGAAACAGCATTATATTTATCCAATTTCGCCGCTTGAGCGAAACTAGCTCCTCCCTCGCTTGCGGGGGAGGTTGGGAGGGGGTAAAGAATGCTGCATATTGAAATGTCCAAATTCCCGCTGTCCTATTATCCGTCCCCAATTCCTGTGTCGCTGCTTCATCCCTCTAAATCTTTCGTATACGGGAGCGATTTGGGAACTCGCCTTGCTCCCCTGCCCCGTTTACGGGGTAGGGGCTGGGGGAAGGGGTAAATCCTAATCCACAATAAACAATTTCGCCCCAACCGCCGTTGACGACCGATGCGCTTCCGCTTGATCCGCAACCTGATAACTGACTCCCGGCGTCAGCGTAAAAGTACGACCATCTACCAATTCCGTATCCAACTGCCCCTCAAGGCACAGCAGAATATGCCCTTTTTCGCACCAATGGTCAGCCACATAACCCGGCGTATATTCAACCATCCGCACCCGGATGTCCCCGAAATGTTGAGTCCGCCAGAGCGCCTTGCCCGTTATGCCGCTGTGTTCCGTCTGCGGAATGCTGTTCCAATCGGTGATGCCAAATGGGATGTTGGTGATTTTCATAGTTCAATCCATAACCACGATGAGGCATTAATGATACTTCACAATGCAAGTCTTCAGAAGATTCTGTCAGCCTTGTTAGGCTGTATTTATGAAAATCTGGTTATAATGAGCAAACCTTCGGGGGAATCTCGAAAACTGAATAACGCTAAAGCATTATTACGAGGAGATTATATGGCATTACCCGCTCGCCCACGATACACCCGCTTGGGGTTGATCGTTTTATTGGCAGGTCTGCTGCTGCTGAGTCTGAGTCAAATTCAGGCCGCCGCTTCAGACCTGTTTTTTTCCGAGTACATTGAAGGCTCATCCAACAACAAGGCGCTGGAAATTTTTAACGGCACAGGTGCGGCTGTTGACCTCTCAACAGGGGGCTACAATGTGCAGATGCACTTTAATGGCAATCCGGTCGCAACGCTGACCATCAACCTCACAGGCACAGTTGCCGATGGCGATGTGTTCGTGCTGGCACAGGCCAGCGCCAACGCGGCCATTCTGGGGCAGGCCGACCAGACCAACGGCTCAGGCTGGTTCAACGGTGATGATGCCGTTGTCCTGCGAAAAGGCTTGTTGGTGCTGGATGTCATCGGTCAGATCGGTTTCGACCCCGGTACAGAGTGGGGCGCGGGACTGCTCTCCACCGCCGATAACACCCTGCGCCGCAAATCAGCTTTGTGCGTGGGCGATATTGACGGCTCAAATGTCTTTGATCCCTCAGTTGAGTGGGACGGATTTGCAACCGATGCGGTTGACGGCTTGGGCGCACATACGGCAAGCTGCGGCGGCCCGTCCCTCCCGACCAATCCAACGGGCATCGGCGCAGCCAATCCAGCGTCGGTGGAAACCGGACAAAATTCCCTGTTGACGGTTGCTGTCACCCCCGGCGCGAACCCCACCAGCACCGGATTAGCCGTCGAGGTTGATCTGAGCAGCATCGGCGGCAGCGCAGCGCAGTCCTTCTTTGACAACGGCTCGAACGGTGATGTGACCGCTGGCGATAACGTATTCTCCTATCTGGCGAATGTTCCCGTCGGCACAACTGGCGGTTCAAAAACCCTGACAGCCAGCATCAGCGACGCCGAACTGCGTACCGGTTCAGCCAACATCGGGCTGAATGTTTTGGTCGTCGTTGCTATCAACCAGATTCAGGGCAGCGCCCACCAATCGACGCTGGTGAGTCAGGTCGTCCGAACCACCGGGATCATCACCGCCAAGAAGAATAACGGCTTCTGGATTCAAAGCGATGCTCCCGATAGTGACGATGCCACTTCGGAAGGCATTTTTATCTTCACCAGCAGCACACCGTCAGCCAGCTTGCTGGTTGGCGATAATGTGACGGTCACTGGACGAGTGACGGAATTCCGTCCCGGTGCTGCGGCGGATGTCAACCTGACGATCACCGAACTCACCAGCCCATCCACCACCGTCAATTCCAGCGGCAACCCCTTGCCCGCCCCGATAATTCTCGGCAGCGGTGGACGTATTCCGCCCAACACCGTCATCAATAACGACGGCGCGGGCAATGTGGAAAATCAGCCGCCCGCCACCTTTGACGCCTCCACCGACGGCATCGACTTCTACGAAAGTCTGGAAGGGATGCGCGTTCAGGTCAATAACGCGGTGGTTGTTGGTTCAACCAACAATTTTGGTGAAATCTGGGTGCTGGGTGATAACGGCGCTGGCGGAAGCCCACGCACCGCGCGCGGCGGCATCCTCATCAATGCGAGCGACTTCAATCCCGAACGTATCCAACTGGATGATACCGTTTACCCCGGTGGCGCAGCCGCATGGCCGCAAATCAACATCGGCGCAAAGCTGACCAGCCCGGCAGTCGGCGTGTTGGATTACAGTTTCGGCAACTTTGAAGTGCTGGTCACCGATACTTTCACCGTCGATACTTCGACACAGGTGACGCGCGAAGTCACGGCACTAGCTGCGTCTGCCAGCCGCGTGACGATTGCCACTTTTAACGTGGAAAATCTCGGCGGGAACGCGGACGCGACCGACCGCGCCGACCAGATCGTCAATAATCTCGGTTCGCCCGATATTGTGGTGCTGGAAGAAATTCAGGACAACAACGGCTCAACCAACGACGGCACGGTTGATGCCACCACCACCTTCAATAACCTGATTAGCAGCATTCAAGCGGCGGGCGGCCCGGCGTATGCCTTCGCCCAGATCAATCCGACCAATGGAGAAGATGGTGGTCAACCCGGCGGCAATATCCGCGTCGGCTTCCTCTACAATCCCGCGCGTGTAACCTTTAACCCCATCCCCGGCGGCGATGCGACCACGCCCAACAGCGTGATCTGCACCGATGGCGTACCGTCATTGGCGCTCAACCCCGGACGCATTGACCCCAACAACACCGCTTGGGATGCCAGCCGCAAACCACTAATTGGACAGTTCGAATTCAACGGCGAATCCATCTTTGTCGTCGGTGTCCACTTCAATTCCAAAGGCGGCGATAATCCGCTGATGGGTGCTGCACAACCGCCCGTGTTCAGTTCAGAAACCCAGCGCCTTTTACAAGCGCAGGCGGTCAATACGTTTGCGACCGACATTCTGAACTGTGCTTCGGATGCCAGCGTGATCGTGCTGGGCGATGTGAACGACTTCCAGTTCTCCGCCCCGGTGGCGGCGCTCAAAGGCTCGATTTTGCACAACCTGTTCGACCTGCTGCCTTCCAACGAGCAGTACAGCTATGTATTCGAGGGCAATTCGCAGGTGCTTGACCAGATGGTCGTCAGCACCTATCTGCGGAACAGCGCCACCCCGGTTTACGATGTGGTTCACGTCAACGCCGAATTCACCGATCAGGTCAGCGACCATGACCCCAGCATAGCGCAGTTTGTTCCCGTGCTGCCCGTGCGTTTGGACATCCGTCCGCTGCTGCGCCCGAACCTCATCAACCTGCAATCGCATGGCGTGCTGTTGGCGGCGGTTCTCGGCAAGTCAGATTTCAACGTCACGTTGATAAATCCCAACACCGTCACGCTGGCCGGTGCGCCCATCGCCCGCTTGCCACGAGGCAGACTGCTCTACAGCTTCCTCGACATCAACTTTGATCGGCGGCTGGATTTGGTCATGACCTTCAACATCGACGAACTCGAATTGGTGGAAACCGATACCGAAGCCGTCCTGTTGGGCAAGACGCTCTCCGGCACGAAGATCAGAGGCGTGGACTCGGTGGATATTATCGTCAACGGCGCGCCAATCCTGCGCTCGCCTGCCGATGGTTCAACCGTCACCACCAGCACCCCCACCCTCAAGTGGAGCAACGCGCTCGGTGGGCTGTGTTATCTCGTCCAGGTTGATGACGAATCCAGCTTCACTTCGCCGCTGGTACAGTCGGCCACCGTCGTCATCTCCAACCAGTATCAGGCGTTCACGATGACCGAAGGCACATACTTCTGGCGCGTTCAGGTCGGTGGTACATGTAACATCACCCCCAGCGCATGGAGCGAAGTCTGGAGCTTCACCGTCGATCTGCCATAACCGCACTTTAGATTGTAGGGACGGGATACCCATCTCGTCCCTACCTTACAAAACCCCCATTTTTGTGACCTGATAAACAGACGGTATCAGGTGATTCTTACGCGGATTACGAACCCTCCCTGAACGCCTTCCCAACCCCAAATCAACCTCTCACTATTCGACGTATCCTGTAGGGGCGACCGGGCCGGTCGCCCCTACCGCAAATCCCACAACACCCCACCGCAATATGCGACACGTCCCGTAGGGGCGCAACATGTTGCGCCCGTACCACCATCGCCCTTACCCCCCAAATCACCCCATCTTACCATCTGCCCAACAATCGAATTTTCGCTATACTATGCGTATCAACAACACAACCGGAGTCCGCTGCCCATGACTGCCGCCCAGATCACCCCCAAACATCCCGCCATCCGTGCTTATTACGACAAGCGCCAGCAGTTGAGCGCCCAGAATGTCTCCCACGAACTGGCGGTGCGCGAAGCCTTCAAAGGGCTGCTGGAACAGATGGCGACCAGCAATAAATGGACGCTGGTGATCGAGCAGAAAGTGGAAGGCATTGCGCGGGTCATCCGTCCCGATGGCACACTGCGCGATTCCAACACCCTCCCGCGCGGCTATTGGGAAGCCAAAGACACCCGCGACGATCTGGACGCCGAAATTGAAAAGAAGTTCACCCGCGGCTACCCCAAAAGCAACATCATTTTTGAGGACACCCGGCGCGCCGTCCTGTACCAATCCGGGCAGCGGGCGGGCGATTATGACCTGATGCAGCCGGAGCAGGTCGCCGCCCTCATCAGCCGTTTTCTGAGCTACACCGAACCCAATATTGCCGCCTTCGATCAAGCCGTTGAACGCTTCAAAGGCGATACCGCCCCTTTAGCCGAAGGGCTGAAAACGCTGATTGCCGACGCCCACCAGACCAACAAAGCCTTTCAGACCGCTTTCGCCGCCTTTTTTGAATTGTGCAAAACCGCCCTCAATCCCAATATCAGCCGCGATGCCGTCAACGAAATGTTGATTCAACACCTGCTCACCGAACGCCTGATGCGGACGGTATTCGATAACCCGGATTTCGTCCGCCGCAACGCCATTGCAGCCGAAGTCGAGAAGGTGATTGACGCCCTCACCAGCCGCAGCTTCAGCCGCAAGGACTTCCTCGGCCAGTTGGATTATTTCTATCAGGCCATCGAAAATGCCGCCCAAACCCTGACCGATTTTGCCTCGCGCCAAACCTTCATCAATGCCGTTTACGAACGCTTTTTTCAGGGTTACGCCGTCAAGGTGGCGGATACACACGGCATCGTCTACACCCCGCAGCCGATAGTCGATTTTATGTGCGCCAGCGTCGAACAAGTCCTGCGCGACCAATTCGGTTACGGCCTCGACCATCCCGAAGTCTGCATCATCGACCCCTGCACCGGGACGGGCAATTTCATCATCAACCTGTTACACCGCATCAAGGCGCATAATCCCGCCGCGCTGCCGGATGTGTATGCCAACCGTCTGTTCGCCAATGAGGTCATGCTGCTGCCCTATTACATCGCCAGCCTGAACATCGAACACACCTATTACGACCTCGCCAAACGCTATGACCCGTTCGAGGGTTTGTGTTTTGTCGATACGCTTGATCTGGCACAAAGCGCACAGCTCTCTTTTTTGACCGAGAAAAACAGCCAGCGCGTCGAACGTCAGAAGCAGGCCAAAATCACGGTCATCATCGGCAACCCGCCCTATAACGTTGGTCAGTTAAACGAGAACGACAACAACAAAAACCGGAAGTACAAAAATGTTGATGATCGCGTCCGCGAAACCTATGCTTTCGACTCCGCCGCCACCAACAAAAACGCCCTTTCAGACCCTTATGTGAAGTTCTTCCGTTGGGCATCCGACCGTCTACAAGGACGGGATGGCGTTGTCTGCTACGTCAGCAATAACAGTTTTGTCGATCAAATCGCCTTTGACGGAATGCGAAAGCACCTGCTTAAAGATTTTACCCATGTCTATCATCTGGATTTACACGGCAACGTCCGCCAGAACCCCAAACTCAGCGGCACAACCCATAATGTCTTTGGCATTCAGGTGGGCGTCGGCATCACCATCGCCGTGCGGTCATCCCGTGTAGGGGCGTCCGGCCCGGACGCCCCTACCCAAACACTGGATACACCCATAAAACCCCCCGCCCGCCTTCTCTACCACCGCGTCCCTGATGACTGGCGTGCTGACCAAAAACTCGCCTTTCTGACCGAAAAAAGCGCCGACCCACTTCAAACCGTCGCGTGGGGCGAACTCATCCCCGATGCCCGTAACACATGGCTCGTCCCCGAAAACGCCGACGAATTTGCAGCCTTCATCCCCATCGGCAGCAAAGCCACCAAAGCCGCCAAAGGGCAGGATGCCGAAGCCATTTTCAAAACCTATGGGCGCGGCGTGGCAACTTCGCGTGATGAAGTCGCCTATGACTTTTCCCGCGACCAACTCATCCGCGAGATTCAGGCGCAGATTGAAGATTACAACGCCGAAGTTGACCGCTATAAACGGGCAGGGAAGCCGAAGGATGTGGATAACTTCGTCAAATATGACCGCGTGAAGTGGAGCGAAGGGCTAAAAGCCAATTTAACGCGCGGCAATTATGCTGAATATAATGAGCGCAAAGTGCGCCTGAGTTTATACCGCCCCTTCACCAAACAGCATCTGTTTTTCGATACCCTATTCAATGAACGCCGCTATCAATTTCCGCACATTTTCCCCACCGCCGAAACTGAACAGGAAAACCTGATAATTTGTTTGAGTGGTTTGGGGCATACTGTATTCTCCTGCCTGATGTCTATGCACATTGTTGAACTGAAGTATGCCAATCAAGGCGATGGTGGTACACAATGTTTCCCCTTCTACACCTACGACGAAGACGGCACGAACCGCCGCGAAAACATCACCGATTGGGCGCTCAAACAGTTTCAGCAACGCTATCCTGTAGGGGCGCAACATGTTGCGCCCTTACCACCATCATCCCAACAATCGCCTGCGCCCGTGCCACCATCGCCCTTACCAGACACACCGCGCGAAATCACCAAATGGGACATCTTCTATTACGTCTACGCCCTCTTGCACCATCCCGCCTACCGCGCCAAATTCGCGGATAACCTCAAACGCGAACTGCCCCGCATCCCCTTCGCCCCGGATTTCTGGTCATTTGCCGAGGCGGGTAAAAAGCTGGCTGAACTCCATCTGAACTATGAAACCCTCGAACCCTATCCGCTGGAATACCACTGGATTCCCGGCAAACCCGTCAGCTATCGCGTCGAAAAAATGCGTCCGCTAAATATACAAGCTGCCCCATCTTCTTCCTCCCCTCGCCCTGAGGGAGAGGGGTCGGGGGTGAGGGTTTCTTACAAAACCTTCGCCGCCCTTCAGTTCAACGATGCCCTAACGCTCGAAGGCATCCCGGCGGCGGCCTTTGACTATCGGCTCGGCAACCGTTCCGCGCTGGATTGGGTCATCGACCAGTATCAGGCCAAAGACAATTCCGACCCCAATCTTTACAACGACGATGAACACTACATCGTCAAACTGGTCGGGCGCGTCGTCCGCGTCAGCGTCGAAACCGCCCACATCGTCGCCAACCTGCCCCCCTTCACCGCGTAATCCGTTGTAGGGGCGTCCGGGCCGGACGCCCCTACCGCAAATCGCACATGCCCTACCGCAATATTCAACATGTCCTGTAGGGGCGCAACATGTTGCGCCCGTACTTGTTGCGCCCTACCATCCGCCCGCAACTTTTCTAACCATACCCGAACTTGACTTATCTAGCCCTTTTGTTCTATGATGATCTGGGTAGGGGTTGCAATGTAGCATCACCCTAAACGGTGGAGATCAGATTCTTGCCCACAAAAGGTTGTCGGTTCCCTCAACACGGGGATTGCTCCCCTTCGCCCTGAGGGAGAAGGGGCTGGGGGATGAGGGTGAAATTCGCCCTCCACCACTGAATGCAGCCCTACTCTCGTAAAACCTGAAGCCGTAAATAGAACGGATCGTTATTCCGGCTTCGCGTTCTGCCCGCCCTGCTTGACCACTTCCTCGATCAGCTGCTTCAGCGTGGGCAAATCCACATCGGACAGGCGCTTGATGTAAAGGCAGCCCTTCCCAGTCGTGTGTTTGCCCAGCTTCTGGAGCAGGTCGTCCCGCTCTTCCAGACCGGCTATCCCGTAAATGGTCAGATTCGCCTTGCGCGGCGAGAACCCGGTGACCATCCAGTCGCCCTCGCGCCCGCTCTTGCCCTTGTAACGGTAACTCCCGAACCCGACGATGCTGCTGCCCCACATCTTCGGTTCGTTTCCCGACACTTGTTTCATTAACGCCAGTATCGTAAAGCTGTCTTTGCGCTTCTGCTCATCTTCAACCGCGTTCAAAAACAGTTCAACATCCTGATCGTTGGCGGTGGTTTTATTCTCTGACATCATGACCTCCACTTGAGCGCGGTTGTGTGCATGTGCAGGACGCCCACTAACACACCTGATTTGAGTTTAGAATACCACAAATTTGTTCTAATGCGCGCCCTGTTGTCCTGCACCGGTAGCCCCCCACGAAACGGTGGTTGGTCAATTTTGGGTGAAGAGTGCGCCAAAATTGTGTTTGCTCCCCTTCGCCCTGACGCGAATGCGGAAGGGGCTGGGGGATGAGGGTAAAAATCCTCGCCCACCACTGAATGCAGCCCTACCTCCTGCACCTTACCAACGACCAAAACCGCCCGCATGGCAAACATGGCGGCGGCAGACCTTCATGACATCGCCGCCAATCTTCCTCCCCTATCTGTTACTACGGAGAGGGCGAATGGCTAACCGAGCTTGACGCAGTGTTAGCCATGAGTGGGGTGAGGTTTTTCCCAAAATGCGAAATATGCACAAAAATCTGTCTCGCATTTGCCGCATTTGCCGCATTTCTCGCATATTATCAATCTGTAACAGTCGCCAACAAAATCCACTTTCGCCATCGCCATCGCCGCCGCCATCGCCGCCACTATTCCCCTCCCTGTGTACGGGGAGGGGCTAGGGGTGGGGTTGATTCACAAATTGCACAAAATTCCTGTGCAGAAATTGCAGAAATTTGCGAATCTTATCAACCAATACGTGTCCGACAAACCCATCCCGACGACGACGACGACACCGACGACATAAACTGTCGCAAAACCCGTGTACGACATTGACGACATTGACGACATCTGCGACATTGCGCGCAAACCCATTCTCGCAATCGCAATCGCCGCAATCGCCGCAAACCCATCGCGTATTTTCTGTAAACTGACAACTGTCAACTGATAACTGACAATGACAACGACGACATTGACGACATCTCCCCTCAACCCTTGTCATTTTTACGACATTTGCGACATAAAAGGGATGCAAATGCATCTGTATTGACTAAATGCTGATGGCTTAAGGCTAAAGGCTTCTTGGCCACCGCGCCGCCGCCAATACAAAACGTGCACCAAACGACGACTGCCGCTTGTGCACGTTCCGAATTGACTCAGTACTCAATATTCTCTGTTACCCGATGCCGCCTGTGGGCACCTGCGGCGGGATAATCGCCCGTTCCAAAGTGATTTCGCTGCCCGTCCCGTCCGCGCCCACCGTCACCGGAATCTGCACCGTCACCCGGTCGATGAAGCACAGGCTTTCGTTCACGGCCTCGCAGTAGTAAATCGTCAGGTCGCCCGTCACCATCGCGTTCCCTTCGGTCAGCGTCACAGGAACATGAATGGGCAGTTCCGGCTCAAGGATGCTTTGTGCCGCGTCCTCTGCTCCAATCGTCACCGCGGCGTTGTCCGATGCCCAATCCGCCGTGAACGGGGCGAGGTTGTTCAGTTTATAACCCTCCGGCAGCGCGATATTCAGCACGATTTCGCCCGCGCCTGCCGCGACCGTCTGCGCTTCAAACTGGATAGTTTCGCCGCCCGCGCTGTTGCCCCCCACAATCGTCACCTGTCCGCTGATCTGGAGCGCCGCCGCGTTCGTGAACGTCACGGTGCTCACCGTATTCGTTGCCAGATCAATCACCCGGATTGCATCGTTATTGGTATCGGCTATGTACAGTTTGCCATTGGCATAATCCAGCCCGCCCGGTTCATCGAACGCCGCCGCAGCCGCTTCACCGTCCTGAAACCCGCCCGTGCCGCCCAGCCCGAACAGCGTACTGATCTCGCGCACGGAAGGGTCAAGCAGTTTGATCTTGCTGTTGTAGGTATCCGTCACGTACAGCAGGCCATCTTCACCGCCCACGACGCCTAAAGGATGCTGTAAACGCGAGTCGCCAAACCCGCCGTCCACATCCCCGAAGGTGAACAGGTCATCCATCGGTGGGCCAGCCAGCGTCCGCACTTCCCGCGTCGTAAAATCCGCCGCCCGAATGCTGCTCGACTCGCTATCCGCGAAGTACAGCACATTATCGCGGAAATACAACCCGCTCGGCTGTGCCAGTTCGGCTGAACTCAACGCCCCATCTACCAGACCTTCCCGTCCACTGCCGACAATCGGCCCAACCGAATCGGCATTAAACGAAAGCACCCAGATTTGATGCATTCCGGCCATCGCAATGTACAGATTTTCGTCGTCCCCAAATTCCAAATCCCAGGGACTCGCCAGATCAGTTTCCAGCGGCAACCCCGAACTGGAGAAATCAAAACTGCGGAAGCCTGTCCCGGCAATGGTCGTCACCGTCCGCGCCAGCAAATCTACCGCCCGGATGCGATGATTATCGGTATCCGCGATGTACAGGGTATCGCCCCGCAGCGCCATTCCCTGCGGCTTATTGAAAAGGGCTTCTTCATAAGCGCCGTCCTGCCAGCCCGCCGCACCCGTGCCGATTACATCCAGCACTTCATAAGTGTTCAAATCGGTAATCACCAAGCGGTTGTGGCTGCTGTCCGCGATGAACAAACGTCCGCTTGTGGCATCTGCCAGCACCTTGCCGGGGAACGACAGCGCCGCATTTGGCTCGGTCGCGCCTTCCAGCACAAGCGGCAGTGGATCGCGGTTGATCTCACCCGCCGAATCGAAATAGCCGATCATGCCACCGACGACCTGATCAAAGGCATCGAACGGAATCTCGCCACCCTGCACGGCGAACAGATTCCCGCGCGGGTCGATCACCACAAACGTCGGCCAGGCATTCACACCGTAAGGGCCGTAAGTATTCCAAACCGTGAAATCACCATCGTTAATGACGGGATGTTCCAACCCATAACGCTGCACAATCTGGCGGATGTTATCGGTCTGGCCTTCGTTATCGAATTTGGCCGAATGCACTCCGATCACCGCTAAGGCATCACCGTATTTGGCTTCCAACTGCTTCAGCACCGGAATCATGTGGATACAATTGATGCACCCATACGTCCAGAAATCCAGCAGCACCACCTTGCCGCGCAAATCCTCCATCGTCAGCGGCGCTTCCACGTTCAGCCATGCCACACCTTCTGGAAATGCAGGCGCGGGGAAGTTCGGGTCACCCGCGAATTCACCACCCGGCGGCGCTTCACCACTGCCATCCTGCGCCACGGCCTGAATCCCCACAATGACGCCCATTGTCAGCAGCACCGCCAACCCTATCTGCCACAACCGCACACGCATATCGTTGTCCTTTTAGAGCAGTTCTTACGCCAATCAAACCGTATCTTTCTTAAGAAAGTCTAACCGTTTCAAACGTTTTCAACTTTCGCCTTTTACTGTTCACCTCTTGAAAGTTTATATTTTGACTCTACCCTTAATGTATGAAAATTGCATGAATCTTCTCTCAATCCTGCAACATTACTAAAGTTTATGTTGACGAAAAATGAATTTACCGTTTATCCTCAAGTAATACGCTATGCGTGGACTTTGGGGAGATGTTCAATGGCGAAAGTATTAACGGAACGGTTTAACTTACCGCTGCCCGCGCTCGCCGCTCTGGCTGATCGCCTGACTCGGCCAGCATCCTCTATTCAGGGGCTGGAACGCCGTCAGGCACAAGTGCTCAGTGGTTTGCTGGCCGCAATCATTCCAGTCGGCTTTATCGTCGCATTAATCACACCGCTGCTGGAACCCGGCGTGGGTCTTAACTTTGGTACGCTCTTTGCAGTTGCTGCCTTGTTTGGCATCTATCTGGTGAGCCGTACCGCCCATTATCGGATTGCCGGGTTGATGACGGTGGGTATCATCAATGCCAGCATTTATGTTGTGACACTCGTCAGCACCGCCCCCGACCGCATCAGCACGCTGAACCTGATTCTGGCACTGCTGATGATCGCGACGATGGTGCTGCCCAACTGGGTCACTGGCGTACTGATCGGGGTCAACCTCGGTATTATGGCGCTGCTTCCCACGTTGTTTCCAGAAATCCCCTCTACTATCGCTATCATCCGGGTATTTCTTCTCGGCGCTGTTTTCCTGCTGGTCTTTATTTGGTATCGGGATACGCTGGAACGTGACCGACGCGCTCAGATTGCTGAGGCTTTCGAGCAAACCCGCCGTGCCAACGACGCGCTCAACAGCGCCAATCAGGAACTCATCACGGCCAATAACATTGCTCAGGAAAGCATCCGTCTTAAATCCGAATTCGTTTCCACCATGTCGCATGAGCTTCGTACTCCGCTGAACGCCATTCTGGGCTTCTGTGGCATCATGCTGGAGGGTATGGGCGGTGACTTCGATGCTGATGGTCGGCAAATGCTGGAACGTATCAACGCCAACAGCAGCCGTCTGCTCATCCTGATTAACGAAGTGCTTGATCTTGCCAAGATTGAAGCTGGACGTATGGAGTTGGTGTCCAGCGCCATCAACCCGGCAGAACTGGCCGAATCCTGGCGTTCGCAAACCCATATTCTGGCAGAGAAAAACAAGCTGGATTTCATCGTCGAAGTTGATCCGCAGCTACCACAAACACTTTATGGTGACGCCGAACGGCTCACCCAAATTGGCGTCAATCTGCTCTCAAACGCCTTCAAATTCACCGACAGCGGCAGCGTCAAACTGGCTTTCAAACGTCAGGACGACCATTGGCTGATCGAAGTTGCCGACAGCGGCGTTGGCATCCCGCCACATGCGCTTAACTACATCTTCGAAGAATTCCGTCAGGTTGATGGCTCATCCAAGCGCGTCTATGGCGGTACAGGTTTAGGGCTGGCGATTGTGCGTAACCTTGTTCGCGTCATGCGCGGTCAGGTAAAAGCCACCAGCGAACTTGGCAAGGGCAGCACATTCACCGTTACCCTGCCCATCATTACCGAACCGAACAAAGAAACCATGCTCAAATCAGCATGATAGGGGAAAACACTATGAATACAGCAGCGATGTCTCCACTACCCACCGCACCTACACCCATTCGCCGTGACATTCTTAAGGAATGGAAAGTGCTGGTTGTAGACGACGAACCCGATAGTTTGGAAGTTGCCACCCGCATTCTCCGGCATTATGGGGCGAGCGTCGCTACTGCTACCAATGGTCAGGAAGGACTGGCGGCGGTCAAGGTAATCCGTCCCCGCTTCATCATCTCTGATCTCTCCATGCCGGTTATGGACGGGTGGGAAATGCTCAAGGCCATCAAGGAAGACCGCACTACGCTGGATATTCCGGTTATTGCCCTCACGGCTCATGCGATGGCAGGCGACCGTGAACGCGCCATCATGACAGGTTTTCATAATTACCTGACCAAACCCTTGACGCCTGCCACCTTCATGAAAGACCTGCTCCATCTGTTGATGGATATCCCGGAACTTGCACAAGCTATCCAACTGAGCTAACATTTCAGTCAGTGTAAAGACAAGAATAGGGAGAACAAACTCATGGGGGACTGGAAAATTTTGGTAGTCGAGGATGACCCCGATGGACAGGAAGTGGTTGGACGGATGCTCCGCCACAGCCGGATTGATGTTGATGTAGTCGGCACAGCCGAAGAAGCGCTGCATTCCCTATCCGGCGAATCCTATACCGCCGCGATTCTTGATCTGGCGCTGCCGGGTATGGATGGCTGGACGCTGCTGGGACGCATCCAGAAAAACCCGTCTACCGCCCATGTTCCCTGTGTTGCCATCACCGCCTATCATTCGGCTGATCTGGCCGTTAAAGCTATTCAGGCAGGTTTTGTGGCCTACTTTCCCAAACCGCTGGATACCTCGTTTGTCCGCGAACTTCAGCGCGTTCTGCGCTAACGCAATCATTACATTCCAGACAAGGGGCTTTAAGCCCCTTGTTCATTAGAAGTACATCCGTTCTTTAAAGGACTCCAGCAAAATCACTGCCCGGTTAGGTTTATCTACGAAATAATTAGCCTGCGGACGTGCCAGAAAATCGGTATAGCCGTCCAGCGTATCGGGGGCTACATCTTCCAGCTTGTTAAAGCCCATTGACCAATTGCCAAAAGAACGCTGCTTAACGATGCTCTTGTATACCTTCATGACGTTGCGGTGTCGGGGGTCTTGCCGGATTTTATCGAATAAGGTCTCAACCACTTTATTTTCACCCTCTAGCGCCTGGATGAAAAAACGATCCCGGTAGAGCAGCATCCCGGTAACATCTATTTTCTGGTTCTTATCGCGGCAAACCTCCAAAAGCGCGCGGAGTTCATCATCGCTCATCGGCTTGGTCGCTACACTGACATAAACCATCGAAACCAATTCCATGTTTAGACACCTCTGTTTCTACCTATAGATAACCTCATTCTAACGCCAATTCCTTACCTTCGAATATAACGATTTACCAGTACATTCCTTCAATCAGCCGCAGAACCCGGTTCGCCAAAAACCACTGGCAAAAGGTTTGCTATCATCTCAGGCATATCAACCTGCGGGGCAATCAGAATACGCGTTACTCAAGATTAGCCACCCCAGACATGTTCACCGCCGTTGACATGAATTACCGTCCCGGTAATCCAATCTTCGGCTGCCAGATAAGCCACCGCCCGCGCGACATCTTCTGGTGTTCCGGTACGCTGAAGGGCCGTCGTTTTACCGATTTTTGCCCACTCGGCGTCGCTCATGTTGACGCCTTCAGTTTTCATCACTGGCCCCGGCATCACCGCATTTACCCGAATGTTCGGCCCCAGACTGGCCGCTGCAACCTGCGTAAGCATCCATAAACCCGCTTTGCTCACGCTGTGATGTGGGTATCGCGGCCAGGGCTGCGTCGCCCCCTTATCCAGAATATTGATAATCACGCCACCTGCCGGGTCATTCTGATGCATCAGTGTGGCTGCGGCCTGCGTGGTCAGGAAGGGAGCAGTCAAGTTGATATTCAAAGTTTCCTGCCAATCCGCCAGCGTAACTTCCAGCAAATTGCGCTGCTGGAAGTTGGCCGCGCTGTTGACCAGAATGTTCAGCCGTCCAAAATCCTCGCGCAGCGCCGTGAAGATAGCTTCGACACCTTCCGGCTTGCTCAAATCACCCTGTACAGCATGTGCGTCCACGCCCAACGATTTGATCTCACGGACTGTTTCGGTAGCCGCCTGAGCCGATCCGCCATAATGCACCAGAATATGTGCCCCACGCCGCGCCAATTCCAGCGCAATCGCCTTCCCCACCCGGCGCGCGCCCCCGGTCACTACCGCCACCTGATCGGTCAAATCCACCCGCATTGTCAGTTCCCCCTAAACAAATGTAGGGGCGAACCACGCTGGGCACGCCCCTACTTATCATACGAGACTCATCGGTGAGATCAGTACCCGGTGGGCACTATCATCAGGAACAGCGTCGCCAGAATCACCAGAATGGTTGGAATAATCAAGGTAGCCGCAAAGATTCGGCTGTCCTTGTTCAGATGCATGTAGAACCAGACGACCAACCCTGCCTTAATGAAAGCCAGCGCCAGCATCACGGGAATGGTGAGGAAGCCGCGTGGCAGTTGGGAAAGCGCAATTTCAATCGCCGTCAGGATGCCCAACCCAATGTACACCGCAGTGTAAACCGGAACAGGGAGCGTCCGCCCCATAATCACAGCATTGTCGTTATGGGCGTGGCTGTCTTCCGCGTGTTCATCTGTATTATGTTGGTTATGCTCAGTCATGATAAATTGCCTTTGGGTTATTGGTTAGATGAACTACACCAGATACAGCAACGTGAACAGCAAAATCCACACCACATCCACAAAGTGCCAGTACAGCCCGAAGACCTCGACACCAGTATAATTTTTGGCGCTGTAGCGTCCCTTCATGCCATTCCGGGCCACGTAAAGCGCCCATAGCACCCCAATAATCACATGGAACCCGTGAAAGGCTGTGGGGGCATAAAAGCGCATCCCAAAGCCGTCAAACTCATTCCCTTGATTAAACAGGGCGATTCCCATGTGCGAGAGTTCGTTGTACTCGACATATTGCAGGCCAACAAAGATTGCGCCTAGAACCGCTGTCAAAGTGATCCAGCGCACCAAACCCTGCTGGTTATTGCGCTGAATTTCGCGCAGCCCCATAACCATCGCCCAACTGCTGGAAAGCAGCAGGAAGGTGTTCAGAGTCACGAGCAGAATATTGGCTTCTGCATGAACTTTATGGACAATTTCCGGGTTGTGGAAACGGAACACCACGAACACCGCGATCATCGTAGCGAAGATCACGACTTCTGAGGCCAGATACAGCCAGAAGGCGAACTTTAAATTCTCGGCCTGCGCGTGCGGGTCAGCGTGACCATGATGCTCGGCGGGGGCGGTTTCAACTGCTTTTTCTACCGTCTCAATGCTCATATCGCTCATAAGATTCCCTTTTACCGTTGACCCAAAAATTTGGGCAGCCCGCCGCGCAGCCAGCGCGCCAGCACACCCGCCAGTTCAGGGATCAGCATCGGCCAGTTAATTGCCGCGTAGCGCGACCACATCTCCGTTGGGATGACAAACTTCAACCACTCGACCGGCGCCAGCAAACCCAGCACAATCACTGTTAGCACCAGGAAGAAGACCATCTGCCAGAAGTCGCCGCGCGTCTCTGAAATCGTGACACCGATCATGACAATCGCCACAATGCTGAAAGTCACCAGCGCCAGAATGCGCCATGTGTTGGCTGCTAACAGCGACCGGGCGAAGAAAAAGCCCAGCGAGATGAACGACACCACTATCCAAAGCAGCATGATAACCGGGAGGCCAGTCATCACTACTGAAGGCACCAGCACAGGCAGGGGCATTGCCAGCAGCAGGAGCAGCAGCCAGATCGGTTTACGGTAGCCGATCAACAGCACCAACTGCGGCAGGATGAATGCGGGCATAATTAAGGCGGTGGGCAATTCGAGACTGGGAACCATCAGCGGAAGCTGCCCCAGACTGACCAACAAGAGAACAAAAATCAGGGCTTTCCACGGGATGGAAACGGCATTCGGATTGGTCTTGCCCTGTGCAAAGTAGCCGACGATAAAGGCGATCAGGCCCGCCGTCATGAAGAGCGAGAAAATTGTCCAGGCTACAAACACAATGAACAGCACCAGATAGCTTACCGTTACGGTTGGGCCACCGAAGGGCAGTGGAATATCGGTGTAACCGATAGCAGCTACGTTACCGTCATCACCCTGTACACTGCGAATGGTAGGGCCACCCGGTAAAAAGGCGAACACCGCGATGGCGAACACCATCAAAATCAGCCAGAAGGTCATCTGCCATGTGTAACCACCCAAGATCGCCAGCGGGCTTTCGGCTTTGGCAGCTTCGGCGGGTTCAATGGCGTGTTCCTCACCGTGTACATTCATACGGGGGTCGAATGCACCCATCCCCCATACAAAAAAGCCCGAACTCAGGAACGCGCCCAACACCATCGCTGGCCCCACAAATGCGAGTGGAGCATCCGGGTTCGGGTCTAATCCCTGTGCCAGCCGGATCACGATGGCGATTAATGCGCCAACAATGAAGCCCACAATGCCTAACGGCACTGCGCGGGCAAGTCCTGGTTGCATACGTCCTTCTCCCTGTAGTCAACAGTCATTGGTCATTAGTCGTCAGTTCGTAATCTGTCTATCAAGCCAATTTCAATTCAGGCAGCAGACTATGCGCTATTGACTAAAGACTAACGACACCTAAATCACATACAGCACCGCGTAGAACATTATCCACGCGATAGTCACAAAATACCACAAACTGGCTCCGCCCTCGACCGGCCAGAAATGATTTGCATCATACTGTCCAGCCTGCGCGTTGCGATACACACGCCATATATACCAACCGATGACAAGGGCATGGAAACCATGAAAACCCACCATCAGCCGGAACACATTGCTGTACTGCCCGCTGAACGGAATACTCGCCCATTCGTAAGCCATCACCGCGACGAAAACTGCCCCCAGCGCCAGCGTCAACCGCCAGCTACCGAGGAAGGTCGCAAGCTGCTCATTTTTTAAGGCCCGCACACCGCGCCGCGCCGTGAAACTGCTGATAATCAGCACCAGCGTCATCGCAGTCGGCAGCAGGGGTTCCAGACCACCCACACCGGGCGGCGGCCATGTGGTCGATTGACCACGCAGGTGCAGGTTGACCAGCACCAAACAAACGAAAACCATTATCCACGAAGCCTGAAAAATTGCCAGACCAGTGCGTTTATTACGCAGGTCTTGCAATTCTTCGCGCGTCAACTGCTGTTCCATTACATATCACCGCTTACAGTAAATCCAAATTCGCTGTACACGTATAGGGACACGGAAAGTCGTGTCCCTATCATGATCATGCTGTTACTTCTAATCACCGCTGGGCTGCGGCGCGGGAACTGATGGACGTGGCACCATTTCAACCTCGCCCACCCCGAACTGCTTATCCACATTATCCAGATACCCCTGCGCGTCTGGCGTACCGTAACCATACGGATCGGGGAACGGCACCGGGTCGCCAATAAAATTGGTGACGGGTGGCGGTGAAGTGGTTGCCCATTCCAGCGTCAGCGCGCGCCAGGGATTTGCCCCGGCCACCTTGCCATTCCGCAGGCTTGCCACCAAATTGTAGAGAATAATGAAGGTTGAAATCCCCAGAACAAACGACGACAGGCTGATGAGCGTGTTGATTCCGGTATATTCCGGCAGATAGTAAGCCACGCGGCGCGGCATCCCCAACATACCTGCGATGTGCATGGGGAAGAAGGTGAAGAAAAAGCTCACGTAGGTGAGGGCAAAATGGATTTTGCCCAGCCGTTCGTTAAGCAAGCGTCCGGTGATCTTGGGATACCAGTGATAGAGGCCGCTGTAGATGGCAAAAACGCTGCCGCCAAACAGGACGAAGTGCAGATGTGATACCACAAAGTAGGTATCATGCACATGAATATCGAAGGGAATTACGGCCAGCATCACACCGCTGATACCACCGATGACGAACATCGACAGGAAGCCGAGCGCGAACAGCATGGCACTGGTGAAGCGGATTTTTCCGCCCCAGAGCGTACCGAGCCAGCTAAAGACCTTGATGCCCGTTGGGACGGCGATAATCATCGAGGTAATCATGAAGGGGACGCGCAACTGTGGCTGCAAGCTGGTGAACATGTGATGCGCCCAGACCGTGAAGCCGATGATGGCAATGCCCATGCTGGACAGCGCGATCATTTTGTAGCCAAAGATCGACTTGCGCGAATGCACCGACAGTACATCCGACAGAACACCCATCCCCGGCAGCACCATAATATATACAGCGGGATGGCTGTAGAACCAGAACACATTCTGCCAGAGCAGGGGGTCACCACCGTTATTGGCATCAAAGAAACTTGTTCCGCCAACCCGGTCGAGAATCAGGAGGGTTAGCGCACCCGCGAGGAAGGGAGTCGCCATTACGACGATGATAGAGGTCGCCAAAATTGCCCAGCAGAACAGCGGCATCTGCCACCAGCCCATGCCTTCCGGGCGCATATTCTTGATGGTCACGATGAAATTAATCGCCCCCAAAATGGAGGAGATACCCAGCAAGTGCAGCGCCAGCGCCGCCAGCGTTTGTCCATCGCCCGCATAAAGTGTGCTGAGGGGCGGGTAATTCGTCCATCCGGCTTCCGGCGCGCCGACCAGCATACTGCCCAGCAGGAGCAATCCCGCTGGAGGAATGAGCCAGAAGGCAAAGGCGTTCAACCACGGGAAGGCCATATCCTTCGCGCCCAATTGCAGCGGCACAACATAATTGCCGAAGCCCGCGAACATGGGAATAATCCACAGGAAGATCATCACCAGCGCGTGAACGCTGAACAGGGTGTTGTACTGTGATCCGGTTTGCGCCACATCCAGATTAGGCGTCAGCAATTCCCAGCGAACCAGCATCGCCAGCGTGCCGCCGACGATAAAGAAAAACAACGCTGTAACCATATACTGCACGCCGATGATTTTATGGTCAACGCTCCAGCGCAAAAAGTCGCTGACGCGCAGTTTGGGGCGCGGGTGCTCCCCGGTTTGTGCCCCACCCAATGGGACTGTTATGCTCGCCATCTCAAAACCTTTCCCAAATTCTGCTCAATCTCTGTGTTCATGGGTAGCAGGGGCGCAACGGGTTACGCCCCTGCACAATATAATCTTATGAACCTGCGGTTGCTTCGGCAGTAGCTTCATCAGCCGGGGCTGCGGTCGCTTCGGCAGTGGCTTCGCTTACCGGGGCAACCGTTGCTTCAGCCGTAACTTCAGCGGCAGCTTCAACGGTCGCTTCGCTGGTTGATTCAGCGGTCGCCTCGGCAGTTGATTCGGCCTGTGGGCCAGCCTCCACCACGCATTGTGGCGGAATTTCGACCTCGAAAGGTGCTTCACCCGTCGCGCTCTGCTGGCTTAGATAAGCTACGATGTCCCAAATTTGGCATTCCCCTATGCCTAAGTCCGGCATCTGACCACCATAACCCGGCACAAGATAAGCGAGTGGCTCGTGAATGGCTTGGTAGAGATAGGCTGAAGGCGAAAGTCCGGTTGCGCTGGAGCGGCTGGTAGCCGCACGGTCAGCGACGCCCGTCAGGTTCGGGCCAACATTACCCACCCATTTGAAGGCCGACAGACTGCTCAGAACATGGCAGGTGTTGCAGGGATAAACATTGCTGGAAAGCAGGGCTTCACCGCGCAGCGCCGGGTCAGCAGGCGGGAAGACTTTCTCGCGCACCAGCGGCAGAATCGCCTCGGTAAAAGCTGCTTCGGTTTCCAGCACGACCACATCGCCATACATCAGACCGTGATTCGCGCCGCATAATTCAGCGCATTTCACGGTGTATGTGCCGGGTTGGGTCGGCGTAAAGCGCACGGTGGTTTCGCGCCCCGGAATCAAATCCTGTTTGACGCGGAAAGCCGGAACCCAGAAGGAGTGAATAACATCAGCAGGTTTCATGTTCAGCGCGACGGGGCGGCCTGCATAGGTGTAGAGCACCGGGGCAGTCACCGAAATCATGCCGTCATCAGCCAGATCATCTTTGACAGGCTGCGACAGCGCCGCTTCGTCAACCGTCTCTGGCAGAATGCTCAGGGGTACATCGTAGCTATAAGCCCAATTGAAACGCGCCCCGGCGACCCGCACAATCAGTTCGTTATCTTTAGGGGTTTGCAGATCGTTCCATACCTGCCAACTCAACACGGTCAGCACCAGCACAATCACCGCCGGAATAGCCGTCCAGATGATTTCCAATGTGCTGTTGCCATGAATATGCGGCCCATCGCTGGTATCGCCCGGTTTGGCACGGAAGCGCCAGACCGAATAGGCCAGCAAGCCCTGCACCAACAGAAAGATCGCCCCGCCGATCACCAGCAAAATGCGGAACAAACCATCTACCTGAGTGGCTTCGGCAGAGGCCTGTGTTGGGAATATGCTGGGGGTTGCGAGGGAGAGGATCAACCCGCCGACGACCAAAATGACGCCGACAATGGCGATGGTCACGACGGTACGTGAGCTAAGGTTCATGGAATTCATCGAAATGCTTTCCTAGTGTCTGTAATCTGCGATTCAAAAAACACCCGGTTTAAGGCGCTTGATAGTCTGTGGCACTACCCTTCCTTATAATAAAGGGCAGCACGGTTTTCTTCTATAATCAAATTAAGGTAAACTGGGTTCGAGTTTGTTAAATTTTACACAAGATTCCCGCTTCTGGCAAAATTTTCTCATCACGGTGTCCTGTGGAGTTGCACGATGAACAGTAGTCTGGTTATTGACCAACAATCCGCCAGAGAACGGGGAGAACCGACAACTAACACATTTTACGTCGAGATTGTACCACAGGCGGATCGCATCCGACGAGTATTGCTTGAGCCGGGCAATCTGATTATTGGACGCAGTCCAGCGCGTGCCCAACTTGCTTTATCCGACTCACGGATTTCGCGGGTTCACCTGCGCGTTGCCCGCGACCGCGATCATGGGGTGACGGTCACTGATTTATACTCGGCTAATGGCACTAATCTGGATGGTCGTCAACTTCCGCCGGGAGTCGCCATGCACTGGCTGATTGACCAAATGATTACGATTGGACGCACCCGCCTGATTCTGCGCTACGGTCGCCCACATTTTGATGAGCAGGAGTATTTTTTATGACTACCGCCCCAATTTCAGAGCAGGAATTACGGCAGTTACAGGCGCGGATTGACAGTTACATGACTAACCGCTGGCTCGACCAGTACACCTATTATTCCAAAAAAGCGACCTATAACAAGCAGGTTTACCAGCGCGTCCGGCTGATTGTGGTGCTGTCAGGATTGGCTATTCCGGTGCTGGTGACGATTCCGAATACGGCGACCTGGCTAACGGCTGTGCTGGGTTTGTTAGTTTCCGCGATGACGGCGGTTGAGGCGATTTATCATTATGGCGATAACTGGCGGGCATTCCGGCAGGCCGCCGAACAGTTAAAACGCGAACGGATTTATTATGATGCCGGGGTGGGGCGGTATGCGACTGACCCTGTGACGGCTTTTAACACGTTTGTCGAACACTGCGAAGATATTATGGCGCAGGAATCCAGCACATTTTTCAAGCGGGATGAGCAGATGCAGCAGGCGAGTCAGCAGCGGTAAGTGATTATCCCTGCCCGGTGTTCTCGTGTACAATAAACACTTCCGAACATCTCTAGTTTGGGAGTGAAATCGGGATGGAAGTGATCATTGTGGCTGTAGCCGCGGCCTTACTCGTCGGCACCGGGATTTATCTCTGGGGGCGGGAACGGCGTGTTTTGCCGGATGCCCCAACCATTGCCGAGCGTCCACCAGCAACGGACATCACGCCCCCGCAGATTCCCAATTCAGAATTTGACCCACCCAACAGCGCGAATACACTGGCCGTTCTGGAAATTGTGGAAGGGCCGGATGCGATTGTGGGGACGGCGAACGTGGGCAAGCGGGTCGAAATCCAGCGGAAGCGGATTACCATCGGGCGCAACCCGCGTCAGGTGGATATCCAACTTTACAATCTGGACGAACCGAGCAGCGTGAGCCGCCTGCACTGTACCCTCGAATTCCACGAGGGGTTAAAGTGCTTTATGATTACGGACGAAGGTTCGTCTTCCGGCACACGGGTGGATGGCCGTCCGGTGATGCCCTACCAACCCCAGACTTTAAAAGATGGCGACATTATTGAACTCGGCCTGATCCAAAAACAGGGTGCGGTGATTCGTTTCCATTCGTCTTATAACCCGCCTGACCGCCTCGCACTTCAGGTTGGGATTAATGCTAAAGATACTATTCGCCAGCGGATTGAAGCACCGGGGCGCGGGGTGAGTACGCAACCTGTTCGGCGGGATGTGTTCATCAGCTACAGCCGACGCGACCGGGAGCAGATGCGCGTTCTGCGAGATGGGCTGACAGCGCACGGCCTTTCGGTGTGGAGCGATGAAAATCTCGAACCGGGCAGCCAGTCATGGCAGCGGGATGTTCGGGCGGCGATTGAGGGGGCAAGCTGCTTGGTGGCGGTGCTTTCGCCGGAAGCGAAGGACTCGGAGTGGGTCGGTGAGGAATTGAGCTACGCCAAAATCCGCAAGCTGCCGATTTTTACGGTGCTGGTGCGGGGCGACGAGAGCAATGCTGTGCCGTTCGGCTTAAGCGGGGTGCAGTGGGTGGATATGCGGACGGATTTTCAGGACGGAATTGAAGAACTGGTGCATGAACGGGCGGTGGAGTGGTTGGTGCGGATTATTCAGGAGCATTTGGCAAAGCAATAACCAGCAGTAACGAGTGACGAGTTAAAAGTACTGAGTACTGAGTACTGAGAAAAGGTTACAATATGTTACGGGATTGGCGGCGATGGCGGCAGCGGCGGCGATGACGAAAAAGGATTTGTCGGACAAGAAGCCTTTAGAGAGTAGTTGTAACAGATAAAATTATGGACTAAGGTGGTGAAGCATTCGATCTACCATTGCAACATAAATCCAAGTCTCGCTGACGGTGGGCAAGGCTTCATAATCTTTACTAAGCCGACGATACTTGCCCA
>JAIOHM010000187.1 GCA_019912965.1 Anaerolineae bacterium
GAACAGGAATGCCCGCGATCTGTTCCGCCGTGATCGGGTCAGCCGAAGAACTCGCCCCCGTAAGCTGCCCCAAAAGCGCCTCGTCCCAGCCGACCACCCGTAGCTGCCGTTGATACCCCGCCTCGATGTCCGGCGTCATAAATTCCGGGTCGTAGTAGGCCGATTTCAAAATATTGGTCGTGAAACCCGGTGTGACGAATGCCCGAATCGCCACTCGTGCCCAGCGCGTCAGCGGATCAAACTTCAGGAGCGAAGTCACAAAGGGCGGAATGCCCATCGCCCCGCCCACCCGATTCGACCCACCTGAACCCGTCGGTGCGGGGTCATCCGTCGGGCGTAAGGCTGCCGAAACCAACACCAGTTTGGAAATCCGCCCCGGATACTGCACCGCGAAATAGCCCGCTACCCCGCCGCCCTGACTCTGCCCCACCAGCACGGCCTTTTGGATGCCCAGTTCATCCATCACTTTGACCGTGAATTCCGCCAGTTTGCCCGGTGAATACGGAATGTTCGCACCCGTTTTAGCCGAAAGTCCATACGGAGGACGGTCAAACGCAACCACCCGATAGCCCGCTTCCGCCAGCACATCCATTTGCTCCCGCCATGTAAACGTCGATGCACCCCAGCCGTGAAGCAGTAAAACAACTTCCCCATCTTCCGAGCCGCGCGCCTGCACATAGGTCGAAAGGCCATCGACTTCGATGAAAAAGCCGTCCGGGTCAGCCAGCGTTGAAGCTTCTACCCCAACTGGATTGAGTGGAATGAAATACGGCACGACGAAAATAATCAGGACGAGCAGAATGAGGATGCGAGGAATCCAACGGCGCATGATGGGTACGTTCCTTTACAACACACTGTAAACGCGCTGAGTATAACATGCCCCATTCGCGGAAATTTGATTGAGGGTTATTATGCAACATTGAGGTTACAATGCATACACACCATGCTCTATACAAAGGATTTTAGATGCGTTTGTTACCCCTCATTTTTATTTTGATGTTCGCCGTGCTGGTTGCCCCGGTGATGGCGCAGGATGATCTCGGCCAGGTCGAATATGTCGAGTGCTGGATGGAACTGCCGGAGGATATTGTTGAAGGCCAAAACGTCGATTGCGGTTATGTGTATGTGCCGGAAGACCGGAGCGACCCCGACAGCCCGACGATTGCTCTAGCTTTCCTCGTGTTATATGCCCCCGGTGATGTGGTTCAACCTGATCCAGTGGTTTACTTATCGGGTGGGCCGGGTGGCAACGCCGTCGCGGATTTGGAAGGCTGGTTGGATATTCCCTATCTGCAAGACCGCAATCTGGTTTTGTTCGACCAGCGCGGTACAGGCTATTCAGAACCGAGCCTGAACTGCCCGGAAATCGATAATGGTGAAGATGACGCGACCCAAGCCTGCCGTGATCGGCTCATCAGCGAAGGGGTGAATCTGCAAGCCTATAACAGCGCCGAAAACGCGGCTGATGTTGCCGATTTACGGATTGCATTAGGCTATGACGAATGGAATCTCTACGGCATTTCCTACGGCACACGTTTGGCGCTGACTGTTATGCGCGATTATCCTGAAGGGATTCGCAGTGTCATCATCGATTCGGTCTATCCGCCAGAAGTGGATGCCTATGCCGAATACGGTCAGAATACCGTCGAGGTGTTTGATGCCTTTTTCGCGGGCTGTGCTAGTGATCCCCAATGTAACGAGGCTTATCCCGATTTAGGGCAGGTTTTTGGTAATCTGGTCGAGCAGCTAAACGCTGAACCCGCCGAGTACGAAGGGTTAGACCCGGACACAGGTGAACGGGTGGATAGCACACTCTCTGGTGATGACCTGATTAACCGCATTTTCCAGATCATGTATTCCAGCGAAAGCATCCCCTTCATTCCGCTGGTGATTAGCCAGATTGCCGAAGGGAATTATGCCGCGTTGGATGACCTCGAATCGGGCGGCGCGATGAATGCCACACGCTTGCGTCAAGAAGAGGATGAGGGTGATATTTCCGACAGCGAAGGCATGAATTTCTCGGTGGAATGCCAGGAAGAACTGGCTTTTGCGGATGAAGAAGTATCGGTAGCGAATGTACCTGCTGAACCGGCATGGCTGTATAACAACAGCGTGAATTTCATTCAGAGCACATTTGCAGACTGCCAGATTTGGGATGTTGCTCCGGCTGACCCGATAGAAGCCGAGCCAGTTGAGAGCGATATTCCCACGTTGGTCGCTGCGGGCGAATTTGACCCCATCACCCCGCCGAAATGGGCGGAAAGCGCCGCCAGTTATCTGCCGAACAGTTTCTATTTCCTGTTCCCCGGCGGTGGGCATGGCGTGATCGATATGAACGAATGCTCACAGGGCATCATGCAGGAATTCCTCGATGATCCCACTGTGGAACCCGATGGAAGCTGTATTGATGAAGTTGGCGCACCCGAATGGGCGCTGCCTTAACCATAAAATTTCTTTATCCCCCTCACTTCGTCTCGAACTGAGGGAGATTAACCAACTGCCTTAAACGCTGTCAGCGCCCGTTCCCGCGCCATCCTATGCTCAACAATCGGCGCGGGATAACCCGTTGGCGGCTTGTCCATCAGATGTGGAGTATGAATAAATTTCGTCGGCACGTCGCGTAATTCCGGTATCCACCGCCGGACGTATGCGCCATCCGGGTCAAATTTCTCCCCCTGCGAAACCGGATTGAATACCCGGAAATACGGTTGAGCATCCGTCCCCGTCCCGGCTGACCACTGCCACCCGCCATTATTCGCCGCCGGGTCGCCGTCGATGAGCAGGTTCATAAAATGCCGTTCACCTTCCCGCCAGTGAATGAGCAAATCTTTGGTCAAAAAGCTGGCGACGATCATCCGCGCCCGGTTCGGCATCCAACCCATCGCGGCTAACTGGTGCATGGCCGCATCGACTACTGGATACCCCGTCATCCCGGCTTTCCATGCCGCCAGATCATCCGGCGCATTCCGCCACGCGACCCGATCATAAGCCGGACGAAAACTGCCCTTCAGTACATGCGGAAAGTGAAACAGGATATGCCCATAAAAATCCCGCCAAATTAGCTCACTCACCCACGCCTTAACTGATTCCTGTGCGCTCCTCGGGTCTGGAAGGAAAACAAATGTATCGGTTTTTGGCTCTCCTCGCCATGAGGGAAAGGGGTTGGCGGTTAGTTCTTTATATTTCTCCCACGCGCCCCAATAGGCTTGACGGGGCGAGAGCATCCCCAAGCGCAGATAGGGCGAGAGGAATGACGAACCGTGCAGTGTGTCATCGTCCGGCGCGGCATCTAACCGGTTGCGCTCTTCAACATAATCTTCGATGGGCTTGGAGAGAAAAGTTTGTAAACGGCGTTCCGCTTCGGTTTCGCCCGCGTCCGGCAAAGGCATCGACAGCGTTTTGCCGAAGTCCGCTAAGATTGGCACAGTTGAGGATTCGCCCTCGCCGCGCCAGAACTGAAGCGGAGTTTGGGTCATTTCCGGCTTTGGGATGGTCAGCCACTTGCTCTTGAAGGGCGTGAACACGGTGTAAGGCGCATGTTCAGCCTTCATCACCGAACCCGGCGGCAGAAGGAACACATCATCATATGAGTGCAGGGGGACACCAAGCGCGGCTTCTACTTCGGCGTCCCGTCTCTGCGCGAACGGGGTCACATCCCGGTTGCAGTAGACCGCCACTGCCCCGAACTGCTGTACCAATTCCGGTAGAATCGTGCGCGGATCGCCCCGCCGGATCATCAACCGCGAACCCCGTTCCCGCAAGGATTGGTCGAGGGCTTCCAAACCTTTCAGCAAAAAGCCCAACCGGGGCAGGCTGATCTGTGGACTCTCTATAATCGCCGGATCGAAGATAAAGACCGGGATAATCGGCGCGCCTGTCTCGTTAGCTGCATGGAGCGCCGTGTTATCCGTCAGTCGTAAATCCCGCCGAAACCAGTGAATGATTGGAGAGTCCATCGTTTACCTTATCGCTTTATCCGTTTGGCTCAACCCAATAGGTGTTGATGTCGCCTTCCGCCGTCCAGCCCGCCAGCCCACCATAGGTTACCTGCCACCAATGTATGCCTTCGGCGCAGGTCGGCCCAAACTCGACCGTAAAGACTTCGCCTTCAGGGATAGCCGCTACCAATGCACTGTTCGCGCTTGGCTGTGAACGCATATTGTTTGCCCCAAGTCCCACAATCACCCGACCCGTTCCGCCTTCCGTCAGCCGAGGCATCAGCGGGCAGGTATTGGCTTGTGTGGGTTCTTCTGCCAGCGGGTTCACGGTGTATTGATTACCTTCATTTTCGGGGAACCATCCGGTATTGCCGATTGTGTCCCGCGCTTCCCACCATGTTACCGAGCCGATGCATTCCGGCCCACCAATCACCGTCAGCGCCGGACTGCCCCCGATCTCTCCGCCACCAGCCACACCGTACAGCGGAATTGGATCGCCACCGTGCCATGGGGTTTCCACAAATGAACCCACCGTCACCCGCGACCGGACGCTGCCCGCACATAACCGGTGATCTTCAAGACTTAAGCGTGGGTCAGGGAAAGACGCCGGAACAAGCACAAATTCAAAAGCTGCCGCGCCCTCAAAATACGAAATGCTCTCGCTGCCGGATAAATGTTCATCTTCTATGGTCAAAATCAGGCTGCCGAAGTTATCCCAATAGCTCGGATAATCCAGCCGATACCGACCATCATCCGCCCCGTTGAGAAGCTGCACCCAACGGTAATCATCGTCCGACCCGCCCCCCAACAAACGGCTCACCCCGATCACCAGTATCGCATCCAGATCAACATAAAACCCAACCTGAACCGGACGGCCTGCCTCTAATGTATGATCGGCGAAGAACGTTCCGCCCACGCCAAAGCTGGTGCTTTCAACCGGGTACATCAGCCAATCCTGCACTTTGTTGGTATCCAGCGGATACTGTGCCTTCAAGTCATCTACTAATCCCGCTAATTCGGGCATATCACCCGTAAAAATCGCCAGCGATTCGGCATCGAAGGAGGCTTCATCTGTCCGCCCCAAACTGCCGTACAACTGTGCCCGCGCGTACCATGCCAGCGGATGTTCAAACTCCACTTGGAAAACCGAAGCATATTCCCCTAATGCCGCTTGGCTCTCGCCCAACATTTCGTAGACTACACCCCGGCTGAAGGGCATCATGGTTTCGCCGCTTTCAACCACAAATGGTGTCATCTGGTACGCCTCGATTGCCTGCCCATAATCGCCTGCCTGAAACGCTGCCAGCGCGACAGGTACACCATCCCGAATGCTTTGTGGCGGAATCCAATCGATGGACTCGCCAAAGGGCATATCGAATGCCAGAATCGCCGCCGCGTACAGCATGGCCGTTTTCGGGCAAATCGCATCGCCCGCCGGACACTGTTCCAGAAGGGTGTTGAACGCGATCATCTGACAGCGGAAATCACCTTCTCCATTCGGGTCACACGTCCGGTATGCCGCGCACGCTGCCCCATAATCAAACTGTCCTTCGGTCGGTTCGATCAGCGCCACCGCCCGCGCATCACAGCCATCTTCCCACCAGCTATTCTGCTGTGCCTGTGCCCCAATCGGCACAACCATGAGCATCAAAATCAGCAAGACCCGCCACATAAAATCACCCCTTTCAAATGCGTCTACTGACTATGATGCACTTGAAATGTAAAATGAGTCGTGGATTGCACATAAACCAGCGGGAAAACGTCGAACAGTCGTAGGCACTTGAGCAGGATGAAGCATCAGTAAGGGCGGTCACAGTCTGGGTGATTGCCCCGTTAAGCGCGTGAACATCTGATACCCAAGCCAGCGGAACGGCTCTGGCGGAATCGACAGGTAGGCTGCTTGATAAAACGGCAAATCGCGCCACTGTTCGTCATCATGTGAGTACATGTCCGTTAAAACCTGTCCGGCGATATTCGCCAGCGTCACCCCATGCCCACAGTAGCCGATGGCGTAGTAGATATTCCGATGTTCACCGCGCACACCCATCAGCGGCTTGCGGTTGAGTGTCATCCCAATTGTTCCTGTCCAGCGGTGAGCAACCGGCAGGTTTCTACTATTGGGTAAGTAATGATTCATGGTGTGGCTGAGTTGGTTAAATGCGCTGCTTGCAGAACCCGGCGAGTCTGGATACAGGGTACGATTCCGAAAAAGATAAGCATAAGCCTGATTGCTCCCACCGCCGAAGATGATATGTCCCTCACGAGTCAGACTGGAATAAGCGATGCGATCTCGATCATCAGAATAACCCGCAGTATGATGCCAACCCAGATTTTCTAACGCGGATGCGTTCAAAGGTGCTGTGGCGAAAACATGAGAATGAAGTGGAAAAACGGCATCCCGAAAATAACCCAATTTGCCCGTATAAGCATTTGTCGCCAACACAATCGCTTTTGCCTTGATCTCCGCATGAGGAGTCTGAAGGGTCAAGGTTGTGCCTTCTTGAATCCGCAGGACGGGTGTTTGTTCGTAGATTTCCACGCCTTGTTCCTGAAGCACAGGCCGCAGGGTTCGAACCAACTGTAGGCCGTTGATTTGACCGGAATGGGGGTCAAGAACCGCTCCACATGCGCCCTGTAAATTCAGCTTCTGTTTTAATGTATTCGCATCCAGAAAGCGCGTGGGAATACCGATCTGCTGGTGAAATTCGGTTTCCTGCTGGGCAGTTTCGGCGCGGCGGGCATCGGTGTAGACCGTTAAAGTTCCATCCAGTCGATAACTCACGGGCAGTTGATGACGTTGGATGATGTCCGTAATCATTTCGATACCAGCACGGGTTACCTGGTAAATCCGCCGGGTCATTTCAGGGTCGTATCCATACATGCTGGCTAACCAGTTGAGCATCATGCCGCCGTTGCGTCCACTTGCTCCATTTGCCAGCGTTTTCGCCTCCAATAAAACGACCCGTTTTTCG
Source organism: Anaerolineae bacterium (assembly GCA_019912965.1). GTDB lineage: Bacteria > Chloroflexota > Anaerolineae > Aggregatilineales > Phototrophicaceae > CFX2. The sequence continues at coordinate 6,911 of JAIOHM010000187.1, forward strand.
GGGTAGCGACGGCTAAAATGGTAAGCGGTCGAAATCCCGGTAAATCCGCCACCGATAATCGCGAGGTCGGCGTCGATATTTTCGCGCAGCGGCCCGCCGGGGTGGTAATCCGGCATCTGGCTCGCCCATACGGACTGGTTATCGTCAATTTCCAATCGCTCTGGAAAAATGCGGTTCGCAATGGGTGCTGTTTTGGAGGTCAGCCGGGTTGCTCCGAGCAGCAGTTTCTCCGAGAAGTTTCTGCTTTGTTTGGGGGGTGTCATCGTTGCTTGTTCCTACGGATGGCGTTGCCTGTAAAAAGGCGGGTAGTTTCTCTGAAATCATCATAATCCATCCGCCAGCATTTGTCTGTGATGCAAATCACAAAGGGTTATTAATTTAATTTCAAATGCATCCTCTTACTACGATAAGCAAAATGGATTGTACGGCACTGATAAACCAGCGGGAAAACGTTAGTCGTAGGCGGAATACGCAATTTTGGCATAATTTTCAGGCAGTTCCACATCGTAATGACGATGCACTTGAAAAGCAAAATTGGTCATATGGTCGTGAGATACGGTGCTATTTTATCAGCCGGGGAGTGGACTATAGTGATTGGACGCATTTCAGCATGGTGCATCTTTAATATTCGGCATAACCATCTAACGAGAGGATATCCTGTATGAAAATCATCAGCATAATGGCACTTATCGGTTGTTTGCTGCTGACGTTCCCCCTCGCCGCACAGGAAGAAATACCATCCTGTACCCCTGATTTGACACCTGTCCGCGAATTACTCGATCAGGTGGATGTCTTGGTCAGTGAAGATACAACTGAAGATGCAATCATGCTCATGAACACTGCCAGCGAACAGTTACAAATCTTGATCGACGCCTGTACTCCCCATCCGGTCGTCAATCTGGCAGAACGCCTCGTCGCCCACAACGGGCAGTTGACGCTGAATTATCCAGAGAACTGGGAGTATGAGATTTTCGACAGTCCCCCGGATGCCCCGAATGAGACAATTATGCACTTTACCAATACTATCGCGCTTTTCGAAAGCGATACACCCGTTCCGGTATTGAATCCCGGCGAACAAAAGATCAGCGTGTACGTTGGCGCGCCCGATGGGATTTTCGTCGGTTTGGATTTTACGCCGTCTGTCACTGGCCTGTTGACAAGTTACAAGCAGGTCGCCGTCCAATCTCTGGACGATCCGGGTATCTATTTGGGTGCAATTGAGCAAATCAACATTCATGATTATTCCGCCGCGATGTGGGAATTTGGTAGCGCAACTCATGCTGCCCAGGCCTATGCGGTGGAACTGGAAAGCGAAACGGTTTATGTATTAATCGTGGCAATGAGTGCGCCCGGTGAAATGGAAAACCTTGAGCCCGTCGTGCTGGAAATGGCAACCAGCCTTCGGTACGATCCCACAGCAATTGTCCCGTAATCGTGGTGCGCTAATCCGTGCCAGGGGTCTGTTCTTGCAGTTTATAATGTGCGCCCGATGAACCGAAAATCGCTTGTTTCGGCAGCGTCCGCAGCACATCGCGCACCACTCGCATCGCTCCAGCAGTTACGCCCGCTGTCGATTGACCGGGGAAAATCGAGTCACCCACCAAGCGCAGATTGGGCAATCCTGTGCGCGGCCCACGCGCGTTCAATAACGACTGCTGTGGGAAACCGCCCACCATCCCCAAATGCCGATCTGTATAAAACTGATATGTCACCGGACTGCCGGGAAGCATCAGCGAAACGCCTGCACGAAAACCGGGAATCACCTTTTCAATCGCGGTCAGCATCATCTCGGCATAAGCCTGCTTCCGCGCCTGATACCCATCCTCACCTTCAGCCAGCGCATCCCACCACGGCTGCACCTGTGTATGTGTCGTGACCGTCACCGCCCGATAACCCGCCGGGGCGCGTGTACTATCCCACTTGGGCGACATCGACATGAATAAACTGCGGCCTTCGCCCAGCGGTTCATCATAGCTGGTGATAAGCTGGTGATGATCGGGCAGTCCTTGCGATAATGCATCCGCCCGAATCCCCAAATGCAGCGCGAATGCACCCCATCCCGGCTGCCTGCTTTGCACTTCCCGCCGCAGTTTCGCCGGACTGTAATCGCCCAACAGTTCATCCAATGAGGCGGGCGTCAGGTTAGCGAGGACAAAATCGGCAGGTAAAAAAGTTTCGTCTTGAGCGCGGCGGCCTTCGGTGAAATAAACGCCGGTCACGCGCCCGTTCTCCACCCCCAAGCGCATCACCCGCCGACGGTAGATCACCTCGCCACCGAACGCGCGGATTTTGTTGACCAGCGTTTCCGCCAGCGCGCCGATGCCCCCAACAACGTGATACACCCCCTGCCGTGCCAGATCGAGGGCAGTGGCGCTGTAAATCGCGTTTGCGCGGTGGGAAGTCGTCTGCGCGGAGATTAATAACTGTGCGTCAATGAAACGCAGGAAGCGAGTATCTTGAGCAAGCCCGTACTGATTGACCCACTGGTAGGCCGTTCGAAATGCAAGGGGGAGGAGGAGCAAATCATTAGGAAAATAGGCCAAACCAGTACGAGCAAGCTGCAAGAGTTCCGCAAGGTGGGTTGGCGGCCACGGAAGAGACCTGGAAGCCAGTGCCCAACCTAAATCGGCAATTTTGGATTGGTGTTCCCAGAACTTTTCGCTCTTGGGAAACCGTTGCAGAACATCGGCATTGTCGCGGGTGAGCGCAACTTCGGTATCCGGCAAATGCACCACCCACGCGGGGTCATGCAGGCGTATCGGCCATTCGATGCCAAGTTGTTCGCCAATCAGATGATGTGGGCCGTTCGGTTGGAAGCCGCCCGCCACCGTCGCCCCGGCATCGAAACGATAGCCTTTGTGGGTGAAGGTGCTGGCGCATCCGCCCGGATAGGTTTGCGCTTCCAGTACGGTCACTTTGTAACCGGACTGTGCCAGCAGCGCGGCGGCGCTTAAACCGCCAATTCCCGACCCGACGATAACGATGTGATGAACTGCCATGATACCTGTTCTGCTTTTGTAGTGATTATAATTCGGATGTCAACTTCATGTCAATCTATTGTTCACCTTATGACCAGCATCGTTAAACAGACTCTTAGACAACCGACTCCTACAAATTTCTGATACAGCACATAGATTTTTCTGATACACGCGGCGTATCTTAAGGGTCATGATCTTTTACCAATAACCTGATGTTGTGAGGAGTACATAAACCATGAGCACGATTATTCGTTGGAATCCGGTTCGCGAAATGACTGCCATGCAGCACGCGATTGACCGTCTGTTTGAAGACAATCTGCGCGGCGCGCGTCCGGCGACCAACCATGCCCTGCCTGTCGATATTTATGAAACCGATCAGGCCTATATCCTGTCAACCGCCTTGCCCGGTGTTAGCCCGGAAGAGATTAATGTCAGCCTGAACGATGATGTGCTGACTATCAGCGGCGAAGTGAAACAACCGACTTTTGAGGAACAGGATAAGGCGCGCGCCCTGCGTTTCGAACGTGCTTATGGCAAATTCAGCCGCAGCCTGCGTCTCGCTCAGCCGATTGACAGCGAAAGCATCGAGGCGGCTTATGAAAACGGCGTCCTCAAGTTGACACTGCCCAAAGCCCCACAAGCCCAACCGCGCGTCATCCCGGTTCGGAACGCGGCACTCAACTAATCCAGTGACCATTTGGAAGGGCGTCCCATGGGGCGCTCTTTTTATTTCTCCTCATGCCAGATTCACTTTTTCAGGGTATAAAAACCTGAGTATTGGATGCAAGAGGGGAACAGCTATGGACATCACCGAAACCTTATACGTCAGCGACCGGGCAGGGTGGCGGCGGTGGCTTATGGATAACCATGCAACCGCAACCGAAATTTGGCTCATCACCTATTCCAAAACAACAGGCAAATCCTCTGTGCCGTATCTCCACGCAGTCGAGGAAGCCCTATGCTTCGGCTGGATTGACGGTATCGCCAAGAAAATGGATGCGGAGCGCACTGCCCAACGGTTCACGCCTCGCCGTCCCAAGAGCAATTGGACGGAGTTGAATAAGGAACGCGCGCGGCGTTTGATCGCGGCGGGTCTGATGACCGATGCCGGACGGGCAAAACTCCCCGATCTTTCGCTGGATGCTTTCCAAATCGCGCCCGATATTTTGGAAGCCCTGCAAGCCGATCCCCAAGTTTGGGCGAATTTTCAAGCATTCCCCGGTTTGTATCAACGCATTCGGGTAAGTGCCATTGAGGAAGTGCGCCGCCAGCCAGAAGAATTCAAAAGACGGCTGAACAAGTTCCTGGATCAAACCCGTCAGAACAAGATGTTCGGCGGGATGGAGTAGAGCTACGAATACACCTTCAACAGTTCGACTTCAAAAATCAGCGTGGAGTACGGCGGAATCGTGCCGGGGATTCCCTGCGGCCCATAAGCCAGTTCAAACGGAATGTAAAAGGTGTACTGCGCGCCTTCCGCCATTAACTGCACACCTTCTGCCCAACCTTCAATCACCTGTGATAGAAAAAAGGTGATTGGCTCGCCATTGTCATATGAACTATCGAAGACTGTTCCATCAAGCAGTGTGCCTTTGTAATGCACTTCCACTTCGCCATGTTCGGACGGATTGCGTCCTGTTCCCTCGCGCAGTACCTTGTACTGTAAACCACTGCTCGTCGCCACTACCCCCGGCTTTTTAGCATTGTCCGCCAGAAAACTGCGTCCCGCTTCCATCATTTATCACTCCCTCGTTCCCATGATAAATTTTGAATATACCCCACAATTTGCGGGATTGCTTTTGCCCCCTAATTTAGGTTCAATCGACTATGTTTGCTTCGCTCATTTAAGGGGGAAATCGTGTCTATGATAAACCGTCCAGAGCGGTTTTTGTTACGCAATGCCAAAGGCCCACGTCTCAAGATTTTAATTCCTCTGTTGATCATCATTGGAACGCTTCTGGCGGCGGTGGTTGCCAGTGGGGCAATCAAAAAACCAGAGGAACTCATCGGCATATTTGGGTTTGGCGCGTTGATGTTAGCCTTCTTGTTGTTCTTATCCTGGACGAGCGTTATGAACCGCCAAATTGAAACCAGAGCCATCGAGCAGTTATTCGATGGCGAAATCTGGGCGCATTGGCAGTTCAAGCGCGGCGAACTGGCACCATTTTACCCTCGGCAAGGCGAATCGGCGCCGTTTCAAGTCTGGTTTGGCCCACAGGGTGTTTACCACGAATTGGAAGGGTACACGCCCCTTCGTTGGTTGATTAACACCACTTATGTGGAAAACTTTAAGCCCAAGTTCCGCGCTTGGATTTCCACTGCCGGGCGTGAAGGCCAAGTGTCTTCCAAAGAATTTATGGCAGCGATGGCGAATGGCACGATTGGCGATGAAACCACGCCCAAGATTGCGTTCCAGATCAAAAATTATCGGCGGCCGTGGCGCAAACCTGCTTCCATTCATTTCCCGGTTGCCAAGGGGTATGAGCAAGAAGCCAGGATGTTAGTCCAACGTTACCAGATGGAACGTTAAGCAACGGCTGGCACACTGGATAGGGTGAGGAAGCGGCTCAATCCATCAGGGTCGCCCTCAACCCGAATCAATCCGGCGGCGAGAGCATCTTCCGGCTTAAGCTGTCCAGCAAACAAGCCCATAAAAACGGGCATTTCTGTATGCAGCACCGCATCAGCTTTCTGCGTTTGCCCCTGCCGTACGTGCAGCATTCCATCTTCAATCTGTACTTGCAACACCTCATGGCCTAAATGCAATTCATAAATTTCATTTGCGTGCTGCGCCTGTTCCGGGCGAAAAAAAGCCTTAATCGCCAATGCAGTTGCGCCTAAACTCGGCATGGCAAGTCCTTCTAAGGAGGATGGCAAAAGGCGGCTACCCCATTTCCCCAGTTCCAACACGGCGACTTCCAACGCCTGACCACATTCTGTGAGCTGATACACGGCTGAACCCGCGGGCGGCGGCAGCACACGGCGGCAGAGAATGCCCTGTTGTTCCAAACTTTTCAACCGTTCGGAAAGCAGATTGGTGCTGATGTCGGGCAGTCCATCCAAAAGGTCTTTAAAACGGCGCGGGCCAGCCAACAGTTCACGAACGATGAGCAGCGTCCAGCGTTCTCCAATAACGTCTAAAGCATAGGCCAGCGCACAGAATTGATTGTAGCTTCGATTTTTCATACCTTAGAGAATACAAGAAATTAATAAAAATTCAAGTTTAGAACCGCGTGCCATAAATTTCCGTAGACAATACTTGACTTTTTGAAGTAACTAGCATATTGTTATAGAACATGTGTACCAAACCAACTCACAAAGAGGTATGGATGGGAAAAGTTGTTGTAGACATTACCATGTCGCTGGATGGATTTATCGCGGGGACAAATATCAGCACTGCTCTTCCTATGGGCGACGGCGGCCTGCGCCTTCACGATTGGATATTTGGCGGCAAAACCGAGGCCGACGCCAAAATGCTGGACGAGTCGATGAAATCGGCTGGCGCGGTGATTATCGGCGCGCGAATCTACCGCACCGCTATCGATGATGCGTGGGGCGGCGTCAACCCATTTGCAGCCCCTACCTTGGTGTTGGCTAACCATATTCCAGATCAAGTAGTCGAAGGATTTACGTTCATCAACGATGGCATCCTGAGCGCACTTGAGCGTGCAAAAGCCATCGCAGGCGATAAAAATGTGTGGGTGATGGGCGGCGCAAATGTTATCCAGCAGTACCTCAAAGCTGGATTGGTGGACGAATTGCACATTCATATCGCCCCGGTTTTGTTCGGGGAAGGCACGCGTTTATTCGAGCATATTGGCGCTGAGCCTGTTGAACTGAAACTGTTGGAAAATATCCAAACCCCCGGCGCAACCCATCTCCGATTCCGCGTCGTGAAGTAAGCATTCCACATTCCGCACCTGTCAGTATAAAAGTAACGATTTGTATTTCGACTAGTATTGTTTGCGGTATGTATTTCAGTGTCGTCCAATTACACAAGGAAAAGGGATGAAGCAGAATATTCTGTTTATTCACGGCGGAGGCGGATACGAAGCCGACGGCAAACTAGCTGCCTCTTTACAAAACGTGCTTGGCTCAGATTACTATGTCCAATACCCTCTAATGCCGAATGAAGATGCACCGGAATACGGGGCATGGAAAGCCAGGATCGAACAGGAATTGACCGCATTAGGCGACAAGGTGATTCTGGTCGGACATTCGTTGGGCGGCTCAATGGTCTTGAAGCAGTTTGCTGAATCGCAGCATAAAGAACAGATTGCCGCGCTTTTCCTGATCGCCGCGCCGTATTGGAGCGCTGAAGATTGGCAGGTTGAGGAATATGCCCTTCCAGCGGATTTTGCGGCACAAATCCCGAAAGACCTTCCGATTTATCTGTACCACAGCCGTGATGACGAGTGGGTTCCGTTCGATCACATGGCACTGTACAAAAGCAAACTCCCCGGCGCAATCGTTCGAGAATTCGACGGACGCGGGCATCAGTTCAACGACGATTTATCAGCCGTTGCGGCAGATATAACCCGCCTGTAAGGAGGGCATATGGGAAACGTTATTATCGATTTGTCGATGTCGCTGGACGGTTATATCTGTGACCGGAACGGCGGGGATGGTGGACTGCATAACTGGTATTTTGCACCCTCCACTGCCGAAAACAAGGGTGATCAATTGGTGATTAATGAAACCATCAACGATCTGGGCGCCATTATTATGGGTAAACGTACCTTCAGCACAGGCGAAGAACAAGGCGGCTACGGCGATAATCCGTATAAAATGCCGCACTTCGTCATCACCCATCACCCACCTGAAAAGCCGGTTGAAGGCGATACCCAATTTATCTTCGTCACCGATGGCATCGAAAGCGCTTTGAAGCAGGCCAAAGCCGCAGCAGGTGATAAGGATATTGCCATCGGCGGCGGCGCAGATATTTCGCAGCAGTATCTTAAAGCTGGATTGGTGGATTTATTGGAAATCCATCTGGTGCATATTTTGCTGGGTAGTGGTCTGAGACTGTTTGAGAATCTGGGCATCAACCCGATTGATCTGGAAAGCACACGGGTGATCGACTCGCCAACCGTAACCCATCTTCAATTCCGCGTCGTCAAATAAGGCGCTACCTGAGTTCCTTCAACATCATGGTCAAGGAGAAACTGCTTATGAACACAACTACAATGCCCCGCGCTACCAGACGGGAATGGATTGGGCTGGCTGTCCTCATGCTGCCCACCCTGCTCATCGCTATGGATTTGACCGTACTGCATCTGGCAGTGCCATCCCTGACCGCTGATCTTCAGCCCAGCGGCTCCCAACTCCTGTGGATTACGGATATTTACGGCTTTCTGATCGCCGGATCGCTGATTACGATGGGTACATTAGGTGATCGTATTGGTCGCCGCAAACTGTTGCTCATCGGGGCTGTCGCGTTCGGTTTAGCCTCGATGCTGGCGGCCTTCTCAACCACTCCCGGAATGCTCATCGCAGCCCGCGCGGTACTCGGCGTGGCGGGGGCAACGCTGATGCCATCCACCATGTCATTGATTCGCAATATGTTCCTGAATCCAGCCCAGCGCACCGTTGCCATCGGGATTTGGGTCTCCGGTTTCTCAGTCGGCAGCGCGGTCGGCCCGTTGATCGGCGGAGCGCTGCTGGAGTATTTTTCATGGGGATCAGTATTCTTGTTAGCCGTACCCATAATGGCGGTGCTGTTAATTGCTGGCCCATTGCTGCTGCCAGAATACAAAGACCCCAATCCGGGGCGGTTCGATTTGCTCAGTGCTGGCATGTCATTGGCGGCAGTGCTGCTGGTCATCTATGGACTCAAGCAGGTTGCCGAAATTGGTTTCGGGTTGCTGCCGCTGCTCTTGATCGTGCTCGGCCTTGCTATCGGCTTCGCCTTCGTCCAACGGCAGCGAACACTGGCTGACCCTTTGCTCGACCTGCGGTTGTTCCGCGTGCCCGCCTTCAGCGCATCTCTCGCCACCTACACTTTCGGTATCTTCGTTTCCTTCGGCGTATTTCTGTTTATCGCTCAATACCTGCAACTGGTGCTGGGACTGTCGCCATTGGAGGCAGGTCTGTGGTCAGTGCCGGGAGCGTTCGCGTTCATCATTGGGTCTAATCTGGCACCCCGAATTGTGAGGCGGGTGCGTCCTGCCCTCGTGGTGGCTGGCGGACTGATGGTAGCAGCCGTTGGCATCGGGTTGCTCACCCAGATCGGTGTAAATTCCCTCGCGCTCGTTGTGATTGGGAATGCCTTGATGTCTCTCGGTTTCGGCTTTACCTTTAGTCTGACGGTTGATATGGTCATCAGTGCTGCCCCACCTGAACGGGCTGGCGCTGCATCGGCTATCTCGGAGACAGGTGCAGAATTGGGCGGTGCGCTCGGTCTGGCTGTCCTCGGCAGTTTGGGGATGGCTGTATACCGCAATCAGGTGATAGCCAATATGCCCTCAGCGATCTCGCCCGAATTAGTCGAGGCGGTTCAAGAGACGCTCGGCGGTGCGGCAGCCGCAGCCGCACAACTGCCGGATGAAATCGGCGCACAACTGCTCAACACAGCCCACAATGCCTTTGTTCAAGCGCTGCACCTCAATGCGTTTATTGGCGTCATCGGATTTACAGGGCTTGCCATTCTGACCATGACCATGCTTCGCCATATACAGATACACACCGAATCCGGGGAACAAACCGCACCAGAGCACGAGACTATAGGCATACCATCCGGTGTGCAGCCCACTATTCAAAGCGGAGACTGAAGAAAGCACAGGCATCCTATGGATGAAATTATACGAACCCATCTGGAAAATCTTCGCTCTGAAGACAAGGATTTGCAGAATAAGGCCTACTACGCGCTTATCGAAGCGACCGACAAACCGGTTGGCTGGGCCTATGATGTGTGGGACACAATGGTAGCCGATTTACGCCATAAAGATAACCATGTGCGGGCGATTGCAGCCCAAATCCTCTGCAACCTTGCCAAGAGCGACCCGGAGCAGCGAATGCTCCGGGACTTCGACTCTCTGCTGGCGGTGACAAAGGATGAACGATTCGTCACCGCCCGTCACTGCCTGCAAGCCCTCTGGAAAATTGGCATCGTCGGTAAAGCACAGCAGCAGAAATATGTTGATGGTCTTGAAACCCGTTTCAACGAATGCGTCACAGAAAAAAACACCACCCTGATTCGCTACGACATCATCCAAAGCCTGCGGAATGTATACGATGTCGTCGGGGATGAAACGATCAAAGCAAAGGCGCTGGCATGGATCGAAACCGAAGCAGACCTGAAATACCGCAAGAAGTATGCAGCGCTTTGGAAAGTGAAGTAAAGTAATTTTCTCAGAACCCGTAAAGCCTGATACCTACGGACAGAAGCATGGATTTAATCTGCGACGAAAGACCATCAGACTCACCGTTTGTTGAACGAATCTGGCACAGTCGAAGTGATCGCGCTGGCGGTTTTATTTCGATGGCCGGGATTCACTGGGGAATAGTCGTTACACACTGCGCGGGCAAATCCACCCTGACGGTGCGTGGGCCGGAAACCAGAGCGACGCCCGCATACTGCCCAGCAGATGCTGAGTTTTTTGGCATCATCTTTAAGCCCGGAACCCTGATGCCCATTTTCCCAGCCGGAAACCTCATGGATCGACAGGATGTGAGCCTGCCCGAAGCATCCAGCAGTTCCTTCTGGCTTCATGGTACGGCATGGGAATTCCCCGATTTCGATAATGCTGATACCTTTGTCAATTGGCTCGCACGGGACGGTCTGGTGATTCACGATCCGGTCGTGGATGCGGCACTGCGCGGACAGCCTGTGGGGAGTTCAGTACGTACAGTACAGCGACGATTTTTACAGGCAACCGGATTGACACAAGGTACGGTTTATCAAATCGAACGCGCCCGCTATGCCACCACGCTCTTAAAGCAAGGGGTATCCATCCTCGATACGGTTAATCTGGCTGGCTATGCCGACCAACCGCACCTGACCCGATCATTAAAACATCTGATCGGGCAAACGCCTGCTCAAATCATTTCCAAAAACCGATCTGACCGTCTGTCGTTTTTGTTCAAGACGCACCCCCTTCAGTTGAATTACGATTTCAACATCCGACTATCAACACAAGGTGCGTGAATGAATATGAAGCAGAAAATTGTCCTGAGTCTCATCATCAGTGTCATTGTAATCGGGTATGGGTTCATGACACCCCATCCTTTCTTCACGGTACAGGCGCAAGAAGCGGCTGTTGAAGGCAAATATGCTTCCGTGAACGGGCTGAATATGTACTATGAAATTCACGGCTCAGGCCAACCGTTGATTCTGCTTCACGGTGGATTGGGCGGTATCGTGGAATACAGCCAGCTCCTGCAACCTCTCGCCCAGACGCGGCAGGTCATCGCGGTTGAGCTGCAAGGACATGGACACACAGCCGATATTGACCGCCCGATGAGCTACGAACAGTTGGCGGATGATGTCGCTGCCCTGATTACGGAACTCGGATTCGAAAATGTCGATGTGATGGGTTTTTCGCTGGGTGGTGGCGTCGCCCTGCAAACGGCCATCCGGCACCCGGAAGTTCTGAACAAACTGGTACTCGTCTCGACCACTTACAAACGTGAGGACATGTATGCGGAGTTCCGCACGGGCATGGAAGCCATGACCGCTGAATCAGCCGCAGCAATGGTCGATACCCCCATATATCAGTTCTACTCCAGCGTTGCGCCGAAGCTGGAAGATTGGCCGACATTGATTGGCAAGCTGGGCGAGATGCTCAGTCAGGATTATGACTGGTCAGCGGATGTCGCCTCGATCAAAACACCCACCTTGATCGTGGTTGGGGATTCCGACATGCTCCACCCCGCTCATGCGGTAGAGCTGTTTGGACTGCTCGGCGGCGGTGTACCCGGTGATTTCGTGGGACTGCCCCAATCGCAGCTTGCAGTGCTTCCGGCCACATCGCATTTCAGCATTCTGTATCGCGCCGATCTGCTGCTTCCAGTCGTCGTACCTTTCCTCGATGCGCCATCAGCCCAGTAATTTGTATGCTCGACTGCCCGCTGCCTGTTGGGAGTGGCGGGCAGTTAAGCCAAAAGAGGAGATATCGTGCAGGATAAGGGACAGAATCAGCAGGAAAGCGACCTCCCGCCCAAGCTGGCTAAACCAGCACAGCGGGCACTTGCTCAGGCTGGCTATTCACGCCTCGAACAATTAACCCAGGTTACCGAAGCCGAAATCAAACAACTGCACGGCATCGGGCCAAATGCGCTCGACCAACTCCGCCGCGCTCTGACTGCGAAGGGATTATCTTTCGCTGATGAGAAGTGAAAGTAGTTGTAAAAGCCTGCTCATGCCGATGTCGTTTTTGTTCAAGACGCCGCCGCCCGATTGCACTATCCTACAAATACGCAAATCGACAAGTGGAGGATATTCGCATGAGAAAAGTAGTTTCAGCACTGTTCATCTCGCTGGATGGCGTCACCGAATCACCCGAAAAATGGCAATTCGACAACATGGATATGGAAATGTTCGCCGCGATGGGCGAAGCAATTGCCTCCCAGGATGCTGTACTCCTCGGACGGGTAACTTACGAAGAATGGGCACCCTACTGGCCGAATTCAACCGTCGAACCTTTTGCCTCTTTCATCAATAACACATCCAAGTACGTTGTTTCCACCACGCTGGATAAAGTCGCGTGGGGTCAATACGGTAATACAACGCTGATTAAAAACAACGTCATCGAAGAAATCAAACGACTGAAACAGCAGCCCGGAAAAAACATCGGGGTCAGCGGTAGTGCTTCGCTGGTTTACTCCCTGCTGCAAAATGATCTCCTTGATGAACTCACTTTCCTGCTGCATCCGGTTGTTGCAGGGACAGGAAAACGTCTCTTCAAGGACGGAAGCACTCTGAAGCGCATGAAACTCACCTCTTCGAAGATCACCAGTACGGGTGTCGCCATCCTGACGTACCACCCAAGACAAGAGGCCTAACGCCAGCATGATGTAAAACTGTCAGTGCTGTACCGCATAACCGATTATGGAGAACAAGCGATGACCGAAAACAGCTATCAAATCCAACCTATTGGTGTCATCCAGTCTGAACTGGTTAATCGTGAGGCAGCACCCCGTCAGGGAGACGAAGGCGCACCCGAAGCGTGGTTGGAAATTACAGATCGGGCAGCGCAGGGACTCGTTGGACTCAAAGCTGGCGACGAACTGATCATCCTGACATGGTTTCATCTTGCAGACCGCAGCCTATTGAAGGTACATCCACGCGGAAATCTGGATGCACCACTGGCTGGTGTATTTGCGACGCGCTCACCGGATCGCCCCAACCCGATTGGGCTGCACGAGGTCACGGTTCTGGAAATCACCGGACAGCGGTTGAGAATTGCGCCTATCGAAGCCATTGATGGAACACCTGTCATTGATATTAAACCTGTGCTCAGGCGGTTAGAAGACCGCTGATGAGCCAGCCTAACGGGAGAATGAACATGAGCAAAATAACTTCAAAAGACGGCACTTCCATCACCTACGAGCAGATGGGGAACGGGCCAGCGATCATTCTGGTAGACGGCGCGATGTGTCACCGGGCATTTGGCCCGATGCGACCGCTGTCTGCGCTGCTGGAGCAGCACTTTACAGTGTATATTTATGATCGGCGCGGACGCGGTGACAGCGGCGATACGACTCCTTATGCCGTCGAGCGCGAGGTTGAAGATATTGAAGCCCTCATCAATGCGGCGGGCGGATCGGCCTTTGTGTATGGGACTTCATCCGGTGCTGCCCTCGCCCTCGAAGCGGCCATACGCCTGCCCGGCATTAAGAAACTGGCGCTGTATGAGCCGCCGTTCAACCCTGATGATAATGACCGTCCAGCAGCCAATGCTTACAGGGCACAACTTAAGGAACTACTGTCGGCAGGTCAACGGGGGGATGCGGTTGCACTGTTTATGACGCGGGTCGGAATGCCCGCCGAAGCCGTTGCCGGAATGCGACAAGCCCCCATGTGGCCGATGTTCGAAGCGGTCGCCCCTACCCTTGCCTACGACAGCACCATCATCGGGGATGGCTCTGTACCCACTGGACGGGCAGCCTCCGTCACCATACCCACGCTCATCATGACCGGAGGCGCGACTTTTCCTTTCATGCACGCGACCGCCGAGGCACTTGAAGCAGTTATCCCGAACGTGCAGCGCCGCGTATTGGAAGGGCAAACGCATGATGCTGCCGCAGAAGTGGTCGCACCGGCGCTGGTGGAATTTTTCACCAGCCAGGTAAAGCAAACCTGAAGCACCCGTCAAGGTGTGTCTGAGCAGGCACACCTGTCGCAGCGCTGATGGCAACAAGCATATTGTGTTCCGGGCGCGGAAATGTAACCTTCCCAACCCGGAATTATCACCAAACAAGAGGATAAAATGAATCAGGCAATAACCGATTACATCGACAACATCAAGCAGGAATGGCAGATTGAAATTTGTAAATCACTGCGGCAGATCATTCACGAAGCGATTCCCGGCGTTGAAGAACGGCTTCAATATGGCAAGCCTCATTATTTAAAGAAAGGCAAATACGCCTGCGTGCTTGGAACTGCCAAAGGCTGGGTGAGCTTTACTATCTTTAATGCCAAAGCATTGGAAGCCCCCGAAAGCTTTTTTGAACCGGGCGACCCTGACAGAAAAACCATCAAAATCCGTGAAGGACAAGTGGTTGACCATGCATTTTTAGGCCAGCTTATTCAACAGGCTGCCAGCGAAATCAATTGATCCAGACAGGGGAAGGCAAGCCATGAAAGCCACATTTACAACCACCGTTCTGAAAGACGAAACAGTGAACGCCACCGGCCTGAGTGTCCCGCCTGAAATCGTCGCCGGACTGGGTAAAGGCAAGAAACCACCCGTCAAGGTAACCATCAACGGCTATACCTATCGCTCGACCGTCGCGGGTTATGGCACTGTATTTATGCTGCCCTTGAGCGCCGAAAACCGGAAAGCAGCAGGCGTCAACGCGGGTGATGAAGTAGAGGTCACGCTCGAATTGGATACCGAACCGCGTACTGTTGATATTCCAGCGGATTTGGCAGCGGCTTTAGCAGCTAAACCGGGTGCGACCGAAGCCTTCGACGCGCTGGCACCCTCCCGCCGTAAAGAATTCGTCCGGCAGGTGAACGAGGCCAAAGCGCAGGAAACCCGTGACCGCCGGATTGCTGGAATCGTCGAAAAGATGAATGCTTCCTGACCGGAGTATTCCCAAAGGAAACCCACGAAAACATTACATTCGAAAGGCGACACTACCATCGCCTTCGATCAGTTGGGGCAGGGCGCATAACTCAGTGAGTGATCTGGCGGCTTGCCCACCCCTTACCTTTGTTCCGATCCACAACCATCCCATTCTAACCTGAGCCGATTTTCTTGCACCAATTTAGAACATCTGTATTGACTTTTTGCATCAGATGGTGTATTTTACTGATAGGTTAATTAACCGAGAAGTTAAATAAGGTCATGACTGAAGACACACTGAGTATCGTTTTCGCAGCCCTCGCTGACCCCACCCGGCGGGCAATTTTGGGCAGGCTTGCTCAAGGAGAGGCGACGGTTAAAGAACTGGCGAAACCCTTTAACAAAAGTCTTCCTGCAATCTCCAAACACCTGCGGGTACTGGAACAGGCTGGACTCATCACACAGGGACGGAAAGCCCAATGGCGACCCTGCCAGATCGATGCCGAACCGCTTAAGGAGGTATCTGACTGGGTGAATCAATATCGGCACATCTGGGAAGCACGCTTCGACCGCCTTGACGAATATTTGCAGCAGGTGCAGCAAAAGGAGAGTAATAATGACCGAAAAGCGTAGTGATGCTATTCAGGTAACCACCGCAGAACGCGAAATCGTCATGGAACGCACCTTTAACGCACCGCGCGAACTGGTCTTCGAGATGTGGAGCAAACCCGAACATCTGAAACACTGGTGGGGGCCGCAGGAGTGGACGCTCCCGGTGTGCAACATGGATTTTCGCCCCGGCGGTACATGGCACTTCTGCATGAAAGGGCCGGAGGGCGAAGAAGCGTGGGGCAAAGCCATCTTCCGCGAAATCGTCAAGCCGGAGCACATTGTCTACAACGATTTCTTCTCGGATGCAGATGGCAACTATGTCAACGATGGACATGCGTCCCTGATGACCATCGAATTCACCGAGCATGAAGGCAAAACCCGAATCACCGCTCGCTCACAGTTTGCTTCTGAGGCTGCGCTGGAAGCCTCGGTCAAGACGGGCATGATTGAGGGCTTCAGCGAAAGTTGGGATCGTTTGCATGGTTATCTGTCATCAACAGGATAAACACTAAGTTCCCCGCAACAACTCGTTTTCAGATCATGAGGAGCATAAACATGGGAAAAGTCATTGTGGACATCACAATGTCTCTGGACGGTTTTGTCACCGCGCCGAACGATGGGCCGGGAAATGGGCTGGGGGATGGCGGCGAAATCCTCCATGACTGGGTGAAAGATGGCAGAACCGAAGCGGATAATCTGCTGCTGTTTGAAGAACCCATGCAACGGTTAGGGTCTTGTGTGCTGGGCAGACGGACTTTCGATATTGCCGAAAAAGCATGGGGGGATGATCCACCTTTTGGGCCGGGGCAGGTATTCGTGCTGACTCATCGTTCCCATGAAACGTTGCAGCGAGGGGCAACCACTTTCATCTTTGTGACCGAAGGAATGGAAAGCGCCCTGAAACAAGCGCAGGATTCCGCTGGTGGTAAAGATGTGGCCTTGATGGGCGCCAATGTCAGCCAGCAGTATTTGAAAGCCGGGTTGGTGGACGAGATGGAAATTCACGTCGCCAATGTACTCCTCGGCGCGGGTCGCCCCTTATTTGCCAATATCGGTGACAAGCCAATCAAGCTGGAAAGAACCCGCGTAATCCCAACGCCCGCAGTCACCCATATTCACTATCAGGTCATCAAGTAAAGGAATCATCATGAAAACGGTCATCTCAAAAGACGGCACAACTATCGCTTTCGATCAGGCTGGCAGTGGGCCAACGCTCATCCTCGTCGGCGGCATGTTCGAGCAGCGCGCGATGGAATCGGAAACACCCCAGCTTGCCAATCTTCCGCTGCTGGCGGAACACTTCACGGTTGTGCATTATGACCGCCGGGGACGCGGCGACAGCACCGATACGCTGCCGTTTGCGGTTGAGCGCGAGATTGAAGATATTGAAGCCCTGATCGACTCATTGGGTAAGGAAGCCTTTGTCTTCGGCATATCCTCCGGCGCGGCGCTGGCTTTGGAGGCGGCGATTAAACTCGGCAGCAAGGTTAAAAAGCTGGCGATTTATGATGCCCCTTACAACGATGACGAGGCAGCGCGGGCGGCATGGCGTGAATTCAGGGGGCAGCTTGCGGAAACCCTCGCGGCTGGACGGCAGGCGGATGCAGTCGGCTTGTTTATGAAGCTGCTGGGTGTGCCAGAAGAACAGCTTGAAGAAATGCACCACTATCCCATGTGGCCGATGTGGGAAGGCATAGCCCCAACCATCGCTTACGACGCTGCGGCCACTGGCGAGGATGCTTCTGTCCCGGCTGAATGTGCCGCCAGCATTAAGGTGCCGACGCTGGTGATGGATGGCGAACTCAGTTATCCATTTATGCACGAGAGCGCCCTGACGCTGGCAAAGGCTATCCCCAACGCCCAGCATCGCACACTTGGGGGCCAAACGCACGAGGTTTCTGCCGAGGCAATCGCGCCTGTGTTGGTGGAGTTCTTCACAGGTTAGCACCTGACCACGATTTCTAAAACCATCCTTCTGTATCTTGTATAGAGGAGAAATCAATATGCAAACGGTGACTTCAAAAGACGGCACAACCATCGCGTTCGATCAAAAAGGACACGGGCCAACCCTGATCCTGATAACGGGTGCGCTTGGCTTTCGCTCACATCCCATCATGTGGGAACTGGTTGACCTTCTCGCTCCACACTTCACCGTCATTAACTACGACCGTCGCGGACGCGGCGATAGCACCGATACCAAACCGTATGCTGTCCAGCGTGAGATGGAAGATATTGAAGCCCTGATCGATCAAGCGGGAAGTTCAGCCTATCTGTATGGCCTGTCATCGGGGGCGGTACTGGCGTTGGAAGCGGCAAATAAGCTGCCCACCAAAGTGACCAAAGTGGTGATGTACGAACCACCCCTCATCATTGATGACAGCCGCCCACCTGTACCTTCGGATTACGTGGAGCAGCTTAACGCGGCCACTGCGGCGGGCAAGTCCGGTGATGCGGTTGAAATCTTCATGACCAAAGCGATTCTCATTCCGGCTGAATTTGTCGCCCAAATGCGGACGAGTCCGATGGGTGAAGTTTTTGAAGAGGGTGTAACCCCGCCGGAGTGGGCGGAGATGGAGTCGGTAGCCCATACACTGGCTTACGACGGCATGATAATGGGCAGTCTGATGTCCGGCAAACCGTTACCCGGCGGAAAATGGGCTTCTACGGCAGCTCAGACGCTGGTGGTCACAGGCGGAAACAGCGAGGCCTTTTTCCATAATGGGGCAAAAGCCCTCATCGCCGATTTGCCCAACGCCCAGCACCGGATTTTGGAAGGGCAAGATCATGCCGTCAGTCCGGCGGCGATTGCTCCGCTGTTGGTGGATTTCTTCAGCTAACCCGGCAGTCCGCTAAAGCCATAACCAGAAAACATAGTCACACCATAAAGGGCGTCAACCAGATGCCCTTTATACGGTGCTGACAGGAAAATTGACTCTCGATTTTTGAAAACTTTTGTTCTACCATAATCTGTCCGATCCTGCACGGATGAAAAGGAGAACAGTGTGACCCAAGAGTACATTGAAATTCGTGGCGCCCGCGAAAACAACCTGAAGGATGTATCTTTACGCATTCCCAAACGGAAAATCACCATCTTCACCGGGGTATCCGGTTCGGGCAAATCGTCCATCGTGTTCGATACCATCGCCACCGAAGGCCAACGCCTGCTGAACGAAAACTTCAGCACCTTCGTCCGCAATTTCCTGCCGCGATTTCCACAGCCGGACGCAGACGCGATTGAAAATCTGAGTATGCCGGTTGTGGTTGACCAGAAGCGTATGGGCGGCGGATCGCATTCCACACTCGGCACGATCACCGATATTTACTCGGTGCTGCGCCTGTTGTTCTCGCGGGTGGGGAAACCCTATGTAGGCAGCGTCAACCTGTTTTCCTTCAACGACCCGCAGGGCATGTGCCCCGATTGCAACGGCATGGGGCGGATGATGGGCGTGGATATGGAAAGATTCCTCGATACTTCCAAATCCTTGAACGAAGGCGCAATTTTATTCCCGGAATATGCAGTCAGCAGTTGGGACTGGTCACTATGTACCCAATCCGGCCTGTTCGATAACGATAAAAAATTGGTCGATTACACCCCAGACGAAATGGAACTGCTGCTCCACAGCAAACCCTACAAAGTGGAAACGTCTATGGCGGGTAAAACCATCAAACTGACCTTTGAAGGCATCCTCGACAAGTTCACCCGCAAGTACATCACGCGCGATCTGAAAAGCATGTCCGAACGCACCCAGAAAACGGTCGAACCCTATCTGACGCTCGGCCCATGCGAGTTGTGTAAAGGCGCACGGTTGAGCCAAGCCGCCTTGAACAGCAGGATTAACGGGTACAACATCGCTGATCTGACCGCGATGGAAGTCAGCCAACTGGTCGAAGTCATCAGGGCTATTGATATACCCGAAGCAGCCCCGATTGTGGCGAACCTGATCGAACGCCTGCAACATCTGATTGACATTGGCCTCGAATACCTGAGCCTCAACCGCCCCACCGATACCCTATCCGGCGGCGAATCGCAGCGCGTCAAAATCGTCAAACATCTTACCAGCAGTCTGGTGGATGTGATGTATATCTTTGACGAACCGAGCATCGGTTTACACCCGCGTGATGTCCACCGGATGAATGAACTCCTGCAACGACTGCGGGATAAAGGCAACACCGTGATTGTGGTCGAACACGATCCAGAGGTGATCCAGGCTGCCGATCATATTGTGGATGTCGGCCCACACGCGGGCAGCAACGGCGGCGCAATTGTTTACGAAGGCAGTTTCGACGGTTTGCTGAAGGCCAATACGCTCACAGGCAGACACATGAAGCAGTCGATGGCGATCAAAGAGAGCTTCCGTTCGGGAACGGGTAAGCTGACCATCGCTAATGCCCACCAGAACAACCTGCAAAACGTCACGGTTGATATTCCAACAGGCGTTTTGACGGTGGTCACAGGCGTGGCGGGTTCGGGCAAAAGCTCGCTCATTAACCAGACGTTCCTGCGCCAGCATCCGGACGCGATTGTGATTGACCAATCCCCGGTTGGGGTTTCCACGCGCTCAAATCCGGCCACCTACACCGGAATTATGGATGATGTTCGCAAAGCCTTCGCGTCGGCTAACAAGGTCAGCCAGTCCCTGTTCAGCTTCAATTCCAAAGGTGCTTGTGAAAACTGTCAGGGATTGGGCGTGGTCTATACCAATCTAGCCTATTTGGACGAGGTGAAAACCCCCTGCGAAGTCTGCGGCGGGAAACGCTTCAAAGATGAAGTGTTGGCCTACAAACTCCACGATAAATCCATCACTGATGTGCTGGGGATGACGGTTCGGGAGGCGCTGGATTACTTTGGCATCAAGGAAATCGTCCGTAAACTGCAAGCCATGAGCGATGTCGGGCTGGATTATTTACGACTGGGGCAGCCCCTCAGCACCATGTCCGGCGGCGAATGCCAGCGCCTTAAGCTCGCCAGCGAACTCCACAAAAAGGGCAGCATCTACGTGATGGACGAACCAACGACTGGTTTGCACATGTCGGATATCAGCCACCTGCTGGCGATCATGAACCGTCTGGTGGACAGTGGGAACACGGTAATCGTGATCGAACATAATCTGGATGTTATCAAAAACGCCGACTGGATTATCGACATGGGGCCGGAAGGCGGGAGCAAGGGCGGGCGTGTGATGTTCGAGGGGACGCCCAAACAGCTTGTCAGCGCCAAACATTCGCTGACGAGCGCCTATTTGGGCGGCTAAGAGCTTTCACCATTCTGCCTGTGGGGTGCTGCCTCGCAGGCAGAAATTATGTTCCTAGCTTTTTAGGCAGGAGTGATTATACTTTTCTTCAGGTTTGCCTGCCTTCTGTGAGGGATTGAGGGAACGCTCATGTGCAGAAACATCAAAACGCTCTACAACTTTGAACCGCCCGTAACTGAGGATGAGATTCACGCGGCAGCCTTACAATATGTGCGAAAGATCAGCGGTTTCAACAAACCCTCCAAAGCCAACGAAGCCGCATTCGAGGCCGCTGTTGACGCGATAGCCGCTGTCTCGCGCAGCCTGCTGACCACGCTGGAAACCAACGCCCCACCCAAAGACCGTGCCGAAGAAGCCGCCAAAGCACGCGCCCGCTCCGCACAACGGTTTGCCCGCTGAACCCACGATTACCTTTGATGGAAGACCGTCGGACTCGCCGTTCGTCGAAACCATCTGGCACACGTAATGTGAACGGGCGAACAATTTTACGTCTGCGGCGGCTGCCCACTGGGAAATGGTCATCAGCAAATTTCAGTGAATCACGAAAGTTGCGTATGAAAGAGACTTGACAAGTGACTTGGTTCAGTTAGGTTTCGTGTACCAGACCAAACCGGACCAAACCAAGTCATGAAAATCATACCTGAATACGTACTTAATGCGGAAGATGTTCGTGCGATGATAAGGGGTTTTGTTCAGGCGAGCTTCTCCGGTATTTGCAGCGTATCCGTCAGGCAGCCGTGCTGGCGTATCCGATTCGCGGGAAAAGCGGGGGCATTCGTGGTTTGTGTCAGGGACGCGGCAGTTTTACCACCGACTACACCTTCACCGACGGCACGTCTGCTCGGTTAACAGTGGTCGATACCCGGGTGCGTGACCCGAAAACCAGGCGTAAGCAGCGTAAGTGGCTGGCGTTCGTGGTGGTCAATCTCGACTGGACACCCCGCCAGGTGTACCGCAAGTACCGTCGTCGCTTTGGGATTGAAGCCTCTTATCGCCTGCTGCGTCAGGTAAAGGTCTTGACCAACTCGCGCAACCCGGCACTGCGCTTCTTTCTGTTGGGGTTGGGGCTGCTGATGCAGAACATCTGAGTGCTGGCACGCTGGTTGTTCACCCGTCGCTGCTGCGTTTTGCCACTTTTCGCAAGTTGCTTGTACGGGCGGTTGAGCGTTACTATCCGCCACCGTTTGCGATTTCTGTATTCGTTTCACCCCAATCCGTGATTCACTGATATTTCTTATTAAATTCCTTAACCTAGTACACATGGGGCGACGCATGCGTCGCCCCTACGCCGACTTTTTACCGAATCTCGCTAAAAATGATCTTCAAACTGCTGTAAAAGTACCAACAACTACGGATAAATCTAATGGGGCGTCTGCCACAAAAATCACTTCTATGCAGGTCACAAAGCGCAAACCGTTGCTAAGGGTTCACCCCTGATCGTACCTCGGTGGATTGAATAAGTTTCGTAATTGGTGCTAACGAGGGCTTATCCGCCATCATCAGCAGTTGATCGTTTGCCTGAAGCACCGTGCTGCCATTGGGGACAACCGCTTCCTGTCCGCGCACAATCAGCACGATCAGGCTGTCTTCCGGTAGTCCCAGATCGACGATTTTATGCCCGATGACGGTTGAATAATCTGGGACGGTGATCTCAATCAGGTCACTTTTGATTTGCATATCGCCCGTTCGCTCCAGCCGTATACCGGACTTGGCTACAAAAGGCGTTGTCACCTGCAACCAGCGTGCTACCGGAATGATGGTGGTTCCCTGCAAGAGGACACTGCTCAACACGACGAAGAACACGATATTGAAGATCGTATCGGACTGGGGAACACCTGCCAGCAGGGGAAAGGTCGCCAGCACAATCGGGGTCGCACCGCGCAGCCCAACCCACGAAATCAGTAGTTTTTCGCGGGTGCTGAACTGCGATCTGAACAGGGCAATGAAGACGCTCAGGGGACGCGCCACAAAAATCAAAATAAGCGAAATGCCGATGCCGATGGGGGCAATCGCCAGCAATTCTGAGGGAAAAACGAGCAGTCCTAAGACCAAAAACATCACGATTTGCATCAGCCAGGCGATGCTGTCATGAAAGCGCGAGAGACTGTTTTTGTGGACAATGTTCTGAGCGCCCAGCATCAAGCCCACCAGATAGACCGCGAGAAAGCCGCTGCCGCCCAGCGCTGCCGGTAAACTGTATGCCAGCAGTACCAGCGCAATCGTGAACACTGGATAAAGACCATTGGCATCAAGTTGCAGGTTGTTGATGAATTTGGAGGCAAGATAACCCAGACCAAAGCCCAGCACTCCGCCAATCACGACCTGCTGGATAAAGATGATGACAACATTCAGAATTGAGGTATTGGGGATCGAAATGAGGGCAATCGCGCCGATGGTTAAAAAGATTGCCATCGGGTCATTGCTGCCCGATTCAAATTCCAGTAATGGGATCGTATCGCCCTTTAAGCCGATACGCTGAGTCCGAAAAATTGAAAACACCGCCGCCGCATCCGTAGACGCCACAATCGCGCCGAGTAAGATGGCTTGCGTGGGTGAGAGTTGCAGCAGGATAATCGCACCCAAAGCGACCACCGCCGCCGTGACCAGCACCCCAAAGGTCGCCAGCACCAGCCCCCGCCGCAGGATTGGCTTAACGGCAGCGAAAGGGGTATCCAGCCCACCCGAAAACAGGATAAAGACCAGCGCAATGACCCCGATAGACTGCGCCAACTGCGCGTCGTCAAAGAATATTCCCCCGATACCTTCTGATCCGGCGAGCATTCCAATACCCAGAAAGAGTAACAGGGTTGGGACGCTCAATTTAGAGGAAATTTTGCTGGCAAAAATACTGAGCAGCAGCAGGATTGAGGTGATTAAAAGGATGATTTCAAGTGATAGCATGTAGGCTCCTGGGTGACGTTTCGAGCAAAGTTCAATGAATCACGAAATGCTAATTATAGCCGTTGACCCGTCAGATGTTGAAACATCCGGCTACCCAAAAGACAAGTCCCCTGGGGGGACTGCTAATCGGGTGAGGTGACGGTTTACAGTCCCGCAGGGACTTGCGTGTGCTTTAGCCGCACGGTTTTAACCTGCGGCGGGGAAAATCGTGATTCACTGAATTTCAGGGCAAGACTGGTGATTGGCGGCGGCGGCGGCGATGGCGGCGGTGGCGAAAATGGGTTTCGCCGCCACTGTAGTTATCGGTTATCAGTTCACAGTTTTCAGTTAAATCCATGAGGGACGGGTTGCGGCGATTGCGAGACTAGTTTTCAGCCATCAGCCTTTAGGCAATACAGATGCATTTGCATCCCTTTTATGTCGCAACTGTCATGCCAATGACAATCGCTGAGGGGAAATGTCGTCAAAGTCGTCAATGTCAAGACAGTCATTAGTCGCTGGCCGGTAGTCAAGATTGGTTGCCAGTTACGAGTTGCCAGTTTCCAGAAAAATACGGAATACGCGGTGGGTTATCGGACGAGGGGGGGTGTTTTTTGAAACGCCGCGTGTATGCTGGATTCGTTCTCGCGTCGACGGGAGGGGATGTTTATTGAACCCCCGTGTGGATACTGGATTTGGGCTTCGGAACGGTTTTGCAGTATTGCGGCGATTCGTGATGTGCCTGCCGCTGCAATACTTGCTGAATAGTTACAAGTTGCCAGTTTCCAGAAAATTCACCTCACCCCTCTCCAGTTTGGAAAGGGGGCGGATTTACATATCCATTTTAGAACAAAAGGGCTAAGAAAGCAAGTTCGGGTTCGGTTTGAATTGGTTTAGGATGGCTTGCGGCTGACGGCATAACAGGCGAGGATGTTGCCAGAACCCTGCCATGTGCGGCTGCTGATGAGCTTGAGCGTGACCCCCGGCTGACCTTCAAACAGCGGTGTCCCCTCCCCGGCGATCAAGGGAAAAATCGTCAGGTGCAGTTCGTCCACCAGATCATGGGCTATCAGATCGTGCCAGAGCGTTCGACCGCCAAAGAGAAAGATATCCCTGCCCGGTTGGTTTTTGAGGGCGGCAATCGCTTCATGAGCGTCCGCCAGCTTGACGATGCGGGTGTTCTCCCACGGGGCTAACTCCGCGCGGGTGAGTTTATCGGAAATCACGACTTTCTCGATGCGGCTGATGAGTCCAGCAAATTCTTGCCGGATCGGGGTGGCGTCCGGGTCATTCGGCACACTTGTCCAATACTCTTTGTTGCCTAAAAATCCGGCGCGGCCACCCAGCAGCAGTGTATCGGCGGCGCGCATCCGTTCGGTGTTGTAGTGATCGAAGTTTTGGTCGCCCTGATAGTCTTCGTGGAAATACTCAAACAGTGCGCCGAGGTTTTGATCTTTCCCTTCGTAGTAGCCATCCAATGTGACAAGGTTGCTGACAATGAGTTTACGCATGGTTGGTTATTGGTTGTTGGTAAATGCGGATAAGTGATAGGGTTCAGCTTAGAACAAAAGGGCTATGGTGTCAAGAGACAGGAAGTAAAAGAGAGTATTCACCACAGAGGACACAGAGGTTTCACAGAGGGGATTTTTAGCGGAATGCTGTATCAGGGCAGAGGCTATTCGTCGCCAAACAGTTTTTTCACCAAGACGCGAAATCCCGGCAGCACATCGCCTCCGTCGAGAGTATCATCGCCGCTGTAGACGCGCACGGGTTGTCCGGGGACATACACATCCACACTCCGCGCTGACGGATACATTTCCCACAGCAAAATCCCGGCGCGGCGGTAGATTTCGCGTTTACCCCGAATTTCGGTCGCCTTATCGGTCGGGGAAATAATCTCAACTGCCCACTCTGGTGGTTCCGGGTCGGGGTACTCATCGCTCATCGGCGTGCGTTTATAGGCAAAGTCCGGCGCAACGACATTCCCCTGAATGGCATATGCGCCATCGCCGCCGCTGGTATTGCAGGGCAAACCCTGATCCCGACAAAACAGCCGCACTTCAAAAGCGAGGATATGCCCATACTGCGAAAGACTGGTGCGTCCCGGTGACACTTCGCTGATCTCCCCATTGATGAGTTCAAAGAGCCGGTCTGCATTTTCCGGCTGCCCGACAAAGCGGCTGAAGTCTTCCAGCGTGACGAATTTGGTTTTCGGCAGTGCCATGCGTTGAGCCTCCGATTGGACAGCCTGATTATAACAGCTTTGACAGGCGAAAACGTTTGCTTTAGGGCGAAATATGCGAGAATAGGGGATGTATACGTTATGAATGTGGCGAGGGCAGCGTGAGCGATAAAGCGGCGGAACTATGGGAGCTTATAAGTGAGCTAAGGAATAATAACCGCGACGTAGTAGCAAAAGTCATTATCACCTTGCGCGAACGAGGTTGGCTTAGTGATGGTACGCTGTGTATTAATGATTTGAGTAGAGCTAATCTAGCCGGGGCAGACCTGAGTAGAGCCTACCTTAAGGCAACCAATTTGCACAGCGCAAACTTGATTAAAGCCAACCTAGCTGAAGCGGATCTACAGAGTACTATTTTGCATAACGCACAGCTAAGTAACGCTGAAATGACTAGAGTCAACTTGACAGGTGCTAATTTAAGTGGCGCTGATCTAAGTGGTGCTAGGTTAGGTTCAGCAAATCTAGTGAGAGCTAACTTGACAGGTACTAATTTAAGTGACGCTGATTTAAGTGGTGCCGACCTACGTGGTGCCGATTTGCGTAATGCTGACCTGACAAGAGCTGACCTACGTAGGACTGCTTTGGCTGAAACTGTTTTGACTGGAACCCAATTTTATAAAGCGCAATGTGGTGGCACTGTGTTTTCAGGTGTTGATCTTTCAGTAGGGATTAATTTGGTGACTATCTCTCATAGTGAACTTAGCTATATTGATACCCATACCCTATTTCGATCACAAAATCTGCCTGAAGTGTTTTTGCGCGGCTGTGGTGTGCCGGAGAGCTTGATTACGTATTTGCCATCGTTACGCGGGCAGGCGATAGAGTTTTATTCATGCTTCATCAGTTACAGTCATGCAGATAAATCGTTCGCGCGACGTTTGCATGATACATTGCAGGGGCGGGGTATCCGATGTTGGCTGGACGAAAAGCAGATGAATCCGGGCGACGATATTTATCAGGAGATTGACCGGGGTATCCGTTATTGGGATAAGGTATTGCTGTGCTGTTCGGAAAGTGCGCTTTCAGAAAAGTGGTGGGTAGACCACGAGATTGACAAGGCATTCCAGAAAGAGCGGGATTTGATGCGAGAACGCAAGGAAAAAGTGCTGGCGTTGATTCCGCTTGATCTGGATGGGCATTTATTCAGCCATGAATACGATGCGCCGAAAGCCCAACAGATTCGGTCGCGGATTGCGGCAGATTTCAAAGGATGGGAGCGGGATAACGCGATATTTGAGCGCGAGGTGGAACGGGTGATTAAAGCATTGCGAACAGATGGCGGCAAAGAACCATTACCGGAGTCGAGATTATGACACCTAAAAAAGCATTTCTATCGGTCAGTTTGCAAGGGCGGGACAGCCTTCAACCGGAGTTCGGGGTTATCCATCAGGTTTTAGCAACCTTTGGGATGGAGGGCATCGACTTCACGAAGCAGTTCACCTTTACGTTCGGTCAAGAGAAAGCCATGATGAAACAGGCACGCGATCAAATTCAGGCGGCGGATTTATTGATCGCGGAAGTTTCGGAAAAGGCGATTGGGGTGGGTGTTGAAATCGGCTATGCGGTGGCGATGGGCAAACCGGTGCTGTACATCCGCAAATCCCCGGCTACTTATTCGACAACCGTCGGCGGGATGGCGACGAAATCGTTTGTCTATACGGATACGGACGACTTACGGATAAAACTCACGCAGTTTTTGGAGAAGTTTACCGAAAGCACCACTACAGGCTAAAGCCCTCTGTACCACTACCAAAATGATTGACAAAATCAGAATTTATGTGCTAAAATTGAGGGCAAAAATCAGATACCCCTATTGAACGGCTAACCAGTGGGTGGCATTCTCAAAACGGGGTTCATCGGTGAAGCCTATCGCCGTATAAAAAGCGTGTCCATGTTCGGTCGGCGTGCGTAAGGTGATGATCGAAAACTGCACCGCGCCGCGTTCGATCAAGGCTTCGACCAACTGTTTGGCAATCCCCTGCCGTCGATATTCTGGCAAGACATACACATGACGAATTCTGCCAATCGTCGGGTCGTTCAGATAAGTATCGGGATGCACCCCGCCCACTGCCACCAGTCGCCCATCAGCATACCCCGCCAATAAAGCCGATCCGTTTTCGCGGAAGGTCGTTTGGCCGGATTGGTACTCGTCCCACAATTTCTGGATGAAGTTATAGCCTTCTGCAAGGCTCGAAGTCAGCAGGGGTTGGAGCATTTCCAAAGTCAGTTCAGGGATCGGTTGAATCGAAATCATGTCCGCGCCTCAGCGTTCAAAGCCTTATGATAACCCGATTTTTAGCCGAACGCTGGCATCATGGCAAACATGGCGGCGGTAGGGGTTTATGACATTGCCGCCAATAGTTTAGCCCTAAAAAACGTCACGGTAGGGGCGCAACATGTTGCGCCCCTACTCAACCCTCATCACTCGTTACTCGATGACTTTGAGTTCGCCAGCGGCTTCGAGCAAGAGGGCGTCTACTTCGTCTAAAGAGAGGGAACGTTCATCAGCACGGCCTTTGATGACCCGCGTGATGTCGCGCACGGTGTCGTCATCCAGCGCCAGCCCCAGAGTCTCCGCCCGATCACGAATCGCGTTCCACCCGGTCAGGCGGTGACCAATCGCAATCTCGCGCGTCAGGCCGAAATCCTCCGGCTTCAAAATCTCATACGTGCCGGGGTCAGCCAGCACCGCTTTGGCATGAATGCCCGCTTTGTGCATAAACGCGCTCGATCCGGTGATGTAATTATTGAAGGGAATGTCGATCTCGCAGGTATCGGCGATCAACTGGTCAAGCTGAGGCAGCAGTTTCAGATTGTATTTTTCGACATAAGCGCGGTCGATGGTGTACAGACGGGCAACCAATCCGCCTAAGGGGGTGATGCCGTTGCGCTCACCGATGCCCAAAATAGTGGTGTCGATGTGAGTCGCTCCGGCTTCCAGCGCCGCACACGCATTGGCAATCGCGCAACCTGAGTCATTATGCCCGTGAAATTCGATGTCCAATCCGGTGAGGCGAACGATCTGCCCGACCATCCGGTAAACCTGCGTCGGCAGCGCCACGCCGACCGTATCCGCCACACCCAAGCGGTTGACCAAGCCGAGGTCTGCAATCGCCAGATAGACGCGCAGCAGATCGCTTTCTTTACTGCGAAAGGTATCCTCGGTGCTGAAGCGCAGGATAATATCCGGCTGCTGCTGGCGGATGAAGGTCATCACCTCCGCCGCGATGTCGATAATCTGGCGGATGTTTTTGCCGTGCCTGTGCTGCATCAGTTGGGGCGATGTGCCGATGACCACATCCAACCCATGCACCCCAGTATCCAACGCCCGCGCTGCGTCGTCCCGGTTGCAGCGGATGTGCGTCAAAATCCGCGCATTCAGTCCAGCAGATGTCACCGCGCGAATATCGGCTTCACTTTGGGGCGAAGCACAGGGCGAGGTCATCTCGATCATTTCGACGCCGAAGTTATCCAGCATCCCGGCGATTTCCAGCTTTTGCGCCGTGCTGAAGGTGGCGGTACTGAACTGCTCCCCTTCGCGTAAGGTGCTTTCGATAATGCTGTAATTTTCAAAAGGCATTGTTCAAAGTCTCCTCAATGATCGTCACTGCCTGCCACAAATCGTCATCCGAAATCACCAAAGGCGGGAGCAGGCGTAAAACGCTCGGCCCAGCCGG
The DNA here is from genome assembly GCA_019912965.1 of Anaerolineae bacterium. Lineage (GTDB taxonomy): Bacteria > Chloroflexota > Anaerolineae > Aggregatilineales > Phototrophicaceae > CFX2. Next base: position 36,782 of record JAIOHM010000187.1, read on the forward strand.
GAGCGCCAAGACGCCCCGTTCTTGTAAGGCTTTCAAAATTGGGGCGACTTTCCCGCGCAGTTCGATCCCGATCATGAAGCCGCGTCCACGCACTTCCCGCACCGCGTTCTCGCTCAGGTTCGCGCGGAAATGGTCAATCACCTGTTGGCCTAACTCCCGCGCACGGGTGATTAAATTTCCGTCTGCGGGGACATCCGGGCCGGATGCCCCTACGGTGAGTTCTTTTAACACCGCTAATCCGGCCCCACAGGCCAGCGGATTACCCCCGAAGGTGCTGCCATGTGTCCCCGGCGGGAGTTCGCCCACCCGTTCACCGATCAGCACCGCGCCCATCGGTATCCCGCCCGCCATGCTTTTAGCAACGGTCAGCAGGTCAGGCTGAACACCATCACGCTGATGGGCGAACAGATAACCTGTGCGGCCAAATCCGGTCTGCACTTCGTCGATAATCAGCAGCGTTCCGTTGGTGTGGCACAAGTCCTGCACCGCCCCTAAGTAGCCATCCTGCGCGGGATGTACCCCGCCCTCACCCTGCACCACTTCGATAATGACCGCTGCGGTATCCGCGTTTAAGGCTTCGCGCAGTTTGTCGATGTTGTTGTAGGGGACGTGGGTTACATTCGGGATCAAGGGCTGAAAGGGTTCGCGGTATTCTTTGTTCCACGTCGCGCTCAATGCGCCCATCGTCCGCCCATGAAAGCCGCGCATCGTGGCGATGATTCCGGTGCGTCCGGTTTTCAAACGGGCGATTTTCAAGGCCGCTTCGTTGGCTTCCGTCCCGCTGTTGCACAGGAAAGCGCGGGGCATCTCCGCCACTTGGCACAGCGCCGCTTGATATTCCGCCCGCACCGGATTGTGAAACAGTTCCGGGCAGGTGATTAACTCAGCCGATTGGCGGGTTATGGCCTCAAGCACTGCCGGATGACAATGCCCCAAATTGGCTGCGCCCTGCCCACCCACGCAATCGATGTAGGCATTTCCCCGGTCATCCCAGAGGGTCGCGCCCGCACCGCGCACAATCGTGATGTCGCGTTTGAGGTATGCGCCCGATGAATGTTGGTCTTCTAAGTCGCTTACGTTCGCTATGGTGTCGATCATAAAGATAAGTTCCTAGTTTCGAGGTATGAGGTATGAGTTACCAGATACCAGTTACCAGATAAGCAAGGCTGAGGTTTCAAATACAATATCGATGTTGATAAAGCCATTAGTCCGCCGCGGTGAATACAACAGGTTGATGCGTCAAGGAATAAATACGTGTTCCGCCGCCCAACAGCGCAGTATCTAAAGGATTTTCCAAACGGGAATCGGCCAGAATGGTTTCGGCATTTCCGGCTGCCTGCGCTGCGAGTAATTTTTTCTTCATGCGCCCCGCTGCGAAGCGTTCGTATTGATCGAGGTCGCTCAGCACAATTTCCCGAATGAGCGAGTTGGCGTCTTGCACATCGCGCAGCAGGCCGGGAACATTGCTCAAAATCACCAACGTTTCCGCCCCCAATGCGCGGGCGAGGTTAGCCGCAACCAAATCGCCATCCACGTTCAGCCGTTCGTAATCTTCACCAATCGCCAGTGGCGCAACCACCGGGGTGATGCCCACATCCAACAGCGCATTCAGCACAGAAGCGTTCACGCCTGTGATCGTCCCGGTGTAGTCGTCGCGCACCATCACCTGACGCCCGTTGACAATCGCGCGGATAGCCGCTTTACGACGGGCATAAATCAGGTTCGGGCCGCTGAGTCCGACGGCGTTCACGCCTAAAGCGCTCAACTGCCCAACCATGCTCTGATTGACCGAGGCCGCAGCCGCGCTGTAAATTTCGATGGTGCGGGCGTCGGTGTAACGACTGGTGTGTCCGCCGGGGGTGGTCAAGGTTTGCGCCGGGTAGCCGACCTGTTCTGCTAACTGATTGGCTGCATCACTCGCGCCGTGTACCAGCACCCAACGCTCACCATTCTGGATGCGTGCCGCTAAATTCCGTAAAGTCGCGGCGTGGTCGTTGCCTGCCCCACCGCCGATTTTGAGTACGTTGAAAGTTGTCATTGGTCGTTAGTCCTTTAGTTGTTACCAGTTACCAGTTGTCAGTTGCCAGTAAAAAGTCGATAGCGCTTGGTTATTCGTTAATCCAGAGTTCAGCAAAATCCAGACCTAAACTAGCGGCTGGTAGCTGGAAACTGGTAACTTTCAGGGATAGATTCCGCCGAATTCGAGGGCGGTGGTTTCTGGAAAATCACACATCAGGTTCATGCACTGCACGGCTGAACCCGCAGCACCTTTGCCGAGGTTGTCGATGGCGCACAGCAGCACCGCGCGTCCGGTGACGGGGTCATATTCCCAGCCGACATCGGCATAATTTGTGCCCCCCAGCAAGCGCGGTTCGGGATGGCGATGCAAACCAGTTTTTTCATGCACCGTGCGGACGAACGGTTCACCATTCCATGCCGCGCGATACGCCTGCCACAAATCTTTTTCAGCTAATCCGGGGGGCAGAGTCACATGTACCGCCGCCGAAACGCCGCGCACCAATTCAACGCTGGTGACGCTCAAACGCACATCGAAATCCTCACCCCCCGACCCCCTCTCCACTGCGTAGCGAAGGGGAGTCTGACCATTGTCAGATGCGAGGGCGGGTTGACGCGAAAGGGTTCGTAGCGATTGGCGTACTTCGGCTTCGTGGCGGTGTCCGGTGAGGGCGAAGGGACGTACCACACCCACCCGCGCTGGATGGTGACTGCTTTCGGTCGGTTCGCGTCCGGCCTCGCTGCTGCCCACTTTGGCATCAATAATCAGGGGTTGGTCAGCGCTCAAAATCCCGGCGCGCGCCAATGCCCACAATGCCAATGTCGAAGCGGTCGCGTTGCAGCCCACGCCGCTGGCATACTGCGCCCCACGTAATTCGTCGCGGTGCAGTTCCGGCAGACCGTAGATGAACCGCCCTAACCACTCCGGCGCGGCATGATCTTCGCCATAAGCGGCGCGATAGGCTGAAGCATCCCGCAAACGGAAATCCGCGCTCAGATCGATAATGCGCGTCGCCAATCCAGCATAATGGTCGATGTGGTTCTGTGCCTGTCCATGTGGCAGAGCAAGAAACAGGACATCGCAAGGTTGCAATCCATCGCGCCCGATGAAGCGTAACTGCGTCCGTCCGCGTAACTGCGGGTGTACCTGATGGGCAAATTTGCCGATGAAACTCTCCGAGGTGGCCTGCACGACTTCCACTTCGGGGTGCTGGATTAACAGGCGTAAAAGTTCCCCGCCTGTATAACCGCTCCCGCCGACGATGCCTACCGTAATCATGCCTGCACCGCCACTGTGCTGAGAGCATAACGCACGACTTCCGCCGCGATGTCCACACCCGTTGGCGCGCTGCTGTTGCGGAATTCCATCGTGTGATTAACCTCGTTTACCAGAAAGCCGCGTTCGGGGTCTTCCAGCACATCAATCGCCACGATTCCGCCGCCGACAGCCTGTGCCGCACGGACGGAAATATCATTCAGTTCGGGGGTCACGGGGCAGTTAGAGGCTTTTCCCCCGCGTGCGGTGTTGGTAATCCAGTGCGCCGAGTCGCGGTAAATGGCGCAGATCGTCCGGTCGCCAATCACGAAGGCGCGGATGTCACGCCCCGGTTTCTGCACATATTCCTGCACGTAATAAATGTGGTGGTGGTAATCGCCCAACGTCTGACGATGTTCGATAATGGCTTCTGCCGTTTCGGGGTCATTCACCCGCGCCAGCAGCCGCCCCCATGAACCGGTAACGGGTTTGAGGACGGCGGGATAGCCTAAGTCAGCGATGGCTTGCAAGGCGCTGTCGGGGTCAAAAGCGGTACGCGCTCCCGGCTGCGGGACATTGGCCTGCGCTAAGGCCAGCGTGGTGCGGAATTTATCGGCGCAGGTCGCGGCGGTTTCATAGCGGTTGAGGGCATTCACGCCCCAACTGCCCAGCGCCATCAGGGTGTATAAACCGCGCGAGGTGCTGACGCTGCGTTCCATAATCAGGTCATAGTCGCCCCATGCGACGCCAGTGGGAGCAAGCTGTTCGGCTCCGGCGGTGATGTCCAGATTGATTTCCCGGTCGCTGATGATTTCCGGCTCGACGCCTTGCGCCTGAAACGCACTGATGAGCAGTTTTTCTTCCGGGCGGACGTGCGAAATGATGATACCGACGCGCATGTTATTCGCCCCAATCCTCTTCAACTTCCGGCGCACGTTCCAGCGTGACCGGGTTCAGGCTGACGAGTTCGAGTTCTGTGCCGCAGTCCGGGCAGGGCAGCAGTTCGTGCTGCATGGCGTTGGCGGGAATGGTGACATCCGCGCCGCATTCGGGACAATTGGGTGTAGCAGACATAATGTGATCTCTCCATATTCTGAATTAGGTTTCCAGTTACCAGTCGCCAGTTGCCAGTTTGTGTCATCAGGCCGCGTTTTAAACTGGAAACTGATAACTGGTAACTGACAACTCAAACAAAAAACCGCCTCCCAGATCAGGTCTGGAAGGCGGCTTGCTCACAAAAGTTAGGCGCAGCGCAGCTATCCAGACCTCGCGGTTGGCTTCTTGCTCTGCTTCTTCAGGGTTAGTAGATTGTCGGTCATCAGTTGTTGGTTCATGATTTTTCGCGCCCTATGATTGAATTAAAAAACCCACCGTCCGGTGGGTTCGCTTGCGAGTTTCAAGTTCTCAGAAAAGCAAAAATCCCGGACGTTAGTCTGGTTGGGGCTTCTTGCACTTCTTCGAGAACATAACTGGCGACATGATTCAATCTCTTAGCTCATTGATGGATAGATCATAACAGGAATAACACCGCGCCGACAATGTGCAGGTTGGATGAAATTGGCTGGGCACATTGCCGAAAAGGGCGCACTGTGTATGTGCGCCCGAAATTTATGCCACTAGGCCAAATCCTGCTCACCCACTGTGACAACGATTTTGCCGCGTGTGTGCTGGGTCTGGTTTTGCTGCATGGCCTCGTGAATTTTGGAAAAAGGGAATGCTTGCTGAATATGGGGTTTGACTATTCCTGCATCAATAAGCTCCGCGATTTTGGTCAAGACCTCGGTTGTGGGCTGCGTGCCCGCGTACTTGGCGTGAATCTGGCGCTCTGCCGCAGCCTCCATCGGGGGAGGCGTCACGATGCAGACCAATGTACCGCCGGGTTTTAACACCTGAACCGAACGCACCGATGTATCAAAGCCGACGCCATCCAGAACCACATCCACATCTTTGACGACACTTTCAAAGGGGGTGGTTTGGTAATTGACGTACTCATCTACCCCTAGTTCACGCAGAAATGCCTCGTTCGATTCGGAAGCTGTACCAATCACATACGCTCCGACGTTTTTGGCAAACTGCACCGCGAAGTGACCAACGCCACCAGCCGCCGCATGAATCAACACACGCTGTCCTTTTTGAAGATTGGCGGCCTCAAAAAGGGAATGCCATGCGGTTAAGGCGGTATGCGGTACAGCAGCGGCCTGTGCATAACTGAGGGTCTTCGGTTTGGGGGCAATTTCATTGGGAAGAATGGTCGTAAATTCTGCGTATCCACCGCCACGCAGCCCTTTCATCCCATAGATAGGCGTTCCGATCTGAAATCCCGTCACACCTTCGCCGAGGGCTTCGACATCCCCAGCTATATCTGACCCCAACATCAGAGGCACCGTTAAAAATTCCTGCAAGTATCCTTCGCGAATTTTCCAGTCGAGCGGATTAATGCTTGTCGCCCTGACCCGAATCAGTATTTCGCCGACTCCCGGCTGTGGCAGCGGAGTATCCTCAATCGCCGCAGCATCCAGACCACCCCACTGTCTGACGTGAACAGCTTTCATCAATTGTCTCCATTTGTGCTAAGGAAGCGCATCCATCTTTGCAGACATAGAGATAGTAACAGGAAATTAAAATATTACAAATTTTACATTACTAATATTATGCCATTAATACATCGCCTAACTAGACGTTATTCTCCCATCAGAATCACGGTTGAACGGGATTCAACATGATAGTGACGCCCAGTGACGAACGGGGCTTCGTCCGGCGGGTGAAAATCATCGGGTGCAGATCGGGCGGTATCCACAATGCGCCGCCAGCGTTGACCACTGGGAAGTTCAAAATCCAGCGCATCCCAATAGGAATTCAACATGATATGCAGCACTGCCGCGTCCGGGTGATGCAGCCCGAAAGCCAGACTGTGCGAATTGTGTCCCCAATCCGGTTGTCCCAGATTCACCCCATGCCACAGGATACGCGGCGCACCGTTGGCCTGCATCCAGAAGCGTTCCTCGCGGAAAGCCGGATGCCATTCGGTAAACCCCAGCACTCCCTGCACAAACCGGAACAAATCGGCGTGCTGCTTTATGCCACTCCAATCAAACCACGTGATTTCATTATTGTGACAGTAGGCATTGTTATTGCCCTGCTGGGTGCGCCGGACTTCATCGCCCATCAAAATCATCGGCGTCCCCTGCGAGAGCAGCAAAATGCTGAAGCCGTTTTTGATCTGCCGTAAACGCAGGGCATCAACCGCTGGATCATCGGTCGGGCCTTCGATGCCGCAGTTCCAACTGAAATTCGCATTATGACCGTCGCGGTTATCTTCGCCGTTGGCTTGGTTGTGCTTGTCGTTGTAGGACGCCCAATCGTTCAGCGTAAATCCGTCGTGGCAGGTGATGAAGTTGATACTGCGGTTGGGTTCGCGTCCCGGCTGTGGATAAATATCCGGGCTGCCCGTGATGCGTTCGGCTAATGGCAAGACCATGCCGGGGTCACCTTTGACGAAGCGGCGCACATCATCGCGGAAATGGCCGTTCCATTCCGCCCAACGATGCCCGATGAAAGAACCGACCTGATATAAGCCCACTGCATCCCATGCTTCGGCGATAATTTTGGTTCCCGCCAGCACCGGATCGGACTCGATCTCCCACAATATCGGTGGACTGCGAAGGGGCTGCCCCCATTCATCACGCGCCAGCACCGAGGCCAGATCGAAGCGGAAGCCATCAACATGCATCTCGGAAACCCAATAGCGCAAGCAGTCCATAATCATGCGGCGGACGATGGATTGGTTAGCATTCAGCGAATTGCCGCATCCGCTGTAGTTGGCATAATGCGCCGGGTCGTCCGGTTCGAGGATGTAATAAGCGCGATTCTCCAGCCCTCGAAACGACAGTGTTGGGCCGCCTTCATTTCCTTCAGCGGTATGGTTGAAGACGACATCCAAAATGACTTCGATTCCGGCACGGTGCAGCGCCTTGACCATATCGCGGAATTCGTCAACCGGGGCAAGCGAATCACGACGGGATGCGTAGCCGCTATGGGGTGCGAACAAACCGATCGGACTGTATCCCCAATAATTATGGCGCGGCGGCGGGGCATCCTGTTCATCAAACTGCTGCACCGGGAGCAGTTCCACCGCTGTGATTCCTAATGATTGCAGATAGGGAATTTTTTCGATCAGACCCGCATAAGTTCCCCGCTGGCGTGCGCTCAGGCCGGAATTGGGATGTTTGGTGAAGCCCCGAACATGCAGTTCATAAACCACCGTCTTGGCAAACGGGAGGTACAGCGGCGCATCCCCTTCCCAATCGTAGGCTTGGGGATCAACCACCACACTTTTCATGGCCTTCGCGCAGTTATCACCGGGACGAATGGCGGCGGAACGATCATAATTTTTTCCGACAGCAACCGCTTTGGCATACGGGTCGAGCAGCACTTTCTGCCCGTCGAAACGGTGTCCACTTTCCGGTGCGAACGGCCCATCCACACGGTAAGCGTATAACTGTCCGGAGCGGATTCCCGGCAAAAAAATATGCCAATAGTAAAAGGTGCGCTGGTGCTGTGGGTCAAGGCGGATGACCTGTGCGGGTTTGCGATCATCAACATCATCAAACAGAAGCAGTTCGAGGCTGTAGCAGTTCTTGGAAAAAACGCAGAAATTCACGCCATCCGGGTAGACGGTCGTGCCCAGCGGAAAACTCTGGCCGGAGGACGGTTGAGCATCCATTGGAAGCGCCTTTGATAATTTTTCTTATGCTATCAATTATACCCCCTCACCCATCCCCTCCAATATCCGCGTTAGCACTTTGGCGAAAACGTGCGCTTCGTCCGCGCTCAAATATTGGGCGAAATGGGTCTGGATTCCCTGTGCGTAAATCGGCCACGCTTTTCGCAGGGCATCGTGTCCGGCCTCGGTCAGCACGGCATAGGCGCCGCGCCCATCTTCCGGGCTGGACGCACGTGCCAGCAATCCCGCTTTTTCCAGCTTATCGACCAAGCGCGTCAGACCACTGCGGCTCAAGACAACCTTGCGTGCCAGATCGCTCATACGGAGGCGGCGTTCCGGCACTTCGACCAATTCCACCAGCACATCGTACCAATGGAGGGGTACACAATCGGCGGCGGCAAGTTCGCGGTCGATGGTTTCGATCAAGCGGGCGTGGGCGGTGATGAAGCTGCGCCACGCATTTAAAGCGGTGGGTTCAAGCAGTTGAGACATGGCTTTCACTGTCGGCATTATTAGACTATTGTTGCAGGGTATAGATCAGGTTATCTTGTATCCATCGAAAATTGAAGGAGCAAACCATGATTCCACGCCCCGAAGCCAGCGAATATGCCCCATTTTATAACGGATATGTGCAGTGTGTGCCGGAAGGCAGCGATATTTTCGATTTATTAAGCCAACAACCGGACGAATTGAACACGCTTTTGCAACTGGTGAATGAGGAACAGGCCAACCATCACCCCGCGCCGGGCGAATGGAGCATCAAAGAAGTGATCGGGCATATCGCGGATACGGAGCGGGTATTTGCTTACCGGGCGGTACGGATCGCACGGGGCGATACCACACCCTTGTCGGGTTTTGATCAAGATGCTTTCGTAAAAGGGACAGATTTCAACAGCCGCACTTTGAAAGATTTACTGGCGGAATTCAGCCTTCAGCGGCAGGCGAATGTGCTGTGCCTGAAGCCGCTGACGGGGGCGGAAATCGCGCGGCAGGGAACCGCCAGCAACGCAGCCGTCACGGTGCGGGCTATTCTATACATCCTTGCGGGACATGTGATACATCACATCGAGAGCCTGAAAACCTCATACAAAGTCGGCGGCTAAAAAGTTATTCCACAGCCGCGAAATATTGGTTGATGGCTTCGGCAACTGCTTCGGGGTGTGTCACGCTTGGGACATGCCCTGCATCTTTTACGATGTGCAGATGGGCGTTAGGTATCTGAGTGGCTAACCATTGGGAGGCGGCTAAGGGAACAATCTGATCGTCCTCACCATGAATAATCAGGGTTGGCAGCAAAATATGGGCAAGCTGCGGACGCAAGTCCACCCCGAAAACGCATTCGTAAAGCTGAATGGCTGCGGCTTGCGGCGAGCGCATCAGGATTTGACGCCCCCAACGGCGAACCGCCTCATTCGTCGCGGGTGGAACACAGTTATCCACAAATTGACGGATTGTTCCCTCATAATTCTGCTTGAGTCCAGTCAAAAAGGGGTCTACTCCATCCGGGGCGGGACGATAATACAAGCCATCCACCAGAACGAGGCCGTTGAAACGCTCTGGACGCTGTAAAGCAGCCATCAGTGCAACCAGCGTTCCAGCCGACTCCGCCGCTAAAACACACTGCTCGATATTCAGGGCATCCAAAACCACAAAAACATCATCCACCATCCGCTGAAGGGTGATCGACTCGGTTAGCGCAACGGTCGCGCCTGTGCCGCGATGATCGTAAGCAGCGGTGCGCCAACTCTGGCTCAAATAGGTAAAGGGATTCGTCCATAATTCCCAACTCCCTGCCCAGCCGCCTAAAGCCATCAAGGTGCGTGAGCTGCTGCCAAAAATGACCGTATAAATTTGGGCGTTGTCAACGGTAATGAACATTATTTTCCCCATCGTAAAAAGGCTGCAAGTCAATTTCCGAAAGTGGAGTTTAGCATCAGCAACGCATTCCCCAAAAAGTAGTTGACTTCGCAACCAGTTTTGTTTTACACTGAATCTAGTTGCAAATGCAACTATCTGCGCGCAGCCGATAGACCAGCTACATAATGATGAGGACAACCAACATGAAACACCCACTCGGCAAGGTCGAGGAAATTCCCGATCAGGGCAGCAAGATTGTCGATTTCTTCGGGCGCAGCGTCCACCTGTATAAAGTGGATGGCAAGCCTAAAGCCGTTGCCAACACCTGTATGCACTTCGGCGGCCCGCTGGAAATGAACGATTGTAAATTCGTGTGTGCATGGCACGGCGCACAGTTTGATGCATCCAATGGTCAGCGGGTGGATGGCCCCGCGCCTTCGCAATCGAAATTGATGTTCCTCTCCACCCGAATCGAAGAGGATGTGTTATATTACGTCTGGGGCGAGTAATCCCCCATCAGCCAGAGTCAAAAAGGCGACAGATAAAACAATCTGTCGCCTGTTCTTATGTATTTGACCGGGTTGAGCTGCCGCTTACGGCTCACCCACCAGATCAATAACGTGGTATTCGGTGTCGTTGTAGCCAATCAGCCAGCAATAACCCGCATCATCCGGTGGTGTCACCCCGCTGTCATTAATGATGGTGCGGTCGCCCACCAGTTGATCTTTCCGATCCGGCCAGATGAGCTTGAGTTCATAGGTCAGCGTTGGGTCAGAACCGGTTGCAGTCACCTGACCCGGATATTTCATGGTACAACTAATGTCACCAAAAATACCGCTGATAGCCGGGCCGAGCAGCGCGAGAATGACGATCACCACAATGGCAACCAGCACCAAAATAAGCGCATACTCAACTAATCCCTGTCCTTTTTCCAGATGGGGGCGGTCGGGAGGCAGTTGTGGCGTGAAACCGTACATGAGTGATGATTCCTTGATAAATGTTTAGCAGCCTCAATAATGTTATTGATAGTTTAAATGTTACTCGATTTCCTAACGCGAACATAAAACGGCTCAATTATTTACGCATTTTTCATAAATAAATTGTGCTGATTTTGTCAATGGAGTGGTATGTGAACGGATACACCTTCGCAGAAAAAACATTAGCGCGGGCAGCAGGCGTCGATCAGGCACGGGCTGGCGATATTCTGGATGTCAAACCGGATGTGATTTTCAGCCACGATAACACGGCTGCCATCCGGCGGATTTTTGAGCAAATCGGCGCGCCGGGGTTAGCCCACCCGGAGCGGATGGTGTTCACGCTCGATCACGCTGTACCTGCCCCGACGACTGCCCACGCGCAAAACCATGCCGAAATCCGCGCGTTTGCCGCCGAACAGGGCGTCCGCTGGTTTGAGGTCGGGCGCGGCATTTGCCATCAGGTCATCAGCGAAGAAGCCCTCGTATTACCGGGTGAAGTCATATTGGGGTCGGACAGCCATACAACCCACTTCGGCTGGCTGGGCGCGTTCGGGATGGGTGTTGGACGGACTGAATTAGCTGCATTGTGGGCGGCGGGCGAATTGTGGATTCGGGTGCCGGAAACCATGCGCGTCATCCTGAACGGCAAACCGCGCCCCGGCGTCACGGCTAAAGATGTCACACTGCGGTTGATGAAAGACAAAGGTGTGGGCGGCGGCGAATATCGCTCGATTGAAATTACGGGCGATACCGTCGCGCACTGGTCGATTGATGAACTGCCTGTGATGCCCAATATGATGGCCGAGTTCGGCGCAATGAACGCTTACATCGCCCCGGATGCCCGCGTGATTGACTATCTGAGGCAGCGCAATCCCGCCAGAACCATCCAGCCGATTTACCCCGATGCTGACGCGATCTATAACGAAGATTATCAACTCAACGTCAGCATATTAGAACCGCAGGTGGCACTACCGCATCAGCCGGATAATGTCGTCAATTTATCCGAAGCTGCGGGACAGCCGATTCAGCAGGCGTTCATCGGCACCTGCACCGGAGGCCGATTATCCGATTTGGAAGCGGCGGCGCAGGTGGTCAAGGGGCAGAAATTACGCTGCCGTCTGGTGGTCATCCCTGCCAGTTCGGAAGTTTTATTAGCCGCCACCCAAAATGGCACATTGGCAACCTTGATTGAAGCCGGAGCAGCCATCAATACGCCGGGATGCGGGCCGTGCATGGGCAACCATATGGGTGTGCCCGCGCCGAACGAAGTGACCATCAGCAGCGGCAGCCGGAATTTCAAAGGGCGTATGGGCACAACCGACGCACCCTGCTATCTGGCAAATCCATATGTTGTCGCCGCCAGCGCCGTCGCCGGAATGATTATCGATCCTGCGGAACTGATGTAAGGATTTTGTTTATAACCCTCACCCCCAACCCCCTCTCCCTCATGGCGAGGGGGAAAGAAGCGGGTTAGATTCGAAGGAAGACTAATGACGACTCATCGCCTTTGGCTGTATGGAGACAACATCAACACCGATCTGATTTTTCCGGGCAAATACACCTACACCCTGAAAACGACTGAGGAAATCGCCGCCCATGCGCTTGAAGACCTCGACCCCACATTTGCATCGGGTGTCCAGCCGGGTGATGTGATCGTTGCGGGACGGAATTGGGGTGTCGGCAGCAGCCGCGAACAAGGCGTCACGGCGCTCAAATATGCGGGCGTAAATGTGATTATCGCGGCTTCGTTCGGCGGATTGTACTTCCGCAACTGCATCAATCAAGGCGTATTGCCGATTGTCTGCCCGGACGTAAGCAGTGCTGTGCAGACGGGTGACACCATTGAACTGGATGTTGCTGGAGCGACTATCACAGCCAACGGGCAGACCTTCGGCTTCACCCGCCTGTCGCCCTCGGTACAGGCGATTTATGAGGCGGGCGGTCTGCTGCCCATGCTGCAAACCCGTTTCAGAAAGTAATTCCTCATGAGCAATAATCCGATCAATCTGGCTTTGCGGTTTGTGCTGGAATTGGTGGCGCTGTTCGCCATTGGTTATTGGGGATGGACACAACACACCGGAATCGCCCAAGTGCTGTTGTGCCTCGGATTACCCATCATCGCCGCCACCGTTTGGGGCATCTTCCGCATACCGGGTGAACCCGGCCCTGCACCGGTCGCTGTGCCAGGATGGGTGCGGCTGCTATTGGAGGCCATTTTCTTTGGCGCGGCGGTGATCTTGCTGGCTGCGGCGCAGCAGCAAACTCCAGCCATCATATTGGGCATCGTGATTGTGCTGCACTATCTCGCCTCATATGACCGGATTATCCGGCTGCTTCGACGCTCATAAAATGGCAAAGCCGTGAGGTGTCACCCCAAATAGGTGACGTGAAACACTGGTAAGAGGAGGCACTCCGAACTAGAGTGAGCTTATTCAATACCTTGCGAGGATAAGCTCATGACCGTCAAAGACAATCAGGATTCTGCATCAGAACATCCACACGGCTTCGAAATACTGCAAGACCCCCATTTGAACAAAGGCACCGCCTTCACGCCCGAAGAACGGGACGCACTTGGCCTGCGGGGTTTGCTGCCACCGCGCATCTTCACCCTGCAAGAACAGCAAGTCCGTGTGCTCGAAAATCTGCGGAAGAAACCCAACAATCTGGAAAAATATATCTATCTGACCGCGCTGCAAAACCGGAACGAGCGTCTGTTTTACCGCACACTGATCGACAACATCGAAGAACTCGTGCCGATTCTGTACACGCCAACCGTCGGTCAGGCCTGTCAGGAATACGGGCATATTTTCCGGCATCCACAGGGCATTTTCATTTCAGCGGAAGATCGCGGCAAAATACGCGATGTGCTGCACAACTGGCCGTATGATGATGTGCGCGTGATCGTGGTCACGGATGGCGAACGCATTCTTGGTTTGGGTGATCTGGGCGCGAACGGCATGGGTATCCCGGTCGGCAAGTTGTATCTTTATACGGCGTGCGCGGGCATCAACCCCGAACAAACCCTGCCCATCACCATTGATGCTGGCACGGAAAATGATGAACTGCTGGAAGACCCGCTGTATATCGGTTTACGCCAGCGGCGTGTGCGCGGCGCGGATTACGATGCCCTGATTGCCGAATTTGTCGATGCTGTACAGGAAGTCTTCCCCAAAGCCGTGCTGCAATTCGAAGATTTTGGCAATGCCAACGCCTTCCGTTTGCTCCAGACCTATCAGGATAAAATCTGCACCTTCAATGATGATATTCAGGGTACAGCCGGGGTCACGCTGGCGGGTGTCTATTCAGCCCTGCTGCTGACCAAAGGCAAACTGGCGGAGCAAAAATTCCTGTTCCTCGGCGCGGGCGAGGCAGGGATTGGCATCGCGGATTTGATCGTCGCTGAAATGGTTCGCGCGGGCATGGATGAAAAAGCTGCGCGGGAACGCTGCTGGTTCTTCGACTCCAAAGGTTTGGTGGTCGCCAGCCGGAATGATCTCGCTTCTCACAAACGGCGTTATGCCCATGAGGGCGCATTCCTGACCGACTTCCTCACCGCCGTCGAAACCGTAAAACCAACCGCATTGATTGGCGTTTCTGGTCAGCCGAGAACCTTCACGCGCCCGGTCGTAGAAGCCATGACACGGTTTAATAAACAGCCGATCATTTTTGCCCTCTCCAACCCGACTTCAAAATCCGAATGTACGGCACAGGAAGCCTATGAATGGACGAATGGACAGGCGGTTTATGCCAGCGGCAGTCCGTTTGACCCCGTGACCATCAACGGGCGCACCATTGTGCCGGGACAGGCCAACAATGCTTACGTCTTCCCCGGCGTTGGGCTGGGCATTGTCGCCAGCGGTGCGAAGCGTGTCACCGACTCGATGTTCGCGGCGGCAGCACGGGCATTAGCCGAACAGGTTGGCGAAGAAGATTTGCAGATGGGGCGGATTTACCCCTCCCTGTCGCGCATCCGGTCGGTATCAGCGGTGATTGCGCTGGCGGTGGCTGAAGAGGCTTACCGCGCTGGACTGGCAACTGCCCCACGTCCAGCCGATCTGAAAGTCGTCATTCACGATCTGATGTACGAGCCGGGATACTAAGCCATTAGAAATTACAGAGGGCGTCCGGTGTGGACGCCCTCTATATTTCCTTCACCTGATTGCACGACATTCGGTTATAAGGTCAGCTTTGGACAAGCGTGTTTTTTGCCCGCCCCTTGATATAGAAGTACACCGCAATCAGCGTGGGAATCACCACCATCATGTTGTAGATGAAGTGCAGTTCGATGCGCGGCAGGAAGATTTCCAACACGCTCATGGGTTTCGGCCCGTTGTACAGATAAATCCTGGTGAGCCATTGGGCTTGCAGCAGGGCATGTTCAAAGAAGTGCCAGCCCTGCAAACAGCAGGCAATCACCCAGAACTTGCGCGCTTGCCCCCGGAAGCCGCCCAGCAGCACCAGCAACCCCACCAGTTGGAACAGGTTGTAGCTGAAGTGCAGTACCTCGGCCATCGCCAACTGCGGCGACCATAATCCCAGGAGTCCCCCGGCGGCAGGACGTGCCCACCCCAAAACCACCAGTTGATACATCTGAAGCAGGTGTTCCAGCATATGGATGAGCACCACCACCATGTACAACCCCATCATCGGGACATGCCATTCGTTATGGAACATAAACAGCGGTGATGGGCGGCGCTGTGTCCGTTTCGCGTTGATTGAATTGATCATTTTGAACTCGCTTTCCTTGCTCTGGCTTTATGATGCCAGTTTTTCAACTTCGGGTTTGAACGCGGCGTTCAGCAGAATGCAGATGTCGCGTGTGCCGTGTGCGTACTGTGATGAGTAGGTCAGGCCGCTTTGCTGGAGGATGCGGGAAATCCCTTCGTTCGAGGCGCTGATTAAGGCAGTGAACCGGCTGATTCCGCGCATCCGGGCATGATTGACCATGTATCTGAACAGATAACTCCCCACTCCCTGCATCTGAAAGCGGTCTTCTACCAAAAGCGCCGGTTCTGCTGCTGCCTGCATGGGATTATCCGCGTCGATGATGTAATAGGCCATGCCGATGACGGTCTCTCCGGGCGCTGGGATCGTCGCCACAAAGGCTGCTCCGTCTTTCGGATTGATCTGGCACATACCCCGAATGGCCTCTATGCGCGGTGCATAACCCCGCAGGTAACGGTTGTAAATCGAGGTTGGCGAAAGCCGTGTATGCATCTCGAAAACCAGATCGCTATCTTCCGGGCGAATGTGCCGCACAGTGACCGCTGCCCCATGCTGAAGTGTGAGTGGTTTCATTTCCGCTATGCTTTCGGTTTGATGTTCTGGTTGAGCCGGAAAAAGTTATCCGGGTCGTACTTGTACTTCAGCGCCGCCAGCCGTTCATACTGTGGGCCGAATGATTTTTGCATCATCGAGTCGCCTTCTTCCTGGAAGCCCGCGAAATTCAGATAACGGCTGCCATCCGAGAACGGCTGCATGGCATCCACAAATTCCTGCACCCAACGGATGTTGTCTGCATCGGTTTGCGGATCAATCCAGTTGGCTTCCGGGTTGAGCAGGAAGGCCGAGCCGCGCCCAAAGAACGCACCGCTTTCCGCATCTGCACGGCTGACAGCGCCGCGAATATCCCATAAATCAGTGGTGCTGTAAGGCGAGGTTTGCTGCCGTGCATGGGCAACAATCCGTTCAATCGCGGGTTCGTCAAGATGCCCCAGATTGATCGACTTCCAGTAGTAACGCAGGCCATCAGGATAATCGTGGTCGAAGGTTTGCTGAATTTCGATGTAGGGCTTCACCCCGCTGTGATCGAGAATCGGTGTTCCAAAATCCAGCAGCGGCTGCAAAGCGCGTTTTCCATCTTCAACTGCGCCCATATACAACCCGCCGAACAGCACAAAGCGATGTCCATGCAGATGTTCGGGGAACAATTCCGGTTCCGGTGGAATTATGCCCAGCGCCAAAATCGTGCTGACTTCATCCGGTGCAATCGCGCAGTAATCGCGGAAGTAACGCAGGGCTTTTTTCATGCCTTCTTCGGTGCTGCCATCATGGAAGGCGAACACGAACATCATATCCGGGCCGACGGGATGAAGCTGATATTCGAAGGCCGTCACCACGCCGAAGTTACCACCGCCGCCCCGCAAACCCCACAACAAATCGCTGTTTTCGTTCGCGTTGGCGCGTATCAACCGTCCATCTGCTGTGACCACTTCAGCGCCAATCAGGTTATCGCAGCTCAAGCCGTACTTACTCCGCAGCCAGCCAAAGCCGCCACCCAACGTCAATCCGGCAATTCCGGTCTTGGAGAACACGCCGCCCGGCGTTGCCAATCCATAAAGCTGGGCTACCTGATCGACATCGCCCCACGTTGCACCGCCTTCTACCCGTGCAGTTCGGTTGACTGGATCAACCACGACCTTTCGCATGGACGATAAGTCGATGACCATACCATTGTCATTGGTTGCGTGGCCTGCCACATTGTGACCGCCGCCCCGTACCGAAAGCGGCAAACGCGCCCGCCGGGTGAAGTTCACCGCTGCGATGACATCGCTGGTATCCAGTGGACGGACGATGACTGCCGGGTATTTGTCGATAATGCCGTTCCAGACTTTACGGGCATCTTCATATGCGGAGTCGTCTGGCAGAATAACTTGCCCACGAATTTGGGCGGTCAGCGTCCGAATTTGCGTCGGATCGAGTGTGATTTTCATGTCTAACATCTGAGTCCTCTTTCAATCGACCAGTGATGAGGGCTGCCTCCGCCGGGGTTTCCAGCAGAGGCAGCGATCAAGCGTGGGTTTAGCTGTCCAGATCGAATTCAACGATCAGGTTGACGCCCATCTGTGCGGTGAAGCCCAGCAGGATTTGTGACTGTTCGCCACTCACACTGCGATGTGCGCCCGTCCCACCGGTAACCGCGCGGGTTACAGCCACATTCAGATCAGCGATTTCAGTGCCGTTGGTGATGATGGTCGAGCCATCTTCAAACTGGTAAATCTGGGTCGAGATCACCCATTCACCCGTTTGGGTATGCGCGCCATCGCCGATCATCCAGCCGTAGCACGTCCATTCACCCAACACCAGTTCGGGGAATTCCGGTTCGCCGTTTTCCAGCACACCGTTGGTGCCGTTGAGCGTACCTTCCGGGTAGATGTACCCCTGTGTCACGAAGGCCGTGCCGTAAGCGGGCATTCCGTCTTCGTGCAGGTTCAGGTCATCGAACTTGAAGCGGTTGCCATCTTCGGCCACTTCAAAACGCAGGGCTTCCCCGGCAGATTGTGCCGAGACGGATACCATGCCCATGACCAGCATGAGGGAGGCCAGCAGCATAGCGATAACTGATTTACGAGACATTTCCTTGCTCCTTGATGAGACATTTACGAATGCAAGTTGTGAATTTGTGCTTGCAGAAATCAGGTTACGATGAACCGGGGGTTGGACACATCTAACTTTGGTTTATTTTGGGGTTTATCTTGGGGTGATATAAAAACAGCCCGCGCAGATTGGGGGCTGTTTGTAGGTTTATCCATACGACGCGAGGTTAGAACTCGGCAATCACCGCGTCCAGTTGCAGATTTTTACCGTTCTCTTGTGCCGTACAGCAGGCGCTTTCCCCTAACTTTTCTCGCAGGCTCGCCTCGGTTTCCACCAGCAGCGCCCAATGGTCAATCCACCCCCGTGCGCTCAACGGATGATGCCGCAGCAGCCCCGCGTAACTGGCGGCTTCCTCAAATCGTCCCTGTTGGGCGCGGATGATGACCAGCAGGGGTAATCCCCAGGTCGCTGACGCAAAAAAGTTCATCTGCTTTGACCGCTGAAAAACTTCCCGCAAATGTTGTTCCGCCCCGGCTGTATCCCCCAGACCGCAGCAGGCCATGCCCGCACTCAGGTTAGCCGCCAAACTGCCCGTGATGTCGTTGCGGGTTTCGCGCAGGCTTTCCAGTGAATACGCCAGCGCCTCATCGTAACGGCCTTCTACCGCTGCCACAAACCCATTCAGCGCATAGCCGAATGAAGCGCCGTTGACATCCAGCGCACCGCCGATATTTTTCCACGCGGTTTGCAAAACCTGTTGACCTTCATCAAACTTGCCCTGCAAAAACAGCACATGCGTGAAATAAATCATCTGGGATCGGCTTATCATCGGTTCGGCCTCGCCGCTGCTGGGGAGTCCATCACGGTAATATTGTTCGGCTTCGTGGTAACGTCCCAGGAAAAGCGCGGCTGAACCGAGGTTGCCCAACGCTGCCCGCAGATTAAACAGATTGCCCGTCCGTTTGGCGACCTGATAGGCTTTTTCGGTGTATTCCATCAAGGCTTCCATACCCGTCACTTGCAGATGGTTATAACCGAGCTTGTGATACACCGAAGCCATGTGAAACCACGACTGCTGATTTTGCAGGAGCAACAGCTCACGATTCAAAATATCGATGGCAGCGTGATAATCGTGGGCGACATAGGCGATGTGGCTGCTGAGGAGTTCCAGCGCGACGGCCAATTCATATTCATCGCCATACTGCTCGGCCAAATTTGCACACTGTTCCGCGTCCGCCTGCTGGAGTGATTGATCCTGATACATCAGCAAGAACATATACAACCGCGACCGAATCCGGTTCAGCAGCGGCGTTTCCGCGTCCGACCAGCGATCATAAGCCGCTTGCAGCAGGTCGATACCTTCGGCGGTACGACCCGAAATCAGGAAAAAGTTGTACAGGGTATCCAGTGCCTTCCCAATCCAATCGCGCTGGTTGCTGTCAATCGCCCAGCCCCACGCCAGCCGCACATTATCGAGATTGGTGCTGATGGCCTTTAGCGCTTCTGTCTGATTTTTGCCTTCCAAATCCGCTTGTAGCTGATGCAGCCATTCCAGATAATACTGGCTGTGTGCTGTACAAATCTCAACCGCGTGGGTCGCCCGTTGCAGATATTCCCAACCGAATTGGCGCAGCAGCTCATGAATTTTGTAGTGACCATCTTTGACGGTGATGAACGAACGGTTGACCAGAATTTGCAGCGAACGCAGTTCCGCCCCGGCCACCTGCTGCGCCGCCTCCCGCGTGAAGCCACCCCGAAATATCGACAGCCGGATAAAGCTGCGCTGTTCTTCTGGCGAAAGCCGATTCCACGAATAGGTGATGGTCGCCCGCATACTGCGCTGACGTTCGGGCAAATCCTGCATCTGGCTTTCCAGAATGTTGATGCTGTGGCCGATCTCATCCGCGATTTCCGCCAGCGACAGCATTTCCAGCCAGCCCGCCGTCAGCACGATTGCCAGCGGCATCCCCTGTGTCAGACGGCAAATGCGAGCGATATGCGGCCAATCGGACTCTTGCAGTTCAAAAGTCGGGTTAGAGGCGTATACCCAATGCAGGAGGAGCTGCGCCGAGTCGTACTGGATGGGGTTGACGGGATTCGCATGGGTTTCGTATTCCATCCCGCTGAGGACAAACAGCACTTCCGGGCTGATGTGCAGCCGTTCGCGCGAAGTCACCAGCAGTTTGAGGTGATTGGTGGCCTGCAAAAGCTGGACTAGAAAATCACCAGCGCCCAATAGATGCTCAAAATTATCCAGCACCAGCAGCAGTTTTTTATCTTTCAGCGTTTCGCGCAGGACGCTGCCCAAATCCCCCATCGCTTGAAAGGGTAAACCCAGCGTTTCCATAATGGTCGGGGCGATATTCCGCACTTCGGAAACCTGCGCCAGCGGGACGAAAAATGTGCCATCCGGGAAATCGTCCAGGTGTTGGCGGGCAGCTTCGACCGCCAGATGCGTTTTGCCCATCCCCCCTGCTCCCAAAATGGTGATCAGCCGGACGCGCGAATCGGTCATCAGATTCGAGAGCGTTTCCAATTCTTTCTTCCGCCCGATGAAAGGAGTCAGGCTCACGGGCAGGTTATTGGGATAATCGGCTTGGCTCAACATGAGATGGGATGCATGATCCACCAGCCCCAATTCCTGTGCGCGCCGCAGGGCTTGTGTTCGGCTGCTGACATCCAATTTGCTGAAAATGTTATGGTTATGCGCCTTCACCGTACCGAGCGATACGATCAATTTGTCCGCAATCTCCTGGTTGGTCAGTCCGGCGCTGAGCAGCCGTAAAATCTCAAGCTCCCGGTCGGTAAGCGGGTCAAGAAGCATCCTGATAAATCCTCATTTGAACTTCGCATGGTGCGGGGTGAAATCTACCTTGTAATTCTACAACTTCCGACTGAACAAACAACCGCCTTTAGTCGGAGAATTTTGAGCAAAAAGTGAACAGTGATTGGTCTGGTCATCGAAAAGCCATCCCACATAAACTGAGTTCATCAAGGGTTATCTGCATAGGGGATGACGATGGATGGCTTGGAAAGTTTTCTGGATGCTTACGGATTGATCGCCATTTTTGGAATCATGCTGCTAAAGTCGGCGGGTCTGCCGATTCCAATTCCGGCGGATGTGCTGATGTTGGCGACCTCGGCGCGGGTTGCGGCTGGAAAGTTGGTGCTGCCCTCGGCGTTTGTGGTGCTGCTGATCGCGCTGGTGATTGGCGGCGTGATTCAATTCGGGATTGTGCGCGGGCCGGGGCGTAATCTGTTGTATCGATACGGGCGCTATTTGGGCATCACCCCCTCCCGTTTAGACGCGGCTGGCGAACGCCTTCGCAAAGGCGGCACATTGGGCATCGGATTAGCCGTGCTGACTCCCGGCATCCGTTCAATTGCCGTGCCTGCTTGTGGATTAGCCGGAATTGCCCTGCGCCCCTTCAGTGCCGGATTGACGTTGGGCAGCGGCACATTTTTAGCCCTGCATTTCATCTTGGGATTACTTGGTGGAACGCTGCTGACCGCTTTAGGCACAGCCATCTCCCCACCTATATTGATCGGCGGAATTATCGTCCTGCTGCTGTTGGGCTTGGGCGCATGGTACATCATCCGGCGGCGGCAGAAACCGACTGCGCCAGCCGGGGAAATTCTGCGCGAAGCCGTCGGCGCATGGCACGAAGCCACCTGCCCGGTATGCCTCGCGTTGGGGGCAGCAGGACGTTTACAGATCGACGCGAAAAATAACTAACCGCCAAGTCGCAGAGGGAAGCTGAGAAGATGAAAAACTTTCGCTTTAACCCGGATCGCGTGGCCTATTTCGAGGTTGAAGGCTGGAAAGCCTATTATGATCGCAATTGGATTCAGCTGCTGCGGCTGGTGGTGGCGCTGGCACAGGAGCAGTTCCGCATTCCGTTCCCGGTTTCGCTGCTGGCGGCCTATTATGTCACGCGGGCATCAGTGCAATGGGTTCCCGTCGAACACGATATGAACAAAGTGCGGATGTATAACGAGAAATTTTATCGCATCGCCCGCCGTTATTCCGGCCTGACCTTCGACCCCGCCCGCGTCGCCGCGCTGGAGTCGCAGTATTGGGATGTCCACCGCCAATTGGTGCGCCAGCCGGATAAAACAGCATTCATCGAAACCATGATCGATTTACACGCCGCCGTCTTTGGCCTCACCCGCGAACAAGCCCGCGAATCCGGCGAACTGCGAGTCCAAGCCAACAATGTGCTGGATACCATCACCGGGAAAATTTCGGACGACCCCGCCCGCGACTGGAAAATCTGCGAAGATTTGCTCCGCCGCTGTTACACCTCAATTCAACAGCGCAGGGAACAACGCCTTTAAACCACGTTGGGACTTAATAATGGCACTTGTGGATACATCTTTTCAAGCGATTATTTGACTGAGGGGAGATCAAGCCTGTTAAACAGGGCATAACAGGTAGTCTTACATATTTTATTGTGGGTATTTTTGATGATTTTAGCTGTTCACTCGTTCGGTGTTGAGCGCGCGACATCTCCCATGTTTTCTGGTTTCCTTTGGTTATGATACTCCACTATGGGGATATCCAGAATTCCCGCCGCACTACAATCTGCATACTGGCTTGGCTGACCTGTCCGCTGCTATTGATCACACCGTTGCTGCCCACAACGATGTCTCTAATCCTGACCGGCTCTCGTTCGCGCACTACTTTCGGCTTACCGCTTAGTGGAGCATGATGCTTCATGCCCCACTCGCCAATGCAGTCGTTTATCCGTTAGTCCGCGCCTGTCATCTGATGGGTTGGTTCGATTGATGCGGCAGCGGGTTGGTCAAACTGGTAGGTATACAATTCTTTGTAACCCATGAGTTTGGCGATGGGCGAGAGCAGCGCGAAAGCCAATCTTTGTTCCCAGAAAGGTATCCCGACAATGTAGAGATGGTCGGGATAGCGGTGCAGTATGCGGGCCATCGCCAGCGGAGACACACTGCCATCGACACCTATCATTCCCCGCTGGGACAGGCCACACAAACTTTCAAACATGAATTCAAAATGTCCGGCTGGCTCGATTTCACAGCGGAAAACGGCTTTTTCCTTCTGACTGGGGTTGCGCCATGTGTGGGGTGTGCCTGCCGGGACGGTGATGGATTCGCCGGGGTAGGCAAAAAATGATCGTCCATTGACCTCAAATTCGATCACCCCTTTCCGAATATGAAAGTGTTCTTCCTGTTTGGGGTGGATGTGGGTGGGTGCGCCTTTTGCCCCGCCACCGGGTTCACAGATCATATCAAAAACCAACTGCTGGCCGTCGGTATTGGCTGCGGTTTTGATGAAGACGAAGGTTTCGCCAGTGTGGACACTGGTCATCCGGTCGCCTGCTTTTGCCATTGTGCTTTGCTCCATAAGCTCGTTTGCGTTGATGGTTTTATTAAAGCGGAAAGTGGGTTGGGATTAATCAGGGGGAAGTTGGATTTTATGCTCCAACTCATTGCGGGTGGTACTCCGCCTTAAGCCGGAACACAGGACTGCGCATTTTTAGAAGTCACCAGGATTCAATTTGTACACAATTGCCGCAGGGGTTGTCGGCGGGTGATTAGTGCTAAGTACGAGGTGCTAGGTGCTAAGTTTATGGTTGCCAGTTGCGAGTTTCCAGTTTCCAGAAA
>JAIOHM010000188.1 GCA_019912965.1 Anaerolineae bacterium
ATAGCGGATACAATCGCGCCCATTGGGTGTCACTTAAGTCAGTGGGATAGCGTTTACGCGTTTTCATCGTTTGGAGTCTATATTGTAATGCTTTTCTTTACAACTACTCTCTAATTACTCACAATGATTTATTACACATAGGCTGGACTGAGGAAGAGCTTCAAAAACGCATTTCAATACTAGCGGATTCTAAAGTTAACGATAGGGATGCTTTACACTTATTGCCTATAGAGGATAGTCGGTACTGGCAGACGTCACGTGAACGGGAAAAAGTTCGCCAATCAAACTGGAAACTAAAAATCTGGCCTATCTACTACCGCCCTTTCGACTGGCGTTATATTTACTATGAACCTGACCTAATGGAAATTGGGCGGGGTGGTGCAAGTAGAAAAGTAATGAAATGGGCAAAAAATTGTTCCCTCAACTTGATGGTAAGTCGTGGTTATGAGGTAGATGAATTTGAGCATGTAATAGTTTCTGACCGCATTGCAGTACATCACGCGGCGACCCGAAAAGAAGGAAATTATTTCTTCCCACTATATTTCTACCCCTCAAACGACCCAAACCGTTTATTCGAAGTTGAAGGGGAATGGCCTCCAGGGAAAGATGGACGAACACCAAACCTAAGCAAAGCGTTCGTCAATGACTTTACAGAACGGTTAGGGCTTACATTCGTACCAGATGGCACAGGCGATTTGACGACAACTTTTGGCCCGGAGGATGTGTTTCATTACGCGTATGCAGTTTTCCACTCTCCTACCTACCGGGAGCGTTATGCAGAATCCCTGAAGATGGATTTTCCGCGCCTGCCGCTCACGCGCGATGTTGATTTGTTCCGGTCGCTGTGTGCGAAAGGTAAAGCACTGGTTGATTTCCATCTGCTGCGGGATATTGGACTGCGCGACCTGATAACGACCTACAGTGCGGGCAGCGGCGTGGTGGAAAAGGGTTATCCGCGTTACGACAACGGACGGGTTTACATCAACAAAACCCAATATTTTGAGAGCATTGCAGAAGATGTTTGGGAGTTCCAGATTGGCGGCTATCAAGTTTTGGACAAGTGGCTAAAAGATCGGCGTGGGCGAACCTTGAGCGGCGATGATGGGCTGCATTATCAGAAAGTTGTGATCGCGCTGACGAATACAATTCGGCTGATGGATGAGATTGACGATCTGATTCCTGAATGGCCGCTGACGTAAATCGTGTGCAGATGGGGCGGTTTGGGTAGAATGGGAATGTAATCCGGTGACGCCAATTTGTGAGATGATAAACCGATGGATGAACCCATTCTGCCGCAAAATCCGTATCGCCCTGATGCAATCGCCCCGTTCGCAGGGCGGCAAAAAGCCTTCGAGCATTTATATGAACGGCTGACGAACCCAACCGGGACTAAAGGCTGCGCCATACTGGGGCGGCAAGGCATCGGCAAAACCTCGCTGCTGCTGCATTTCCACGACACCTTTGACGAAACTTTTGTGGGTGTGTATCTGCCGTTGAAGCGGTTGACACCGCGTGACGAGAGTGATCTGCTGCGGGCATTAGCAGGCGGGGCGACGGGGGCACTGGTCGAACGCAATCTGAGCATCGCACGGTTGGGGGATTTGCAACCGGACAGCGGAAATTTGCGCGCGTGGCTGGCGGAGACGTATTTGCCGGAATTGTTTACGGTACTGCGGCGGCGCAAACTGGTGTTTCTGCTGGATGACGCGGGCTGGCTGCTGCGGAATATGGACGAGGGGCGGCTGTCGGAGGATTTGTTCAGCTACCTGAACGGGTTGGTGAAGGCACAGCCCGGATTGGGGTTTGTGCTGGCACTGGATGCACGCTATGAAGATACCCTGCCCCAATTGAGTCCGCTGGTGGGGTTGACGGATGCTTTCCGGCTGGAAAGTCTGGATGAGGCTGATACTGTCTGGCTGCTGCGTGAACCCGTGCGTGGGGAATATTTCATCAATGATGAGGGTGTGGCGGCGGCACATCGGGCAACGGGCGGCAGGCCACATCTGTTACAACGACTGGGTTTCCAGCTTTACAAATTCTGGGAAAATGGGGATGGCGACCGGACATTGACCGCAGAGGATGTGAAAACGGCCAGCGCGACCGTCTACCGGGAAAGCCGAGGCGAATTCGAGGCAGAATGGAAAGCCCGCAATCGAAATGAGCGCTTGACGCTGACCGCACTCATCAGCCTGATTCTGGCTGACCCACTGACACCGACACCAGCAGAAGCACTTGAAGCATGGCTGATCGAATCGGATTATCCGCTGGATATGACGACGATCCGGGCGGCTTTACGGGGTCTGGAATATGACGAAATCGTTGAAAATGAGGGCGGCGGATGGCGGGTACGGGCGGGGTTGATGCAAAACTGGCTGCTGGATCATGCGCGTCTGGAGACTATGGCACGTCCCGGCGATACCCGTCTTTTACGGTGGGCGGCGGTAGCGATTCTGGTGCTGCTGGTGGCGGCACTGGCGCTGATTGTGAGTCAGGGCGGCGGCGCGGGTCAACTGGTGGTGAGTACGCCTGTACCGACGGTGACATTAGCAGCAACACCGGAATAGTTGTTGGTTTTTAGAAGAAAATCAAATTCGGGAGCACACATAGGTGCTCCCCTACGGGAAGATTTGTTTATTAGAAGCCGGGGTCGAAGCTGCATTCACCATCCGAGAGCAAGCAGGAAGCCAACACCCGCTCCGCACGGCGCACCTCAAAAACGGCGACAGAGTCATCCGTATTCACCCAGAACCAGCGCATGATTGATGCCTGCCAGACGGCATGACGTGTGCCGCAGTAATCGGCTGCATCCGGGATAAAGCCCAAGCTATCACGGAAAATCTGGAAGCAATCCCCGGCGGGCAAATCACTGGGTTGGCGACTGCCTCCGTTCCACAGGCGGGATTCAAAAATACGATTGACATCCTCGCCGCCGGAAACCTGTACGAAACTCAAATTACTGACGTTCACCTCGGCATCAGACTGATTGAGCAGAGTGAAGGAGTCTTGCGTCCAGCGGAGCAGCACGGGCAGATTCAGCACCGGGGTATCGGTCAAAGTGGGCGTGGGCGGTTGGGATGTAGCGGTAGGCGGCTGGCGGGTCGCGGTGGGCGGCGTCGTTGCCGTCGGCGGCGCATCGGTTGGCGCGGGCGTATCCGATGACTCAACCACTACAACGGGCACAGCCGTTGTCGGGCGGGCAGTATCGGTTGGTTCAATGGTCGATTCTTCGGTAGCCGATTCATCCGGGGTAGCCGATGGGAACAGACCAAGCGCCTGACCCTGTGTTGGGCGACTTGTAACAGCGACAACTTCCGCGCTTGGCGATACCTCTATGGTAGGCGTCAAGGTCGAATCGCCCCCTCCACCCTGCATATTGGACAGAACCAGCAGCGCAAGGGCAACCGCAATCGTGCCTACAACGGCAAAAATCACCATCAGGCGCGTCCGGCGGGAACGGTGCTGCAATTTCTGCTGATATTTTTGCATCTCGGCACGATTGGCTGCCGACTTTTTGGAATCGGTGACGGTGGGTGCATCTGGCATCAGACCTGCCGGACGCGCTCTGGATGGCGAATCCCAGCTTTCAGAGGCCGGGCGACTGGCACGCGAATCCGTTGGGAGCGGGGTACCTGCTGTCGGGCGGGACAATGAAGATGGTCGGCTGCTATCACCCCATGAGGGCAGCGGTTGCAGTGCATCCGGCTTGCTGGATTCCAGATCGCCACTGGAAATGGCAAAGGCAAAATCCAGCGCGGTGACCATCGCACCACCCGTCGGAAAACGGCGTTTGGGGTCTTTATCCAGCGCCTTCATCACCACATCATCGACTTTCGGCGACAGATTGGGATTGATGCGGCTGGGCGGCTGCGGCTGTTCATTCAGATGTTTCATGGCAACAGCCATGGCGGAGGGGTCGTTGAACGGGACGCGGTTGGTGAGCATCTCGAAAAGCACGACACCCAGCGAATATAAATCGCTTTGCGGGACGGCCTGTGCAGAAGATACGGCCTGTTCGGGTGCGATGTAATGGGCGCTACCAAAGGTGTTGCCAATTGTGCCTTCGGTGGTATTCAGCGCAAGGCCAAAATCGGTGAGGATGCCCTTGCCTTCCGCCGTGACCATAATGTTGGAAGGTTTTACATCGCGGTGGATGACATTTTCACGGTGCGCATAATCCAGCGCGTCGGCAATGTCCTTAATCACACGCCGAATTTCCGGGTAGCCCATGCGTGTACCGTTTTTGGCGTGATTCTTGAGGACGGTACGAAGGTCTTTACCCTCGATAAAACTCATCGCCATGTAGTAAGTCGTGCCTACCTGATCGAACTGGTAGATGCCGACAATGTTGGGATGGTTCAAACGGGCGATGGAGCGCGCCTCGTTCTGGAAACGCTGGCGGTATTCATCCTGATCATCGGAAACCAGATGGGCGTCAATGACTTTGACAGCGGCATAACGGTTGAGCTTTTTATCCAGCCCCCGATACACGCGGGCCATACCGCCCTGCCCCAGCACATCTACGATAATGTAGTCGCCCAATTTTTTGCCGATTAGCGGATCACTGCCAGCCATAAACGATTTTGTCCTGGTATAAGCGCGTTATGTGCGTCGATAAACCTGCCCGCGACATATTTCTCTATGTTACTATGAAAGAGCGGCAAATCCCAATGTAAATATAACCGGTTAAGCTCAATTATTGAGTTACAGATGCCCGGAATTCAGCAATAAATGCTGCTGGTTGAAAATCAGACAAAATCAATATGGACTGTACCCCAAATTTGAAGCAGATGTAGTCTTTTGCGTTATACTGATAGTGCTTGTTCGTTTGAGAAAACATACACTGGTAGAGAAGAACCTTGACACCCTCACCTGATATTCCTGAGCAAGAAATTCGCAGACGTTGTTCCTCTGTCCTGGGGGCAGCAGCCGAGGAAGCGCGACGTCTCGACCACAATTACGTGGGTGTAGAGCACCTATTCATTGCCGTCACACGACGCGAAGGCAGCCCAACCGCTAATTTGTTGAAGCGCGCAGGGCTAGACCCACGCCAAGTCCGGGCAGAGATCAGCAAAGAGATTGGCCGGGGCGATGGCAAATTGGGCGAAGTGCTGCCGCTGACACCCCGCAGCGAAATCGTGCTGGCGCTGGCAATCTTTCTGGCAGAGCGCGAAGAGGATAACAACTACGATGAAATTGACGAGGCGCATCTGCTGGTAGCAATTTTGCAGGAAGGCGAGAGCATTCCGGTACGCAAATTGATGGATATGGGGTTTGACCTGAATTTGTGGCTGCAACGGCTGCTGCTGGAAGCCCAATCGCCGCGCGACCGGAAAGACAGCGACGAGATAGACGACAGTGAGTTTTTCGACTTCCCCAACATCAACGACGATTACGCATTTGATGATGACGATCCATTTGATGACTCCTCTTCCAAGAATGAGATACGGATGCCAACACCGCTGCTGGACAAATATGGACGCGATCTGACCGCACAGGCTGCCATCGGGAAAATTGGCCCAGCCATCGCGCGGGAACGCGAAATCCGGGCGCTGGCGCGGACGCTGGCACGGAGCAAGAAAAACAATCCGCTGCTGCTGGGCGATGCAGGCGTGGGTAAAACCGCTGTGGTGGAAGGGCTGGCGTATGCCATCCACAAAGGGACAGCGCCCAAGTCCCTGCTTAACCGCCGTCTGGTACAGATTGAAATCGGCACTCTGGTGGCCGGAACCAGCCTGCGCGGTCAGTTTGAGGAACGGCTGATCGGCATTGTGGACGAAGTAAAAAACGCCGGGAACGTGATTCTGTTCATCGACGAAATCCATACGATTGTCGGCGCAGGGGATACGATTGACAGCAATCTAGATGCTGCCAACATTTTGAAACCGGCGCTGGCGCGCGGCGAATTGATCTGTGTTGGGGCGACCACTCATGAAGAATATCGCCGTGCTATTGCACAAGACCCGGCGCTTGATCGACGATTCCGCACGCTGGACATTGAAGAACCCAGTCAGCCGGATACCCTGCTGATTCTGGCCGGACAGCGTAAAAATCTGGAAACCCATCACGGGGTAATCATCAAGCAGGATGCAATCGAGTCTGCCGTCAATCTTTCAGTACGCTTTTTACCTGACCGCCGCCTGCCGGACAAGGCGCTGGATTTACTGGACGAAGCCTGTACGCGCGTCATCATCCGCACGATTTCGCCGGACGAAAGCAACAGCGGTGTGATCCCCCTGCCAGAAGTCGAGGTCGAAAATATCGCGGCGGTGCTTTCCGACTGGACAGGTATTCCAGTGACGGAATTGACGCAAGACGAAAAACGCCGTTTAGCTGGATTAGAAAACGCCCTTCGTAAACGGGTGATCGGTCAGGATGCCGCCGTGAGCAGCGTGGCAGATGCTATCAAAACCGCACGCGCCGGACTGAGCGACCCACAACGTCCGATTGGGGTGTTCCTGTTCCTGGGGCCATCCGGGGTGGGCAAAACCGAATTGGGACGGGCGCTGGCGGAATTTCTGTTTGGCAGTGAAGAAGCGATGCTGCGGCTGGATATGTCCGAATTTCACGACTCGCACACGGTTGCACGGTTGATCGGTGCGCCGCCGGGATACAAAGACACCCAGCGCGGCGGGCAGTTGACGGATGGATTACGCCGCCGACCATACAGTGTGGTGCTGCTGGACGAAGTAGAAAAAGCTGCGCCGGAAGTCTTCGATATTTTCCTGCAAGTGTTTGACGAGGGGCGATTGAGCGACGCGCATGGGCGGCAGGTGGATGCACGGCATTCGGTGTTCATCATGACCAGCAACATCGGCACAGAGGAAACCGGTAAATCCATCGGCTTTGTTTCCGACCCGGAACAACAACCGGATTATTCATCGCATCTGAGCCGCTTCTTCCGCCCTGAATTCCTGAACCGCATTGATGAGGTCATCACCTTCCGGCCACTGAACCAGCAAATGGTGAGCTTGATACTCGATTTGCAGTTGGGCGAACTCCACGACCGCTTGGGCAAACAAAAGCTGAAGCTGGAACTGGCTGAAGATGCACGGATGACGATTCTGAAAAAAGGTTATGATCCGGTGAATGGTGCGCGGCCTTTGCGGCGGGCGATTGAACGCCTGCTGACGCGTCCGTTAAGCACAAAGATTGTGGAAGAAACCTTTGAAAAAGGCGACACCATTATCGCGCGCGGGGATGACGGAGAAAAACTCCGCTTCGAGACGCTGAAAGAACAGAAGTAGGGTGGCGCGGAACCCAACACCTGAACCGGGAGCATACGGCACCGTTTCCGAGAGTATGGCGAACTGATTATCGAAAAAGACTGGTAAGCACAGGCGCTTATGAACATTCCACAGACGGGACGACAACCCGCCCTGCTGAGCGAAGAAGCCATCAGCAAGGCGCTGAAAAAACGCCAACCACAGGATGCCGTTGATTTCTTTGCAACTGACCCTAATACGGAAATCCGCACATTGGGTCGGCTGGCGTTGCGACGCGAGGACATCAACGACCTGTTCGCACTGGGCGATTTATGTGCGCGGCGCTCGATCACTGAGGACGGGCGTTTGCTGGTGTTCTACGTGGGCAAGACGCTGATTGCCTATCAACGAGCCGAACAGAACGCACAGCTCAATGAAGATCGCCAACTGGCACGAACAGCCATCCAGAATTACATCGGCTGGACGATTCACGCCGCGCAGGAATATCCGACACGCCGCAATCTGGCAGCGGCGCTTTGGGCAGCGGCGGAAACCGAACCCGCCGGGATGTTCCCAATAAATGAACATGAACAGGCCATTCCCGATCTGGTGGATGCCTATCTGGAAGATGCTCCCACCGGGCCGATGAATGTGATAGGCGAAGATGCCAGCCAAGAAGAATTTACCGCGATTGCCGCACCGGAACTTTCCGCGACTATCGCCGTTGATCCTTCGGCAACTGTCGCCGATTTGTCTGGTACGGGCACATCGGCGCTGGTCAGCGATGCCGATCTGACCGCGCCCAGCGAAACCCGCATGGAGCAGGATGCACTGGATTTATTGACTTCGGTCGAGCGCGATGCCAGCAACGTCAACCGCAAGCTGGTACAGCCTTATCAACCGACCGGACGCCCGCAGGAAGACGATTTCAATATTGGCGACCATATCCAAGATCGCTACGAAGTACACGATTTACGGCGCGGCGGGATGGGCGTGGTCTACCTGTGTTACGACCATCAGCAAAAAGAACCGGTCGCCATCAAGACCTTCCAAGGCAAATTTCTGGATAACGAACGGGCGGTGACACGCTTTAATCAGGAAGCAACCACATGGGTGCTGCTGGAAAAGCACCGTCATATCGTCCGGGCGATGCGCGTCGAAACCATCAATGGACGCCCGCACATCATTCTGGAACACATCAGCGGGCCAGAAGGACTTGGGCCTGACCTGCGTAGCTGGATTGACCACAAACGGCTTGATCTGGGGCAGTCCATTGAGTTTGGCTTGCATATTGTGCTGGGGATGCAGCACGGATGTGAACGGGTGGAAGGACTGGTTCACCGCGATCTGAAGCCCGCCAACATTCTGGTAACGCACGATGGCATCGCCAAAATCACCGACTTCGGTCTGGTGCGGTCGCTGGATTTTACGGAAGCGATGCTGCCGGGAAATGAAAATGCCCTCGACCCCTACAATGATCCTTCCAATCGTCTCACACGCATGGGGGCGATTGTGGGCACACCGCCCTACATGTCGCCGGAGCAGTGTCAGGCCAAGCCAGTCGATCTGCGGGCTGATATTTATGCGTTCGGCTGCATGATGTACGAGATGCTGACCGGGAGACATGTTTTCGACGCCAAAAAATTCCCGGAATGGAAACAGGCGCATCTGCATAAAATCCCGACTTTTGACGATCACTATGAACGGGTGCTGCCGATAAAGCTGCAAAAACTGGTGCTGGACTGTCTGGCGAAAATGCCGGACGAACGCCCATCAAGCTGGGGCGCGCTGGTGGATGATCTGGCGGCAATTTATGAAGAAGTCACCGGGCAAAAAGCCACGCTGGAAATCACTGGCCCGGCCATGCAGGTTCACGAATTGATCGACAAAGGTTATTCGCTGACAGAACTCAACCGCATGGACGAAGCGTTAGCCGCTTATGACCGGGCGATTGGATTGCAGAACGACAATGCGCTGGCCTGGGCACGTAAAGGACGGGCGCTGCGGTTGCTGGCGCGGTATGAAGACGCACTCACCTGTTACGACAAGGCGCTGGAAATTTATCCACATTATGCTTTTGCATGGCGCGGTAAAGGTCTGGTGCTGGAACGAATTGGGCGGATGGAACAGGCGTTGGCCTGCTATGAACAGGCGGCGCAGATCAAGCCCAACGAGGTCTGGAACTGGTACAACCAAGCCGATGTGCTGCAAAATATGAACCGTTATGCCGAGGCGATTCCGCTGCTGGAAAAGGCACTGGAAGTTGACCCCAGCCATCCCAATAGCTGGGCGAAACTGGGGCAGATTTACCGCCTGATGCAGCATTACGAAGAAGCGGTCAAAGGTTATGAAAAAGCGGTCGAAATTGACCCGCAGTATGCATGGGCATGGAACGGACGCGGCCTTGCGCTGAAGATGCTCAACCATCCAACAGAAGCATTGACCAGCTTTAAGAAAGCCACACAGTATCAGCCGGATGAAGTCTGGCACTGGTACAACCTGACGGAAATGCTGGTGGAGATGGGCATGTATTCGGACGCGGTACAGCCCGCCACGCAGGCCACCCGCGCTGATCCAACCCACGCTTTTAGCTGGGCGAAGTTGGGACAAGTGCTGCGTTACGTCAACCGCAACGAAGAATCGCTGGACGCCTACGACAAAGCCATCAAACTTCAGCCAGATTATAGCTGGGCGATCAACGGCAAAGGGATTGTGCTGGAGCATATCGGACGGTTGGAAGAAGCGCTGGACTGTTATAAGCAGGCCGCACAGTATGCCGACAGTTACGTCTGGCACTGCTGGTACAACCAAGGCAACGTGCTGGTGCTGCTGGGACGGCATAAAGAAGCGCTGGCACTGCTGGAACGGGTGACCAAAATCGTGCCGCAGCACGCTCCCAGTTGGGCACGGTTGGGCAACGCTATGCGTCATCTGAAACGGTATGATGAAGCCCTGAATGCCTACCGCCATGCCACACGCATTGACCCGGATTATGCATGGGCATGGAATGAACAAGGCATCACCCTGGAGACCTTGGGTAAACTGGATGAGGCGTTGAAATCCTATAAACGCGCCAGCCAGTCCGCGCCCAAAGACCCTTTCTATATGTACCAGCAAGCGGATGTGATGATTCAGTTGGGGCAGTATCAGCAGTCGCTTGATCTGCTGGAAACCGCGCTGAAACTGGATGGCAATAATGCCCGTATGTGGGCGAAACAGGGACAGGTGCTGCGGCGGTTGGGACGGATGGAAGAGGCATTGCGGAGTTACACACGCGCCGTCGAATTGGATGATACCTACAGTTGGGCATGGAACGGGCGCGGCTTGACCCTGAGCGCGCTCAACAAACATGAAGAGGCTCTGTACTGCTTCCGCAAAGCCACCGAATCTGACGATCAGGATGTGTGGTACTGGTACAACGCGGGCGACGAATTGGTGATTTTGGGACGGTTTGAAGAAGCCCTCGAATCGCTTGATCAGGCTGTCAAGCTCAACGCGCGACACACCGAAAGCCATGCCAAACGTGGGCAAGCACTGCGCCGTCTGGGGCAAAATCAGGAGGCACTGGCAGCTTACGATCAGGCTCTCAGTTTGAACCCCAAATATGCGTGGGCATGGAATGGGCGCGGATTGGCGCTGGAAGCATTGGGACGACGGGAAGAAGCGCTGGTCAGCTACGAACGCTCGACCGAAGAAGACCCCAAAATTATCTGGTACTACACCAACCAGATTGATGTGCTGCTGGATATGCAGCGCAAGCAGGAAGCCTTACAGGTAGCTGACCGGGCAGCAGCACTGATGCCGAAAAATCCGGTGGCCTGGGCGCGGCGTGGACAAGTACTGCGGCGTTTAGGGGAGCATGAGACGGCCATTGAAAGCTACCAGAAGGCACTGGATATGGACGACTCCTACGCCTGGGCATGGAACGGTCAAGGCTTATCATTCGCGGCACTGCACCGTTGGGCAGAAGCCATCTCCTCCTATGAACTGGCGGTACATTATAACGATACGGACTTCTGGTTCTGGGTAAATTACGGCGATGCGTTGATGGCTGCCCATGAATACGGCAAAGCGGTCAAAACCTTCGCCCGCGCCTTGCAACTCGATCCGACACACGAACCGACGCAGCAAAAATTGCAGCAGGCACTCGATCTGCGCGGTGAGGATGACGAAGACGGGGACGAGAGCGAAAGCGGCGACGATTAAAAGAGAACAGAAAAAAACCGCAGAGGCGCAGAGAACGCGGAGGTTTCGCAGAGAGTTGGTTTTAGATGTTTCCAGAAAAACAGTTGACAGGAAACATTATTGGAGCAGCTATAGAGGTTCATCGGGAATTGGGGCCGGGGTTACTTGAATCAGCTTACCAAACCTGTTTGGCGCGAGAATTGAGCTTGCGGGAGATAAGAAAAACCTATACCCATTGAGTATAAAGGTTTGACTATTGATTGCGCTTATCGTCTAGATTTTTGGGTAAAGCAGACTATTATCGTTGAGTTAAAAGCTGTAGATGAAATACTACCCGTTCATCAGGCGCAAATTTTGACTTACATGAAACTCTTGAAATGCAAAATTGGCTTGCTGATTAACTTCAATGTTCCAGTTTTAAAGCAAGGGGTTCGGCGCTTTGCATTATAAAAATTCAAATCTCTGTGAAACCTCAGTAGCTCCAAGAAAGTTATCGGA